>CAYRGG010000016.1:0-77542 GCA_964423745.1 uncultured Candidatus Competibacteraceae bacterium | reverse complement strand
GTGCTTCAGCCACGGATCTAGTGCTCACAGTGACCGAAATGTTACGGGCCAAAGGTGTCGTGAGTAAATTTGTGGAATTTTTTGGCCCTGGTCTTGAACATTTGCCCGTTGCTGATCGCGCCACCATTGCCAATATGGCGCCCGAGTATGGTGCGACCTGCGGCATTTTCCCCATCGATCGCGAAACGTTGGTCTATCTGCGTTTGACAGGCCGTTCCGACGAACAAATTATGCTGGTGGAAACCTATGCCCGTGCTCAAGGTTTATTCCATGATAGGGAAACCCCTGAGCCCGTCTACAGCGATACCCTAACGTTGGATATGGGTAGTGTAGTGCCGAGTTTGGCGGGTCCTAAACGTCCTCAAGACCGGATTAATTTAACAGACGCAAAACACACTGCTCAGCAGTATATATGTCAATTTCAAGCTGAACGAGAAGGGCGTCCTGCGGAACGGCAAGATATCGCTCGTTTAGAAGACGAAGGCGGCAATACCGCCATCGGTGCAGAAGAATCTTCCCACTCCGGCGCCGTGTCGGTGACCTATGAAGGCAAGTCCTTTGAGTTGAAAGACGGTGCTGTGGTGATTGCCGCCATCACCAGTTGCACCAACACCTCTAACCCCAGTGTCATTATGGCGGCTGGATTACTGGCAAAAAATGCCGTGTCTAGAGGTCTAAAAGTCAAACCCTGGGTAAAGACGTCCCTGGCACCTGGTTCACGGGTAGTGACTGAGTATCTCAACGAGGCCGGTCTGCTGCCCGCGCTGGAACAACTAGGGTTTGATGTGGTGGGTTATGGCTGTACAACGTGTATCGGTAATTCGGGTCCCCTGCCGGAACCCATTAGCCAAGCTATACATAATGGTGAATTGGCGGTGGCTTCCGTGCTTTCCGGTAATCGCAATTTCGAAGGTCGGGTACACCCAGATACCCGGATGAATTTTCTTGCTTCGCCCCCCCTAGTAGTCGCTTATGCCTTAGCGGGCACCATGGAGCTTGATTTAGTGAACGAACCTTTGGGTGTTGACAACCAAGGCCAAGCTGTTTTTTTAAAAGATATTTGGCCCTCTCAGCAAAGCATCCAGCAGGTGGTTACAAGCATCGTTTCTCAGTCCATGTTTCGCCAGAGCTATGCAAATGTGTTTAAAGGGGATGAACGGTGGGCTAACATGGCGGTGCCAAAGGCAGGGCAATATCAATGGCGCAAGGACTCCACCTATATTCAAGAACCCCCTTATTTCATTGGCATGTCTTCTCAACCCCAGGGTATTCCATCGATACAGAACGCCCGGGTACTCGCTATGTTGGGTGACTCTATTACCACTGATCACATTTCTCCGGCGGGCGCCATCAAGGTGGGTACTCCAGCGGCCAATTACCTGATGGAACACGGTGTCAGTCCTAAAGAATTTAATTCCTATGGCTCTCGACGGGGTAATCATGAAGTGATGATGCGTGGCACCTTCGCCAATATTCGTCTGCGTAACGAATTGGCGCCTGGTACTGAGGGTGGTTGGACCCGCCATCAACCCTCCGACGCTCAGATGACCATCTACGATGCCGCCATGCGTTACCAGGATGAAGCGGTTCCGTTAGTGGTTATTGCAGGTAAAGAATATGGCACCGGTTCGAGTCGAGATTGGGCGGCGAAAGGAACGTTATTACTAGGGGTGAAAGCTGTTATTGCGGAAAGCTATGAACGTATTCATCGCTCTAATCTAGTGGGGATGGGCGTACTGCCCTTGCAGTTTCAAGAAGGGGAGGGTCGACAGCAACTGGGTCTTACGGGTAAAGAGATGTATACCATTGAAGATCTAGCCCCTGGCGCCAAGCAAGTCACGGTAGTCGCTAAAGACCCAGATGGAAAGGAAACACGTTTTCAGGCTCAAGTCCGTATCGACACACCCAAGGAGTGGGATTATTACCAGCATGGCGGTATTCTCCACTATGTATTACGAGATTTAGCGGCTTGAGTTTAAGGTATTAAAGGGAATGCCGCCAAGGGTTAACCTGTTGCTTGGCGGCAAAATAAAGAATCTAAGAAAATGACAGTGATTTAACGTTGCCTTTTGGAAGCCGCAAGCCGCATGCGTAAAGCATTTAACTTGATAAAGCCTGCAGCGTCTTGTTGATTAAAAGCACCGGCATCGTCTTCAAAGGTAGCAATGGTTTGATCAAACAAACTATTGTCTGACTGACGACCCACCACAGTAACGTTACCTTTGTAGAGTTTAAGGCGCACACTGCCGTTGACAGTGGACTGAGAAGCGTCAATCATGGTCTGCAGCATTTGCCGCTCGGGGCTCCACCAGTACCCGTTGTAAATAAACGTGGCGTAACGAGGCATTAACTCGTCTTTTAAGTGCGCCACTTCCCGATCTAACGTGATGGACTCTATGGCCCGATGAGCACGCAGCATAATGGTGCCGCCGGGTGTTTCATAGCAGCCCCGAGACTTCATGCCCACATAGCGGTTTTCAACAATATCGGTGCGCCCAATACCATTTTCACCCCCCAATTGATTTAACCGGGTAAGCAATTGGGCAGGGCTTAGTGCTTGACCATCGAGGGCGACTGGGTCCCCTTGTCGATATTCTAATTCAATATAAGTAGGTCGATCAGGGGCCTGTTCCGGAGCTACGGTCCACAGCCACATGGCCTCTTCTGGTTCGGCCCAAGGATCTTCCAAGATACCGCCTTCATAGGAGATATGCAGCAAATTAGCATCCATGGAGTAGGGCGATTGACGGCCCCGTTTCTTTTCGATGGGTATGCCATGTTGCTCAGCATAGTCAATGAGTTTCTCGCGGGATAACAAATTCCACTCTCGCCAAGGGGCGATGATTTTAATGTCAGGCATCAGTGCGTAGGCGCCTAGCTCAAAACGCACCTGATCATTGCCCTTTCCAGTGGCGCCATGGGCGATAGCACTGGCTCCTGCCTGTTGGGCAATTTCCACCAGTCGTTTGGTGATGAGTGGACGCGCAATCGAAGTGCCTAATAGATATTCACCTTCGTAAAGGGTATTGGCGCGAAACATGGGAAATACAAAATCTCCCACAAATTCTTCCCGCAGATCTTCAATGCGGATGTCCTTGACGCCCAAGTCCAGGGCTTTTCGACGGGCCGGTTCAAGTTCTTCACCTTGACCAATATCAGCGGTAAAGGTGATCACTTCACAATGGTAAGTTTCCTGAAGCCACTTTAAAATGACAGAGGTATCCAAACCCCCTGAATAAGCTAGGACGACTTTCTTTATGTCTGCCATCAATTTCTCCAATATGGCGCACAATGTTGGCTAAGCATCTTTAGAGCATTTCCCATTCAACTTTACACGGCGTTAGCCTTCAGTCTCGGCGTACTCATGTACGGCATGTACACTGTACGCTGCGCCTCGGCTGCCTTGTGTACAGTCAAAGCAAAAACGCGTTCTCTACACTATGACGGAGTCACAAAAGGTTATCCGAAAAAGGGTTATTATCGTGTAAGCTTGGCATCGGGTACGTAACCATGACAGTTTACATCAGGATAGTGGACCATGCAGCAAGCCCATCACCACTCCCTAGACGGATAGACGGAAGAGGTGTTCTTAGAATGTGTAAGTAAAACGCCCTAAGTTATCCGGTGTTATGGAAGGGCCTTCGCTGTTGGGAGACGGCGATGGAGCGTACATGGATGTATTCACAGCGTTCCTGATATAACACCGGATAATTGATAGGCAAGTACTTATTAACTAAACAAAGTAAAGCAGAGAAAAAACCTATTCTAGGTGGTTTTGTCCTAATCCATGAGAAAGACTAGGCAAGGAGGTATTTTCGACAAATTGAAGATCTCATTAGATGCAACGTTTATGAGTTGGCGACAAAGTGGTAATGGGTTTAGGAGCGATAAGATGATGATAGATGATACGATTGAAATGCTTGCCTTCAATTTGAAATTAGTAGGCAAAAAAACCAATAAAAATGTTTTAATCAGTGCAGGAAAGATGTCCGATAAAGAAAAACTGTTGCCTGCGATTAAAAAATTGAGTGGTTTGGGGGTTAATTTATTTGCTACTAAGGGAACAAGTCAATTTTTAAACACGCATCATGTGAAAAACCAAGAACTTTATAAAATTGCAGAACAAAAAGAACCCAACATTAAATCATTTCTTGCGGAGAATCGATTTGATTTGGTGATCAATGTCTTGGTAGGAAATCATGATTATGATGAATCCACAGATAGTAATCTGATTAGAACCCTTTGTATCGAAAATGGCATTCCACTCATTACAGACGCCGACGTAGCCTTTTTGACTATCGACGATATGGAGAAAAGCCATAACCGGCAAATTTTTAAATATAAGATTGCGGACGAAACAGCGCCTTGGGATATGCGCAGAGAGTTTTTTCAATTAGTAGCTGATCAGGGAGGTTTCGCGTGTTATCACGCCCATTTTGATAAGGCTTATTTGATTTCTATGGAAAATCTTAAATTAAGCCAAATGGATATGCAGAAAAAGTGGGAACTTTATAAGTATCTTAAGGAAAATTATACCTTTGAGGATTTGGTTGAACGGATATCCCGAGGTGTAGAAAAAATGAGACAACAAGGTGTCACCCATTGCAGAACTCATGTTGATGCTGACAGTACGGTGAAACTGCTTCCTCTTGAAGCTGCTTTAGAAGTTCGGAAAAGATTTCGCGGTCAAGTTAACATGGAAATTGCAGTACAGCCATTACAAGGTGTATTAGATAAAGAATCACGTCAATATTTTATTAAAGCCTGTGAAAAAGCCGACATTATTGGTGGGTTGCCTTCCCGAGATCGCCCGACACCAGAAAAACACATGGATTTTGTTATGATGCTGGCTAAGGACTTAGGGAAAAGATTGGATGTGCATGTGGATCAAGAAAATAATCCTGAGGAAAACGAAACCGAATTGCTGGCTCTAAAAACCCTAGAACATGGTTTGGAAGGTAAAGTGTCCGCAGTACATGCCATATCTGTTGCGAGTAGATCTGAACGCGAGCAGGATAGAATCCTTAAACTGGTTAAGGATGCAGGTATACATGTCATCGTTTGTCCGTCCGCTGCAATTAGTATGAAACCATTAAATAAATTTGCACCATTACACAATTCTATTGCACCTGTTTCTAAGCTACTGGATTATAAAGTGCCTGTTTTGTTAGGCGTTGATAATATTCATGATTTGTTTATGCCTTTAGTGGATGGCGATATGTGGTTTGAATGCCGCTTATTAATGGAAGCCTGTCGTTACTATGATCTTGAAACCGTAGCTTCAATAGCGTGTGATAAAACAGGTTTTTTAGTGTCTTGATGTCCTTTTGATAAAGATTTTTTGTCGAACTATTAGTATTTAATTATGTTTATTAGAATTTTTTAGTCAAAACCGGAAAAGTCTGCAATCGCTGTGATAAAAATCAATAAACAGTGATTTTAGGGTTATGACTCTATTTTTAAATGTTAGAATCAACATAAGCCGATTAACAAAAAATGCATATTTAGCAAAGTGTACTTTACTTCGTCATTGTTATGAGACTTCATAATAATCAGCTTTTTCTATAAATAGCTGCATAAAATTATAATATTTTTTATTGACCATTAATGACTGCGGGTTAGACGAAGTTTATGGGTATTGGTTTAACTTAAACTAACAGATGCGGTAAGCAAGTAGGCGTATTATGGCTAAAACATCGAAAGGTGAAGTGGGCGAGAAGCAAACAGTTGGCAGTGTTATGGATTCCGCCAGTCAAATTTGGTTAGCAGGTTTAGGTGCTTTTGCAAAAACTCAGGAAGAGGGTAGCAAGCTCTTTGAAGCGTTAGTTAAAGAGGGGGAAGAAGTCGAGGCACGTACACGAAAAGCCGCGGATGAAATGTTTGAAGATATGAAAGGCAGAGTAGAAGAGGTCAGGGGTAGGGCAACTGAGAGGCTCGACAAATTGGAACAAGCTTTCCAAGATCGAGTGGCCCGAGCGCTAAACCGATTAGGCGTACCGACTAATGATGACATACAAGAGCTTTCTAAACGAGTAGAAGCGCTCAATGCGAGCATTCAACGGTTAGCTGAAAAACAAACAGAAAAAGTCTAAATAGGGTTAGCGTCTTATTTAGAAGCTGTCTTTTGCACTGGTAAGAATTGCAACTAGCAACTCTTACCAGTGCAGAGCTTTTAACTAACCAGTTATATTGAAGTTCACTACATGGCAAAAACCTACTCAATCATGCTCATAAAAGATACTATTGAATAGGTTTTGTAACTTTTTACCAGTTCGTTTGTTAGGCTAAGCAGCTTCCGCCTCTTTAGAAACAGCAGATCTCTGCTCTTCAGCTGCAATTAATTTCTCAACGTTCTCTTGCAAATCATCTAAGCGTCTAAAGAGTTCTTCAACATCATACCGATTAGGAACGCCCAAACGGTTTAACGCCCGCGCTACCCGATTTTGAAAAACTTGTTCGAGTTTGTTCCAAGTTTCATTGGCTTTGCCTTTCACGTCCTCAACGCGACCTCGCACTTCTTCGACCCTATTTTCGGCTCTTTTCCGTGCACGCGCTTCAACTTCTTCGCCCCGCTCAACAAATGCCTCAAACATCCTGGTGCCTTCCTTCTCAGTTTTGGAAAAGGCGCCTAAACCAGCCAACCATACTTGATAAGCATAATCTCGTACACCATTCGCTACTTGCCGTTCATTGACCACATGAGCTGTCATCGTTTTCTCCTAATTTCCCCTTGCTTTAAAAAAATAGATAATGACGAGATTGTTACTAAATTTATCTGTCTTTTTTCGCACTATCATGAGGCAATTTTAACAACGAAAATTAGAATAAACATACTAAAAAAAAGTCTATTTTTAGCAATTTTTAATGAGCATGTTCTTTTCTGGGAGCAGGCTTAGGCAAGAAAATGCTAAACTTAAAAAAACTTTTTTAGAAACATGTTGTTTTTGATAAAGTTATCTATAATTTAGTTGATTATAATCAATAAGATAAATTTTTTTAATTATAAAAAAAGATTCTTATTCATCCTTTTTTGTAGGGTTTAATTGGGTGGTAAGGTAGGCGGATGAAGTGTGGTTTTTGCCCAAAGGATGGTTATATTCTAACAAATTAGTAAAGTTTGAAACTACGTTAATAGGTTTTCATAGGTTCTGAAACTAAGTGAACCTATGAGCGTCCAAATGGGAGAAATTATTAAAAGTGTTAATAGTTTAATAATTAAGAAGCTGTTTTAAAAACCCGCATAGGTTCGCTGAATCAAGGCGCAGTGCCTTCGAGCAGCGCAGTTTACAGGTGGTAAATGAGCAGTGGAGAAGGTGCTGCAACGCCGAGTCGGCGGACATGAGCAGATTTTAAAATAGCTTCTAAGGTACTCGACATTGGTAATGTACTAGATCGTAGGTGAACTTAATAATACAATCTAAAGTAAAGTTGCTATGCCCAGTTTCTAGCTAAACCCCACAGTAATGGTTTGTTCCATTAACCTCCCCCATGAGTGCAATCGATAACCAGAGAGGTATCTATGACAGAAGCGGTAGAACGTGAAAGCATGGAATACGATGTCGTCATCGTTGGTGCTGGCCCATCCGGCTTGGCCGCGGCAATTCGTCTTCAGCAGTTAGCGGCTGACAATGGCAGCGAGATTAGCGTCTGTGTCCTTGAAAAAGCCTCGGCGGTAGGATCTCATATTCTTTCTGGCGCGGTGTTGGAGCCCCGTGCTCTCACTGAGCTGTTACCTGACTGGAAAGAACGAGGCGCACCACTCAATGTTGAGGCTACAGAAGATAAATTTCTGTTTATGACAGAAAAGACGTCTTTTCGACTGCCGACACCGCCGCAGATGCATAACCACGGCAATTATATTATCAGTCAAGCTAATCTATGCCGTTGGTTAGGAGAGCAAGCTGAGGGTTTTGGGGTGGAAATCTACCCCGGTTTTCCAGCTGCTGAAGTCATCTATGACGAAAATGGCAGCGTGGCAGGTGTTATAACAGGTGACAAGGGAATAGGCCCAGATGGTAATCCCACAGACAGTTATGAACCTGGCATGGAGCTACGTGCTAAGTATACCCTATTTGCCGAAGGTTGCCGAGGATCATTGACCCGTGGTTTAGAGGAGCGTTTTAATTTGCGGGAAGACCTTGATCCTGATATTTACGGTAAAAGCAAGGCTGATCCACAAACTTATGGTATTGGTGTTAAAGAAATTTGGGAAGTAGAACCCGCCAAACATAAGCCAGGCACTATTGTGCATACAGTAGGTTGGCCTTTGGATATGAACACCTACGGCGGCTCCTTTTTGTATCACATCGAAGATAACAAAGTGGCTGTGGGTTTTGTCATAGGGCTTGACTATACGAACCCACACTTGAGTCCCTTCGATGAATTTCAACGTTTCAAGCTGCATTCGTCGGTTCGTCCCTTATTTGAAGGTGGCAAACGTATCGCCTATGGAGCCCGGGCATTAAATGAGGGGGGATGGCAGTCTATTCCAAAACTGACCTTCCCCGGCGGGATGCTAATCGGTTGTTCAGCAGGGTTTTTGAATACGCCAAAGATTAAAGGCATTCATACCGCCATGAAATCAGGCATGGTGGCCGCTGAGTCTATCTTTGCAGCCCTCGGCCAAGAAAACCCCGTCAAAGAATTGGTTGATTATCCAAAACAGCTTAAACAAAGTTGGCTTTGGGACGAACTTTACCAAGCTCGCAATATTCGTCCTTCGTTTCAATGGGGCACCATGGTGGCGTTTATGTACTCGGGTCTTGATACCTATGTGTTACGAGGTAAGGCGCCGTGGACTTTCCACTTTAAGCATGCTGATCATCAGACCCTCAAAAAGGCTAGCGAAGCACCTAAAATCGACTATCCAAAACCTGACGGCACCATTACTTTTGATAAGTTGTCTTCAGTGTATTTGTCCAATACGCACCACAGCGAGCATCAACCTGCCCATTTAACCCTCAAGGATCCTTCGATACCCGTCAAGCACAATTTGCCCCTTTACGATGCGCCTGAGCAGCGTTATTGTCCAGCGGGTGTCTACGAGATTGTCGAAGATGGCAATGGTGATCCAAGCCTGCAGATCAATTTCTCAAACTGTGTGCATTGCAAAACCTGCGATATCAAAGATCCTAACCAGAACATCGTTTGGGTAACGCCTGAAGGGGGTGATGGTCCAGAGTATCCAAACATGTAACGTCGGCGAAAAGCTGTTTAAAAAGTCTGTGACGTGGACTGAGGCAAAGAGTTGTATGTTGCAAAGTCTAGTCAAGGATCATAAGCAGCTTTACAATAACTTTTTAAGCCCCGGTATTGGGGCTTTTGTCCCATGATAGAATGTAAAAATGTATGTCCTATGGTCCTACAGTCAAACTCTTTGTACAGGTTATGATCTAATCTGTTATAAGTAGTTTTGATATGCGTTGGAGGGTAATAACTATGCTCGAAAAAAATTATGCGGTATCTAGACCGACAGAAAGTGCGCTAGCTACCAATAAGGTATTACGTAATACCTATATACTATTGTCCATGACGTTACTATTTAGCGCCTTTACTGCGGGTTTGGCAGTGGCTACAAATGCGCCGCCATTAGGGTTGCTGATAACCCTAGGTGGGTACTTTGGCTTACTTTTTCTAACTAGTGCTCTGCGTAATAGCCCTTGGGGACTGGTATCCATCTTTGCGTTGACCGGTTTTCTAGGGTACACCCTGGGTCCCATTCTCAACCTTTATTTAAGCCTGCCGGGTGGTTCCCAGATCGTGATGACGGCGATGGCGGGTACAGGCGTTATTTTTTTGGGTCTTTCAGGCTATGCCCTGGTTTCCCGTAAAGATTTTAGTTTTATGGGTGGTTTTTTAATGGTGGGTATTTTAGTAGCCTTCCTCGCCAGCTTAGGCGCCTTTATCTTTCAGATACCTGGTCTAACATTAGCTATTTCAGCCATGTTTGTCCTCCTGATGTCTGGCCTGATTCTTTGGCAGACCAGCGATATCATTCATGGTGGTGAAACCAACTACATCATGGCTACCGTAACCCTGTATGTGGCTATTTTTAATTTGTTCCAATCCCTGTTGATGTTGTTAGGTTTTGCCGGTGACGAATAGTATACCGCATGATATGTGCGAAAAGCCCCGCTCAGCGGGGCTTTTTTTTGCCTGATTATTGTGCCTAAGAGCGTCGTTTGGGACGGCTAGTAGGGTGAAAATCCCTAGGACGATGACGAATCCATTCCGTAAAACGATGAATCGACGGATGCGCCAGTAGTCGTTCACGGGTATTAAAGTGGACTGCCAGCTCCTTTTCAGTAAGTACATCATGAATATGGTTGTGACAAGAGCGGCAGACCCAGAGAATACGGGTCCTCATATCATCGCGGTGAAATAAGCGTTGGGTGTGTTTTTTTCGATGTCGCGTGCGGGGAATTAGATGATGTTTAGTTAGTGTGGTTATGGGTCGTTCACACAACTCGCAATGGGTTGGTTTTTGCGGTACTCGGTAAGACATATCCCTGTAAAAGCAGCGCTGAACTGAAAAAGGATTACAGACGTCATAACCATTAATGACCATGGTAACGGTTTGTTTTATCCCTTAATCAAAGCACTTATCGGTGGAGGATCAAAAGCAATGGCCAAGCAAATCATTGAATCGGTTTGGGATTATCCCCGCCCTCCCAAACTAGAAGCTACCTCTCGCCATCTTAAAGTTATCTTTGCTGAGCAGGTTATCGCGGATAGTCGGCGTACTTATCGGATTTTGGAAACTAGTCATCCCCCCACTTACTATATTCCTAGAGACGATATCAGGACCGAGTTCCTGACGGACAGCTCATTGCGGACTTTTTGTGAGTTTAAAGGTCAGGCGCAATATCTAAATTTACAGGTCGCTGATCGAACGTCTAAAGATGCGGCCTGGTTTTACCCTGATCCCCATTCTACCTACAGCCCTATACAGGATTACATTGTTTTTTATCCAGGTCGCGTGGATGCCTGTTTTGTAGATGACGAACGGGTTCAGGTTCAAGCAGGAGATTTTTATGGGGGTTGGATCACCAGTGATCTAAAAGGGCCTTTCAAAGGTGGCGCCGGTACTTGGGGTTGGTAATTATTCTTATTAAACAGTAACTACGCCATTTTTTTGTCATCCGTTCTTCATTGTCACTAGATAGATAATACCTAGGGTTGGTAGGCGCTCTAGGTATGCCATGTCATATTCTCTTCACAATACCTCGTTATCCTATTAACCAATAATTTGGTTATTTTGATGAATGTGTTTTTTCAACAACACATTTCTAACTTATCAAGCCTCCCATAAAAATTTAAAAAATGTGTTTTTGCTACAAATCCCACTACTACTCAAACGCCGTTACCGTATCTGTACTCTGCATCCTTTGTCCTTCATCAGAAGCGCCTTTTCTTCTACTAACAGAATTTAAGTATCTTTGCCGCTCTTTATCTGTGCTTGAGAGGGATCTCTTTGTGCTGAAGCTAGGCCGTTTCTTTGGATCGAATTAGCTTTCAGGCTTTTTTATGCTAATCATTAGGGGGTTTCATGTCAGCCAAGTTACCTAACCGTGTCGTCAGGCCCATCATGGGTATGGCTCTTATGAGCTGTGCTGGATTGATCTATCATCCAGTCGTCGACGCCCATGAACAAATGTTGGAATTAATCGAGGTATTAAGAGAAAATGGGTCTATCAGTGATGCTGAATATGAACGTCTGAGGGACGAGGCATTAGCTGCTCAACAACAAGGCGTTGAGGTTGCGCCCGAAGAATCCGGAGAACAAGAATTCAAGGCCAGCACCGATGGAGGGTTACGAATAGAATCCAGCGATGGCGCCTATCAATTTCGCTTAAACGGCCGTGTGTTGGTGGACGGTGCCCTTTACGACCAGGATGAGACAGAATTGGGTGATGGCACTGAGTTCCGCCGCGCCCGTATCTCCATTCGCGGTAAGATACGCGATGTTTGGCAGTATCGACTGCAATACGATCTAATGGATTCCGCGTCGGATGGCATTCGCGATGCCTATCTTCGCTATACTGGTTTTGAGCCCGTTGTGGTTACCCTCGGGCAATTTAAAGAATTTTTTAGTTTAGAAGAATTAACCAGCTCCAACGACACCACTTTTATGGAACGGGCGTTGCCAAATGCCTTTTCACCGGGCCGCAGTTTAGGTATCGGTGTATCCACCTATGGAGACGAGGACAACTGGAGCTTTGGCGCCGGTCTCTTCAGCGAAGGTCCCGATAGCAATGAAGACGGAGAAACCGATGAAGGTTGGGGACTCAGCGTCCGGGGTACCTTTGCCCCTATTTTTACAGAGACGCAACTTGTCCATGTGGGGGGTTCCTTCGCCTACCGAGAACCCGACGACAACGATGAATTGCGATTTCGAGCCCGTCCAGAATCCCACGTCACCGACGAGCGGCTAGTGGATACGGGCACTATCGAGGGGGTGGATGATTTTTATCGGCTGGGTTTTGAAACCGCTGCTGTTTTTGGCCCTTTTTCCGCCCAGGCAGAATACATCTACACCGACGTGAGCAGCGATGAAGATGCTGATTTTGACGGTTGGTATCTCTATGGAAGCTACGTGTTAACCGGTGAATCGCGCCCCTATGCTCCCGAAGACGGCTCCTTCGACATTATCGAACCCAATAACCCATTCGGTGCTGGCGGTATTGGTGCTTGGGAAGTGGGATTGCGTTACAGTCAAATCGCCTTAAACGATGGCGATATCGAAGGGGGTCGTGAAGATAACATCACCTTAGGCTTGAACTGGTACGTTAACGAAAATATCCGCTTTATGCTGAATTACATCTATGCAGATGTGGAGGGAGGCATAAACGACGACGAAGATTTCAGTATCTATCAAGCACGGGCTCAAGTCACCTGGTAAGGGTCAAGCTATTATCCCCAGCTCAAGCTGGGGATAATCCATACCTGACTGACTAAACCATCAAAACCCGTATAATTCCCGATACTCCGCATCCCGCTCAGCGATAAGTTTGGCTAAATCCACCATCACGACGCACTGTTTATAGGTGGCATCATCCTGCATTTTGCCATCCATCATCACGGTGCCGCTGCCGTCGGGCATGGCTTCGATGACTCGCTTAGCCCAAGCAACCTCTTCTGGGGGTGGACTAAACACCCGTTTGGCAATGGCGATTTGATTGGGATGTAACGTCCAGGTACCTACGCAACCCATCAGAAACGCATTGCGAAATTGATCTTCACAGCCCACCGGGTCATTGATAGCCCCAAACGGACCGTAGAAGGGCAATGCGCCCACCGCCGCGCAGGCGTCCACCATACGGCCAATGGTGTAGTGCCACAGGTCCTGCTGGGCCGTGGCCCGGGGCGCGTCGGGATTGTCCGAGTCGGGATCAGTACGCACCAGATAGCCCGGATGGCCGCCACCTACCCGGGTGGTTTTCATACGCCGTGAGGCGGCCAAATCCGCGGGGCCTAAGCTCATGCCCTGCATCCGAGGACTCGCGTTGGCGATCTCTTCCACATTGGCGACACCCAACGCGGTTTCCAAAATGGCATGTACGAGAATAGGTTGTTTTAGACCGGCTTTGGCTTCTAACTGCGCAAGCAACTGATCGACAAAATAAATGTCCCAGGGTCCCTGAATCTTGGGCAGCATAATGACATCTAATTTATCGCCAATTTCCCCTACCAAACGCAATAAATCATCCAAGAACCAAGGGCTATCTAGGCTATTGACGCGGGTCCACAACTGGGTACTACCAAAATCGGCGTCTTTGCCAATCTTGATAAGCCCCTCCCGAGCGGCTTCTTTGCGGTCGATGGGCACCGCATCTTCCAAATTACCCAATAAGATATCCACCTTTTTAGCAATATCACCGGCCTTGGCGGCCATCTTAGGATTGCTGGGATCGAAGAAATGGATCATACGAGAGGGTTTCGCGGGAATCTCGCGAACAGGATCTGGAGCACCGATTACCTTTGGTTTAAAAAAAGTGCGTGGACTGAGCAGCATACGCAGTGACTCCTTTAAAACAGCTTCTTAAGGAACATGAAATTTTAGCTCATCATACCATAGTGCTTAGGGGTAAGTGACCGTTGACCTCTAACCTACTTTATGAGTTAACCAATGTAACAAGGGTTCAGCGGCTTGTTGCCAGTTGGCTTCTAGCATCATTGCGTGGGCTATCTCTGGCACAATCACCACTTCGGCGTGGTAATGTCGGGCGATGCTGTGCATCAAACCGGTAGAAAAAAAAGCATCCTGGGCTGCCCCCATAACGAGCATGGGTAAGCCACGGCGAGGGAGCAACCGAAGTGGATCCCAGCCCAACATGTCCAAAGTTACCCGGTTTGATTCTTCCTGCATGTTGGGTAAATACTGGGCAAGACAAGTGTCGGGGGTATTGTTGGAGAACATCGCTTCCCGCAATGTTGTCATATCAGCAAAGGAAGCGCCAAAAGACTGAATCAAGGTAATTTTATAGAGCAAAAGTGGGTTGCTGACGGTCATACCCCAGAGGGACGCCAAGATACCCTGGGGTGGTACAGAAGCCATCAAGACCACCCCGACTGCCGGGTGGGATTCTATGTATTTTTGCACAACCATGCCGCCCATGGAATGACCTATCAATATAGGGGCATTCGGCAAGTCCCGAAGGGTTTCAGTCAAGTCGGCGACATAATCTGCCAGTTTCCAATGATGCAGCTTAGCTCGGCCCTCGCTGGCGCCGTGTCCACGCAGACTTAAGGCATGAGCTTGATAGCCGTGTTGAGCAAAGTAAGGTAAGAAATGCACATCCCAGATTTCTGCAGCAGCAAAGGCTCCGTGTACAAACACCAGTGGAGTCGATTTGGTTTCACCCGTAGGATAATGAGTAATGGTTTCTAGATACATGGTAACCCTTTGTTTTAGGACTGCGACGTAAAACGCAGTCATGTTCTTCAAATAGCAGAGATACGAGGGATTGCAATGGCGAAGAGTAAGCTACGATTTGCGCCAGCTTAGGTATTGGCAAGGCAGATTTCATTAAAGTAGCAACTCTTTTATAGTTATTCTGCATTGAACCTGGTGGTGAGCAGCGCTATGCTTCGATGTACTTGGAAAAACCCTTACGGAAAGCTAATTATCCTTGCAAACGTTATTTACTCGAAAAAATAGAGCCTTCGTGAACTGTCCTGCAACATCGGCTGTATCTCTCAGCGTCGCCAAGCATTTTCTGCTGGAGCAACTGCATCAACTGCTCGCCTCTGACCTCAGCGTAGAAAAGCTGGGATCAGTTAAATCTATTATCCGCTTAGAAATGCCCGTGGTGGGTTGCTCCCCTTTAGAGTGGTTGAGTAGGCAGAAACAGGCTACGCAAGTGTATTGGTCTGATCGGCAACGTGGCTTTGAAATGGCCGGTATCGGTTGCGCCGACAAAGTAACCTGTGACTCCGCCAAGGATTACGCCTTCAACATACATGTACTTAACCAGCAGCTCAATTATCCTATAGAAAACGTGCGTTACTACGGCGGTCTGCGCTTCAATGGTCAGACGTCACCAGATCAACGTTGGCTACCCTATGGCGCCGGTTTTTTTCTGTTACCCCAGGTGGAGTTGGTGGCTGATAGCCTAGGTACCTATTTGGCGTGTAATGTACATTTACAGTCCTCGCAACCTGTGCATCAGCAACTGCAGGCAACCCTGTCAGCATTACAAGACATTTCCGTCAGTCAGCCATTTTTCGATACAAACCCAGCGACTTTACTGGGATACCGGGAAGATATTCCAGACCGAACAGGGTGGTGTCGGTCAGTGGAGTCTGCTTTAACAACCCTAAGCACGGGGGCAATCAGTAAGATCGTACTGGGACGTAATACGTTATTGACTTTCCATGTGGCACCAAAGATCCCTTTGTTACTCCAGCGGCTAAAAGTTATTGAACCCAACGCCTACCATTTTTATTTTCAACCCCAGGCAGGTTATGCGTTTGTGGGTGCGACGCCGGAACGTCTCTATAAAAGAGAACGCCGTTTTATTGCAAGCGAGGCGGTGGCGGGTACTTGTCCACGGGGAAAAACGTCCCTGGAGGATAAAGTCTTGGGGGCTAAATTATTGCGCAATGAAAAGGAACGCCATGAGCATGTGATCGTGCGTAACGATATCCAGTCTTTATTGGCAAAATATTGTCATGACCTGGTGGTTGGTCAGGAACCACGTTTGTTAAAGCAATCCCGTGTCCAGCATCTTTATACGCCTGTCAGTGGTCAACTGAGTGCCGAAATCTCGGATCTAGATTTATTGAGACTATTGCACCCCACACCCGCGGTGGGGGGATTGCCAAGGCAGCAAGCCCTGCAAACAATCACTCAACTAGAACCCTTCGACCGGGGTTGGTTTGCTGGCCCCGTGGGTTGGATAGGCCATGATGCGGCGGAGTTTGCCGTAGGCATTCGTTCCGCCATTATCAACGGAACCTCCATGAGCCTATTCGCAGGGGCAGGGGTGGTGCCTGGATCGGTGCCACAGTTGGAATGGGACGAGTTAGAAACTAAAATCAGCATTTTTATGCAGGCGCTGGGTTTGCATAGAAACGTCGGATTCCATGCCGTTGCAGACGAGTGATATAAACACCCTCTGGGGAGCTTTGCTGATTGAGGAACTGATTAGAAACGGCAGCCATTATTTCTGTCTTTCACCGGGTTCTCGGTCTACCCCGTTGACCCTGGCCATTGCTCGTCATAACCACGCTAGAACTATAATTTGCCACGATGAGCGCGGCGCGGCGTTTCATGCTTTGGGCTATGCCCGCGCCATGGGTAAGCCTGCTGTGCTAGTGTGTACCTCGGGGAGCGCTGCCGCCCACTATTACCCAGCGGTAGTAGAAGCCGCTATGGATCGGCTTCCCATGCTGATCCTGTCTGCAGACCGACCGCCGGAGTTACAGGACACGGGGGCCAATCAAACTATTCGTCAAAGTGCCTTATTTGGTGCTTATGCCAAGTGGCATGTAAATTTACCCTGTCCTGATCCTGTCATTGCAGCGGCCACATTACTGAGCGCCGTCGATCAGGCGCTTTATCAAGCCTGCGCCACACCGTCGGGCCCAGTGCATGTCAACTGCCCCTATCGTGAACCGCTAGTGCCCTCTGGGGAGACATCGGATGACGAAGGCTATTTAACAACCTTAGCCGCTTGGCGAACTACTAATAAACCGTTTACCGAATATTTACCTTTAACACGGCAACCCGCTGACCACCAAGTTCAGCAGGTAAAGACGCTGTTACAAGGAACCCGCAACGGTCTCATCGCCATAGGACGGCTCAATAACGAGGCCGAACGGCGCAGTGTTAAACACCTGCTTGCGGTACTAAAGTGGCCAGCCTTTGTGGATGTCGCTTCAGGTCTACGCCTCAGCCAATCCGCTAGGTCTGTGGTGCATTATTATGATCAGTTGCTTTTATGGGATGCCTTTTGCGCCACTCACCGCCCTGAAACCCTGCTTCAGATCGGCAGCCGATTTGTCTCTAAACGTTTTCTAGCGTATCTTCAGCAGACACCATGCCCACCTCAGCATATCATCGTTAAAAACCATCCCTATCGTTACGATCCGTCCTCTACCATCACCCATCACTTGGAGACGGATATCGCTGCCTTTTGTGAGGCGCTACTGGATAACATGACTCCCTCGCCAGCGCCGGAATGGAATCATGCTTTCCTGGCCCGATCCGCCTTGGTGGATCGCATCGTTTCCACCACCGTCAACGCATCCCAATCCCTTAGCGAGATCGCCGTCGCCCGCTTGGTTTCGGAACGTCTACCCGCAGATCAAGGGCTCTGGTTAGGCAACAGTATGCCAGTGCGGGATATGGATATGTACGCCAGCCCCTTTGGCAGCGCTGAACAAATCGCCGCCAACCGCGGCGCTAGTGGCATCGATGGTACTGTAGCTGCAGCCAGCGGTTTTGCCGTAGGACTCCACAAGCCGGTGACAGTCGTCTTAGGGGACTTGGCGCTCCTCCACGACCTCAATTCATTAGAACTCGTCATGAGATGTCCTGTACCCCTGGTTATTATCGTTATCAACAACAATGGCGGGGGTATTTTTTCCATGCTACCCATCGCCAATTTCCCGGATGTCTTTGAAACCTATTTTGCAACGCCCACTAATCTGTCTTTCAAGGCAGCAGCTCAACTATTTGGCCTGGCCTATGTAAAGCCCAACACCACTCGGGAGTTTCTCGTAGCCTATGACCAAGCGTTAGCCGCTACGACCGCGACGCTTATCGAGGTAGTCACCGATCGTCAGGAAAATGCCCGTCTTCATAGGGAGTTGCAAGAGAAAATTGTCGCTACTCTGAAACAGGAGTTTCCGTGCTGATCACCGCCTGCGAGGCGTTTAGTTACGCATTACCGTTAACCCGATCTATCACCGTGGCCGGGCAAAGCGTCAAGGCTCGGCAAGGCTTCATCATTTGTCTCAGGAGCAGGGATGGTCATGTGGGCTATGGTGAAGTAGCTCCATTGCCAGGTTTGCATACCCAAAGCTTGGCAATGTCTGTGCGTCAGTTCTGGACTATCCAACCCCAGTTGCTGGGGCGCACTTTGCCCAATGACCCCTCTGAAGCAGGGGCCTGTTTTGCGCCCTATCCTCTCTACGGTGTGCTTCGCTACGGCTTAGAAATGGCCTTATTTAATTTGTTAGCTGCACAAAGCGCCACCACCTTAGCAGGTTGGCTTAATCCTAATTATTCTAAAAGCCTACCCATTAACGGTTTATGGTTGGCGGATGAAGATGTCAAAACGCAAGCACAACGGATGCGTACAGAGGGCTATAAGACGGTGAAGCTGAAGGTGGGTCGGCACAGTATAAATGAAGGTATTCGGTTAGTTCAGATAGCCCAGGAAACCCTTGGCAAGGATATTGTTTTGCGTTTGGATGCTAATCGCCGCTGGGATTTACCCACCGCAGTGCAGTTTGGTAAAGCAGTCGCCAATTGCTCTATCGAGTACATTGAAGAACCCTGTATGGACCCGTCGGCAGTTACCGTTTTCCATGAGACCACCGGCCTTCCGGTTGCTCTGGATGAAAGCTTGTCTGGTTGTGAACTTACTCAGCTAAAAGTCCCTACGGGTGTTACAGCTTTTGTATTGAAACCCGCTATGTTAGGTGGGTTAGGGAAAACCATGCAGTTTGTACAGCTAGCAAATCAGATCAATATGACTGCCGTTATCAGCAGTGTTTTCGATTCGGGAGTTGGTTTGGCTGCCCTTGCCGGATTTGCCTCAGCTCTTTGCGACAGGGATACGGCTACTGGTTTAGATACTTACCGATGGCTAAGGGAAGATCTATTGAAAGAGCCGTTCTTCGCTCGACACGGCTACATTGATGTGGGTAGTGTGGACTTTCAGGGACGCCAGCTGCGTTATGATCACCTTAAAAAGCTAGCGCCTGCTTGCTAAGCTAGAAGCTTGTAGCCCGGATGTAAAACATCTAGGCTACAAGACGACAATGTTGTCCTTTAAAATTATCCTTGCAAACCCAATATATATTCATGTATCTGTTTCAGCAACAATCAGTGGCTGCTTATTCGATAACACGGGTCGGTTCTTGCTCAGAAATGCTACGCTTCGTGGCGGTGCTGTTCATATCTAAGTTAAGGCGGGCATAGCCAGCATTCTCTGCCTTGGCAGAAATGGTCCAGCTTACCGTTTGGCCTGGTTCAAGGCTTGCTATGGGTGCAAAATTGAAAGAAGTGCCGTCGTTGGTGACTTCTGAATCGCCCGTACCCTCAATAAATGCAAACTGATCACCCAGTTGACCGCTGATGTTAACCTCGTTGGCAACGCCACTACCTTGGTTTTTGACCTTGATATCGTAAGTGGTTTCATTGCCTACTACGACAGGATCATTTTGGTCATAAGCGATTAGAACCAAGGCTGGTACACCTTCTAAGGTAACGGCTGCCGTGCGTTCAAGCTCGGCTGCATCCCCGGTTGCGCAATAACCCGATGCTCTAGCGAGCAGACTGGCTTCACCGGCTTCAACAGCATCCCCTTGGATGTTTACGGTGCGGCTTGCGCCAGGGGCGAGGGTATCAAAGTTGAAAACGCCTTCCTCGTCTACTTCAGCTTCACTAGAAATCGAGAGATTCTCTAGCGTGTCAGGTGGATCAATGGCAAGTTTGGTATCAGTTACCGGTACCTCACCCGTATTACGCAGATGCACAGCATAAGCTACTGGACGGCTGACAAATTCTTGGTCGGGGGCTTGCACTGCCAGCTCAAGGTTTGGTTGCACCACTTCAAAGTTAATCGGTAGCGCTTCCGCGGTACCTTGACTGGTATTTAGGCTTGGGGTTAAGTTAAATTCGCCGGTTTTATCAGCGTTCAGCGCGAAGGTAAACTCTTCCTGGGCACCAGGCTCAATACTGCCTACCTGTGTATTCGCCTCACCTTCCGCCAACGACAAATCCTCTGGCAGGTTTAATGTCAACTCAGATTCTTCGCTCGCACCGCTGCCTTCGTTGGTGACTGTACAGGTTACAAGGGCCGACTCACAAGCGTAAAACACGTTTACATCAGCGGCGGCGTTTGGCAGGGGTGTTTTGGGTTCGGCCATTTCGCAGGCTAAACTAATATCAGGTTTTACCACCTCAATGTCAGCGCAGGTGGCAGGTGTGTAGGTGACACCTAGACAAGACTGAATAGTGCCTTCCTCTCGTGCAATGCCCTTTATTGTAAACGACTTTGATTCGCCAACATCCAAATACGGTACGGTGGTGGACAGCTTGCCATCTTCGCCTTCACCGCCGGCTTCACCGCCAGTCATGAATTCGTTGATTTTAACATCTTTGACCGGCTTGCCAGCTTCGTTTTTGATAGTGACTTCGTATTCAAAGCGTTCACCGGCACGGACCTGGTCGACTTCTTCTCGCTCTAATACAACACCGCTTTGACCCATAACCGCAAAGGGTAGAAGCGAAGCAGCGCTGGCTAGGTATAAGTTTTTCATTATGGCTTTTGTGTTCATTGGTTTTTCCCCTAAACAAGTTGTCCATCCAAACAACGCAAAAACCGGGCCGAAATGCCATAAAAGATTATCTTTTGTTTGTATTGCTTGATTTTTTATAGATTGTCATGTGGCTACACTCAAATGCAAAAAAAGTTATTTTATTGTAAATGTTTCAATTTTTTGAAACATTTACAATAAAATGATCTACATAACTTAGGACATTTTGCAACTTGGACAAGTTGCGCAAACATTTTTTACCTATCTGGATGAGAAATTGCTGAGATGCAGGATAGCGAAATCCGGGCAAAAAATATAAACCCGGATTCCACTGCAATAAGTTCATAGGTATAACAAAGATTATTACGTCAAAGAGGCTTGATAGATGTTTTCAATCGCTTTGTCCAACATGGCGTCAAATTCTTTATCCGACTGCTGAGCCGACAAACCTTCCGTCAATGCCCGGGAGAAGCTGGCGATCATGTCATTGTTTTCAGTCAACTTGGCATTGGCCTCTTCGCGGCTGTAACCACCCGATAAGGCAACCACCTTGAGCACCTTGGGATGTTCGATAAGCTCCCGGTAAAAATTAGCTTCTGTCGGTAGCGTCAGCTTCAACATAACCACTTGGTCATCCGGCAATGCATCCAGGTGCGCCGAAATTTCAGCTTTTAGTAAAGTCTCCGCTTCCGCTTTCTCGGGGCTATGAATATCCACCTCCGGCTCCAGAATGGGTATTAAACCCGCCGCTAATATTTGTTTACCGATCTCAAACTGCTGCTGGACGATTTGTTTAATCCCCTCCCCATTTGCTAGCTTAATGACCGAACGCATTTTAGTCCCAAACACGTCCTGAGCATTTGCCTTAGCCAGCAGGTCATCCAAGTCAGGAATCGGTTTCATCAACTGCACACCGTTTTGCTCCGCGGCAAGACCCTGATCCACTTTAAGGAAAGGCACTATCCGTTTTGCCTGCCATAAATAGTGTGCAGATGACTTGCCTTCAATCTCTTTTTCTAATGTATCCTCAAATAAAATGGCACCTAGAATCCGCTCGCCGGTGAAAGCGCTGCTGGTGATGAGACGAGTGCGCATTTCATGCACCCGCGTAAACATTTCTTCATCATTGCTGTAGGCGGATTCCTCGACGCCATACATACGCAACGCTTTGGGGGTGCTTCCGCCGCTTTGATCCAACGCCGCAATAAATCCATTTTCGGACTTTACTTTTTCAAACATGTCCCGTTGAGTTTGTGAAGTCATAGATAATACCTCTTAATGAATGCATAGCCGATAAATTGATTTTAAGATCACGGAAAAATTAAAGTACCACATTCAGCAATCTTCATAGAAATCTGTTCCAGATTATTTCGCCAGCTTATGTAGTTACGGTCTTACATGGCAATCCGTAATTCAACTAACTGTAGCGTGATATCCAGAAACGTCACGACACATACCTGGGTTTCTATTGCTGGATTTTTACCAAAGTCAGGTGCAATTCTATCAATTTCAGGGGGTAAACGGGTTCATCTTTGCAACCGAGTCTGTGTTGCTTTAAGCGGATGGCTTTTATACTCTGTAACACCGTTTCCTAGATGGATTTGTTGATGTCTAAAAATCATAAGCCACTAAATTGGTTCACGTTAATTCCATGGCTAGCGCTGTGTTTCGGTGTGGCCTGGTTTGGCGCCCAATTTTCCCCTGGAGATTGGTATGCACAATTGGCTAAGCCGCCCTGGACACCGCCGAGTTGGCTGTTTCCACCAGTATGGACAATCCTGTATGCCATGATGGGGGTGGCCGCTTGGTTAGTATGGTCGCAAAAGGGTTTTACGCAAGCTCCCTTGGCCCTTGCTCTGTTTTTATTACAGCTACTATTCAATGGGCTATGGTCTTGGTTTTTTTTCGGGTTGCAGAACATCCTATTAGGTCTGGTAGATATTTTATTGCTATGGGGTATCTTGTTAGCAACCCTCATTGCGTTCTGGCGCCAGCGCCCCCTTGCTGGCTGGTTATTGGCGCCCTATTTAATCTGGGTGAGTTATGCTGCGAGTCTTAATATTGCCATCTGGCTGATAAACCCATAATGGATTTTATAAACTGGCTGCTGGTTGCGATTCATACCTCGGCAGGTTTTGCCACGGCAGGTCATGCGCTGCTCTATAAATCTAACCCGCGCTCTGCCCTAGGTTGGATCGCCGTGTGTTTAACATTTCCCTTCGCTGGCGCCATATTTTATTGTCTATTCGGTATTAATCGCGTACAAACCCGTGCCAAAGTTTTAGATCAGCGTTCCGATTTTCATCTTCATGTGGCCTACGAGCGCTCTGAAGATGTCCATGTGGTACCGCCTACCACTCTGCCCGTACCCTCCCACCTGCGGGAGTTAACCCGTATGTCCGATGCGGTCACCGGTCGGCCTCTAACCAGCGGTAACCGAATCGAACCGTTGTATAACGGCGAACAAGCCTATCCTGCTATGCTGGAAGCCATCGCAAACGCCCGTCATCGACTATACCTCACCACCTATCTGTTTACTTCCGATAAAGTCGGAAAACGTTTTGTAGATGCGCTAGCTGAAGCCGCCCAGCGGGGCGTGGATGTTAAGGTGATGATCGACGGCGTGGGGGAATGGTACGGTTTGCCGCGCATCGGGGCCTTACTTAAGCAACATGGATTACCCATGGCGCGTTTTTTACCGCCCACGCTGCTTCCCCCCTCTGTGCATATCAATTTGCGTAACCACCGCAAAATTCTCGTCGCTGATAGTCAGGTGGGTTTTACCGGCGGTATGAATATAGGTGGCCGCCATCTAGTGGAGGGAGAGACAAATCGTCACGGCACTAAAGACATTCATTTTCGCTTGACGGGACCCGTGGTTGAAGACATGGCGCAGGTATTTCTATCCGATTGGGGGTTTGTCACGGGTGAATATATTGCCCCGCCCACCACAACGACGGTTACGGATTTTTCCGGCAATGCCATTTGTCGAACCATTGTTGACGGGCCTAATGAAGATTTGGGTCGATTAGCGACTATTCTGGTGGGTGCTATCGCCTTGGCCCGTAAGCGGATTGTCATCGTAACACCTTATTTTTTGCCATCTCTAGAAATTATCGTAGCCCTCCAAGCAGCCGCTTTGCGGGGTGTACAGGTCACTATTATTTTGCCAGCAAAAAACAATTTACCTTTTGTCCACTGGGCTACCCGTAATATGCTCTGGCAACTGTTACGCTGGGGTGTGCGGGTGTATTATCAACCCCCTCCCTTTGCCCATACCAAACTGTTTTTAGTGGATAACCACTACACCCAAATCGGTTCCGCTAACATCGACTCCCGTAGCCTGCGGCTAAACTTTGAGTTAGCCATCGAGGTGTATGACGAAGCTTTCTCGGCCCTTTTGACAAACCATGTGGAAAACCTGCTTGTGCAATCCCAGGAGATTTTTCTTGAGGATATCGAGAGACGAGCGTTGGTTATTAGAACCCGAGATGCCATAGCGTGGTTGTTTTCGCCTTATTTATAAAATGGATGGGTTAGGTGCCTAGACCCTAACCCATCCATTAAATGTGAACTCATCCCCCCATCACAGCTCGGACTTCATCAGAATGCTTTTCCTGGTCCAAGTTTACACCTTGTGCTACAGCGCGGTTGAGAGCGCTAACTACGGCTCGTAATGAAGCGGTCACAATATTTTCATGGATACCAACGCCAAACAGGGTAGGTTTGTCCGCCACTTGGATCTCCACATAGGCTACAGCCCTGGCGTCTGCACCGGCGCCAATAGCGTGTTCATGGTAGTCCGCAACCCGAATCGTCAGACTACAGTGGTGACTCATGGCGTCTACAAAGGCATCGATGGGACCATTCCCGGAACCGGCAATAATCCGCTCTTTACCGTTTTCCAAAACAGTGGCGGTGAGCTTATCTAATATCATGCCACTGGGATTGTCTCGGTGTTCTAGCAGTGCAAAGGGTTCCTTGGTTGCCAAATACTCGTCCTGAAAGGTACTCCACAGAGCGGTAGGGGTCAGTTCTTTCCCCGTAGTATCGGCGACTTTTTGCACCACCTGACTGAACTCCATCTGCAGACTACGGGGCAGCTTGAGACCCTGTTCTTGCTCTAAGACATAAGCAACGCCACCCTTACCGGATTGGCTGTTAATACGAATTACGGCTTCATAGGTGCGGCCCACGTCGGCGGGATCGATGGGCAAATAAGGTACTTCCCAAACGGGGTTGCCGGTATTGGCCGCCAAGCCTTTCTTGATAGCGTCCTGGTGAGAACCGGAAAAAGCGGTGAAAACCAAGTCTCCGGCGTAGGGGTGACGGGGATGTACTGGCAGTTGATTACAGTATTCAGTGGTTCGAACCAACCCGTTAATATCGGAAAGATCCAGATGAGGATCAACACCTTGGGTAAAAAGGTTCAATGCTAAAGTGACAATATCCACATTGCCGGTGCGCTCGCCATTGCCAAATAACGTGCCCTCCACCCGGTCTGCGCCCGCCAGCATGGCCAGCTCCGCAGCAGCGACGGCGGTGCCTCGGTCATTGTGGGGATGAATACTGATGACGACGCCATCCCGTCGGCTGATATGACGGGCGAACCACTCGATTTGGTCGGCATAGACATTAGGCGTTGCCATTTCCACCGTTGCCGGTAGATTCAAAATGACTTTGTTGTCAGGAGTCGGTTGCCAAACGTCATTCACCGCCTCGCAAATAGCCACGGCAAAATCCAATTCGGTGCCGGTAAAACTTTCTGGAGAATACTGAAATGTCCACTGGGTCTCGGGATAATCAGCGGCGATGGCTTTGATGCGTTGTGCCCCTTTAACGGCAATGCGGGTGATGTCAACTCGGTTCATACCGAACACTACGCGCCGTTGCAGGGTAGACGTGGAGTTATAAAGATGCACGATGGCCCGCTTAGCGCCTTCAAGGGCTGCAAAGGTGCGTTCAATGAGATGATCCCGGGCTTGGGTAAGAACTTGAACGCTAACGTCTTCGGAAATCCGTTCGCTCTCGATCAAAAAGCGTACAAAATCAAAATCCGTTTGGGACGCGGCGGGAAAACCCACTTCGATTTCCTTAAAACCCAATTGCACTAGCATATCGAACATCTGGCACTTGCGTTCCATACCCATGGGCTCCACCAAAGCTTGATTACCATCGCGCAGGTCAACGCTACACCAGGTGGGTGATGTGTCCATCACGCGGGTTGGCCATTGACGGTCAGCCAATGGTATGGGTGGAAAAGGCCGGTATTTTTGCGCGGCATTAATTTTCATGGCGTATTCCTCGCTACGTAAAATGATCTGTTTCTAAATGGTTTTGAAAAATTAACAGCGCGGCGCGCATACGGTCATCGGGTAGCCGCTAAACCCGACGACCGCAAAGTAGTCGTGGCAAGGCAAGGGAGAAAAAAATGCCCATGAAGAGTATGAAAGGTTCGTCTACAGCAGCAAATGCTGGTATGTGAACCCCATTAAGGGACTTTGAAGGGAAATTTGACATAGGGTTTTGCAATCCTTACTACAATGAAAAAACGAAAAACGCTTTTAACCCGGCACTACTCTATTTAGGAGGCCGGGTTAATTAGTCGTAGTCGATAACATTGATATAAGAACTGTTTCATAATACTGCGCAGGTTAGCGGTAATTGATGACCTAGTCAAGACACAGTAATAGGCTACAAGTCAAATTATTGGCGATGTGATTTGTGGTGACGCCAAAAAAGCGGCAAAGACGATAAACTTTTTTTTCTATTTTATTTAGAGAATAACTAAAATTATGAATTTTAAATAAATTTTAAAATTGGCATTAGAATTGTATCATGTTGAAGTGCACATGAATCGCTAGTCGTATTCATGAGCTTGTAACTCCATTTTGTGCTTCTCTTGTGTGTGCTTCTCTTAAACCAAGGGTAGCTTCTTTTACCGAGGCAGTTTTTGTCTCGGTTTTTTTTGCCTATTATCAAGGTCAGCATATTAATCATGTGGCGGTCATTTCCTCTTGGGCGAAGGTTTTTTGCGCATTTTAAGACCCTATATCGTGATAGGAATACCTGAAATCAGTTAGGATAAGCCTGCTCTCGATTCGCGGACGAGCATTTTGTTCAATGCAGGTGATTCATGACAATCGATAAATTTCGTTTTTTTAGGTTCCTCATCGTGTTCAGCATGCTTGTTTTGTTGTTTGGCTGTGCGTCTACTGAAGAGATTATGCGCACCGATGCAGATCCCCTGGAACCCTATAATCGCTTTATGTTTAAGGTTAACGATACCCTTGATAAGGCGGTCCTCAAACCGGTGGCTCAGGGTTACGACTATATCACCCCAGAAATTATCGACCAAGGTATCACTAATTTTTTTAGTAACCTAGAAGATGTGGCCGTGGTAGCTAACGATCTACTGCAACTTAAACCCAAACAAGCGTTAATGGATACCAGCCGCATTGTTTACAACACCACCTTTGGCATCTTGGGTTTCTTTGACGTCGCCAGTCACATGGATCTTCCCAAAAATGATGAGGACTTTGGCCAAACCCTAGGCTATTGGGGGGTAGGCGAAGGTTACTACTTGGTGCTTCCGTTATTAGGCCCTAGTACGACACGGGATGTATGGAGCATTCCGGTGGATCGACTTGCAGACCCCGTCACTTACCTGGATCCCTCAGTGGGTACTTTAGTCGCCGCACGTAGCGTCGAGATTGTGGATATCCGTGCTAATTTGCTGCGCGTCGAGCGTGCCTTTGCTGACAGCCAGATCGACCCTTATAGTTTTCAACGCCAGGCTTTTCTGCAACGACGTCGTAATTTGGTTTACGACGGTAATCCCCCGGAACCCGAATTAGATTTTGACGACGACGAAGATTTCCAGGACATCGACGACCTTCTGGATGAAGATTTAGATGACGATCTAAATTGAGGAAGCAACGATGAATTCCATAGTGACCGTGGCCACCTTTGACTTTTTGCCTGACGCGGAAATCGCCAAAGGACGCCTGCTAACGGAGGGTATTCAGTGCCGTTTGGCCGATCAACATCTGGTGCAAACGGATTGGCTTTACAGTATCGCTGTCGGCGGTATTAAGGTGCAGGTGCAAGCCCAGGATGCCGACCGGGCCCGCGCTATTCTCGAACAGGACTTTTCCCATGATCTAGATGACCTCAGCGATCATACCCCGGATTCTAGTTAACGGATTATTGCGTCTCACAGCCTGTTTACCTTTGCCTGTCGTTCATAGCATGGGTGTGCTGCTGGGTTATTTGCTCTGGCTGATTCCCAATTCGACGCGACGCATCGCACACATTAATCTATGTCTTTGCTTCCCAGATTGGTCAACCGCAGCGCGGCGTCGTCTGCTGCGCAAAAGTTTAGTGGAGACCAGCAAGGGACTGCTGGAATTAGGCCCTATATGGTACTGGGACAGAAAGCGCTTAGAAGGTTTTGTAAAGGAAGCTGAAGATCACGAGGTATTGTCAGCAGCGCTTACTCAAGGCCAAGGCGCTATTCTCATTACCCCCCATTTGGGAAGCTGGGAATTAGCGGGACTTTACTACTCCGGCCAGTACCCCATGACTATTTTATATCGGTTCAATCGTCTAGGACTCGATCCATTGATTTGTGCGGGTCGTGGGCGTTTCGGCGCACGGCTTGTAACCACGGATCGGCGCGGTGTACGTAGTTTGTTTCAAGCGTTGAACGAAAACACCCTGTTAGGTGTGTTACCCGACCAAGACCCCGGTCGCGATAAAGGTTTGTTTACCCCGTTCTTTGGACTCTCGGCAAATACCATGACCTTAGTGGCGCGGCTTGCCATACGCACTGGCGCACCCGTTTTTCTCACCTATGCCGAGCGCTTGAGCCGGGGAAAAGGGTTTAAGATTCATCTACAGCCATTGCCGAAGATAATAGCAGAAACATCGTTAGAGAACGCGGTGGCAGCGATGAATGTAGCTATTGAGCAGGCTGTCTGGCGACTGCCGGAACAGTATTTGTGGGGCTATAAGCGTTTTAAAACCCGTCCTCCTGGCATGCCAAAGGTGTATTGAGCTATCGAACCCAAAGCATAAACTATGCTAGCGTCTTTTGAGATTTTCGGTAGGACAGTAATCGTTTTCGCAAATTAATTAGCTCATCGCTATGGCGCGTTTCCAGCTGCTGGCGTAGCTGCTCAGCAGCTTGTTTTTGCAGTGATCAAGTTGCTCTTGATGGGAAAGGTAGTATGCGATGGTGCTGTAAACTTGGACAAGAGACAGTGATGGAAAATCTTGACAGATTTCCTCTGGTGTAGACCCAGCCCAGAAAGCCGCAACGACACTATCAAGTGACACTCGGGTATCGGTGATACGCCAAGTACCCTGTGGAGTACGAGTCAATAGATTTGATGGAATAATTTCTTTACTCATATTTCTTATAATACCTGTCTACTGCCGTATTGCAATCTAGCTTAGCGTTTGTTTAAGGGGTTAGTTTCCCATACCTGCGTTTTCTAGCGCTCGGTTAGCCTGGTGTCCCTTTTAGTCACTTGTGATAATTTTTTGACGTTTCCATGTCCTGGAGACACAGATAAGACCCTCAAAACACGCTTCAAATACAGCGGTGGTAGGTGAGTAATCAAAGCAGTATTTGATGTTAATTTTATTAAATTTCAAAAACATAGTTTTTTAACCCGGCAAAACAGATGCTGTGCGGCATAAAAAATGCTTTACAAGATTCAGCTAAAAATTTGTTAATCATTGTAGTCGAGAGGAAGTTGCTGCAAAGCAATCACGCTTTTTAGCAAAAGCCCTCAAGGAGTTGAGGATTCAATGTCATCCAGTACCTCCAGTGGTCACACTAACAGCCGTGAGTTTCGGGTTGGGGTCATAGGTTTCTCACCGGTGGAAAAATCACTGATTGCCGGTGTTTGTAAATTGTCTCAAGCGCGGGTTAATAGCGCGGCAGGAGCCAGCAACAGGTTTAGTTTAGTTGACCTTATTGCTGTGCAAAGCGCGGATATCTATTTGATCGACGCCGAGTGTTCTAGCCCCGATCAAAAAAAATTTATGGATCAAGCCCATTCATCGGGATTGCCCATGGTTCTGGTGAGCAAAGAGCCCCAGGAACCGGCGCATCCGAACGAGTACAACCTGACCCACAAACAGCTTATTGGTTTGTTACTTAGGAAACTCGACAAAATCGTCGAGGAACATCTTCAAACACAGACCAGCAAAGTCGTCACTAAAGCGAGTCGCACCAAGAAATGTTTGGTGGTAGACGACAGCAAGCTGGTGCGGGCGCAGATGGAACTCATTTTAAACGACTATGCATCGTCTTTGGATGTGGAATTTGCCGAAGACGCGGAAACCGCACTTCAGCGCGTCAAAGAGCGACGCTTCGATATTATCTTTCTCGATGTCATGTTGCCGGAGATGGACGGTTATAAAGCTTGCAAACTGATTAAAGCCGACCCCGCCACCAGCACCACGCCGGTGGTGATGCTGACCAGCAAGAAATCTCCCTTTAATCGAATGCACGGCGCATTGGTCGGTTGTGACAAGTATCTAACCAAACCTGTGGATGCTGAAAAGGTCAGCGAGACCCTGACACGCTATAACATCATTCGCACGCATTCTGGCATCGGTGCAGCACAGCCAGTGTCCGCTTAGCTGGCCAAGCTAGCTAAGGGAAAAAAGCTGCCCTAAGTTTTCACTACGTTTGTAATTCATTGTGTAAAGGAGAAGTAGAGAAATGGCGATTAACAAAATTCTGATTGTGGATGATTCTGCCACGGACCTGATGACGTTACAGGACGCGGTAGCCTCCGCCAACTGCACGGTGGTCACGGCCCGTTCAGGCGCCGAGGCGGTGGCCAAGGCCAAAGCCGAGAAGCCGGACCTGATTTTTATGGATATCGTGATGAACGATATGAACGGCTACGATGCCTGCCGCGAGATCAAAGCCGATGCCGAGACCGCAGGCATTCCTGTGGTGTTTGTCAGCAGTAAACAGCAAAAAGCGGATCACATCTGGGCGAAACGTCAGGGTGGCGAAGCGCTGGTGGGTAAGCCTTTTAACCAAAATCAAATTGCTGAGCAGCTAGAGCGTTTTGCTTAAGAAAAACCAGTGCGACAAGACCAAGGTGACAGTGCATAGGGATTGTCATCTTGGTTTTTCGCAAAACGGCACAGTAAAAAGTGACACGGAAGACAGGAGACCGTTAAACATGAATCACAAACCAGCGGTGTGGGTACTGCTGCTTACCTTATTTTTGTTGGGTATGGAGTCCGGTATTGCCGCGCAGGATACTAAAAAATCTCTGATCAGCACGCTAGTGCGTAATCTAGGCTATGGCGGCGCCATTCATAACTTTAAAAACTATGAACTTCGTGCCGACGACAAATATCGGGTCAACGCCGAGAAACATTTTACGGCGGCCGAGCAAACCATCGCTGCCTTACGCAATACCGATAACTTGAGCGCTGCGGAACTCAACGCCGTCAATCAGATCAGCCAAATGATTGATGCCTATCAGGCCGGATTACCCGTTGTGCAGAAACTCTATGATTCCAGTCTCTCCAAGGTCAGAGTGCTCAAGCGGATCGACGACAAAGTCAACGTTGACGATACGGCAGCCTTGGCAGCCTTGGAACAGTTGCGCAAATCCTATCGTTGGAATCCCGTGGAAGAGGTGGAATACGCCTTAGGTTACGGTGGCGCCATTCACAATTTTAAAAACTTTGTGATCCGCGGCCAGCAACAGTACCGCAACCGGGCTGCTGCCAAGTTGACTGAAGCCAAGGGAATGCTTGCTCAACTGGCGAAAAACAAAAAACTAAGCGAGGACGAAAAAAAGGCAGTTGCTGATATTAAACGGGTTGTTTTCCACTATTCGGAAGACCTGCCAGTGCTGGATAACACCTGGGCCCCAGCTCGAAACAGCCAAGTGGAAGCGCTGGTCAGCATGATCATCGTGGCGGCGGATCGGGAAGCGAGCGTTAACGATACCCCAGCCCTTAACGGACTCTCCCTATTACGAGCCAACTAAGGCAGTAAATTTATTATTTTTTAACTGAAATTTAATCGTATTCTCATATTAAAAGGAAAGACGAAAATGGCCATCAATAAGATTTTAATCGTAGATGATTCCGGTACGGATCTAATGACCCTGCAGGATGCATTGGCCTCCACCAACTGCACGGTGGTCACAGCCCGTTCAGGCGCCGAGGCAGTCGCCAAGGCTAAGGCCGAGAAGCCGGACATGATTTTTATGGATATCATCATGGATGACATGAACGGCTATGACGCCTGCCGCGAGATTAAGGCCCATGCCGAGACAGCCGCTGTTCCCGTGGTGTTTGTCAGCAGTAAACAGCAAAAGGCGGATCACATCTGGGCGAAACGCCAGGGTGGCGAAGCGCTGGTGGGCAAACCCTACGATAAAGATCAGATCGTCGAGCAGATCAAACGTTTTGCTCATTAGGAAACCGGGCGCCGCAGTTGCTTTATAAACCGCGGCCCACCCAGACCAGGTAAAGGAACAATACCCATGCCGCAACTTGTTTCACCCAGCGAAGCCCTAAGCGGAGCATTCGTGTTGCCGCAGCGGGATGAACGCGCAAGTCAACACGAACCCCTGCAACAGGCCGCTTTGTTTAGCGCTTACGGTTTGATCGTAGGCAATCTTGGCTTACTTTTACCCATGGATACCTTCACCACCTTGGTGGAGGGTAAGCTGCCTTTCTGCCGGTTGCCCAATACGCCTGCTTGGCTGCGGGGAATGGTCAATGTCACGGGTAACTTTATGCCACTTTTTGACCTAACCGCATTGCTGGAGTTGGAGGCGGAAGGTCAGACAAAAACCTTAGTGATCGGTCAAGGCGAGGACGCCGTGGCTGTGCTAGTGCCCCGCGCCCCCATGCGGGTGCGTATTAATCCTGAGGAGCAAATGAGCGGTCGACCGCCACTCCCAGGGATGCTGCAACCCTTCGCTCGAGCTTGTTACAAAAACGAACGGCTTTGGGTGGATTGGGATGTAGATGGCTTTTTTACCACCGCTGGAACGCGGATTTAAAGTTTTATTAAAGTATGACACATATTTAGTTAAATTTTTAAGGATATCTGCTACTTAGGATGTATAGAGGATTAATAAATGGACGCTGAGCGTAACGCCGTATTTAACTTTTTTAATAATTTAAGGATTACCCATAAACTGACCTTGATGATGACCGTGTTTCTCTTAGGTATGGTCGTCATCGGCGCTAGTTACTTTTATCAACAGGTTCAAATGAATGAGGTGGATGCGACGGAAAGCAACGCATTGAAAATGGAGTTCGTAGATGCAAGTACCACCCGCGACATTCTAACCGCCCAGAATGCGCTGACAGAGTTTTTGCTGCTGCAAGACGAAGCTTACATCCAACGTTATGCGGATGCCGTTGAAAATGCCAAGGTCCACCTGGATGAACTGGCTGAACTGGCTACACACGAAGAAGACCTTCAGCTGATCCAACAGGTTCGTGAGGAAATTGATGCCTACCAGGTTATCGGCGATGAACTGCTCACCCTGCAGTTACAGATCGGTTTGAATGAGAACAGCGGTCTCCGTGGTGCGTCTCGGCAGACCATTCACAAATTAGAGAGTATCATTCAGGAAGGCCGGCTTGCCTTGGAAAACACCTTGACCTCTAGATATAGGTTCAAGCCCACTATGTTTATTCCCGCGCATCTGGAAATCTCCATGTTGACCATGCGCCGGCACGAGAAAGACTTAATCGAGCGTGGAGACGCTAAATATGTTGGTCGCTTAAATCAGGAAATTGAGACATTTACCAACCTGCTGCAACAAAGCGCCTTTTCCGCCGAAACCAAGGAAGAAATGGGTGAGCTTGTTAACTTCTACCAAGAGCGTTTCGAAAAGCTGGCAACGGCTGTTACCAGCCGCGAGCAATTGCTTGTAAAATTGGATGAACTGCAGGCCCAAATGAACGCACAGCTGCAGGAACTTGGGCGTCATATCGAGGAGATTTTCGAACAGGCCGCTGAAAGGGGCGAAGCGTTAACCACTCAGGTAAATGCTTTACTTATCATTGTGATGACAACAGTGGCAACCCTGGCTGTTCTCGTGTCGGTTCTCTTCGCCGGTAGTATCCGCAGCTCCATGAACAGACTACGTCAGAAGGTGCTAGGTATGGCTGACGGCGACACCAGTGTGGCTGAATTGCTTGACCAAGGTGAAGAATTTAGCAGTTTGGGTTTTTCCTTCGACGCCCTGCTAGAGTTGCGCAAAGCTGAGGCAGATAAGCTGGAGCAAGAAAACGAGCAGATTAACAACTCGGTTATCGAGCTGATGGACGCTGCCGACCGCTTGAGTAAACGTGACCTCACCGTAGTGGTGCCGGTGAGCGAAGACATTACCGGTAACGTGAGTGACGCCTTGAACCTGATGACCCGGGAAACCGCACGCATTATGCTGGACATCAACCAACTTGCTGTGCAGTTGGAAGCGGCAGCGGGTGTGGTGCGTCAACAGGGTGACAAAGTGGCGGACGTGGCCGCCAACGAACGCCAGGTGGTGGCCCAGGCCCTTGCCAAGCTGGAAGAATCCGCCACCACCATGGCGGAAATGGCGGAACTGGGTGTGAGCTGCGGCGAACTTGGCGGTAATGCGGCGCAATCCACTAAACAGGCGCTGTTTTCGGTACGCAACACCGTGCGTAACATTAACGAAATCCGTAATAGTGTGGGCGAAACGGAAAAGAGCATCAAGCGCTTGGGAGAACGGTCCCAGGAAATCGGCGGTATCGTGGAAATCATTAAAGACATTTCCGAACGTACCCACACCTTGGCCCTTAACGCCGGTATGCAAGCGGTAGCAGCGGGCGAAGCAGGACGCGGTTTCTCGGTGGTGGCGGACGAGGTGCAACGCCTCGCTGAAACCGCTCGGGAATCCACCGATCAGATTGCTGCCCTAGTGCAGAGCATTCAGGCGGAAGCCTCGGAAACCATGACCATCATGAACAAAACCGTAAGCCAGGTGGTCGAGGGTTCCGAATTGGCGGAAAAAGCCGGTAAACGTATGCGCCGTACCCAGCTTACCACCCAGGACTTGGTGGCCGCGGTGGAGCAGATGGCGGAACGCTCCAAGTCCCAGGTATCCATTAACGAAGACTTGCGTGCCAGTGCCGGTGAGTTGGAACACAGTACGGAAGCCACCGAGCAGGAGCTCCGCGAACAGACCACGCAAACAGAGAATTTGTTTAAGTATCTGAGTGCGTTGGTTAAATCAGTACGTGTCTTCAAACTGCCCGACGCCGCCTAAGGCTGTCTTCGGGAATGTTTGAACGGGGCGGGGTTGTTCCCGCCCCCCTGTACTGGCGAATACTTGGATGGTTAACCAATGGATAATATGGACATACTCGAATCGGTCAGCGAATTGATTGCCCTGGCCGGTGCCGGTATCGCCGATGCGGTAGGGGAGGTCAGAACCGATGTGGACCCCGCCCTGGCCGAGGCCACGCTTAGCGCCTGTATCGGTAGTATCGAAACCATCGTGATGGCTGCTGAAATGGCGAAGCTGACCGACCTACAGCAGATCTGCATGGCGCTTAACGAACATCTCAGTGGCTTGCATGAGGACGGCGTAAGCTACTTGCAGCAACACAGTCAGAACCTCATAGCATGGAGTGACGCTGTACTGACCTATGTGCGCGATCCGTCTGGCGGCGCTGCACTTAAGGAACCACTGCTTGCTCCTTTGCCGGAGGAAAAACGCGCAGATCTTTTTGAAGACCATAAGGACTTAAATGAAGCGTCTTGTGAAGATGAGACAGCTGAACAATCAACCAATGTTGATTGGTCTATGGAGACGAGTCCCGTTGCTGAAGCCAGTGACGATGAAATGAACATAACGCAAGAAGACGTGGCTGATGATGCTGAGCCAACGCCTACCGAAATGGTCGTCGCCCTTTGCGCCGATGCTTTTGAAGCTGAAGCGGCCCTTAGCGAAAACGAGGCAGCGCATTTGGAAGCCTCCATGGCCATGGGTTCAGATGTTGTTGCCGAAATAGCTACAGATTTTGTTGATGAATCAGTTGCTCATGAAGCAGTGGTTCCTAAGTTGACCCTTGAAAACAGAGAAGCCTTTGCTGATGATGTCGACGAAACGGATAGCGTTGAGGATGACACAATTGATGGCGACAGCTTGGAGATCGAAACAACCGCCACTGATAACGACAGTGTCGAAGCTGACGTAGCCGTAGTCGATAACGACAGTGTCGAAGCTGACACAATCGCCGCTGATATTGACAACACTGAGGATGACATAGCCGTAGTCGATAGTGACGGTATCGAGATCGAAACCACCGCAGTCGATAGCGACAACACCGAAGCTGAAACGATTGTAGCCGATGGCGACAGCGTAAATGATGAATCCACTATGGCTGAAAGCGAAATGGCGGAAGTCATTAGGCAATTGACTGAACCCCTGGCCGAGTTAACGCCTTTGGTAGATATCTTAACCGCTGCCGATACCGGTGAAGGTGAACTTGCTAATGCGGCTAATGCCTATGGTCAGATTCTGGAAAGAGTACAAACCGCTGGCAACGTGATCGGCCTTGCGGGGTTGAGCGGCATCTGTGAGCTGATCGCCCATAATGTGCAAGCCTTGGTGGAAGCGACGCCAGAAGCCCGTGTGGCCGCACGGGACGTGCTAGAGCAATGGCCCTTGCAGGTCTTGAATTATCTCAGCGATCCCAGTGACGATGAAGCGCGTTTTGGCGTGGTGGAGCAGTTGCTAAAACCCACCTGGCCCCACCCCTTAGAGCAGATCTATGCCGATGAGCTATGGTCAGCGTTGGCCCCCGACGACGAAGAGTTCTTGGCGGATGTGGAGGCAAGACCCACCGAGGCCACCGCAGAAGATGTGGTACTCGCCATCGCTGACGATGTCAATCCAAAGCTCGTGGATGTATTTCTCCAGGAATCGCCGGTCAACGCTGCCGACTTCTCGGATTGTGTGGCCCGTATTGGGCGTGGTGAAGACGTATTAGACAATCTCGCCAAAGCCCAGCGGTTGGCCCATAACCTGAAGGGATCGGCTAACCTAACCGGTGTTAAAGGGGTGGCTAACTTAACCCACCATGTGGAAGATATTTTGGAGTACTTAACGATCCATCAAATCGTTCCACCACCGCCTCTCGCCCACATGTTGCAAGCAGCAGCAGATTGCATAGAGACCATGCTGGAAGCGCTACAGGGTATGGCGGAAGCCCCTTTGGAAGCCCAGCAAATCTTGCAAGCGGTTTATGATTGGGCGAATAGGATGGATGCGGGTCAGTTGCAAGCCGGTGAGGAAGCGCCTGAAGAAGAGGTAGCGACCACCGCGCCTGCGGTGTCTGCACCTGTTTCAGAGGTTGCGCCGAAACCTGTCAGTGAGCCGACAGCGGTAAATCATAAGCCTGTTGCACCCAAAGTGGAACCCGCGGCCCCGGCTCCCGAGACGACAACCCCCAAACCGGCTCAGCAGCAAGCTCCTGTCAATGCCGAAAAGGTATTGCGCGTACCCACCTCCACCATTGATGATTTATTCCGTATGGTGGGTGAAATGTCTATCGCCCTTGACCAGGTTCAGGACCGTTTCCGCACCGTGCAGCGCCAGAGCAACGAAATGCGCAATCATGATCGGGTTGTGCAACAGAAGCGTTTTGAGTTGGAAAACTTTGTCGATGTCCGCCATGTGGCCAATACCCAGCAACGCCTAAGTCGTGTGAGCGGCGGTCAAGCAGATTTTGATCCGTTGGAGTTTAACGAATACGACGAATTGTACAGTTCAACCCGCGGTTTTATCGAAACCGTCACCGATACGCGGCGTATGATGTTACAGATGCGTGGGGAACTTTCCTCAGCGGACCGCTTGCTAGGTCAGTTGCAGCGTATGAAGCAGGATTTGCAGCATACCGTTATGCAAACCCGTATGGAACCGGTGAGCACCATCAGTTCACGACTGCAGCGTAGCGTCCGGCAAGCTTGCCGCGCCACGGGCAAGCAGGCTGAACTGGTCATGGAAGGGGCGGATGTGTTGCTGGACAGTGAAGTATTGGAGAAGCTTGCGGACCCGTTGATGCATATGCTACGTAATGCCGTTGACCATGGTGTAGAGACCCCCGAACAACGGGTGGCCGCCAATAAAAATGCGGTTGGCGCTATTCGACTGCGGTTTCTCCAGGAAGGCCACAATGTGCTGGTGCAGTGTATCGACGATGGCGCCGGTTTGAATTACCCACGTATCCGTGAAATCGCTGTTGACAAGGGATTGTTGGATAGCCGCGCCACGACAGACCCCCAGGCGCTGGCTCGGATGGTCTTGATGCCGGGCTTCACCACCCGCACCACCGCCACGCAGATCTCAGGACGTGGGGTGGGTATGGATGTGGTTCACACAGCCATTCAGCAGTTGCAAGGGACCATGGATATCGGCGATGCCGATACGGGTGGTTGCCAGATTAGTTTGCGGCTGCCCCTGACCCTGATGACCAGTTACTGTTTGGTGGTGGAAGTGGCCGGTGAACGCTATGCGGTTCCCACCAATGCGGTGGCGCAGGTATTGTCGCCTAAGACTGGCCAGTTTACTCGCATCGGCTCAGAAACCGCTTATGAACTGGGTAACGAGATTTACCCGGCGCAATCCCTCGCTGCCAGTCTAAATTCAGGTTCCCTAAGGGATGATGAGTTCACCCCTAGCAGGGGCGTGTTGCTGACCCATTCCGATAACGGCACGGTGGCTTTGACCATCGACCGCGTGGTGGACAGCTATCATCTCGTGGTCAAGGGTCTTGGCCGCTATGTTAAATCCGTGCGTGGCGTTTCAGGTTTGGCTAACTTGGGTGATGGTAGTTTGGTACTGGTGCTGGATTTGCCTGACCTGTTACGCAACCGAACCTCCGTCAAGACAGGTGCATCTCAAGCAATGGCCATGTCAGCACCTGCGCCGGTAAGGGCAGTGCCTCAGGTGCTGATTGTGGACGATTCCGTCAGTGTGCGCCAGTCCCTCGCCGAGCTTATCGAAGAAGGTGGTTATGAACCGGTGCTCGCCCGGGACGGGGTAGAAGCGGTGGACGCGCTGCGTAAAAAGCTCCCCAGCATCGTATTGTCGGATATGGAAATGCCCCGGATGAATGGTTTGGAATTGGTTTCGTACATACGCGCCACCCATGGCCAGGATTTACCGGTGGTGATGATTACCTCCCGGACCATGCAGAAGCATCGTCAGCAGGCGATGGATGCCGGGGCGGATCTGTACGTAACTAAGCCGTTTTCTGAGGATGATCTGCTGAGCAGTATCGAAGGTCTGCTGGCGGCAAATGGATAAGCTATGGATATATTAACCAATCAATTTACCTTACTTACGTTTGAAAATACTCACCTAGCAGTACCCCTAAGCGAGGTGGTCACCATTGAACGTACCCGGCAGATGCAACCCGATGACTCGCCTACGCGAATGTTGGGCAGCGTGAGCCAGGGAGGGAATACCTATCCCGTTTATGTGTTGTCACCAGAGTTCGATTTATTGACTCAGTTACCAACTCAGCGGCTTTTTTGCGTGTGTCTACGGGCTGAAGATGGGGACGCTGAATTAGCGTTGGCCTGCGATACCACCATGCCTATGCGGTTGGAGCAGAGCGAGCATTTAGAGGTTTTGCCAGAATGTATGCAAAAGGCTGAAACCCCCGTGCAAGGTCTTCTTAACCAGGGGCAGCGCTTAGTCTTGTTTAGCACCACAGGGGCCTTGGCAAACTATATAAATCAAATGGAGAGTCGCTATGAGTGCGCGTAGTAAAGCGTGGGTGCTGATGCCCCGAGGTTTACCGCCGGTCGCAGTCGCCGATCACGAAGTGATCGAATATCTTACCATTGCAGAACCCCGACCGGTGCCCGTGACACCCGCCCATGCAGGGGCGGTGATCTTCTGGCGTGATCGCATTGTGCCGCTGATGGATTTTACTGCGGTGGATGGACAAGCCAGCCTAGTAACCGGTAAAACCGTGGTATTGGGTTATCAACTGGAACCCGGAACGCCTCTCAACTATGTCGCCATTGCATTGCGAGAAGCACCGACGCGACTCGTTGTGGACGACGAGACGGTTTGTGGGTTGCCGGAAATTTATGCTGAACTTTGGGATCGTTTGGCCAAGGCATGTTTTTCCCGAGACGATGTTGCTACACCCATCGTCTCTATTGCCACCCTCTGTTCTGCCGAGTTCCGGAATTTTCTGAACGACTATGCCATTGAGCCCTGGTTGCCAGAAGACAACGCCGTAAATGGCTTGATGACGGCAGCGCAAGGATTAGACTCCAGTGGTGTCCCCACCATCACCGCAAATCAGGATACCGCTCAAATCATTGATTTTGGTCAACCCAAAACCAAGAGTCTAGAGGATGCAGATTTTGCAGACGAAGACCTAGATGATGATTGGAGCGACATGTCCGACGAAGACGAAGATGAAGACGGCGCGGACAGTTGGCTTGACGAAGACTTCGACGATGATGATGACGACGACGAAGACCTGGATTTCGCCGCAGACGATGACGCTTGGGACGATGATTTCGACGACGGTGAAGACGAAGACGATGGGGATGACAGCTGGAACGATGACTTAGAAGACGACTCGGATAGCGATTGGGATGACGAGAAAGAGTTTGCGCCGGTAGAAGATGACGAGGACAGCAAAGCCCTGCTCGATGAGGAAGATGATCTAGGAGACTTCGATGACGATTTCGACAGCGACGACGATTTCGATGATGACGATGAGAAAGATTCAGCGGCAGCCCGGTCTAGCAAACGAGTACAGGCAGTCTAACAAGCAAGATTATCTATTGATGGTCGTCAAGACTACTATTGCTGCCCGCTCCAGAGGACGCCATGGGCACATGTCCCTGTGGGCTTGACGACGGCCGTCTAGACCGTCGACATCTGGGCGCCTTTATCGGTTGATATTAAGCAGCTTAAATTTAAAATACAGAGTTTTCTTACCTGAGCACTATCTTAACAAGACTAACACATAGTCTGAATTTGCGTCAGTACTCGTCATTGAAATAAAGGAGTATGTATGAAAAAAAAGCAGCTTTTGGTATTTGCTTCGGTTTTGGCGATGGCGGGTTGCGCCACGGCCCCCGACCATCACGAATCGCCTCATTGGAGCTACTCAGGTGCCGGGGGACCAGAGAATTGGGGTAAGCTGAGTGCTGAATATAACCTCTGTAACAGTGGTAAAAATCAATCGCCTATTAACTTAACGAAGTTTGTAGAAGGCGATCTCACGCCGATTGAGTTTGATTATCAACCAGCGGGCAATAAAATTTTAAATAATGGCCATACCGTGCAAATCAGTTATGCTCCTGGTAGCACCATTTCGGTGGATGGACATAAATTTGAATTAAAACAAATTCATTTTCACGAACCCGGCGAAAACCAGATCGACGGTAAGCTATTTCCCATGGAAGCCCACTTAGTGCATCAAGATGAGGACGGCAATTTGGCGGTAGTGGCGGTCATGATGGATGAAGGTGAAGCCAATAAAGCCTTGCAAACCGCTTGGGAAAAGATTCCCATGCAAGCCGGGGAGAAATATGAATTGGATGCTGTCGTCTCTGCTGACAATTTTTTGCCGGAAAATCGGGATTATTATCAATTTAATGGCTCCCTCACCACGCCCCCTTGTACTGAAGGGGTCCAGTGGCTAGTGATGAAAACCCCTGTATCGGTGTCTCAGGAACAGCTTCAAGCGTTTGATGACGCAATGGATAATCATCCTAATAATCGTCCCGTCCAACCTGTGAATGCCCGTACTGTTATTCAATAACTGATTCACCACCCGGCAGCAGGTTTAATCCTGCTGCTGTGACCGATGGCGGCTGCCTCTACAGCGTTCGCTGCAATAGCGAACCTCCTCCCAACAGCGGGCCCATTTCTTGCGCCAACGAAATGGGCGTTGGCACACCACGCAAATCTTTTCCGGTAAATTTGATTTGTGTCTCATTACGGTGTTACCCAAGTAGCATCAAAATGATCCCCTTGCCAGCTGAACTGGGCACGTTGATGACCCCGAGCTTGTAAATACAACCAATCGATGGTCATGACTTGACAAACGATAACGGCAAAATGTTGCCGTCCTAACTGCTCACTTTCTTCCTCGGAAGGTGGGCGTTCTTGTAATCCTTCTGGAAGACCGCTGCTAGGTTCATGCTGAGGGGTTCCCGGCCCTGTTATTGTGCAATAGCAGCGCCGGCTGGATAACTTAGAGGCTCGCCATTGGCGGTCCGCCCTAGCATCATCGGTATATAAGGTGGCTAATCCAGTTATACGTAATTGCACTTTTTCTTGAGAATGATAAAAAAGCCAGCTTACACGGGGGTTTTTCTGGATTTCATGGCATTTAGGCGAGCGTGCATCGGTATGACATAGTAAAAGCCGCTCTGCGACTTCCACCTCCCGCAGTACTACCGTCCGTAAGTTACACTCCCCTGCTGTATTGGTTGTACCCAGTACTGGCGTATGAAAAGGATCGCTGGCTTGGCGGACGCCACGGGATAATAATGTCCAAATATGCTGCAATATTGCTGTATGCGCTTCGTGCATTTTTTGCCCCTAACTATTCTATTCACCACATAAGTTTTTCATGATCAATCATCAAATTCAAAGCAATAAATAATGTCCAATAGAGGTTGCTTAGGGACTTTGCTTATCCAGTAGGTCATAGACAAACATTTGCAGCGATTTGCGTCATCAATGCTCGAACCCGTTGTTCAATTAACCTCTCAGGGGCTTTATTGCCCGAAAGGTGACTTTTATATCGATCCCTGGCGTCCTGTTACACGGGCCCTCATTACCCATGCCCATGCCGACCACGCCCGTGTAGGTAGTGCTATTTACTTGGCGCCTCAAGCCAGTGTTCCCCTATTGCGCAAACGGTTGGGAGACGCACAAGACATTCGTGGTTATAACTATGGCCAAGTATTATGTTTAAACGGAGCCCGAGTTTCCTTCCATCCTGCGGGGCATGTATTGGGTTCTGCGCAAGTGCGCATTGAAGTGAACGGGGAAATATGGGTTATCTCGGGCGACTTTAAACGGGAACATGATCCTACCTGTGAACCTTTCCAGGTGGTGCCCTGCGACACTTTGATTACTGAAGCAACTTTTGCTTTGCCCATTTATCGTTGGCGCCCCACTGCAGAAATAGCCACCGAAATCTTTGCCTGGTGGGAAAATAACCGTCAGCTGGGTAAGCCCTCCGTATTGTTTGCCTATGCCTTGGGGAAGGCGCAACGGGTTTTAGCGGCATTGACCTATCATACAGACCAGTCTGTGTTAGTGCATGGCGCCGTGGATGCCATTACTCAACTCTACCGCCAAGCTGGTGTTAACATGCTCCCCACCTGCAGCGTGAGTGAAGCTAGTAAATCTCGACCTAAACACTACGCGGGTCAGTTGATTATCGCACCGCCTGGTAGTCATGGCAGTCCCTGGATGCGCCGTTTTGGAGACTGTAGCACAGGCTTTTGTTCGGGTTGGATGGCAGTGCGGGGCAATCAGCGTCGCCGTGCCTATGACCGGGGTTTTGTACTATCGGATCACGCCGATTGGCCTGCATTATTAAATACCATCGCTGAAACAGGCGCACGTCGGGTATTAGTGACCCATGGTCATGGGGACCCTTTGGTGCGTTATCTCAATGAAAAAGGTCTTGAAGCGGCGGCTCTAGAGACATTCTTTGGTGAGGAAGAAACCCCTTAATGGAACGCTTTAGCCGTCTTTATGAAGCCCTGGAACAGACCTCATCCACCAATGCTAAGGTGCAAGCGCTCAAGGAGTATTTTCGGGAAGTTTCACCTGCGGACGGCGCTTGGGCGGTATACTTTCTTTCTAGTCGTCGTCCCAAACGACTGGTGGGTTCTGCTCGGCTGCGGCAATGGCTGGTGGCTTACACCGGCTTACCGGATTGGCTAGTGGAAGAATGCTATAACGCTGTGGGCGATCTCGCCGAAACCATTGCCTTATTAGCCCAGTCTCCATACTCGCTGGACTTACCCATAATCAAGACTTGGGGAGCTTGTGAAAGAAGTGTCGATGGCCTGGATGGCCGCAGTCAAGCCTCGGCGAGGGAAGTATTTACGGCGTCCTCTGGAACGAGCTATCTAAGTCTTGACCCCAAAGGTTCAAACCTATCTCTATCCCAATGGCTGACTGAACACATTTTACCCCTGCGAGACCGGCCTGAAGCAGAACAGCAAACCGTTATTACCCAATGGTGGGCGCAGCTTCCGCAACGCCAGTGCTATTTAGTGAATAAACTGCTGACCGGCTCATTACGGGTGGGTGTATCACAAACTCTGGTGATCCGGGCCATCGCGGAACTGGCGGGTCTAGAACGGTCTACGATAGCGCAACGTTTAGCAGGGCACTGGCAACCAGAAGCAGATTTTTACCAAAAACTGTTTGCTGCTGACTCTGAAGACAACGATATTTCTCGCCCTTATCCCTTTTTTCTCGCTTCGCCTCTGGACAAATCGCCTGTTGAGTTAGGTGCTGTGGAACAATTTTTAGTGGAATGGAAGTGGGACGGTATCCGTGCTCAGGTGATTCGCCGGGCTGACGAGACCTTTGTTTGGACACGGGGCGAAGAACTGGTCAGCGAGCGTTTTCCTGAAATCAGAGACGCGGCGGCTCAGAACTTGCCGGACGGCACCGTGTTGGATGGGGAAATTCTGGCTTGGCGCGATACCGTATTACCCTTTGCCGAGCTACAGCAACGTATCGGTCGAAAACGGGTAGGAAAAACCTTGTTAGCCAAAGTGCCGGTAGCTTTTTTGGCCTATGATCTACTGGAACAAAAAGGCACAGATATTCGTTCTTGGCCCCTTGCCGAACGGCGCCATGCCTTAAATAATTTGTTACAGGAAGCCACCCCACCTTTGTTGCTGTCGCAAGCCCTCACCCAAACCACTTGGGAAGCGTTGGCGGCGCTACGGGAGCAATCCCATGAGCGCCGGGTAGAGGGGCTGATGGTAAAACGTAGGGATTCAGCCTATGGCACAGGACGCAAAAAGGGAAGCTGGTGGAAATGGAAAGTCGATCCCTATACCCTAGACGCAGTGTTGCTGTATGCCCAAGCGGGTCATGGCCGCCGAGCTAATCTATTTACCGATTATACCTTTGCGGTATGGGAAGGAGAGACTCTGGTCCCCATTGCCAAAGCTTATTCTGGTCTGACCGATGAAGAAATACAACGTCTCGACCGCTGGATTCGTCGTAACACCCAAGACCGCTTTGGCCCGGTACGTTCGGTCAATCCTCAGCATGTGTTTGAGCTAGCCTTTGAAGGTATCAGCCATTCCAGTCGGCATCGCTCCGGTATCGCGTTGCGGTTTCCCCGCATTAGTCGCTGGCGCACGGATCTGGGCATCCGTGATGCCGATACCCTAGACCAAGTAAAGGCGCTATTGGATGCAAAATCCGCCTAACGACGACATGCTGATCCGCATCGAAACCTGGTTTACTCGTTGTGGCTGGACGCCGTTAGCCTTTCAGCGGCAAGCCTGGCAAGCGTTTCTGGCCGGGGAGAGCGGTTTGATTCATGCCCCCACCGGAACGGGTAAAACCTTGGCCGCTTTATTGGGACCTGTCCTGGCGACGGAGACAGAAACCGACACCGCCACGCAAAAGTTACCGTTGCAACTATTATGGGTAACACCCCTGCGGGCATTGGCGGCGGACACCGCGGAGAATCTTCAAACCGCGTTAACGGCCCTTAATCTACCCTGGGTGGTGGAACGGCGCACCGGTGATACCGGGCAATCGGTACGTAACCGCCAACGCCGCCGCTTGCCAACGGTGTTGGTAACAACCCCAGAGAGTTTATCGTTACTACTGAGTTATCCAGACACCCAGGTTCAGTTGGCTAAGCTTCGCTGCGTGGTGGTGGACGAATGGCATGAATTGTTAGGCAGCAAGCGTGGCGTGCAGCTGGAGCTTTGTTTGGCCCATCTACGTTATCTGCAACCCGCGTTGCAAACTTGGGGTTTATCGGCCACCTTAGGCAATATGCATCAAGCCCTAGAAGTACTCCTGGGACCTGGCCAACAGGGCCAACTGATTAGCGATAGCGCAACCAAGACCGTAGGTATCCGCAGCGTGATTCCCGATAATATTGAACGGTTTCCCTGGGTAGGTCATCTAGGTCTGCGGTTACTACCTGAGGTGATTCAAACATTGGAAGGCGCTAGGACCACCCTATTATTTACCAATACCCGTGCCCAAGCCGAACTATGGTATCAAGGGTTACTAGTGATCCGACCCGATTGGCAAGAAGATATCGCTCTGCACCATGGCTCTATCGACCGCAGCCTGCGGTTTGCCATCGAAGAGCGGTTACGTCAGGGTACGATCCGCTGTGTGGTATGTACCTCCAGTCTCGATTTGGGGGTGGATTTCAGCCCTGTGGATCAAGTCATTCAAGTGGGTAGTCCCAAGGGGGTAGGACGGCTTTTGCAACGGGCCGGGCGCAGTGGCCACCGTCCTGGTATAGCCAGCGAGATTCTTTGTGTACCCACCCATGCCTTTGAACTGGTGGAAATCGCTGCTGTCCGGTGTGCCTTTGCTAGCGGACGGATCGAAGGGCGAGAACCGTTGCGGTTGAGCTTGGATGTGCTGGTGCAACACTTAGTGACCCTCGCTTTGGGAGGTGGTTTTGACGCTTTTGAGGTTCGTCAAGCTGTACAAAGGGCTTATGCCTTTCAAGATCTCACCGATAGGCAATGGCAGTGGACGCTGGATTTTTTGACTCGAGGTGGGGATGCTTTGCAACATTACCCCCAGTATCACCGCGTTGTGGTCAAGGACGGGCGTTATTATGTGGAAGATCGGCGCATTGCCCGATGGCATCGGATGGCTATCGGCACCATCACCAGCGACAGTATGATGCAAGTACGGCTTTTGCGAGGCCCTGTGTTAGGTATCCTCGACGAAGCTTTCGTCGCTCGGCTGCAACCCCGCGAGCCTTTTATTTTCGCGGGTCGGTTATTGGAGCTGGTGCAAGTAAAGGATATGACGGCTTATGTGCGTCTCGCTAAAAAACGCAGTACCCATGCACCCCGTTGGACCGGGAGTCGGCTACCCTTGTCGAATATTTTAGCCGATGAAATGCTGGCCTTGCTCCATTCTGATATGGCCAGTAAAAATTTCCCAGAGCTAAAAGCCATAGCACCGCTGTTGGCTGTACAACAACGTTGGTCGTGTATTCCCGCACCCAATGCTCTATTAATAGAACAGATTCGTAGCCGAGAAGGAAATCATCTATTCCTATATCCCTTTGTCGGACGATTGGTTCATGAAGGGTTGGCGGTGTTGTTAGCCTACCGGTTAGCGCAGCAGGAGCCAATTACTTTTTCTCTAGCCTGCAACGATTATGGGCTTGAACTGCTGACATCCAATGCATTGGAAATGGACGAACAACGCCTGCAGCAGGTTCTCGATCCGGTTAATTTGAGTCAAGATATTTTGGCCAGTCTCAATACATCGGAGTTGGCTAAACGACAGTTCCGGGATATCGCCCGTATAGCGGGTTTGGTGTTTCAAGGTTATCCAGGGCAGGGCAAGAGTACTCGTCAAATCCAAGCCTCTAGCGGATTAATCTATGACGTGCTGATGAACTACGATAAAACCAATTTATTACTCGGCCAAGCAGAGCAGGAAGTGTTAGACCGACAACTGGAAACAAAACGCTTGCATCAAGCGCTGACGCACATAGCGTCTCAGAAGATAAACCTCATGTGTCCTGCCAAACTAACACCGTTGGCTTTTCCCCTTTGGGCAGAACGGTTGCAGTTTCAAGTCAGTTCAGAAACCTGGAAAGATCGCGTGCAGCGTATGGTGGTGCAATTGGAAAAAGTTGCCGATGGACCGGCAAAACGCCGTGCTTGATATCATATGCCAAGGTGAACAGCTGGTTTTGCTGCATCAGCGGGCCATGCTGTGGCCTCGTCGTCGAACACTGATTATCAGCGATCTCCATCTGGGCAAGGGAGGTGTATTCCGACGTGCTGGATTAGCGCTGCCGGCGGGTTCTTCTCAACAGGATTTGTCTATGATAAGTCAACTCATTGCTTTTCATAAAGCAGAACGGTTAGTGATATTGGGCGATTTTTTTCACGGCTTACCCCATGCCAATGAGCCTTCGCTGCAAGCCTTTTGGGTGTTTCGTCGCCGCCATGAAACGCTCGAAATCATCGTAGTGCAAGGCAATCATGATCGTTATGTGCGCCGTTTGGATTTGCATGATAGCGTGCAGTGGGTCGATGAGAGTTTGGCGGAGGAACCGTTTGTTTTTTGCCATGAGCCGGGTTGCGATGCCCGTGGCTATGTGTTGGCGGGTCATCTGCATCCTGTGGTGAAGCTCGTGGGCCCCGCTAGAGATCGCTTACGGATAGCCGTATTCTGGTTTCGGAACGACTATGCTGTATTGCCTGCGTTCGGGTCTTTTACTGGTGGTTTTCAGGTGCAGCCTAGTCCACAGGATGCTCTCTACGGGGTTGGGCCAGACATGGTTGTGGCATTAAAGTAATCACTCTACTCTGCCCCGAAAATTAGGACTAAAATCTAATAATGCGCTAATCGATTAAATCGTTGGAATTACAGTGAAGGACCGCCCACCTTTTAATCGATAGATTGAAAAATCACGTCGATCTAGCGTAAATATCTGTCCTATGCTCTGGCGGTTTGCCATATGTACCAATGTGGCATCAGCAAAATCCATTGGAAGATCCGAGTACTTTGACATGAGGGCGCGAAGCATAGGCATATCTTCCCTTTCTAGAGGTAGCACTTGAACTGCTTTACGTTCGATCATTTGTAGCAGCGCATCTCGGGCTTTGGGAGAAAACTCCAGTAGATACATAGCTTCGGTGACTGGCATCCAGGTGGTTAGTAAAGGTTCTCGGAGATGTTTGAGGGTATCGACGCAAAGCTCATGATCACGGTCGCCTCGGTGCAGTATAGCAACCAATGGACCGGTATCAATTAAGATTCCTCGTTTCACTGGGATGCTTTGTTCGATAACTTTTTCCGAATAACTTGCTTATGACGTCGAGCGAGGTCATCCGGTCCACCCTCAGCGATACCCACAAAATCGGCAATAAGGGCATAGGGTCCATTGATGGAATTATTTGCATTTTCATCTTGAGCTAGACGTAACAACGCTTCCCTCAAAATGGCGGATTTAGTTTGGCGGCGGTTGTGAGCTAATTGAGCCAGAAGGGTCTCGGTTTCAGCATCAAGTCTTACGCTGGTTGGCATGGTATGACCTCTATCTTGTAGGACAATATTGTATTACAAAAAATTTGTAATAGATAGTTTTGACTAGGGCAGGCGTTCTTATTATATCCAGTGGTGAAGCTGACTGACCGGGCTAGGGATCGCTTATGGATAGCGGTTTTTTGGTTTCGAGACGATTATGCTGTGTTACCTTCTTTCGGGTCTTTTACCGGTGGTTTTCAGGTGCAGCCCAGTCCACGAAATAGGCTTTATGGTGTTGGTCCAGACCTGGTTGTCGCATTAAGCTAATTTGTTTATGCTTTAAATACATTAACCAAAACTAAGAGATTTGATCATGAATCGTATTTTCAGTATTTTTTTATCGATAATATTTGTCATACCTATCGCTTTTGCTGAAGAAGTTACTTCTATTGACGACCTTGAGCGTGGCATGTCCGCCACTATTGAAGGAGAAGTAACCCGCATTCTTGATGAAGATGAATTTCGCATGCAGGATGAAACGGGGAGTGTTAGAGTATATATCGGCTGGAAAAACCGGGTGTCTTTTCCGACCGGTGAAAAACTCACGGTGCGCGGTTTTGTCGACGATGATCTTGCAGCATATTTTCGTCCTGAATTTTACGCTTTCGAGATCGTTCGCGAGGACGGCACAGTGATCAACCTGAATGAAGAATAAATCTTATTACTACGAAGTGAAGTAGTAGGTCTATATCATCAGTTATAGTTCTATAGCAGCATTTAGTGGTCGCTTTTTTGTGCTTTGGAAGCTGAATGCTAAGACACATCTGCGGATGGCTAACAACCGCTTCTGCGTTATACTCACTAATCATCGGTAACTGAAAAAACGTAACTGATATGAGGCGATCGCCGTGGCAACCGTCATTGATTCGAAAGCTCTACAAAAACGACTCTATAAGGAGCCCATGATGGGTGAAGTTCGGGCAACAGCTAAAGTTTGTAACCCTCTGGTATCTAAGGGAGCAATCTTGGAGATCGACGCCTGTATCGATACGGGCGCAGTGATGTTATTGCTAGGGCGCGACGTGATTGATCGGCTTAATCTAAAGATTGCGGGTAAAGCTGTGATAGTTCTCGCCGATGATAGTAAGCAAGAGATGGAGCGGGCAGGTCCCATTTACTTGGAGATGGGTGATCGTAGCGGCCACTTCGATTGCTTGGTCGGACCGTTTGGCTGCGAGCCTTTGATCGGGCAGCTGGTTCTCGAAGCCCTGGATCTAATTGTCGATTGCAACCGACAAGAAGTACGCCCACGTCCTGACAGTCCGGCCTATCCTTCCTATAAAATGAAATAATTTGTCGCAAACAAATAGTTTATCGAAAAGGATACCAGCAAAGGGTCACGATAAAGCAACCTGTTCAAGCTTTTCAGCGGGACTGCCGATGCCCCTCGATGGCCAAACGGCAGATGGTTTCGCAAAGCTCCTGAAAACTGATACCCATCGCCGCCGCCGACTGTGGCAGTAGACTGGTAGCAGTTAATCCCGGCAGTGAATTAGCTTCCAAAAACCAAATACCTCCCTTGGGATCGAGCCGAAAGTCAATACGGCTGTAATCTTTCAATTTTAAGGCTTTATGGGCGCGTAGCCCTAAGTCTTGCACGGCTGCCGTCTGTTCGGCGCTAAGCTGGGCGGGAAAAATCTCCGTAGCGCCACCTTTTTGATACTTGCTTTGATAATCAAAAATAGCGCTATGTTGCGGGATAATCTCACCCACCGCTAAGGCGCGATTGGCCAAGATGCCAACGGTCAGCTCACGACCGGGAATAAATTGCTCCACCATGACTTCGTCGTCATGGCAAAATGCCGTCTCGATGGCCTGTGCCAGTTCGTCGCCACCCTGCACCACCGAAAGACCAATGGTGGAGCCTTGCTTATTAGGTTTGATCACGGTTGGGAAACCGACATGGGTTTCCACATCAGCGCCGTCGCAGGGAGCCATTAGCCAATCAGGCGTGGGAATACCCGCCATGCGTGAGATCTGTTTAGACACATCTTTATCCATGGCATAGGCACTGCCCATGTGGCGACTTCCGGTATAGGGGATACCGGTCATATCCAACACGGCTTGCAGGGTGCCGTCCTCGCCCACGCCGCCGTGCAAAGCGAGAAATAAGACATCCACATCCTTGAGTTTGGTTAACGCTTGGATATTAGACTGAATCAATGTCAGTTCATTACTAGCCGGTGGGACCGCTGCCACTTGGGCAGTCAGTAGATGCTGTTCTTCGTTTGATCCCAGCACACCCCTGGCGGTATCTACCGCAATGACATGGTGTCCAGCTTCCCGTAACGCTTTGAAAACCTGGGCTCCGCTTGCGATGGATACATCCCGTTCAGCACTTTGTCCGCCAAACACCACGGCAATTTTCATAGTAAACCTAGCTTATCAAAATTTTAAAAAAAACTTATCTATAAAGGTAATCCATGAGCTGTCAGCCAATCTACCAAGAGTGATCATTCCTCGCTTTCGGTTGCAAACCAGTTTTGCAACTGTAGCCCTTCAAAACCAGCGAAATCTCTTATGTTGCGCGTAACTAATATTAAGCTGTTGACTGCAGCGATGGCAGCGATTTGCGAATCCGGATAAGTAGGTGACCTACCAATTTGGCGCAGGCGGACCCGCTGTTTCGCTTGCCATTGCGCCGCGTTTGCGTCAAACGCAAGTATTGGAAGCGCAGGTAAAATACGACGAAACAAGTAGTCTTCAATACGATCTTTGCGTTTGCCAGCCGGTAATAAATACATACCGTAGAGAAATTCCTGCCAAGTTACGGAAGCGAGAGCAAGAAACGCACTATTTGCCTTGATCTTCTTCAATACAAGGGAACTCGGTTGGCTAGCAAGGGGTTCAGAAAGGATATTTGTATCAAGTAAATATCTTATTCCGACCATTCGAAATCCCTACCATGTCTTCGATCACGCCACGAATCAACCTCTTCGAAAGTCCAATCGATGGGTCTGAATTCTTGATCGGACCACATGTCCTCAATGAGGTCCCAAAAGTTATAGTGGGCCTTACCTTGACACAAGCGTGTATATTGATCTGCCGATAGTAGAACGGCAACATGTTTGCCACGGCGGGTAATATGAACCGGTTCGCCGCCCTCAGCCTGGTGAATGAGGCGAGTTAGCTGGTTTTTTGCTTCAGCGATAGAGGTTTCACTCATGCTGCTAGTCTCCTGGCCATGTATTTGGCTATCTTATGCGTTCCAGCGCATATTGTCACTCATGCATTTCCATTTGACTGTACCCCTTGTTAATCTGTGGCATCGACATGTTTTGGTACTGAATATGTATCGTTGGTTTGCCTAAACGTACAAATCCAGACCATCAACGAATAAATCGTATTGTAATTCGATAGTTTGCTTTATGGTGAAAGCCGCTAGCCCTTTGAGGATGTTGTGCTTAAAGAGCAACCACCCAATGCCATCTGAAGATCCCAAACTGACAAAGTAGCCTAGTTCTTTATAGGTATACATATAGGGCAGACGCTGCTGCTGCAGACGTTTGATATTTTCGGCAATCTGTTTGCCTTTGCGCACGGCTGCTTGGGCAGTCAATGCATTTAAGCCGCTACTGGCGTAATAGGAGCAGTCGCCCACAGCGAAAATATTGGGCAAAAGGGTATCTTTGTCCACTACGACTTGACCATAGCGGTTCGCTTGGATTTGTGAAGGGGTGGGGACTACACCTGGAAACAAGAGAGTAAGCCCTGAAGGACAACTAAAGCATTCACCGGTTTGAGCGTTTTCTAAGTGAAGCGTACTGCCACTCTGGCCGACATATTGCGTTTGCGGCAGATAGTCAATACCCGCATTGGTCAGACGCTCCTCTATGTATCTATGAAAACCGTTTGGGAGAGAAGGAAAGATTTTCTCGCCTCGGTCTATCAGCCGAAGAGGATAAAAATACGCCTGCGGTTTTAATAGCTCGTGGAGTTCAAATAAAAACTGCAGTCCCGTTGCTCCGGCGCCCAATACGGAAATGTGACGTTCACCAGATTCAGCATTTTGTAAAAAGCGTTCGATAATCTCGCGGCCTTCTTGGGTGCAAAAATCATCACGGTCGTAGACGTTGTCTTGCTTGGGCATCTGGCGAGGTTGAGCGCCGGTTGCGATGATCAAATAATCAAAGCTTAAGTCGCCCTGGGGCAATGGAAGGGTACGTCGCGATTGCCAGTCTGCCAGATCTTGTTCACAAAACGCGAGGTTGGTGTGGTGATGAATAAGCCCAAAACGTTGGTTGAGAGTGGTGAAGGGTACACAGTAATCAGCCAGCGGATGGCGCAAGGTCTTATGGAGATGGGTGAGTTTGACGTGATAGGTTTTTGCATCGATAAGGTGAATGTTGCAATCCGGCAGCTTGTGGCGCAGGGCAATGGCACAGGCTAAGCCACCATAGCCACCGCCAATGATAACGACGCGCATACAGTTAAAGCAATTTCAACACTTCTTCGGCATGATTGGGGCAATTAGGGCTATCGATAATGTGAGCGATGGTAGCGTTTTCGTCAATGATAAACGTAATACGGTTTGCCACGCCCAGAGCGCCCAAGGCCATTCCCTTAATACCCCCACCGCCGATGGCACCATAAGCTTGGCTAACGGTTTTATCCGTGTCGGCCAATAACGGAAAATTGAGCTGATACTTTTCGGTAAAACGCTGATGAGAATTAGCGTCTTGGGTGGAAACACCTAAAATTTCAGCGCCTTTAGCGCGAATCTCGTGGTTGTGATCCCGTAAGGAGCAGGCTTGTTTGGTGCATCCCGGCGTATCGTCTTTTGGATAAAAATAAAGAACCAACTTTTTACCAGCATAATCGGCCAGTTGCACGGTGTTTCCAGTTGTGCTTGTAGCGGTGAAGGGGGGCGCGGGATCGCCAACGTTTAATTTTTTGTCACTCATAAAGTTATTTTCTCGGTTAAGGGAGGGTAACGTTCAAGCTATGCCTAGGTAGTTATCAGTAACGATAGGGTGGGTACCAACCCCAATTATAGCGGCGAAAGCTGCCGTGAAAGCCCCAAAAAGGGTCGGGATAATAATAGATCACGCGAGGATCTTCAGATTCCTTCCATAACCGATAGGTATCGGCTGCCACCACAGGGTATTGGTAAAGATACTCACCGATATTGCGTTCAATGCTGGGCTGTAAGGTACCCACCACCGTCAACTGGCGATCTTTAGCGTAAATAGCAGGGTCTAAAAAACCGGGAATAAGGACTATAAAACGACCGGCGCTGGTGGTGGAAGAGCGGGGACGGCCACTGTTAGAGAGGGGATGTTGGACCATTTCCACTAAGGTACTATCACGACGGTTTTCGACACCGGCGATACTACCTCCCCAACGTACCCGTTGATCTAAAAACATATCGGGATTTTCCCGCACGGCAGCGAGGGTTGGACCTTTAAAGTCAGCGTTAGTGATGGGTGTTTTAGGCTGCGAGGCACAACCTGCTAGCACCAGCAGCCCGAAAAGACTACTCAATAGAAACAAGCTGCGTAGAAACCAACATATCATGACAGTCAAAGACCTTTTTACCAAACTTATTACTATTTTGTTAGAACGTTGGTATGTTAAAGCGGTTCAAAAAAATCACTCAGTTAGTGACCACTTGCAGTTGATTATCGCGAACTTCCAGACGTAATTCACCTTCCATCAACGCTTTTACATCATGCCCCACTAGGGTAGCTCGCCAGCCCTGCAGCAGTGGCGAATGGGTGTTTTTATCCGTCAACAAGTTTTGCAAGTCTTTGCGACTGGCCAGTAACTGTGGGTTAACATTTTGTTGTGCTCCACGCAGTCGTACCAGCGCCATCATAGCATCCACTAAGGCTTCTTGCGTGGGACTCAAGCGGCCTGGAGAGGAAGGCGTCGACGGCCAGGTCTCCTGAGGCGCGTTGGAGGTTGTTGCAATAATCTCTAAAAACCTATTGCCATAACGTGCTAAGGTATTATCATCAAGACCCCGCACCTGTTTCAGCGTTGCCTTGTTCTTGGGAAGACGGCGGGCTAACTCAAATAAAATATCGTCACGCACTATCCACTTGCGGGGTAAATTAACAGTGCGCGCTTGCTCTTCCCGCCAACCGGCTAAATCTCGAAGCACAGCCAATTGTACGCCACGCAGTCGATGATGACCGTGAATCCGTTGCCAAACCAGATCCGTCGCGTTGGCGTAGGTCTCGGCATTACCTAGAGCGGTAAAGTTTTCGGTAAGCCAGTCGGTTCGATTTAGGCGTGTTAGCTCTGTTTGTTGATGACAATACAAAACCCCTAAATAGCGTACATCGTTGGCAGCATAATCTAGTTGAGCAGGGCGTAATGGTCGCTGGCTCCAATCGGTACGGGTTTCTGACTTGTCGATCTCTACCCCCAATACAGCCTGCACTAATTTCCCATAACTGATCTGTTCCCCTTGGCCTAACATGGCGGCAGCGATCTGGGTATCAAAGATGGGACTGGGTACGCTATGGCGCAGGTAGAAAAAAATCTCTAGGTCTTGGTAGCCAGCATGGACGATTTTAGTAATGGTTGTATCGTAAATGAGAGTTAGCAGGGGAGTGAGATTATCGATCGTTAAAGGATCAATGCAGGCGATGCAATCTTCAGTGGCGACTTGAATAAGACACAGCTGAGGAAAATAAGTCTTTTCGCGGATAAATTCGGTATCTAGTCCAAGCCAACGGGTCCCTTGCATGTGCTCACACAATTCAGTGAGGGCTTCAAAAGTGTCAATGTATTGATGATTCACGCTGATCCATCGCGTTGCCAAACGCCAGATTGGCCACCAGATTTTTGCACGAGTTGGATGCCATTTAAAGTCATGCCGCGATCCACCGCTTTGCACATATCGTAAACCGTCAATAGGGCAATTTGCACGGCTGTCAACGCCTCCATTTCTACCCCCGTTTGGCCGCATGTTTCTACGGTTGCTTGACAGTAGACGCTAGCTTTGTCTTGCTGTGGTGTTAAGGCCAAGTCCACCCGTGTGAGAGCCAGAGGATGACAAAGGGGAATGAGTTCGGCAGTTTTTTTAGCGCCCATGATACCCGCGATACGAGCAACCCCCAGCACATCACCCTTTTTATGCCCACCGGTTGTAATGTGCGCCAAGGTCGTTGGCTGCATAGTAATATGCCCCTCCGCGACCGCAATTCGGCGGGTAATGTCTTTGTCGCCCACATCCACCATATGGGCTTCACCCGCTGCATTAAAGTGGGTTAGTTGAGACACGATTACTTCGTTTCGTTAAAGCGTTCAACGCTTTTTTTGATTTCCATTTGGGCTGCTTCAACATCACCCCAGGCACCGATTTTGACCCATTTTCCTGGTTCCAAGTCCTTGTAATGCTCAAAAAAATGACCGATTTGGTCAATAAGGATCTTGGGGAGGTCGTTGATGGACTCGACGGTGTCATAGGTGGGGCATTGTTTTTTGATAGGAACGGCCACTAACTTGCCATCTTCACCTTTTTCGTCGGTCATATTTAAAAGACCTAAAGGACGGCAACGAACCACACAACCACTCACTAACGGAAACGGTGTTACCACCAATACATCCAGGGGATCGCCATCCTCGCATAGGGTATCTGGGATATATCCATAATTACAGGGATAGTACATAGACGTACCCAAAAAGCGATCGACAAATAGCGCCCCTGTTTCTTTATCCACTTCGTATTTAACCGGGTCCGCATTGGCGGGAATCTCGATAATCACGTTTAAATCGTTGGGAATATCGCTCCCCGCATTAACTCTCTCCAAAATCATAGGTAATCCTCTGGTTATTTAGTGTGTTCAGTATATAAATAAGGGCATACTGAAAGTCTCAACAGTTTGCTTGTAATTGTTTTTTTCTTCAAGGGGTGGTTGGCAAAGCCTGTATGGTAAATAACAAAACCATGATCAAATGACATATATGACAACGCTGGACGAAAATCATAGCAAAGTAGGACAACATAATCTTGTGGTCTATAATCAGATTCAGTTGCATAAATCCTATATATTCAAACTTGTTTTTCAAGAACGCGTTACGGCTACGTAAAAATGAAATATTTTGTATTGGTCAGCTCTTGCCTTGCATAGCTGACCCAACCAAAGGGGTGAACAACTGCCATGAGAATCGTGTTGCTAGGTGCGCCGGGTTCAGGTAAGGGGACTCAATCTGCGGCTATCATAAAAAAATACAATATTACGGGCATTGCAACGGGGGATTTACTCCGTGCGGAGGTGGCGGCTGGCTCAGTACTGGGCAAGCAGGCTAAAGAGTGTATGGATTCTGGCGATCTAGTGCCTGATGAAATTGTTTTGGGTATGATTGAGCACCGTATCACTAACACGGATCAAAATGGTTTTTTATTGGATGGTTTTCCTCGTACTCTGGCGCAAGCCGAAGCATTGGACGCACTTCTGTTTAGATTGCGCCAACCGTTACATGTGGTGCTTTTTTTTGAGGTGGACTATAAAGAAATCATGAAACGCTTGTTAGCCCGTGGCCGGGCTGATGATAGTGAAGCAACCATTCGTCATCGGCTGGAAGTTTACGAAGCCCAAACAGCGCCTCTTATTGATTATTATCAAGAAAGAAGAAAACTCCGTACTGTGCAAGGGGTTGGCGATATCAATGAAGTGTCCAACAATATTTATGAGGTGCTTGAGGAATGCTGCGTAGATTAGTGTGACAAAAACAAGACCCTTATCAAGGCAAATTTTTTATATAAAAATGCTTTTCAAGTTTGCACAAAGATCAGCAGGAATGGAATCCGCCCATATTCCTTTTAAAATGTTCTCTTGACACACGACCTAGTCTGAGCATATTGCATTTCTTAGAAATGCTTTATTTAACATGGAAATACAGGTTTTTGTCCGCATGCAACCCGCTCTAAACCAGCATCATCTCGGTAAACGGCCACCGAACTATAACCTGTGCTAGACAATAAATTGGACACGTCAGTTGCCTGATCACAGCCGTGTTCTAGAAATAACCACCCACCCGGTTGTAGATGAGTCAACGCTTGTTTAACAATAGTTTGAATGGCGTCGAGTCCGTCGGCGTCTGCGATAAGGGCTGAAGACGGTTCAAAACGTAAATCCCCTTGCTGTAAATGTAGGTCTGTCTCAGCTAAATAAGGTGGATTAGAAATGATAACTGCAAACTGTTCGCCATCGAGGGCTTTACACCAGTCGCCTTGACGAAGTTCTAGGTCAATATCAAGGTGGCGAGCATTATGTTGGGCAACCGCAAGAGCAGCAGGATCACGGTCGGTAGCGACAACCCGAGCGTGGGGCCGTTCATGGGCAATGGCTAGGGCAATAGCGCCACTGCCTGTACCTAGATCGGCAACCGGTGTTTGACTGTGGTGTGGGATGTGGTCAAGGGCGAGTTCCACCAGACGTTCAGTTTCGGCGCGAGGGATCAAGGTGGCAGGAGTTACTTTGAGTGTAAGAGACCAGAATTCTCGATAACCGACGATATAGGCTATGGGTTCTCCCTGACAACGTCGAGTTAAAAGTGTTTCAAAATGCTGCCATTGGGAAGTTTTAAGCTTCGCATCGGGCCATGTGTACAAATAGCTACGAGGTTTTCCTAACACATAGGCCAGCAAGATTTCGGCATCCAGTCTTGGGGTAAAACTGGCATCTGAGAAACATTTTTGTCCATATTGTAATGCGTTTGCGACTACGTGCACCGAGGATGACCTGAGACTTACGCGCAAAGAGCCAAAGGGTATTGTTTTTATGCATGGTATTCAGTAAGAAACGTTAACGCAAGGATCGGAACTTGTGGGTTTGATTTGGGGTCAGCACAAACATTAAAACAATCCCTATTTGACAATGTTCGAGAGCGAGTTAATTCATGAAAGCAATCTGGCATGACACTGTGTTGGCGGAAAGCAGCGAAACTATCGTCGTCGAAGGTAATCATTACTTTCCCCCGGATTCCGTCAACAAGGCCCTTTTTCGAGAAAGTGACTACCGTACTTCATGCCCTTGGAAAGGGCAGGCCAGTTACTACGATATTATGGTGGGTGATACGGTCAATAAAGATGCCGCCTGGTACTACCCTAATCCTAAAGACGCGGCCAAAGAGATTGCCAATTATTTTGCCTTTTGGCGCGGCGTTGAGGTTGTCAAATAAGGAGCTGAGCCTATTTTTTTATCCATTCAGCATAGCCCAATCGATTTCTAGTTCAGCGAGAACCGAAGCGGATAAATGCCTTTGGATCTCGCTGATTTTTGGTTTGCCATATTGGCCGTCCATCAGCCGATAAAAAAGGTAAGGTGATGTCACTATTTCCTGAAAAGTTGTTACCATCAATACTTAACCCGTTTTAGCCAATCCCGGCAACGGTTGCTTCGTATCACGCTGCAGCATGACTACCTTCTCGTCAGCCCAGTATAAAATTTGTAAGGTGCCGTCATGATGTTCTACCATACCAGTACAGCTTTCTACCCAATCTCCGTCGTTGCAATACACCACATCGTGAATCGACAAAATTTCCGCTTTATGAATATGGCCACAGATCACGCCATCTAAGCCGCGGCGCTTAGCCTCATGAGCGGCAGCGGACTCGAACCTTTCAATATAGCTAGCTGCTTGACCGATATGGGATTTTAAAAAATTGGCGAGAGACCAGTACGGGTAGTTGAAACGGCGGCGGGTAAAATTGATCCAGCGGTTGACCGCCAACAGCAGATCATATGACCAACTACCAAACCAATGCTTAATAGCGCCACCACAGCGTACCAGCGCTTCGAATTCGTCACCGTGGGTGACTAAAAAGTGACGGCCATCAGCTGTTTTATGAACCGTATCTTGAAGAATATCAACACCAGCCACCCGCAAGCCCACATAATCTCGGAGGGCTTCGTCATGGTTGCCAGGTATATACCTGACGCGGGTACCGTTGAGGGATTTAGCGACGATAGTCTGCAGCACACGGCTATGGCTGTCTAACCAGCGGCCACCTCTGCGAAGGCTCCAAAAATCTATAAGGTCGCCAACAATGTACAGGGTTTCACACTCTGTAGAGTGCAAAAAATCCAATAAAAACTGTGCCTTACAGTCCTTGCAACCTAAATGAATGTCAGATATCCAAAGGGTTTTAAACCGATTTTGTTGCATTGTTGCACCTCATTCTTCAATCTTTGCGCAACTTTGCAACAACAAAATGAAATTTTCGTTAATAAAAGAGGTTTAAACATTTAAATATTTGTGACACCTTTTTAAACGTCTCTTCATTCCTAACTATTGAATACGTGAGGAATCCTATGAGAATTCTGGCTTGGCCAGCTTTTGTAAACCGCCGCAATAATCCTTACAACTGGCTGCTTTATACCCATATGAAAAGGCGGGGGGTACAAGTCGATGAATTTTCTCTATGGCACTTACTGCGGGGCAAATATGCCATATGGCATCTTCATTGGCCTGAATCCTTAATGAATTTTCGCCATCCGACCCTTGCCAATGGTTGCGCAGTAGCTTTTTTGCGGCTTTTGGACGCGGCCCGCGCTAGAGGAACTCGCATCGTTTGGACCATCCATAACTTAGCCGCCCACGATAGCCAGCAGCCTTTCTTAGAGAGCTGGTTTTGGCGCCACTTCACCCAGCGCATTGACGGCTATATTTGCATGACAGAGGGAACCTTAGGTAGGGCGCAGAAACGTTTTCCTGCGCTAGTCAACGTACCAGGTTTTATTATTCCCCATGGTCATTACCGACAGATTTATAAAAATCGCTGTAGCCGTGAAAAAGCCCGCAATCGCTTAGATATTTCTCCCCAAGCACGGGTAATTCTTTACTTTGGCCAAATTCGTCCTTACAAAAATATAGGCGTTTTATTAGACACCTTTGGGCAATTATTAGATCCGGATGCAGTCCTGGTGATTGCAGGTAAGGCGAATTCATCAGAGTTGTACAAAGAGATTGCAGCAGCTGCTAGCAGCGATCCTCGAGTACGGCTTTGGATGGATTTTATACCCCCGCGTCGTGTGCAATATTTTTTTAATGTGGCCGATCTAGTGGTTCTACCTTATCGGGATGTGTTGAACTCGGGGAGTGCACTTTTGGCGCTGTCTTTTAATCGAGCCGTTTTAGTCCCGGATTTAGGCGCTATGGGGGAACTCAAGACACAATTGGGTGCAGACTGGGTGCGCACCTATGCGGGGGAATTGACTGAAACTATTTTGCAGTCGGGATTAACATGGGGAGCTATTTCTCAGAGAGCGCCCGTGGCGCCTTTAAACGCCTATGATTGGGATGAAATCGCTCGTTTGACCTTAAATGCCTATTGGCAGGTTTGGTCAGGACGGTACTGCTTGTCCAATTCCAGAGACGCTGCAGTTAGGTTGGATACACCTTGATGGATGCGTTGTATCAAATTAAAAGCGTTTGAGTTATTGCAATAACGTGTACAGCTATCCTTTGGTCAGTCTAGTAGACTATTATTACCAAATTGTTAAGAAGCTGTTTCAAAAACATTATTGATGAAAACCTTGTTTGCCTACTGAGTGTTAATTTGTGCTAACCGCAAAGTCGTTGATGAGTCGTTTTTTGCCATTACCTACTCTGAGTTTGTTAGGTATTGTCAATATCTGTTTTGGCGCCATAGGCGTATTTGCTTTTGGAAGCGTTTTGCTGGGCATGGCGGCATTGCTAGTAGGCTTGTTTGAACATTATCAAATTTCTTTATTAACCATCGCGGTTCGGGAGCTTGCCTACGATCCCTTTGGCTGGTGTGTACTTGTGCTGGCTGTTTTAAGCGAGTTATTGTTGCTCATAGCCGGTATTGGTTGTTTGCGACGTAGCCGGTTTCAAGGATGGGTCATCGGTAATGTTTACGTTCTAGTGAGTTTATTAGAAGGGATATTGGTGCTTGCCATCGCCAACGAGGTTTTAGATGTTCTAGAAAATGCTGTTTTTCGCATATTCTTTTTTGCGTTACCTCTGATCAATGGTGTGCTGATCAATTTGGTACTTAAACAAGACTTTACTAAAGACTAATAACTTACTTATGTAATAAGCCATCTATGTATGCAAAAAAATTATGCTACTCCATAGCGATTGCGGTAGTTAATCACAGCCGATAGGTGCTGGCTTAAAGCGGGTTGCTGTTTTAAATAAGCGATGAGATCGTCAAGTCGAGCAATGCTGACAACCGGTATCTTGTAATGGTTTTGCATGTCCGCAACGGCCGATAGTCCACTTTGGCCACGTTCTTGGCGATCTAAAGCAATGATAACGCCAGCAGCCTGCGCCCCGCACCCTTCCAGCAAACCCATAGATTCGCGGATCGCGGTACCCGCTGTCATTACATCGTCCATGATTAATACCCGGCCCGTCAACGGCGCCCCTACAAACTGACCGCCTTCTCCATGATCTTTTGCTTCCTTACGGTTGAAACACCAGGGGTAATTGCGTTTATGATTTAAAGCGAGGGCTATGGCGGTGGCTGTAACTAGAGGAATGCCTTTGTAGGCTGGGCCGAAAAGCATATCGAAGCGAAGATTAGCATGGCTAATGGCTTGGGCATAAATTTGACCAATTTGAGCCAGGGAAGCGCCATCGTTAAACAGGCCGGCATTAAAAAAATAGGGGCTAGTGCGGCCCGACTTAAGGGTAAATTCGCCGAATCGCAATACCCCCCTGGCAATGGCAAGTTCAAGAAACTCTCGTTGATATAGATGCATGATTTAGGTGTCTACAGAATAATGAATACAGCAATAAATTCAATTCATTTATTATCATAACCGGCAGACCACACTGCTGGCGAGTTTTGCTTAGTATCTTGGCGCCCCTTTTCCCTGTACTCACGAGTCCCTGTCAACCCTATGTCTTCATTGAAAACAGCTCATTCATCACAAACCAACGTTTTGCTAAGTATTTTCAGTGGCCGCATGTTGGTTGCCTTTCTCATGGGGTTTACGTCGGGTTTGCCTTTATTATTGACAGGGTCCGTGTTACAGGCGTGGATGACCGAGTCAGGGGTGAGCTTAGGCACCATTGGTTTGTTTGCCCTAGTGGGTTTGCCCTACACGTTAAAGTTTCTTTGGGCGCCGTTGCTAGACCGTTTTACCCTATCTGCTACTTTAGGTCGTCGTCGTGGTTGGTTATTGGTCATCCAATTGCTGCTAACGCTAGCCATTGCTGCCATAGGTTTAACTGACCCTGCCAACAATCCCTTTTGGGTGGCGTTGGCGGCCTTGGCCATTGCTTTTTTCTCTGCTTCCCAGGATATCGCCATCGATGCCTATCGGCGTGAATCCTTAACCGACGAAGAGCAAGGACTCGGCGCCTCTCTCTACGTCAATGGCTATCGTGTGGGGATGTTACTGGCATCGGGTGGTGGTCTTATTCTTGCTGATTACATACCTTTTTCCAGCGTTTTTTCTTTGATGGCCGGGGCTATGTTGGTGGGTATTGTGACCACCCTCGTGTGTTGTGAACCGGAAGTCTCTGCGGGAACACCAAAAACCCTCTACGAGGCGGTGGTGTACCCCTTTGTAGAGTATCTACAGCGTCAGGATGCCTGGTTGATCTTGTTGTTTATCCTACTTTACAAGGTAGGCGATACCATGGCGAGTCATATGACCACCCCGTTTTATCTAGACCTTGGATTTAGCAAAACCGAAATTGGCGCTGTGGTAAAACTGTTCGGATTTTGGGCAATCGTAGCCGGTGGCTTGTTAGGGGGAGTTCTAATGTTACGTCTCGGTATTTATCGAGCGTTATGGGTGTTTGGCATCCTCCAAGCGGTTTCCACCGCGGGTTTTGCGGTTTTAGCCCAAATTGGACCCAGTTTAGGGGGTTTGGCTGGCGTTATTGCCTTCGAAAATCTCTCCGGTGGGATGGGAACTGCAGCTTACGTGGCCTTTATGGCCAGTCTCACCAACCGCAAATTTACCGCCACCCAATACGCTTTATTGTCCAGTCTTATGGGTATTCCGCGGGTGCTGGTAGCAGCTCCTACGGGACACTTAGCGGCTTTCATGGGTTGGGAAAAGTTTTTTATATTGTGTGTTTTGCTGGCTATTCCCGGACTTTGGTTATTAACTCGATTTCGTCATTGGATGTCTGCTGACGCAGTTGATCTTACGCCGCAACTCAAGGGTGTATCAGAATAGCTAAAGCGTATCTTATTATTGGTAGAAACAAAGGCGTAAATCTTGCAGATCGATAAAGCATGCTGGTTGTTTGCAAAGCTATCGTCATAGCTCATATTAAGCCCTGTTATGTGTCGGAAGTATTGGTTTAACGTGTTGAATGTCATAAGATTATCATGCTTTCGTCATAAAACTGTTGTACATCTCTGGCAGAGTATTAGTCATGGGAACCATTGCCGTGATACAAGACGAGTGTGCGAACGTTTCAAGACGGCTTAAACTGTGTTTTGTTACTGAAACCTACTTTCCTGAAATAAACGGTGTTGCAACTACCGTAGGGCGTTTGGTCAATGGGTTACTGGCGCGGGGTCATCGGGTGCAGCTCATCCGGCCACGCCAACATAGCAATGATGTCCAACGACATGCTAATTTTTTAGAAGTGCTTCCGCAACCTGGTATACGCATTCCTTTTTATAGAGAACTCAAGTTAGGGTTGCCGGTAAGCCATACGCTGCTGAGTTTATGGCGTCGGCAAGCGCCGGACTTAGTCCATATCGTCACCGAGGGGCCTTTAGGAAACGCTGCGTTGCGTAGCGCTCGGCGCTTAATGTTGCCTGTTTCATCGAGTTTTCATACCAATTTTCACAGTTACAGTCGGCATTATGGATTCGGGCTATTGGCTGCTCCAATCGTTGCTTATTTAAGACGCTTTCATAACCGGACCGCTTGTACACTGGTGCCTACCGAAGAGTTAGCAGATCAATTACGGACATTAGGGTTTTGCAATACACGGGTATTGGCTCGAGGGGTAGATACGCGACTCTTCGCGCCAGCGCGGCGCAATTGGGAGCTGCGTCGAGAATGGGGGGCAGCTCCCGACGATCCTGTGCTGCTCTATGTGGGAAGATTAGCAGCAGAGAAAAACTTAGAGTTAGCTATCCAAGCCTTTCAAGCTGCCCGTGCCCAGTGTTCGAAAGTACGTTTGGTATTGGTGGGGGATGGCCCCTTGGCAGGAAAGCTTAAAGCACACTATCCTCGGGTGATTTTTTGTGGTGTGCGCACAGGCGAAGAGCTGGCCACCCATTATGCGTCAGCCGATATTTTTATGTTTCCTAGCCTCACAGAAACCTTTGGCAACGTGACCCTGGAAGCCATGGCCAGTGGTTTGGCGGTGGTTGCTTTTGATTATGCGGCCGCCCATAGCCATTTGGAACAAGGACGGAGTGGACTCCTGGTGCCAATTCATAAGCAGGATGCCTTTGTAGAGGCTGTAAAAAAGTTGGTTCTTGATACCGCTTGTCGGCAGCGCTTTAAACAGGAAGCGCGTCGGTCAGTGCAAATGTTTGAATGGGAAAAGATATATCGCCGTCTGGAAGGCATTTTTTTGGAATTAGTACGTTAAAGGAGAGATTGTCATGGAGAAGCTATCAGGGGCCGCAATGCGTTTTCAACAGCTGGCAGAACTTGAATTGGCCTGGTGTTTGCGAATCAATCGAGTTGCAGAAAGACGGCCCATCGAACAATTTTTTGCCCTAGTGAGCCGACTTGGAGACGGTATTTTTTGGTATACATTGATGGTGACGTTGCTGCTTTTCTATGGCAGTTTAGCGGTACCCGCGGTGGCCCGTATGTTGACAGTGGGTTTTATCAGTCTCGTGCTGTATAAATGGCTAAAAGCAAAAACCACCCGGGCGCGACCTTGTTCCTGTAACACGACAATCCGAGCCACCGTACCGCCTTTGGACCTGTATAGTTTCCCCTCAGGTCATACCCTCCATGCTGTCGCGTTTAGTATTGTGGCTGTTTTTCACTTTCCGCGGTTGGTTTGGTTGCTGTTTCCCTTCACTTTACTGGTGGCGTTATCCCGCGTAGTGTTGGGGCTTCATTATCCCAGTGACGTTTTAGCAGGAGCTTTATTAGGAACCGGTTTATCTTTTATTGTGTTGCAATATTAAGTTTTCACTGGTGTTTGTGGACAACTTAAAAGCGGTATTGAAAACTATCAAAAAATCGTGCTTGAAAGGTATCCGGTGTGAAAGTATGGTTTTGGGTGCCTGCTGTTTCAATTTTAAAAGCACCTGCCAGGGAAGCAATCCGTCCTGTGGTTTCCCAGTCCATTTGGTGCATTAAGCCATAGAGCAATCCGGCTCGATAGGCATCGCCACAACCGGTGGGGTCCACCACCTGAGCCACCGGCGCTGGCGGAATATCAATCTGTCGGGCGCCGCTAAAGATGGTAGAACCTTCGGCCCCTCGGGTGACGATTAACGCCTTTACCCGCTCCGTAATGTGCTGACCAGAAAGACCCGTGCGTTCCTGAATGAGCGCCCATTCGTAATCATTGGCGGCGATCCAATCCGCCTGCTCCACAAAGCGGATAAGTTCTGGGCCACTAAATAACGGTAGCGCCTGTCCCGGATCAAAGATAAAAGGGATACCCGCCGCCACAAACTGTTCAGCGTGGGCCAACATACCCTCACGGCTGTCTGGCGACACCGTACCAATGGTGATGTCCGTATCCTGAGGTATGGCCAATTGTGATGAGAAGGCCATAGCCCCCGGATGAAAAGCGGTAATCTGATTGTCATCCAGATCCGAAGTGATAAAAGCTTGGGCAGTAAAGCTACCTGGAATGGTTTTAATAAACTGTTGGCTTACGGCATGTTGCTCCAACCATTGCCCATAGGGGGTAAAATCCTCTCCTACGGTACCCAGTGGATAGCCGGTTGCGCCCAGCAGTTTCAAGTTATAGGCCACATTGCCTGCACAACCGCCAAATTCCTTGCGCATACTCGGTGCTAAGAAAGACACATTCAACATGTGCACTTTATCGGGAAGGATATGATTTTTAAATCGATCATTAAAAACCATAATGGTATCGAACGCCAGGGAACCACAGATCAACGCCGGCATAAAAGATCCTCAAAAAGGTTTTAATATTGATTATCCATAGATCATTTAAGGCTTGCTTGCTTCGCCTATAAGGCGTAAACAAATCTCTTAAATGTCAAAAACAATGATCAGTAGCCAAATTACAGCGGCATTTAACAGGGCAATAAACACAGCTGCCGAACCAAGATCTTTAGCCCGTTTTGATAACTCATGGCGCTCTGCCCCAATACGGTCTACTGTGGATTCAATACCCGCATTGAGCAATTCGGTGATAAAAATCAGCAATAAACTGCCAATTAAAAGCGCACACTCCACACCGCTATTACCTAGCCATAGGGCAATAGGGGTTAAACAGAAAAAAAGCAAACTCTCCTGACGAAACGCCTCTTCATTACGCCAAGCGGCTTTAAGACCAGCCCATGAATAGTTCGTGGCATTAAGCAGATGCCGCAAACCTTTGGAGGTTTCATTTGCCATACAGCATGCAAAATGCCTTACAAAGAAAATGCTAGGGTTAAAATCTGATGATGACCGTATTTAAAACCATGCATTCAGTTTTTGCGTCAGTAACTTGTTAGCCATTTGTTTTATTATTGAAGCGCGTTCAAGGCAGCATCATAGTCCGGTTCATCGGCGATTTCTGGCACCAGTTGGCGATATACCACCTTATCGTTTTCATCTAGCACGACGACCGCACGGGCGGTTAACCCTGCAAGGGGTCCATCTTGCAAAAGCACGCCATAATCCTTGGCAAAATTGCGTGAGCGCATCATCGAGAGGGGAACGACGTTTTCCAACTGCTCGCCTGTGCAAAAACGGCCTTGGGCGAAAGGTAAATCCGCGGACACAATCAATACCACGGTATCAGGATGGGCTTTAGCATGTTCGTTAAATTTGCGTGTAGACACGGCGCATACGGGCGTATCTAAACTAGGTACAATATTAAGCAGTTTCTTCTTGCCGCCATAGTTAGTCAAGGATACATCGCTGAGATCACCTGCAACCAGTTGAAAATCAGGGGCTTGATTACCGACAGCTGGAAGATCTTGGTTAGTGTTAAATTCAGTACCTTTGAAGGTTACGGTCGCCATAATGTAGTTTCCTAAAATTGCAAAAAAGTTTGATTAACCAGGGTCAACAAAATCGTTACCAACGGATGCTACTTATTCTGTATCTGCTTCTAAAGCACGATAAGCTTCTGCACTGAGCAACGCATCGAGAGATTCGCTGGGTCGCAACACAAATAGCCAACCTTCGCCATAGGGATCTTGGTTTAATAATTGCGGATCATCCGCTAGCGCCTCGTTCACTTCAAGGATTTCACCGGCTGCTGGGCTATAGACATCGGAGGCGGCTTTTACGGACTCGATCACAGCGCATTCTTCTTTAGCGGCGACGGTTCGTCCAGGTTCGGGGGTTTCTATGAAAACCATATCACCCAACTGCTGTTGAGCATGGTCTGTGACACCCACGGTCACGGTGCCATTGTCATTGACGCGAACCCATTCATGGGATTTGGTGTATTTTAGATTATCGGGAATATTGCTCATAATCTGCTCCTCCAGTGGGAATCAAAACGAAGGCACTTCATGAAAGCAGTGACCATGACGGATGAAGGGTAGGTGTACGACCCGAGCCGGACGATATTTATAACGAATGCGAACCTCGCAATGGTCACCGATATCAACCGGAACGCGGGCTAGGCCAATGGCATGATTTAAGGTGGGAGAATAGGTGCCGCTGGTCACCAGGCCAGTGGCCCCGCTTGGCGTTACAACCCGCTGGGATGCCCGCAATACACCGCCTTGTCCTTCGAGGATGAGGCCAGCGAGGGTTTGCCGTATACCGACGTCACGTTGTTGTTGCAAGGCGGTTCGGCCAATAAATTTCCGCTCCAAAGGTTCCCAAGCGATGGTTTTCTCTAACTGAGACACCAGTGGCGAGGTTGTCTCATCGATGTCGCTGCCATAAAGCACCATACCTGCTTCTAGTCGTAAGGTATCCCGAGCGCCAAGGCCACAGGGATGGGCGCCCGCCTCCAGCAGTTCCTCCCATAGTAAAATAGCTTGCTCGTTGGATACGCTAATCTCAAAACCGTCCTCACCAGCGTAGCCGGTACGAGAAACAAAGTGGTGTTGGGTTTGTAAGGTGCAAAAAGGGGCAAGTTCCTCTAGCAGTGTCTCAGCGCCTAACACTTGTTCCACGCAATGGAGTGCGTTTGGCCCTTGTACAGAGAGCATAGCTAGATCATCACGCTCTTCTATAGTCACATCAAATGACTTGGCTTGCTCCTTAATCCAACCTAATTTTCTTTCGCGAAAGCCTGCGTTCATCACCAGTCGATAGTCGTTATCGCCCCGTTGAAAAACGATCAGGTCATCCAAAATACCGCCTGTTTCGTTTAGCATACAGGCGTAAAGTCCATGGCTAGGATTGAGGCGGTGCACATCATTCGTAAGTAAATAACGTAAAAAGGCTTGAGATTCCTTACCGATGACGTCCAACTTTATCAAGTGGGACACATCAAACAAACCCACATCACCCCGCACCTGAAAATGTTCTTCAATTTGAGAACCATAGTGCAGGGGCATGTCCCAGCCCCTGAACTGCATCATTTTAGCGTTCAGATTTTGGTGAACAGAAAATAAGGGCGTTTGTTTCGCCATAGGATCTCACGTTGTTTGGGAAAACGAGCAAGCATGCACTATCCTAAACAGGGTCGCTTAAAATTACCATAGATTCCTGGGTGAACCAGTGAAATAGCGAGCAAATAAAGTCTTTGCATAAAAACGAGTTTATTAATGAAATGAAATTAAATGGACCAAGAGTGCTATCGCCGGGGGCTGGGTTTGACTGGCTTTATCAAGCTTTACGCCTGTTGACAGAGCGCCCAGCACTGTTTTTGTTGGCTGCATTGGTGGCGCCTGTAGGGACCAGTTTACTACTGACCTTACCTTGGGACGTTGTGTCCCCCGTGGCGGCGGGTTGGTTAACCGTATCGATCACGGTATTTTGCTACGGTTTTCCCCTTACCCTTGCCATGAGCCTTGCTTGCGGATTTGCCCGGCTCACCCAACAACGTAAAGCATTTTTCCTTCAGCACTTACTATTTCCCACCACTTTACGGGTATTACTACGGTCAGCGCTATTTTCATTTTTCTTGCTGCTGCAGGGTTATCTCATTCTTTACTTGTTGCTGGATAGTGTAAAAGGATTTGGTGAAGCTGACGCCTGGACGGCAAATCCTTCTTTTGGCTTGGCAGAGAGTGTTTTGGGGACTCAATTAGGCATGATAGGCGGATTTTTGTTGGTGTTGCAGGTGTCGTTTGCTTGCTTTGTCATCCCCCTTTATCTATTTCGAGAAATGCCCCTTCAGCAGTGCTGGCGGCTCAGTTTTCTCGCAGTGCAACTCAATCCATGGTTGCTGCCAGCTTTGGGTTTATTGGGTTTTCCACTGCTTGTCATAGCCTATTTTGGTTTTTTCTCTCTGGTTGCGCAGGTTTTAGCCTTTCCGCTATCGGCCTATCTTGGAGCGTTGTTATATGTGGCGTGGTTAGAGGTATTTCAAGGTGGTATCGATGAAGTTGTCCAGGTAACGGACCAGGTTGTGGTTTGAAAGGGCGATGAACGCCCTTATAGAGAATTTCCTTTTTGTCATTGAGGCGTTGGGGCCAATCTTTTTTTTGATCATACTCGGTTATGGACTGCGCCACCGAGGTTTTTTTAGTGAGATATTTTGGACCGAGGCAGAGCGGCTGACTTACTTTTTGTTATTTCCGGCGCTTTTAGTCCGTAAACTCGCTTTAGCGGAACTCGGCAGTTACCCCCTTGTACCTGTAGCCAGCGTAATTACCGCAACCCTACTGATCATTAGCATTGTCGTGTTCGGTCTAAAACCCCTATTGGGCGTCAATGGTCCACAATTTAGTTCTATCTATCAAGGCAGTATCCGTTTTAATACCTATGTGGGTCTGGCGGCCGCCAGTACTTTGTTTTTGGAGCCAGGCGTCACAGTGGCAGCCCTTGCCATTGCGATTTTGATACCTATCATCAACGTCTTATGCGTTATCGTATTGACAACCCATGGCACAGGTTCGCACTCCATAAGAGAGTTATTGGCCGCTTTATTACGTAATCCGCTGATTTTAGCCTGTCTATTGGGGATTCTTCTTAATAGTACTGGTTTAGGTGTACCCCTGGGTAGTGAGCCGGTCTTGGCTATTTTGGCTCAAGCTGCACTGCCTATCGGTCTGTTGGCTGTGGGTGCAGGGCTCAGAGAAACTGGAAAAATGTTTTGGAAACCTCAATTAGTGTTAACCGCTGTACTTAAATTAATGGCATTGCCTGGTATAACAGCGGTCTTGTGTGAATTGATGAAACTAGAACCCTTGGAGAGCGGGGTATTGATTTTATTTGCCGCTTTACCAGGAGCGCCTTCATCTTATATTTTGGCTCGTCAGATGGGCGGTGATGGGGTTTTTATGGCTACCATTGTGACGCTAGAAACGGGTTTATCCCTAGTGACTTTGCCTGTGGTGCTCCTACTGTTGGTTTTTTGACGGCAATCGCGACTAAAGATAACCTGCATTACGATACCAATCGGCGGTTTGCTTTAACCCATGTTCGAGGGAAATGCGTGGCTGAAAGTTCAGTTCGGTCTTTGCACGATCAATGTTGTAGGCACGCAAATTTTTAAACCACTTAACACGGCGCCTGAATAAAGGCGGCGATATTTTTAACGGTTTACAGGCGAATTCGATGGCAGCGGAAGCTGACCAGAGAGGCCAGTAAAAAGGCAGGTGAATAATTCTGACATCAACGTTCATCGACTTGCCAACGGCTTTCACAAGATCATTCAACGTGACAGGCGCTTCGTCCGCTGCAATATACGTGCGTCCTTTTGCCGCTGGTAGGTCGGTTACGAGTTCGAAGAAATCGGTTAAGTTATCAATATAGATAGGATGAATTGTTCCCATGCCGCTGCCAAACATTATAAATCGACCAGTGCGTGCCATGCGGTACAGGAAGCGCATACCGTGTACGTCGCCCGGTCCGTATTCGCTGGTAGGACGCACAATCGTTATGTCAAGTCCCTTCTTTATAAACTCCTGGCAGACTTGTTCGCCTTCCCATTTGGTGATCTGATAATAGTCTCTTGGCGCTATGGGAGAGTCCTCTTTCCAAGGCATCTCATTTTTACCGTCATGAACTCCACCCGTGCTGCAATGGACGACCTTAGCTACCGAGTGCTTTTCAGCGGCATTTAATACGTTTCGCGTGCCCTCCACGTTAACATCCCAGTAAAATTCTTTTGGTTCGGAAATCTGTCGGAAAGCAGCAGCAAGATGGTAGATAACATCGAGTCCCGCGCTTACACGTTCAACTAACGCCTTGTCTGTAACGGAACCCATGACAAAATGAGCGCCTTTTTCTTCAAGCTCGACTTTGAAAAGACCTGGTTTATAATCCAGTAATGTGACGTCATGGCCTTTTGCAAGGAGTCGGCGAGCTAGGTGAGTGCCCGTAAATCCCGTACCCCCGGTGATCAATGTACGCATCGATTTTTCCCCGTCTGTCTGTGATGATATCGTGATGCATAAATGACCCATTGCGATTTTCCGTATTCGAACGGATCCTTCAACATGATTGAACTAGCAGTTGTAACTATCTATGTTTCAGGGTGCCACCTATTTCTTTAATCCGGTTACCTTATAGCTAGTCGAGGCGGTCTATCCAATCCAACGCGGTAGAACCCTCGATTGATCTAGGAGAACATGTAGTCAGTCAGCCTTGCTTCATGCACTTTCTAGATGATACTTTAAAACTATGTTTGAAATTGGTCCAGAGTTTATAATGAAGTTATGAAGCCTATTCGTATTGACAACTTAGATTATTTTAAAGTTTTGCGCAGCACCGAAAAGCCCATTGACGTTCAAAGCAATAATCGCTCAACTTGCGTGTGATGGCTTTGTTGATATTCTTGATCCTTGTCCGCGCGTTAGATTATTCAGTGTATGGTCTGGTCGATAGCAGGATAAAAATCCTGCGCAAAAGATCCGAGCTCCCCCTGCTTAGCACAAATCTTTTATAGACTGTGAACACTATAAAGAATCGGCGTGGATTGCAGATTTCCAGAGCGATTCGGATCGGTGGCACCATTTTATGTATAGCGTTTATCTTGTGGCTGATAGACTTGGATCAGCTTGCGGAAACGCTCATAGATCCTAACTGGCTTTTTGTTTCTCTTTGCGTCGCGCTTACGCCTTTGCTTATTTTGATGAGTGTCTGGCGATGGTACATTTTGCTGCGTGCTAGAAGCGTTGTGTTTCCGTTCGGATCCCTGTTAAGAATTTATCTCATCGGTTGTTTTTTTAACCAATTTGCTCCGTCAACCATCGGTGGCGATGCATTTCGCATATATGGCACTCGAAAACATGCGCTACCAACCCACCTCGCAGCCGCAGCGGTTATTGTTGACAGATTAACCGGGCTCTATATGGTTTTACTGTGGGTCATTATGAGCTTGCTAGTTGTGGCGGCTAGGACGGGTGAATCAGACTGGCTAGTTGTGGCGGGTGGGCTCACGCTGATTTTTGTGATCTCGATTTATTTGCTTGTTGGGAGCCTTGTTGAGCGCCTTTATCAGATCGAGTCCCAAGGAATTGTTGGAAAGGTTATCGCAACGCTCGCTAGCTGGCACACATCCATACGTCAATATGGGAACCACCCTGGGGCGCTGGTTACAGCGATACTATTTTCATTGATATTTTTATTTTTGAGCGGGCTTAACTATTGGTTTGCGGCCCTGTCTTTTCAGTCAAATATCGATATAGAAAGGGTTTTTCTTATTTTTCCAAGTATTTTGCTGTTAGGAAGCTTGCCTATCTCTTTGGGTGGGTGGGGGCTCAACGAGTTGAGCACAGCAGCCGTTTTCGATGTGGCTGGGTTCGATGCGGTTTTAGGGTTATCGGCTGCCCTATTGATTCGTTTAAAGAATCTGGGCATTGCGTTGATTGGCGGCCTTTTACTTCTGTTATCTAGAGATAGCGCCTCGACCGAGGTCTGTTCTTCGGCAAATAAAGTCGACAGCTCAAGTCGAAATTTAAAGTGATATAATGCCTAACGTTTTTAAAAAATAACGTTTTATCAACTTTTCTGTTGCTTATCTTAACGAAGTTCGAATGACTAACGTCAAGTGTTTTACGGCCATCTAAGAAAATATCGATATTATAAAAGTACACGGCGCCGCAGTGCACTAGTAGCGCTGTTCTGATTGTGTCTTTATCGCTACCTCATTGAAGATCAAGAAATCATTGGCATATCCTGATTTGATCTGCGACAAGAAAAAATCCTCAAGCTTATTCTCCCTTAGCCCGATTCTATCTTATTCTCCCTTAGCCCGATTCTATCGTAATTAGGCAAAACAGTTTTTTCATTACTTTTTAGTACAACAACTGAATATATCAATTAAAGTATAGGATGTAAATTTCAGCCTTTTTAAGACTCTATGGGTAATATTAGCAGCATTTTTTAATCAAGTTTTAATTGCAATTAATGTCGCTTAGTATTGGATAATGGCTCATTACGGCTTTGCATAATTATTAATGCTCTAAGGCAAAAAAACACTATTTTAGTAGAGTATTTTCAATATATTTTCGCAAAACGTATAAACATAAAGACTTTGCAGTATTGGATTAGAAAATACATGGTTATAGCCAAATACCAAAACAATTATTGAGGAAGTTTTCTTCACCTAATATTTATCTTATTTTAATAAAAATTTAATCAAGTGTTGATTGCCTTTTTTATTTATCCTAGTTACTATAAACGGAATAAATGTTGAATTAAGGTTTGACATCTACTGCTAGTATTTTGAGTGTTTATTACTCACCATAGCCAATCTTCAAACTATGGATCAATGCATTTCAGATCCAGATAGTTTTTATTAAAAATAAAAAATTACACTATTTTCCAGTAACATAAGGTGTGAAATATACAACCTGGTTTCGAAAATAACTCATGGGAATCTAGCAGTGTATGCTCCAATACCCTAACAACGCAGATTATACTGGAGGTCAAATTTTTACTAATTTATAAGCATCTTTTTAAATAAATTCTTGGGCTTCCAAGAAATCTTATCTTACTTCGTGCAGCGGCAAAAATGGTTCATCAAGAATCGTTGGTGTTGAACATTTTTAGTTGTCGCCTGCGTTCAGAGGTTGTTTCTAGTTTAATTTTTAAAGGGGCTATTTTAGTTTTTATAGAAGACTAAATTTCGCGTGTATTTAAAAAGGTTAATGTCGCGTGAAAGAACATTAGGATTTTTCGTAAAAAATAATCAAAGGGTTACATGGAGTCTCCTCGGAATGTCGGTGTTGTCTAATACCAAATCGCTGCAAAGAATGTTGCAACTTCAGTAAAAAATTTAATACCAATATGTCAAATCTTAATGCCAATATGTTAAATCACGCCAAAATTAATCATGCGAAGACCGCGCCAATTACGGTGAAACTCTGTGAAGATCCAAATACTTGGAACGCGTTTGTAAACACTGTTCCATGGACAACGCCTCAGCATACCTATGGTTGGGGTGAATCCCTTGCCTCGATTTATAGTTACGTGCAGTTAGTTTACCGTTTGTTTTATTTCGACGATCGGCCTGTGGCAGGGTTACCACTTATGCGGTTTTCGGCTGGTGGTCCGTTTCGCGCTCTTTACTCATCCGTGTTTGATTCTTACGGCGGTCCACTGGTTCATCCCGACTTCGTCGATCATAGGGAACTTTTATCGACAATTTCCTCTGAAATCGATGCGGAAGCTGCCATTCACAAAGCTTTCGAGTACCGTGTCCTAGTTCCACCAATGGCGCCGGAATCTATGTTGCAATGTATGCAGCGGGACGATCAAAACCTAACTACTAAGAGATTATGTCCAGTATTGGATCTTGATCATCCACTCGAACGCATACAGGCTGGCTATAAATCTTCTTTCCGCCGCGCCATTCGGCGCAGCATTCGCGAGGGCATTAGCATTCAGGCGGACGCGGATATTGAGCTCGTTCGTAAAGCATACGGGATTTACGAGGAAACCATGCGTCGGCTTGGTGGGACGGCTAAGCCGTGGCGGTTTATAGAAAAACTGCTTTGTGAAAAGCTTGCTATACCCTTCGTTGCACAAAAAGGTGGTCGTCCTGTTGGCCTTGTGATACTGCTTGTATCTAAAAACCTGGCCATCTATTGGATATCATCTGCAAACCCGGCTGCATCATCATCTCGACCGACAAATGCGCTTGTGGATGCAGCGATTCGATGGTGCCATCAGCGAGCTATAGGTCGATTCAGTTTCGGCGAGACCCCCGGCGAACGCCCTAGTCTGGTGAAATTTAAACAGGGCTGGAATCCCGAATCCACTTACAGCACCACTGTTACACGTACATACCGACCCTGGGTTCGACGAGGTTGGCATGTGTTGCAGCCCACCGCACGAAATGTTTATTCAATCTGGGACCGGTCAAGGCATCGAAATAACTGAACCCGAAGCGGGGAATGTGTTACGGTATCCTCGTGACGGCTCCCCGCTCTAAGCCCCCTAAGGCGGCTATGGGCAAGGCTTCCAATGTCTTAGCCTGTAACCGCTGTATAGCCGGATTTACCCAAACCTCCACCAGGAACTTCTTGGAAGGCTGTGCCCGCTACCCCCAGTTCCAAGAAAAAGCACCTTGCCTAATCAATCCGTTATCGGCTTAACCAGCACCCGATAGAGCAATTCCACCCGAGGCTTGTTAAAATTGCCAACACTCGGTGCGCTTAAGCGCCGCCTGTTTCGTATTTAATTTATAATCTTTCCCTATTGTCGGCTGGTCTCGGTTATCTTTGGATTGCTTGGGATAGCAGGAAGCAAGGGTGGCACGATAAACTAGCAGGAACCGTGGTCATTCGACCTATTAAGAGTAACAATAATCATTGAGGCTTTGCCACAGATGTATCCTCACGGATTATCTGATTTAAGGCTATCTTATTAAACTTGCCGAGTAATCAGGCGTCCTAGGAGGAGGCTGCTGATTATCGATTTTTCACCGTAACGACATTATTTTATAAAACCATAACGCATTCTTGTTGGAGGTATTTATGGCGATTAATTTGCAAAAAGGGCAACGCATAAGTCTGGAAAAAGAGGCTGGAGGTAGTTTAAACCGTATCTATATGGGGCTTGGATGGG
>CAYRGG010000015.1:0-83664 GCA_964423745.1 uncultured Candidatus Competibacteraceae bacterium | reverse complement strand
CGCAACGATCGGCAAGCCCTGCTGCAACAATATTTTTAGCCACATAACGGGCTGCATAGGCGGCCGAGCGATCTACTTTTGAGGGATCTTTGCCGGAGAAAGCACCGCCCCCATGACGAGCCATGCCGCCATAGGTATCGACGATGATTTTGCGCCCTGTAAGACCACAATCACCGACGGGACCGCCGATAACAAACATACCCGTTGGATTGATATGGTACTTGGTGTGTTTATCGAGCCATTCTCCCGGTAATATCGGCAGAATGATGTTTTCCATCACGGCTTCCCGCAGTCGCTCCTGAGAAATGTCTGGATCATGTTGGGTGGATAACACGACGGCTTCAATCCCAATGATTTTACCGTCCTCATAGCGAAAGCTAATTTGACTTTTAGCATCCGGGCGCAACCAGGGTAGTATATGGGTCTTACGCATTTCGGCCTGGCGCTGTACAAGTCGATGGGCGTAGGTAATCGGTGCAGGCATTAACACATCGGTTTCGTTGGTGGCGTAACCAAACATAAGACCTTGATCACCGGCACCTTGTTCTTCGGGGTTGCTACGGTCTACGCCTTGGGCAATGTCACCGGATTGTTTGCCAATACAAGACAGCACTGCACACGTCGCCCCATCGAAGCCCACGTCAGAACTTGTATAACCGATATCGGTAATCGTGTTGCGAACCACATCGTCCAGATCTATCCAAGTAGACGTGGTTATTTCACCAGCCAATACCACGACCCCTGTCTTAATTAAGGTTTCGCAGGCAACGCGAGCTTTAGGGTCTTCTACTAAGATAGCATCTAATACAGCATCGGAAATCTGATCAGCGATTTTGTCGGGATGACCCTCAGAAACGGATTCTGAAGTAAAAACATGACTTTGACTCATTGTGTTTCCTTTTATTTCTCCTGATACATTAAATTGTTTATGAGGATAAACATGGTTTGAAACAAATAACCTAAATGTGTTCCACTAGATCCTCAAAGTAATATGTCGGAATCTTGCTTTAAAAGCCAGACTTTATTGCTCAAAATGCTGAAAATTCAAGTAATATTGATAATAATTCTTTTAATGAGCTAGAAAATGTTTAGCACTCTAGTTCAAGCTGTTTTAATCAATAAATCCTTGCTCATGAAACGCTATTAAGCCTAGCGATAGATGTTAGAACTGCCTATAAAAAAATTTTGCGAGATAACATTTGTAGGATTAGAACTTACACAAAAAGTATTGTTGGTGCAAAGACAGTGTATCTTTTAGGTGCGGCAATCATTAGCCAAGGCACGTCGGCTAGTGTCTAACTCTGTCAGAATACGTCGTCTTTGGGACATAGAAATTTGTTTAGCTATAGCAGTTATTTAGTGAGTAAAATTTTTTGGCCTGAGTGGTCAAATAGCCTTATGCTGTTATTGGGATTCACTGACTGAAGGTTAAGTTGGGTTAAAATACTACAAAATGATCCCTTCATATTATTAATCGCGCAAGACTACAAATTTGTTACATAGATAAACCATTACACCCGGGGATTCAGGTAAAACTGTATGGCTGGCAAAACCCTTTACGACAAGCTGTGGGACACGCACGTTGTGCGTACTAACTCGGATGGTACGGTATTGCTCTATATTGATCGCCACTTGGTACACGAGGTGACTTCACCCCAAGCCTTTGAAGGTCTGCGTCTGGCACAACGCCAACCGTGGCGAGCTGCCTCCATGCTAGCAACCGCAGACCACAATGTACCCACTACTGACCGGCGTCATGGCATTGATGACCCTACCTCTCGTCTGCAGGTGACTACTTTAGACGATAATTGTCTTGAGTATGGGATAACCGAATTTCCCATGAACGATGTTCGTCAAGGTATTGTGCATGTCATTGGTCCTGAGCAGGGAGTGACGCTGCCCGGTATGACGGTGGTGTGCGGCGATTCTCACACCTCCACCCATGGCGCTTTTGGCGCTCTCGCGTTTGGTATTGGCACATCCGATGTAGAGCATGTGATGGCAACCCAGTGCCTCGTTATGACCAAGGCCAAAGCCATGCTGATTCGTGTCGACGGTCAGGTAGGCCCTGGTATTACCGCCAAGGACATGGTATTAGCGATTATCGGCGCCATCGGCACTGCTGGCGCCACGGGCTATGCCATTGAATTTGCCGGTGAAGCCATTCAAGCCTTGTCCATGGAAGGGCGTATGACGATTTGTAATATGGCTATTGAGGCAGGCGCTCGAGCCGGCATGATAGCCGTAGACGAGACCACCATTGATTACCTTAAAGCGCGTCCCTATGCGCCGAAACAGACTATGTGGGAACAGGCTGCGGCTACCTGGCGAGATCTCCACAGTGATCCTGACGCTGTATTTGACCAAGTGGTGACCATGGACGCGACCCACATCAAACCCCAAGTCACCTGGGGTAGCTCACCGGAAATGGTCACCACGGTGGATAGCCGTGTTCCTGATCCCGCCTTGGAGCCTAATTTGGACAAACAAGTGGGTATGCAACGGGCTTTAGAGTATATGGGGCTACAAGCCGGTTTACCCATGACGGATATCCGGTTGGATCGCGTTTTTATTGGTTCCTGTACAAATTCCCGCATCGAGGATTTACGGGCCGCAGCGGCGGTGGTAAAAGGCCGTAAAGTGGCTGATTCAATCAAACAGGCGCTGGTAGTGCCGGGTTCGGGTTTAGTCAAACAACAAGCCGAGGCGGAAAATTTACACAAAATCTTTAGCGAGGCAGGTTTCGAATGGCGCGAACCAGGATGTTCCATGTGTTTGGCCATGAATGCGGATCGTTTGCAGCCTGGGGAACGCTGTGCCTCTACTTCAAATCGCAATTTCGAAGGTCGTCAAGGTCAAGGGGGGCGCACCCACTTGGTCAGCCCAGCTATGGCGGCCGCCGCAGCGATCTTTGGCCATTTTGTAGATGTCCGAGAACTGCCCGGCTGATTTTATAAGCAAGACTTATGCAAGTTCCAATGTCCTAATAGGAAACCAAGGCATGCAACCTTTTATTCAGCATACCGGTTTAGTGGTCCCATTGGACCGCGCCAATGTGGATACTGACGCTATTATCCCTAAACAATTTCTAAAATCCATCAAACGCTCAGGTTTTGGGGGGCATCTTTTTGACGAGTGGCGTTATCGTGATCCTGGTGAGCTGGGTCAGCATAATAGCCAACGGGTTCTCAATCCCGATTTTCCTCTCAATCAATCTCGTTACCAAGGTGCGAGCGTACTTCTCACGCGCAGCAATTTTGGCTGTGGTTCCTCCCGGGAACATGCCGTCTGGGCGCTGCGTGACTACGGTTTGCGTTGTGTCATTGGGCCCAGTTTCGCCGATATTTTTTTCAACAATTGTTTTAAAAACGGCCTTTTGCCGCTTTGTTTAGCGACGGACGTGGTGGATAAACTGTTTTGTGAAGAGGCGGAATCTGAGTCCGGTTATCGTCTGCATATCGACCTTCCGGCGCAGACCATCACCACCCCCCACAGGGAAGCCATTCACTTCGAGATAGAAGATTTTCGCAAGGAACGCCTGTTAAAAGGGCTTGACGATATCGGTTTAACGTTGCAGCACACGGCAGACATTCGCGCTTATGAGGCACGGCGTCGGCGTGAGGCGCCTTGGCTGTTTATGGATGGGTTGAACGTACAATGAGCCACAAGCTATTAATTTTACCGGGCGACGGTATCGGTCCTGAAATCGTCGCGGAAGCCGTCAAGATTTTAGACGTGTTACGTCAGAAATATGGTCTGGAGATAACCTGTACAGAAGGTCTCATTGGCGGTAGCGCTTTTGATGCCACCGGCAAACCGTTGCCCGACGAAACTTTGACGCTGGCTCGAGAAAGCGATGCGGTGTTGCTGGGTGCCGTGGGGGGACCAAAGTGGGAACAGTTAGACCGTGGGCTTCGTCCGGAGCGTGGCCTGCTGGGTATTCGCAGCGCCTTGGGATTGTTCGCTAACCTGCGTCCCGCTATCCTCTATCCGCAGTTGGCAGCGGCTTCCAGCTTGCATACTGAATTGGTGGCTGGTCTCGATATCATGCTGGTGCGGGAACTCACGAGTGGTATTTATTTTGGCCGACCGCGGGGTATTGGGGTTATGAAAACCGGCGAGCGGGCGGGTTTTAATACCATGTTTTACCGAGAATCAGAAATCGAACGAATCGTGCGTATGGCCTTTACCATCGCCAGTCAGCGTCAAAAACGGGTGTGTTCCGTGGACAAGGCTAATGTGCTTGAGGTGTCGGAATTATGGCGGGAGGTGGCGATACGGGTAGCGGCTGAATATCCCGACGTGGAGCTGACCCATCTTTATGTGGATAATGCCGCCATGCAGCTGGTGCGTGCGCCCAAACAATTTGACGTTATGGTAACCAGCAACCTATTTGGCGATATTCTTTCTGACTGTGCCGCTATGTTGACGGGTTCCATCGGTATGTTGCCATCGGCGTCTCTGGCTGCCGATGGCCGAGGTATGTATGAACCGATCCATGGTTCAGCGCCTGATATAGCAGGTCAAGGCTTGGCTAATCCGTTGGCTACGATTTTATCCCTGGCCATGATGCTACGTTTCACCTTTGATAGAAGCGATTTGGCTGAGCGTGTCGAGGGTGCAGTCGGTGATGTGTTAGATAAAGGGCTGCGTACAGCCGATATTATGTCAGCTGATATGACTGAAGTGGGGACCCAACCCATGGGTGATGCAGTGGTAGAGGCATTGTACCAAGCATAAAAGGTATTTTTAGCGTATCCAATACTTAAATCTTGGCCTTTCGCCCAAGGCAGGTGTTATAGCACTAGTTATATTTGTGGCATATGTTTTGCTTTTAAATTGCTACAGGGTAGCTAGTCGGTTTGATAGATGCAAAAACAATCAAAAACGATTTAAAACAAAAACAGGCTGATTGAGTTGGCTTTTTAACCAATACCGGTAATTCGGCTATCTTTTTGATGCAAGAGGTTGACCTAGATGAGTGAAAAATTCGACGTAGCAGTCGTGGGCGCTACGGGGGCAGTAGGGGAAGTGATGTTAGAGATTCTGGCCGAGCGCCAGTTTCCGATAGACACTATTTATCCTTTGGCAAGCAGCCGCTCAGCAGGCAATAAAGTGACTTTTGGGAGTCGCCAATTGACGGTAGGTGAGCTCGACACATTCGATTTTTCTAAGGTACGCATCGGATTGTTTTCAGCAGGTGCTTCCGTATCGGCTACCTATGCGCCTAAAGCGGCGGCGGCAGGGTGTGTTGTCATCGATAATACCTCTCAGTATCGCTACGAGCCAGATATTCCTTTAGTGGTTCCTGAGGTCAATCCCCATGCTGTTGCCCAGTATACAAACCGCGGCATCATTGCTAATCCGAATTGTTCCACCATTCAAATGGTGGTGGCTTTACAACCCATCCATGCAGCGGTGGGTATTGAACGTATCAATGTGGCCACCTATCAAGCGGTATCGGGCACCGGTAAAGAGGCCATTGAAGAACTGGCCACGCAAACGGCAGCACTGCTCAACGGTAAACCCATCGATCCACAGGTGTATCCGAAACAGATTGCTTTTAACGCCTTGCCTCACATCGATGTTTTTCAGCCCAATGGTTACACCAAGGAAGAGATGAAAATGGTGTGGGAAACCCAGAAGATCATGGAAGACGAGGGTATTAAGGTCAATCCAACCACAGTGCGCATTCCGGTGTTTTATGGGCATTCTGAAGCAGTTCACATTGAAACCCGCGAAAAAATCACTGCGGCGGCGGCCCAGGATTTGTTGAGCCAAGCGCCCGGCGTTGTTGTCTTGGATACTCGGGAAGCGGGTGGCTATCCCACCGCGGTGACGGAAGGCGCAGGCAAAGATCCAGTCTATGTGGGGCGTATTCGAGAAGACATCTCGCATCCACGAGGCTTAAACATGTGGATTGTGTCTGACAATCTGCGCAAAGGGGCTGCTTTGAATAGTGTTCAGATTGCCGAGCTCCTTATCAAGAATTACCTGTGAAAGGCGTTTTAACGAACGATTCTCGCAAAACGAATTGCAACATTTGATTAATTAATTTAATAGATGTCGTTGTTTTATGCAGCGGCTAATGTTTTATATGACGAAACTTAGTAGGACGTATTTACCGATGACAAGGAAATTAACACAGTTAATAGCTGGAATTAGTGTCTGTCTTCCCGCCAGTGCCTTTGCTCTTGGGCTAGGTCAAATTGAAGTGCGCTCGGCCCTCAACCAACCCCTCGATGCTGAAATACCTTTGGTATCCGTAAATGCCGAGGAGTTGCCAGGGCTGAGGGCGAGTTTGGCATCGTCGCAGCTGTTTGGCCAATACGGTATTGAGCGGTTGCCTTTACTGTTAAGCTTAGATTTTTCCGTGGAAACCGATGCCACAGGGCGTCACTTTATTCAAGTTTCCTCAAAACAGCCTATTCGCGAACCGCTTATTAATTTTTTGGTTCAAGTGGATGGACCTGATGGACAACTGCTTCGGGAATATGCTGTTTTATTGGATCTTCCCACGGTCACTATGCAGCCGACAGCCAGCAGCGGCCAGGGTACGGCTATAGCCTCGGCCGATCCAGGTTATGATGGCCCCGTACTCAATACCAATGTAGCCCATCGCGGTAGCGTGAATTATGGTCCTGTTGCTTACGGCGATACGTTATGGGACATCGCGGAGCAGGTTCGGCCTGATCCTTCCATCGATAGAGAGCAGATGATGCAAGCCTTGTTAGAGGCTAATCCAGAGGCTTTTTTTAGACCCGATATAAACAGTCTATCTGCCGGAGCGACACTTCGTATACCCAGCGCTCAAGAGCTTGACCCAGTACGTTTTTCTGAGTCGGCTTCACGACAGTTAGCTCAACAACAAGCGGCATCCGTCGCCGCAGACTCAGGGGTTAGCCCTGGTTTAGCGGACGATGATCTACCCCGCGTCCGCTTAGTGCCGCCGGATGTGGAACAGGCATCGTCGTCTCTTGGAGAGACTGCAGGTACCGGTGCGACAACTTCAGGAATAGCACCCCCGTTTCGTATCGAACTTGAGGATGACCGCCCAGAATTACGTATGGCGGGTATCGACGAACTCCGTGAAAGGCTCGGAGGCGCTTTACGGCAGTCGGAAAACACTTCTGTGCAGAACACCGTTTCCGGGCAAGGGCAAGCAAGCCAAGGGGATTTGACCACCCAACAAGCTATTACCCAAGCGGAAACCAGCACGGGTATGACAACGCCTTCTCTCGATACCACTGTTCAGGAAGCGGTTCCTCAAGTGGGTAGACCCCAGCAATCTGAATTTATGTCTCAAGAGGAGGGTGCGGTGGAAGATGAGGAGATAGGCCAAGTAACGTCTTCTGAGGCGGCAGCCATCGACCGCGGAACCCTATCTGACTTTGAAAATACCACCCTAGCAGGTGTAGAAACCACTGACACGGATAATCTACCTTCCCAATCCGTTTCTGCAACCACTTCGCTAAATACAAATTTGGATGCCACGGATGAAGCGCAATCCGATGAGGGTGATTCGGGTATGTTCGCATTCCTAAAAGATCCCATCAGTTTGGCGATGATCGGTTCACTATTGCTGTTTTTAATCGCGCTACCTTTATTTTTAGTAGCCCGTCGGCAAACAAAGGATGAAAAGTCTGCACCGGCTTTTGAAGCCATTACGCCAGAAGGTGTTTCCGTTGCAGACCCTGTCTTGGCTGCTGAGCCTGTGTCTGTAGCTGCATTGTCTGAACGTGCTGAGCGGACGAGAACTGAACCGCTGGCTAAGACAACACTAACCGGTAGCGAGGCTGATCCGTTAGAACAAGCCGATTTATTGATTGCGGTGGGTAATTATAAAGAAGCTGAGCAGCTTATAAGAAAAGCATTGCTCAAATCGCCCCATGACACCATGTTGGCAAGCAAATTGTTAGATATTCATTTTGCCGCGGGTAACGGGGATGCCTTTGCCAAGGATGCGCAGCTATTGCGTGATAGACTCGGTGATGAGTCAGATCCTGTTTGGATGCAGGTGGCTACTAGAGGTAGGGAACTTTGCCCTGGTAATAAACTGTTTGCAGATAGCGGAGAATTTATAGCTTCTGAATCTTCACTAGAGTCCCAGTCCTCTGAACCCGTTAGTGGTAAAGACCCTGTGGTTTCTAAACCTGATGTGGATAGTGGATTGCCCTTTGATTTAAATACCGGTCCTGTGATTTTTAATAAGACTTCCAGTGCGTCTCCAGAAGATTCGTCTTCCTCCGAATCTCCTCGAGAGGAACAGGAATGCACGGAAACCCGCAGTGATTTGGAATGGGTGCTGCCTGGTATGGAGCCAGAATCAGCAAAGGATGCCTCTTCCTCCAAATCTCCTCAAGAGGAACAGGAACGCACGGAAACCCGCAGTGATTTAGAATGGGAGTTACCCGACATGGAACCCCCTACCGTGGCAACCACGGGTTTGCCGGATGAAGATCCCCAGCAAGGCGATATGGAGTCTCAATTAAAAGGTCTAGATTTCGAGTTTGAAGAAGTGAAATCGACTCAGGAACCCGTCACTAACGATCCTTTGTCTCTAAACCTTCCGCAAAAGAAAGACGAGTCAACCACGTCTGCGCCGGAAAAAACTCAAGACTTAGCTGCCGAGTTAAAATCAAAGAGCGATACATTAAACTTCTTTCTCGATAGCTTGGATGAGAAACTCGCTTCCCCGGGTCCTGATGTAACAGAGTCGGACAAGACACGAGATCTAGCGGCTGAAGAGACAATGTCTCAAGACGATAAATTAGCTTTCTCCCTTGATAACCCGGACGAAAAAACAACTTTTATTGAAACTGATCAGGAAGAGACGTCGGCCGCCAGCGAAGACTATGTGCAAACCAAGTTGGACCTCGCGGTTGCTTACATGGATATGGGTGATTCAGTGGGTGCTCGAAGCTTATTGCAAGAGGTCATACGAGAGGGAACTGACAATCAAAAGCAGCATGCGGAAGCGTGTGTAGCAAAGTTAGGCTAAAAAAATTCCGCTATAATTTTCTCTAATATCGTTTTAGAGGTCTTCTCGTCACCCCAATTGCTCTACAATTGGGGTGATTTTTTTTATACGATTGATATCCATGAAACCTATCTATCATGTGCTATTTTCGTTGGTGCTGTATGGGCTTTTATCGGGCAGCTATTTTGTAAGCTGTAGCAGTGGTAGCGATGATGACGATTTTATCGACCCAGGGTTTAATCGTGCTCCCGTTGCTCAAGATATCTCCTTGATCACCACCGTCGACACACCGATTTCCAGTGTTCTTCAAGCTACTGACCGGGATGGCGATAATCTAACCTATCAACTTATATCAAATCCTCGACTAGGCATCTTGCAGGTGTTTAATCCCGCTTCCGGCGCATTTACCTATGTATCTAATAGTGCTGGGGTGGATAATTTTACCTTTCGAGCTAACGATGGTCGCAGCAATTCTGATGTGGCTACGGTGACCATCACCGTTAATCGAGCGTTTTTACTGTGGGAAAGATTGTCAACCAATGCATTGGAAACAACGCAGCCTTTACGACGGTTGCTGGAAGCGCAGGGTGTAACGCCGCCGCCGATGAATGCAGTCCAACTAGCAAGATGGACTAAAAATCTCCAACTGCAATCTGATCAAACACCGCTATTGGCTATTGATCCTTTTAATCTCAATCGTGGTCTTGTTTATATTCAGGATCGTGGTTTATATCAGAGTCAAGATGGTGGGCTTTCTTGGATACCCGCGCAGACCCAAGCGTGGTTTGTGGACGCCGATAGCACCGTTTCCAATATTGCTTTTAGCGGATTCGTGCCGGATCTGGTTTATGGCGTGGTTAATACGCCGTTGGGAGGGCATCGTCTAAGCAGAAGTGTGGATGGTGGCGCCACCTGGCAATTACTGAATAACAGTCGTCAAGGTCCATTGTTGGAGGTGGTTTCAGGACCCTTAAAGCCCGATGGAAGTGTTTTACTCTATGGGCGCATTGAGAGCCGAGAAACCGTTTACCAAGCTGTGGATTATCCTTATTGATAACCAGTATTGCTGCATCGCCAGTTTGCAAGGGGTTCAATCGACATTGTCTGTTAGCCGATACCGTTCAATAAAGCAGTCCGAGCACCGCTGCCCTTAACGCCGCCGCCAGCTTGTTAGTCGTCCCTAGCTTTGCCATGGCATTGTTGACGTGAAAATTGACCGTGCGCTCAGTAATGCCGAGAATTTGTGAGATCTCACCAGCTGTTTTGCCATCGGCGGTCCAGCCCATCACATCTCTCTCCCGATCTGTTAAAGGAGTAATGATTTCTGGTGGGCTAATAATTGCAATCGGTGCTCAAAATGCTTTTGTTCTCAAGCAAGGGCTACTCAGGTACATTTCTAACCAGAGGTGGTTGTGTTGACAAGAGACAAGCTCGTTCAATTGTTGCAAAGGGAACAGCCCTATCTGTCTGCCGAATTCGGAGTCAGCAAGATTGGGTTATTTGGTTCCTATGCTAAGGGGCAACCTGACGAAACCAGCGATATTGATATTTTCGTGGAGTTTAAGCATCCTATTGGCTTTCGGTTTCTCGATTTGGTTGACTATTTAGAAGCCGTTTTGGGCTATAAAGTTGATGTTCTGACGCCAGCGGGGGTTCAGAGTATTCGTAGCGATCGAGTGGCGAACAGTATTGCTGAAAGCATCATATATGTCTGAACGGACAGACCGGGAATTCCTCTGTGACATCCGCGAAGCCATCTCGCGTATTTCGGCTTACGTGGCAGGCGTCGAGTATGAATCCTTTGTGAAGGACACCAAGACACAAGATGCTGTCATTCGCAATCTGGAGATTCTGGGCGAAGCCACGAAAAACCTGTCAGAAGCGTTTCGTATCGCTCATAACGGCGTTCCATGGAGGAGTATGGCCGGTGCCCGAGATCGATTGATCCACCACTACTTTGGCGTCAACCTCGATATCGTGTGGCAGATAATCAGTATCGAACTACCCAAAGTGACTGAGCAGCTTCCCGATATAGATGAAGAAAATGGCGAGAATGGCAGCTAATAAATTTTTTGAGTCAAATTGTCTCCCTCGTGAGCGGCCCTTCAAGGGCAACGTTTTCTGTATCAAAGCATCCTATGGAAGTTTTTTTGCGGCTCCAAGATCACAACATAATCGTGCCAAAGTCTCCTTGCATGCGCCCCTGTAAGTGTTTAATAACCCGCATGGCCATGCGCAGAGACTCTTCCTGTAACGGTGTTATTTCTTTTAGTGCTAACAACTTATCTAAGGGTCTATCGTGTTCCAATTGCCACAGTTGATGACCTAAAGTGAGATCTAGTAGCTCGTCGTAAGCGGCTAGCACCGATTCTATAAAAGCAGAATCAAAACGTCCCTGCCGCACCAAGGCGCTTAACCGATCACCGGTATTGGTGGCCGCAATACCTTCACTTAGCGCATAGATACGGGCAGCGTCGGCCAAAATGCGCGTACCGTTGCGTTTCAGATCGATTTTACCCCGCCGTTCCTTGTCGCTGGCGGTGACGAGTCGGTTAAAAAAGCCAATGGCGGGTCCCCCGGTGGCGTCATCGGCCACCATAAGCCTCAGCAAACGGGGTTTGCGTTTGAGTTCGTGAAACAAGTGATTACGCAATGCCACGGTGAGGCGATCATCTCCATAAAGGGTTTCAAAATCAAACACGATGGTGGACCAGCGGGCCGTCTTTTCCGAGGGTATCTCCGCGATGCGGCTAATCTGCTGTTGCCAATCGCTGAGACTGCGATGAAAATCCGGGTTACGGGCCATAATATTGCCGGTGCACCAATCGTAGCCCACCTCATCTAGACGATGATTCACCCGATCGCAGAAATCCATAAACCATGCTTTGGTTTCAGGGGCGCTGGTGTTGGGTTTATCGGCCAAGATAATGCCATTGTCTTGGTCCGTTTTAATCATCATCTCCTTACGACCACCGGACCCCATGATAATAAATGCAAACGGAACCGGCGGTTCGCCGCGGCCTTCTCGTTTTAATTCAGCGAGCACCAGTTCAATACAGCGCCGTTGAATGGCTAGGTGAATCTCGCTCAGCGCCCGTACCGCCAAACCCGCACTGCGATTGTTTTCCCGTAACTCAAGGGCGATAACACCAAGGCGCTCAGGAAATGTCTTTAACTCTTGAAAATCTTTGCTATCGGCTACTTGAGCAATCACTGAACGTTGGTAGGAAACCAGGGTGTAAAGAACATCCGTTTGCGAAATGACACCCACCGGCTTGTTATCTTCCACCACCACGAGATATTTAGAGCCAAGTCGGTTCTGTTCGCTCTGTACTTTCCATAGCGGGGCATCGGCGCTAATCAGATGGGCCGTTTCGCAGACGGTATCAATCACCGTATCATTGGCTGTGGCCTTACTGCTGATTAACCCTTCGGCAAGGCTAACAAAGGTAATCAAACCCAGCAGACTTTGCTCTGTATTGACCACCCCTAGGCTACCGATTCTACGCTGATTCATGGTGGCAAAGGCGTCTTCCACCGTGGCGGTTGGCGGACAGGTGACCAATGGGGACTGCATAATCGCCCGCGCTGGTAGCGCCCATACCCCGCGAGCCGGGTGGATTGCCTGACTGCGAATACGTTCGGTAAGCAGCCGATTTACCGCGCTAAATAGCCCTGGGTAGCGTTGTTCTACCTCGCGGATGCGATCGGTCGATAAGACTTGAAGGGTAACGTCGCTAATGGCAGTGGCCGTGGAAAGATAAGGTGTGCCATCGAAATAATTGGCAATACCCAACAGATAACCCGGTTCTAAACGCACCGGCGTCTCTCCCGGATGGGCCAGTTCCAATTGACCTTCCACCACGATGTAAACCGCCTCTTTGAAGGTTTCGCCGGCGCAAAACAATATCTCACCGGGCTTCAAGGTGATGGTTTCTGCGTTGCGGATCAGTTCCTCAGCGGCTGCCGGGGATAGCGCTCTTAGAGTTACTATAGAATTAGGGAAGGTGATGGTGCCGTTAGCGTCCCTGTCAGAAACGGTAGTGGCATCACTCTGGTCGTGGTGGGTTGTCGACGCGGTCAACTGTTACCTCCCAAATGGCCCGTTTTGTTTACCGAACTATAAATGGCTAGATCTATCAAAATTATAAAGGTGTTACGCTTAAGGGTAGCGGCTAAAATGAAGAATAAACAGTTGAATAATGATGCACAGGCTGTCATTAATACGGCTGCATTGCTGCAGATTTCGGAGTTTGAGGTGTTCCAGCTAGCTTATCAGTGCTGGTTTGGGTATTTAGCAGAAAACCGAGAAATCGATGTATTATTTAGCCGTTATCTTATAAACGCTAATGTACCTGTGTGGGTACGCGCTTTTACACGACAAATCAACCAATTACAGGCTGAAAACCGTCTCAACGGTCGAGCCTTCGGATTGCAACACGCGCCATCGCCAAGCCAAGGCACTGCACTAATCGGTGTGCTGGCCTTAGTACTCATGCTGATATTTGTCGTGCTCCTGGTATACTTAGCAGATAAAACAGACCCGAGTCTGGCAGCCGCTTGTCGGCTCCCTCCCTGCTATTAAATAAAGGAGTTTGCCTGTGGGTCACTCCCAGCAGGGCGTTACAATTAGCAAAGTTGGCGCAATGATGGATTGGATTTTAGTTTTGGTAACGGGTGCGATCGCCTACCATGGCCTGACTTTTCGCGATAAAAACGGGGAAAGAGAGTTTGGTCATTTGTTATTTGGCTGTATTGCCTTGGTGTTCTTTATGCGTTTTTTGTTCGAAGATCTGCTGGGGTGGGTACAGTTTTAGTAATAGAACGAGCTGCGCTAGTCCTGATGTCTTGATTGGGTATGGGTTCTATTTTTTATAGGGTCGTTGGCTCGTATCATCGTCTGGTATGTACAAGACGCGTTCTGAAGCGGGCAGCGCCAACTGGGTTTTTATATACTTGGCCCGTTCCGCAATACCTGGCGGTTTTTCAGGCTGATTGCGTAGAAACCGCGTCAGCCAACCGGGTCCTTCACCAACTTCTCTATCTAAGCGCAATGCTTTTTCATAGTCCATTAATGCGGCTTTGTAATTTCCAGTACGATCATAGGCGATGCCGCGATTGGCATAATGCCCTGGGTTGTCGGGTTCCAAAGCTATCAGTTCAGCATAGGTTTGAATAGCTTCCGGTTCTCGGTTGAGCATAATCAGTGTTTCTGCGCGGCCACGCAAAGCAGGGATATGGCTTGCATTGGTCTGCAATGCCTGTTCATATTCTTGAAGGGCATTAGGATAATTGCCGTCAGCGAAATAATTGCTACCGGCGTGGTAAGCATAATCTCCTGGTTCACTGCCAGCGAACCACATCCCATAGAGGGTCCAGCCGATCCAGGCCAATGTCAAGGCAATGGCCGTGTGTTTTAAGAAACGATAGCTACGCGCAGTCATGGTAAGGCTCCCGCCGTCGTCAAATTAAATAAATAAGCAAAGATTAACACTAGAAAAATGCTGATTAAACGAGCACGTCGCTGTTGCCCTGTAATTTCTTGGGGATTGAGTTCTCGTTTCAGTTTACGTTGCAGGCGGTGCACACTGAGCACCCAAACTAGTTTGCTGACGGGATAGAACAGGAGAGCAGCTAATACCAGCACCGAAATAAGTGTATAGACTTGCTCGGCATTCATAGAAGTGATTATTTTTTATTGATAAAGCAAAAGGGGAGAGCAAGCGCTCTCCCCAGGTAGGTTGAGTACGAAGGATTTACCGAGCCGTCGATTGGGCAGCCGCGACCTCTGGCACCAGTTCCTCGATTGCCCGGTCGGGTACGGTGGACATCTCCATCTTGATAGCGAGCAGCCACATCATACCGACGCCTAGAGCCCAGAACAGCAGTTGCCAGGTCCAAATGGAGGGCAGACCAAACAGCCAAGTGGATGGATCATTGGGATCGCCGAAGATCCAGTTGCCAACCACCGCACCAGGGCCAATAGCAAAGAAGAACCAGAGCAGGGTCACAATCCAGGCTATCGGCACCAACCCTTGTTTATGGACTGGTAAACTGGCATTTTCCCGCAAGAAGTTGTGGAACTGCATACGATGTTCGGTTTCTTGTCTATCTTGCGTCACCGCCGAAATGATGATGGCAAGACCAAAATTAAACAGTATGCCCCATCCGGCCGAATGGATGGTGAGCGGCCAGCGACCCCAAGGCGGATTTTCTGCCATGCCAAGTAAGGCAAACACACTTTGGCCAATACTTTCAGTCATGGTAACGGCGATCAAACCAGCCGCCAAACCCCAGACGATACCTTGGCGAGTCAACAATGGCCACCAGCATACGGCGATCAGGGCTGGCCACATTTGAAAACCATAGGCTACTGCTAGACCACCGAGTAACACCAGCGCATCCGCACTAGTGGTGGCTACGATGAGGGCCAATAATACGACCAGTATAACGGCGCTCCGCCCCCAGAACTTTTGTTGAGCATCGGTGGCGTTAGGCATGATAAAACGGCGTAGAATATCCCGAGTTAACATGGAACCCGCCGTGGACATATAACCCGAGGCTGTGGATTGCATAGCGGCTAGGGCGCACACCGACAATAGACCCACCAACCAGGGCATCGTGTCGCCCAGTAGATAAATAAGCTGTGGTACCAGCTGGCCCTGACCGCCGGCGCTGTCCATAATATCAATCAGTGCACCGGAGCCAGTACCTGCTTGGAGGCTGGCTAGGCCAGCTTCTACGGCTTCTGCTACCTCAGCCTCGCTCCAATCAGGATTAGCGGCCGCCACCAAGCCTTCTTGCATAACAGGATTAACCAGCTCTGGGTGGGCTTCAAGAAAGCTAAGATCGGCTCCCAAGAAATGGGCTCCGACCCCCTGAAATGCTGTGAAGGTAAACAAAATAATGCCGATAGCAAACGCAGAAGCCCATACTTGCTGAAGCGGAAAAGGGGCCGGTGTCTTATTGGCGAATGCCCACATGGAAAAGGCAGGCGCCGATTGAATACCCATCAAAGCAAACATGTAAGTAAGTATCATCAGACCCGTCCAAGCGCCACCAGTGGCGGAGGGACCATCGCTGACAAACTGAATCACACCAGGGATAGCAATGTAATGACTATAATCCTCAGGAGTACGAATTTCGTCGGCTTGAGAGAGTGCGCCAATGGTTTCTTGCCAGGTGGCCCCTGCAGGAAGATAGGTATAGGCAATAATACCAATAACGGCAATACCGCCTGCCAATAAAAGACATTGCATGGTATCTACATAGGCGACTGCGCGCAAACCCCCCGAAGCTACATAGATAGCCACCACAGCGGACAGTAACCACATGCCTACGTTTACATCCAGCATACCGTCGGTCAACACATTGAACAGGAAGCCGGAAGCGCGTAGCTGAACACCCAGATAAGGGACGGAGAAGACTAAAGCGACCAATACCGTTAGGAGGCGTGCCGCGTCCGATCTAAAGTAAGCTGCCAGCATTTCACCGGGGGTGATAAAACCGAACCGTTTACCCAACATCCATTGGCGTTTTAAGAACATCACACCAGTGAAGGGAATGGTAATAGCGTAAAAAGACGCATAGGCATATTGGAAACCATCCCGGTACAAAAGACCTGGATGGCCCATAAAAGTCCAACCGGAGAAGGATGTCGCGGTAGCAGCCAGTACAAATACCCATAGTCCTAAACCGCGGCCAGCAATCATATAATCCGATGCAGTCTTGGACATCAAAGCTCCCTTGATGCCCCAGAAAAGACAGTAAGTCCAGTAGAGACCTACAAATACGAACAACCATATGGTTTTTGCATCCATATGAGTTAACCCTCACTTGTCGTTGTCATGGTGTTAATCGTGTTTTAGTCCTCGCTTTGGTTGACCGAATCAACCGGCGTGCAAACCCATCGTCCTTAATAGATTGGAAAAAGTATAGGCGAACATCATGCCATTGCAGATTATTTTTTAACAATTTGTTTCAATTGGTGTTTATTTGAGGGGTTCTTAAGAAAAATAAAGCATGTTACCCAAGGTAACAAAAAGAGTGGGTGTTTTCGTAACATAAACTCAATTTCTTACCGGTGTGTAAGAAGCTGTTTCTAAGGGCTGTTTTTGCGCTGGGGTCTTGGTATGCCTAGCCGTTGTCTTCGTTCCCATAGAGACTTACGGCTAATGCCTAAACGCTTGGCTAATTCAGTTTCTGTTAAATAATTTTGATGATTCAGCACAAAGCGCTGAAAATAATCATCGAGGGACGTAGATTCTTGATCAGTCCTGGATGGTTTTGTCGAAAGTGACTGTTTTAATGGGTTGGTACTACCCTCAAGGGCCAACAGCTCAGGGGTAATGAGGGCGTCTTCGCAGAGAATAACCGCCCGTTCAATGGCATTCTCCATTTCTCGAACATTGCCAGGCCAGGTATGGGTGCAGATGGCCTCAAGGGCCGTTGCGCTATAACTCATTGGGTTGCGATCGAGACGTTGACAAACCTTATTCAAGGTAAAATGAGCGAGCTTTTCAACATCTGCGCCCCGCTCTCGTAGGGGGGGTAGGCGGATTTCCATGACTCGCAGCCGGTAGTAAAGGTCACCGCGAAATAGGTTATCCTGGACCCGATGTTCGAGATTTCGATGGGTGGCTGCGATCAAACGGATGTTGACCCGCAGGGTGCGGGCTGAGCCTACCCGGCGTATTTCCCCTTCATTTAGAACCCGTAATAGACGCGCCTGGGCAGCGAGGGGTAATTCGCCAATTTCATCTAAAAAAAGTGTCCCGCCATTGGCGGCCTCCACTAAACCTTCCCGGGACCCGACGGCGCCGGTAAAAGCCCCCTTCTCATGGCCAAACAACTCGGACTCAATTAGACTCTCAGGGATAGCTGCGCAGTTGACAGCGATCAAGGGCGCATCACGGCGTTGACTTTGTTCATGGACGGCGCGGGCCACCAGTTCTTTGCCGGTACCGGATTCTCCCAGTATGAGTACTGTTGAATCTGTTGGCGCCACTTTGCTGATATGGGCAAAGACTCGTTGCATGGCTTCGCTGTCACCGATAATGCCGGCGACAGGGTAGTTACGCTGTAAATCCGATTTTAGGGCTGCGTTTTGACGGCGCAGCTGGCGTTTTTCCAAAATGCGGTTTATGGCATGCAAGAACTCATCGTGTTCGAAGGGTTTGGCAATATAATCCGCCGCACCCTGTTGCATGGCTTCTACCGCCGATTTAACACTGGCATAGCTGGTCATTATCAAAATGGGCGTTTGCGGGCAACGACTAATGAGTTCTGTCCCCGCGGGTCCCGGTAAACGCAGGTCGGTGACGATCAAATCGAAATGACTGAGTTCGTGGTTTTGTTCAGCGTCGGGTATCGACTCGGCCTCAGCCACACTAAAATGATAGCGTTCTAGAAGCCGTCGTAGGGCTCGACGGATAACTTTTTCATCTTCAACAATTAAGATACTGGGCATGAGGTATCTAAAACCATTTGTTGACGTAATGGCAACCGCAAGGTTACCCGAGTGCCACTATCTTCCTGGCTATCCACGGCGATACTGCCGCCATGTTCTTGGACGATAGTGTAGACAAGAGGTAATCCTAGTCCTGTACCTTTCCCCGGCTCCTTGGTGGTAAAAAAGGGCTCGAAGACCCGCTCTCGAAACTCTTTTGGGATGCCGCTGCCTTGATCAATAATCGTGATTTTTACCCTATTGGACTGTTCTATGTGGGCTGTTATAACAACGGCTGCGTTGGCCGGTGACGCATCGCAGGCATTGCTGAGTAGATTAACAAACACCTGCAATAGACGTTGTTGATCCCCCTCCACAAAGATTTCATCGTTACAATCGACGCTATATTGCAGGTGCTTAGCATAATGACTGAGCTGTACCAAACGTTGGGCATCCGTAAAGCATGCCCGCAGATTAAACAGTCCGTTGTGTTGGTTTTCTGGACCTGGACCGCCATGACTAAAGGTCACTAAAGAGCGGACAATAGCCGTAATCCGCTGCGTCTGTTGAAGGATTTCATCGACGCCTTCCATAAGGCTAGTAGGATCGTTTTCTTCCCGTAAATTCTGCGCGATGCAAGCAATGCCGGTGACGGGATTGCCAATCTCGTGAGCAACCCCGGCGGCTAAGGTTCCCAGGGAAGCAAGCCGTTCACTATGGGCGAGCTCCATTTCCAGAGTTTGCAACTCGGTAAGGTCTTCCACGAGAATCACAGTGCCGCCTTGAAAGGAGCTTTCGTTACTTTCCGAAACATAATCAGCAAAACCGATAGAGGCTTTGCGCAAGTCAAACCAGCGCGGCTGGCCACGGATAACGACACGGGTTTTTCTTGAGTGTTGCTCGTTTTGATTCAAAAAGGTAGTCAGCACGTTTGACCAAGGCGCGGGTAAGTCTGCGATGGCATTTCCCATAGCTGTTCGTCGGTCTATACCGGATAGCCGTTCCATGGCCTGATTCCAGGTAAGGACATGGCGGTTGGTGGTCAGCGAACAGGCACCAAGGGGCAGATCTTCAAGGATTTGTCGATGATAACGCCGTAACTGATCGAGCTCCCCCATCAATCCTTTAAGTTGGCTATGAGACTGCTCCAAACGGTCTTCAATAAAGCGCATATGGTCTACTAACATGCTGCGCGTGCCGGGGTCCGTGTACAGTCGCGAATCGACAATCATACGAGCCAGTATGGGGCCTAACATACCCGATAGATTACGCTCGATACGATCGCGCAATGCTTGTAATTGAGGTAATCGGTTTTCATCTAAGCCCATCTGCAAATCTTTAAGGGCTTTTGAGACTTCGTTAAAGGCAGCGGTAGAGCCTATAGTGCGGGCCAATTGGGCGCTAAAATCTCGGGGAGAATGAGGAACCGAGAGACCCTGAGCGGTTAAGAAACTTGGGTCTTGGAAACAGGCGGCGGCAGCGCGGCGTTCGTTGGCATCTTGGTGGGTGACCAGGGATACGCCGACAAATAGCAGTGTATTAATAGAAAGCGACCAAAAAGTAACAAATTCCCAAAGATTTTGATCGGCAACCCCGAGGGCTTGCATAAGATCAAATTGGCTTAGAATAATGCCGGAGCGCTCCATCAACGGCATCAGTAAGGTGGTGTACCAAATGGTGCTACCTCCCATGAGGCCCACCAGGAAGCCCGCCCTTGTCGCCCGACGCCAAAACAACACGCCAGCAAGACCCGGCAAAAACTGGGCGACGGCCACAAACGAAATCAACCCCAGCTGGACTAGACCCGTGCTGCGTTCCAGTACCACATACAAGCCATAGCTGGTGAGAATGAGTAGGGCGATCAACGTGCGCCGTCCCCACAATAACCAGCGGTACATATCCACGGCTGGATCGGGATAGCTGGCAGGTAATAATAAATGATTGAGGGCCATTTGGGCTAAAGCCAGGGTAGTAACGATGACCATGGCGCTGGCAGCAGATAGCCCGCCGATAAAAGCGATAAATGGCAGGAGTGGATTATCGCTAAACTGGGTAATACCCAGCACATAATAATCGGCAGGGGTAGCAGGTTTTAGCACTTGGCTAGCCCATAAAATCGGGGGAATCGCTAAGTTGAATAATAGTAAAAAGAGGGGAAACCCCCAAGCTGCTGATGATAGAGAACCCCGTTGCAGGTTTTCTACAAAACTCATATGAAATTGGCGAGGTAATAAAAAAGCAGCGCAAAAAGACAACAACACCAAAGTCATCCAAGGTCCTTCTTGTAATGGTTCGTAGAGGGCTTGTAGTGCTTCAGGATTTAAGATAAGCCATCGATTTAAGTCTCGAGGACCATCAAAAACCCCCCATAATGCGAATAACCCAATGCTCAACATAGCCGTTATTTTGACCAACGATTCAAACGCAATGGCCACTACAAGTCCTTCGTGTTTTTCCCGTGGCGAGATATGGCGAGCGCCAAATAAAATGGCGAATACTGTTAGGGTAATGCAAAACAACAACCCCAATTCCACCGGCGGCTGGTTATGAGTCAGTATACGCATGGATTCGGTAACGGCGCGGATTTGCAGGGCAATGTAAGGGAGCGTGCCCACCAACATAAACAGTGTCACTAAGACCCCAGCAAATTGACTGCTGTAACGAAACGCGAACAAATCGGCGAGAGAGGTGAGCTGATAGTCGCGGATCAAGCGTAAAATAGGCGCCAGCAGTAAAGGCGTTAGGATAAAAGCGAGGGTAGGTCCAACGTATATGGCGAGAAATAAAAACCCCTGGCTTTCAGCAAAACCGATACTGCCGTAATAGCTCCAAGATGTAGCATAAACGCCCAGGGATAAAGTATAGATCAAAGGATGACGCACTATCCGTCTAGCAATCCAGCCCCGCTCGGTTGCATAAGCGATAAAAAACAACACCGATAGATAAATCAGTGAGGCTAGAAAAAGCGTGGTTAAATTGAAGGTCATGGATAATAGTTGCGCTGGCAAAAATAGATCAACAAAATGACGCCTCCCCAAACCAAATAGGGAAGGTACCAGGCGCGTTCAGCGGTGGCCCACCACTGGAAAAAGGGTGAATCCAGTAAAAATACGGCAAAGATCAAAAGTAAAATAAAAACATCTCCACGTTGTGGCTTTTTCGGTCCATAACGGGTCGTATCTTCATCAGCCATTGTCTTGTGATGATAGGGTTTCTTAGCGTAATCCTTCATGGGTGGTCTCGTCATCAGCATGCAATGTCCAGAACTGCAAAGTGCTTTTTTGCTGGTACAAATAATAAAGAAGGGTGATCCATGCGGATAGCATTGGGTATAGAATATGATGGTTCTAATTTCCGCGGTTGGCAAATTCAACAAGCTGGTGTACGTACCGTGCAGGGCTGTTTAGAAAAGGCCCTATCGCGAGTAGCGGCACATGCGGTAGACACCGTTTGTGGAGGGCGAACCGATGCAGGTGTTCACGGTATCGAGCAAGTGGTGCATTTCGATACGTACGCCCAACGCTCGTTACGGTCTTGGCTGTTAGGGGTCAATTCTAATTTACCAGACGATATCAGTCTGCTATGGGCGCAACCCGTTACAAAGACTTTTCACGCCCGATTTTCTGCCCTGTCTCGATGCTACCGCTATATTATTTTAAATCGCCCCCATCGTTCAGCGTTGCAACGTCATCGAGCAACCTGGCAACGCAATCCTCTTGATCATGAACGTATGGCCGAAGCGGCTAAGTATTTGTTGGGTGAGCACGATTTTACGACTTTTCGCGCTAGCGGTTGTCAAGCAAAAAGTCCTATCCGTACAGTATACCGTTTAACGGTAGAGCGCCACGATGATCACATTATTGTTGAAATGGAGGCCAACGGTTTTTTGCATCATATGGTGCGTAATGTGGTGGGTGTGTTGATGGCCATTGGCCGTGGAGAACAGCCAATAAATTGGACCCAAGATCTATTAAAAGCCCGTAACCGAGCGTTGGGGGGGGTTACTGCTCCAGCTCAGGGTCTTTATTTGCAGCGCATCCAGTATCCCGCTGAATTTGGTTTAACTGGCCATCTCAAAAACAGTTTCTAAAACCCATTGTAACTACCACGCGATAAAAAAAGCCTATGTATGAGAAACTTACATAGGCTTTTTATTACTTTTCTAGTTGCGCTACGTAAATGCGCTTTATACGACTTATTATTATCAACGTCGCGAGTTTTAGAAACAACTTCTATAGCTCATGCATTGTGGGAAGCAACCACTTTAGCAGGTTTAGAATTGTCTTGATCTTGCTCTTCATGGATCAACGATAAACCTGTTTGTTTATCATGGATAGCTTCCCTAATCATTTCTTCAGTGATACGGGGTTCTTGTTCTGCAAAGCCATAAACCAAGGCTGTTTCACACAGCACGTTAATCAGTCTTGGCACACCGCGCGTACAGCGCCAGATGAGTGGATACGCATCTTGGTCGATTAAATTTGGCTCTCCACCAGCTGTGCAAAGTCTATGACGGATGTAATCGCCTGTTTCCTCTAAGTTAAGGGGCTCAAGATGAAAATCTACCGCAATACGTTGCGCAAATTGTTGTAGCTCGGGTCGGCGCAGCAAATCACGCAAATTCGGTTGACCAATTAGCATTAACTGTAAAAGTTGATACTTATCAGCATTGACGTTGGACAACATACGCAGCTGTTCAAGCATCTCTGGGCCAAGATGTTGAGCTTCGTCGATAATCAATATGACGTGGCGCCCTTCGCTATATTCTTTAATAAGAAAATCAGTAAAAGTATGATAAAGCTCAACCTTTTCTTTACCACGATATTCAAGTTCGAAGGCAAACAAAATCCAACGGAATAGTTCTTCAAAGGAATCAAATTGGGTATTTGCTATCAACCCAACGGTGATGCCTTCATCGATTCTTTGCAACAGCTTGCGTATTAATGTAGTTTTACCTGATCCGATTTCACCCGTCACTACGGTAAAGCTAGTTTGGCTCAAGAGACCATACTCAAGCATCGTAAGGGCTTGCCGGTGCTTTTGGCTTAAAAATAAAAACTCAGGATCTGGAACGATAGAAAACGGTTTTTCTCGAAATCCGTAAAATGCTTCATACATAATCTTATACCTACTCTAATCTAAGTAAAACTTTTGACTTTTCTATTAAAAATTTTCTAAGTCTTTTAGCAACAGCACTTTCTATTAATTTATTTGTTGCAAGATGTGTTCTTAAATTTGACTATTGACGCAATATGATAAAAGCGGTTCGTTAACTATAATTTACAGGCTTCTCATATAAGTTTTGTTCAAGAAAATGTAATTAAGTTTGCCAAGGTTACATCAAAGTGTCTTGATCTTAAAATAAACATAACCAAATCTTAACGCGCTTTAACAAACTAGGTTGTTGCTGTCCAATGATATTTATATGAATTTATTAAATTAGCTCAATGCGCTGCTAATTTTTTATCTACTCAGCTGTAGGGAAGATTCGCAGACAAACTAATTGCCTTATTTACTTGCATCGTATGGGATCAGAAAACTACTTTCCCAGTATATAGACAAGACGTCAATGCTAAGAAACCTCGTCTTATTTAAGGAAAAAGGCGCTCAAACCCCTATAACAAAAAACTAGAGCTTTCCGCCTTGATCGTTAAGCCTATGAAAAAACTCTATTAACTTACAGACAAAAGTATTTATTTTTAATTTGACAATAAAAAATATGGGTTGTCGAAGAGCCAAAAAAAAATGTTACATCTGGTAAATTTTATTGGGCATGGTGTTTTTAGGGTTTGATCTGTTTTGCTTGAATCGCCGTAAGGGCAATGGTAAACACGATGTCTTCTACTAAGGCGCCTCGCGATAAATCATTCACTGGTTTTTTCAAACCCTGCAACATAGGGCCTATGCTAATCACATTGGCGCTGCGTTGCACGGCTTTATAGGTGGTGTTACCGGTGTTGAGATCAGGAAAAATAAACACCGTGGCGCGTCCCGCCACTTGACTATTGGGCGCCTTTTTTTGCGCAACCCCTTTGATGGCGGCGGCGTCGTATTGCAAGGGCCCGTCGATAAGAAGTTCTGGAGAGCGTTGCCGAGCTATTCGGGTAGCCTCTTTTACCCGTTCTACATCACTCCCATGGCCAGATACGCCCGTGCTATAACTGAGCATGGCAATACGCGGTGTAATGCCAAAATTTTTAGCGGACTCAGCACTCTGAATAGCGATGTCGGCAAGATCCTCAGCATTGGGATTGGGATTTATGGCGCAGTCGCCGTATATCAAAACCTGTTCGGGCAAACACATAAAAAAAATCGACGAAACAAGCCGTGCGCCAGGGGCCGTTTTAATCACTTGTAGCGCAGGGCGAATAGTATTTGCGGTGGTATGCACGGCGCCGGATACTAGTCCGTCCACTTCTCCTTGGGCCAGCATCATGGTGCCCAGCATGACCCTGTCTTGCAACTGTTCTTCCGCAATCTCCGGGGTAAGCCCTTTGGCTTTACGTAAAGCAACTAAAGGGTCGATATAGCGAGGAATCATGGGAGTCGGATCGATGATTTCAATAGTCTCCGGCACCGCAAGACCGGCACGGGCAGCGGCTTGATGAATGTGTTCCGGTTCTGCCAATAATATACATTGCGCAATACCACGCCGCTGACATTCAATGGCCGCCTCGATGGTGCGTGGTTCGTCTCCTTCGGGCAGGATGATACGTTTATTAGCCTGGCGGGCCCGTTCCACAAGGCTGTATCGAAAAGCCGGTGGACTGAGCCGCCGTTCATCGGTACGGGTCAAAATTTCGTCTATCCAAGTTAAATTTAAATAACCTGCTACCGTATGCACGACCTGTTGAATACGATTGTAATCATCCAAAGGTATTTCTAACGTGTGCCGGGTAATGGCAAGCACTGCCTCAAGGGTATGATAAGGAATGGCCAACACAGGTAGACCTGTCTCTAGTCCTGGACGACACAGTTTCAAGATATCTTGGTTAGGTCGTAAATTGCCGGTAAGTATTAAAGCAGCAATGTGGGTACCGTTTAAAGCCGCCATGCAGGCGGCTAATAACACATCTTCCCGGTCTCCTGGGGTGATGATTAAAGCCCCTGACCGATACTTTGCGCAGCCGTTAGCCAAGTTGCGAGCCCCCAGCGCCACATGGGTGACACGCCGACTAAGATCACCGGCATTTAAAAGTTCCGCTTCGTCCACGGGCACGATATCCTTAACCCGCGGCGCTACCAAATCCCGTTGCCATGGGATACAACCTAACATACGAAATTTACGCGTCTGAAAAACGGGGCATGACACATAATTCGCCATCTGTCCTAGGTTAGCTTCAGAGGGTTGATCGTCCAACGAACTATTTTCGAAAGCAAATTCGAAACGCAATCGGCCACTAGCATCAACCGGTGCATTAACAAAATTAAGAATACAACCGGGCAAGCGTTGATGGGTGATGCCGCCATAGGGTTGTGCTGCAATTTCTAGCATTTCTTGTAACTGTTCCGGTGTATCATGACCAGGTGCGGTCACTAGAATGGTATCCGCATCGAGACTTTTAGCTATTTTTACGTTAATACTGGTGGCATAGGCGCTTCCTTGCATGGGTACAAGCCCTTCCACGATGACAATACTCGCTGCTTCAGCCGCTTTATGAAAACGAGCAAAAACAGTTTCCAACAGCTCATTTTCACGGCCATCGCCTAGCAATTCTTCGGCCTTTGCTAAAGGCAATGGTTCGGGAGGGTTTAAGCTAGAAATGTGTCGCACCAGATAGGTGGAGGTTTCCTGCCCAAGCGGATAATTCTCTAGTTGCGTAATGGGTTTGCAAAAACCGACCGGTATTCCGCGCCGATCTAAGGCATGTACTAGGCTTAGGGCGACGGTGGTTAATCCCGTGCCTTCCCCGGTAGGTACCACAAAAATCGCTTGAGCCACGGTTGACTCCTAATTAGCTGAATGGATTGATGGTGTAGTTGTTGTTTCAACCAGCAATATAACTTAGTGAGGGTTAAGAACAATATCAATGCGACGCATGGCAATACTCAAATCGTCGCTCAGTGATACGGTACCTATGGCATTGAGTTCTTGGGTATAGCGGTTGGTCACTTTACCGCCGATAAAAATCGGCACGGTAACTTGTTGTAATAAAGTGGGTAACAAAACGTTAACAACAGGTGGTTCGATCTGAGCAGAACCCGATAATACAACGGCGCGGGCATTGGTCCGCTCTACCACCCTAGGTAGCTCTTCCAAGGGCGTATCGGCGCCCAACAGGATAACGCGATAATTGCGATCTGCGGCTGCCAAAGCGAACAGCAGTAGACCCACGTCGTGTTGCTCACTTGGCAGACACGCCGCCACCAATCTAGGCCCTTCAATGCCACGCATTTGGTGATGAAAACGGGCGCCGAGTTTGTTACGTAGAAAAACACTAAAAAAATGTTCCTCGGCAACGCCGCCTTGGGCTGTTTCCCAACGCTCACCGAGCTCCTGTAACAGGGGTACGATAAGGTGGCTTGTTACAATATCGATGGGATAGGATGCTAAGGCTTCGTTATAAATATCGTTGAGGGCATTTTCATCGAACTGATGGATTTGCTCAATGAGTCGCTGCCGAAACGTCAGCCAAGGGTCAAAAGCTTCATTCTTTTCTATTTCTTGTTCTGTCACACTGGCGTCGAGAACCTGCCCCACCTGACTAATGGACATGCCTCTTTCCAAGAGAGCAATAATTTGTTTGATAAAATCCACGTCTTCCATGGTATAGAGGCGATGACCTTTGGGTGTACGTACAGGTTTGATGAGTCCATAGCGTCGTTCCCAAGCTCGCAGCGTTACCGGGTTGACACCCGTTAAGCTAGCAACCGTACGAATGGGGATCATTCCTGTCGAAGGTAGATTATTAGAATTAAATGGCCCCTCAGCCATAGTCATTGATCCTCAATAATTTTTACAATTATTATACATAAGTCATCAATTTTGAACAAAAACGTCTAAAAAACACTCATAAGTGTACAACATTGTGGTCTTAATCAAATCCTAATCCCTAACTTTGAGAGAAAGGTTATGCCTCTGTTAGTAATGTTGCTGATGTTTAGTTCTGTCGCCCTATCCAATGAATGTCCTGCTACCTTGGATTTTTCTCTACGACCCCTCGCAAAAGAGCAGCCCCAGTCCTTGTGTAAAGCCTATAAAGGCCAAGTCCTGTTAGTAGTAAACACAGCGAGTCGATGCGGTTTTACCCCTCAGTATGAGGGGCTTGAAGCCCTTTACAAGCGTTACCAAGAGCGCGGTCTTGTGGTGCTCGGGTTTCCTTCCAACGACTTTGCTCAAGAACCTGGTAGTGAGCAGGACATCGTGCGTTTTTGCCGATTGACCTATGATGTGGGTTTTCCTATGTTTGAAAAGATTCGCGTCAGTGGCGAGCAGGCACATCCTTTCTATCAAAACTTAGCGGCGCAAGGGGGCGGTTATCCCGCTTGGAATTTCTATAAATATTTAGTAGACCGTAACGGCCAAGTGGTGGCGCAGTTTCCTTCTCAAGTGCGTCCCGATGATGCACAGCTTATCGAGGCCATTGAAGCACTGTTATGATAATGACAAGGCAGCCAATCGGCGAATAATGAACTCTAAGGTGAGTTCCCATGCCTGGGAGTCCTTTTCACGCATTCCTGCCCCTGCCCTCATCCTAGGCAGCGCAGGTCTCATCCCTTTTGTTTTAACCTTGTTAGTGATGTTAGCGGGTTCTGAAGCTTGGCAACCATGGGCGGCAACGGTTTTGCGAAGTTATGCGGTGGTTATTCTAAGTTTTCTTGGCGCTGTACATTGGGGAGCGGCTTTGTGGGAGACCGACACAAAGCGGCTCTGGCGCAGTCTGGGATGGGGTGTAACACCATCGCTTTTGGCGTGGATTGCGTTGCTGTTGCCGTTAGCCTGGAGCTGGCTAATTCTGCTGGGAGGATTTAGCGCACAATATATGATGGATCGCTACACTGTCCAACAAAATCGTATGCCCCTTTGGTACGCCGAGCTGCGTCGTTGGCTCACCCTTGGGGTTGTTTTAATACTGAGTTTGGCGCTAGTGATGACGCTAGTTGCGGTATGAGGTTTTTAATTATCCCAAATCTCCCCAGAGGATTTGCAATGCGCTAAGGGCTGCTACCGCAGCGGTCTCGGTGCGCAGAATGCGGGGTCCCAATTGAACGCCGACAAAACCCTTTGCTTCGGCAAGCTGTAATTCGCCCGGTGTAAAACCCCCTTCTGGACCGATTAGCAAAGTCATCTCCTGGGTTGCAGGCGTGTTGCTTCGTAGCCGTTGTCCAGCATAGGGGTCAAGCACAAGCTTTAGCCCGCTAGGGCAGTCAGTCGTTAACCATTTTCTCAGCGCTATAGGCTCGAAAATGTGCGGCAATCGGTTGCGCCCAGATTGCTCACAAGCGCCTATAATAATCCTTTGCCAATGCTGCACCCGTTTAACGACACGTTCATCTTTTAGTTCAGTCACGCTGCGTTCGGTCAGCAGGGGAACAATAGCGGTCACGCCTAACTCCACAGCCTTTTGCACTGTGTAATCCATACGATCACCTCGGGATATGCCCTGGGCCAAGCGCATCTTGAGGAATGATTCTTTTTCCTGAGCTATAAAACTTTGAATATGTACAGTAGCGTTATGACGCGTCACATTATCTAATACAGCGGAGAATTCTCCCCCTTTGCCGTTGAAAAGAATAACGGATGCCCCGGATCGCAAGCGCAGCACCCGCACTGCATGGTGAAATGCGGCGTCAGTCAGCGTCAGGCGAGTATCTATGGCGAGAGATTCTGGAAGATAGAGACGCGGAATTCGCATTAAAATTATAAAACGACAAACAATTTAAATGGGATTATGGCATGATCCGACTTGGGATTGTTTGCTATTAAAGCACATGCTCTATGATGAAGGCAGGCATTTTCGCAACTCTTTTAGTTTGTGATAGGTTTTATGGTGAAGATTGCAACGTGGAATGTGAATTCCCTGCGGGTTCGGTTGCCCCAGGTGCTCGACTGGGTGGCAACGCAACAGCCGGACATGCTTGCCTTGCAGGAAACAAAGATGCCAGACACGGATTTTCCCCGCACCGATTTAGAAGCCGCGGGTTACCAAGTCGCTTTTGCTGGCCAAAAAACCTATAATGGCGTAGCCCTACTCAGTCGTAGTCCTATAACCGAGCAGGTAACGGACCTGCCAGGTTTGCAGAACCCCCAGCGGCGAGTGTTAGGGGTAACCACCGCCGGAGTCAGAGTGCTCAACCTCTACGTGCCTAACGGCCAAGCGGTGGGCTCTGAAAAATATGACTATAAATTAAATTGGCTTAATGCGCTGACCGATTATCTGCAAGCACAGCTTGCTAACTATCCAAAGTTAGTGGTCTTAGGGGATTTTAACATCGCCCCTGAGGATCGCGATGTCTATGATCCAAAAGCCTGGGAAAATAAAATCCTCTGTAGTGAACCAGAACGAGCTGCCTTAAAACGTCTGCTAGGTTTGGGTTTAACCGATGTTTTTCGGGTTTTTCCTCAACCCGAGGACAGTTTTAGCTGGTGGGATTATCGGGCTGCTGGGTTTCGCCGCAATCACGGGTTAAGGATTGATTTGATCTTGGCCAGCACTAAACTGACTTCGCTATGTACCGGTTGCGACATCGATAAAGCCCCGCGAAGATTGCCACGGCCTTCTGATCACACGCCGGTAGTGGCTGAATTCACAGCAAATCCTTGTTGCGTTTCCTAACCCTTTCATAAAACTCAATCATAACCTCTATGAAGGATTGGTTCTGATGCCAAAATGCTGGATAGTCGCCGCCTTTACGAATAGGGATGGCGGGTATACCCGGTTGAGATAAGGGTTCTGGCTGGCTGGGAAGCGGTTTTTCTCCTTTCCAGAAGGCGTGATAAGTCATATTTGAGGAGACGGGTTCTTGGTGTGGACGTGGATAATAGGAATCCACCGGTTGTAAGGACAATTCCTGTTCTTCAAGGGTTGTTGCTAAAATTTTGCCGAGGGGTGTTTTAGAGAGCTGTTCGTTAAGGTTTGAGCGGGTTAAACCCCGCAGCTCAAATAATAAGAATGGATCTTGATCCAATTGTTTAGCCAAAAAATAGCACAAACCTGCAATATGTTTACAAGGATTCCAATAGTCGGGACAACTGCAGTTAGTAATAAAATCCTCTTCGCTGCGGGGCAGCAAATCCACTTTAAGATCGGCAAGATTTTCTTCGATGTTGTCGGGTATTTCATTGAGCAAGAGTTGTGAGATGAGACTGGCTTTACTGGCGAGGCGTTCAATGATTTTGCGCCATGTGGCTGGTGGGATTGGTTTTATTTCTACGACTGTGTTGTAGATAGGCTTTTTATAAACACCAAAGTAGGGATTGATGTTTCCTTCGATCTTGGCTGTCACCTTTCCATTATGCCTATTCCAGGAACGGATTCTATCACTCAGGGCATAGGAACGGCCGCGACTCAAACGAGCTGGATCGCTAAAGTCCTCGAGCGCTTCGATAAATCGTTTTCCCCACCAAGTACGGGTAAGTTGTGTCATGTTTTGCTTATCCAGTCGTGTATTTTGCCGCGATTTTCGATCTTTACTGATGACGTTAGTCAATCACCACCTGTCGATTCAGCGCTATCAACTGTTTAAAGCTCTGATTATCTAGTTCGGTGAGCCAGGATTCATCGTTGCCCACGATGCTGTTCGCGACCTTTTTTTTGTCTTCGATCATCTGATCGATACGCTCTTCCAGACTACCCAAAGTCACAAATTTATGCACAAAAACATTCCGGGTCTGGCCAATACGAAAAGCACGATCGGTGGCTTGGTCCTCGACGGCCGGATTCCACCAACGGTCGAAGTGAAACACATGGTTGGCTTTGGTGAGGGTAATACCTACACCCCCGGCTTTCAGAGACAGTATAAAGGCAGCTGGCTGGGAGGAGTCTGGGTCTTGAAACTCGCTGATCATCCGTTCCCGCTGAGTGCGACGAGTGCTGCCGTGTAGATAATGGGTACTGCAACCTAGATTGTGGGCCAGATAGGTCTGCAGGGCAGCGCCGATTTCAGTGAACTGAGTAAAGATCAATAAACTTTCTCCTTCCGCGATGACCTCCTCCAGCATAGCCAGTAGGCGAGCCAACTTATGGGAACGCTCTGGGGTAAAGGCGCTGTTGTCCTGGAGGAATTGCCGGGGATGGTTACAGATCTGTTTGAGCTTCATTAGGGTTGACAGTATCAATCCCTTGCGCTGCATACCCTCTGCCGCTTCTAAGGCTTCCTCCACATCCTCCACCACCGCTTGGTAAAGGGAGGCTTGCTCCTTGGTGAGGTTACAGTACTGTTTATGTTCTACTTTGTCCGGGAGATCTTTAATAATAGCCTGATCGGTCTTTACCCGGCGTAGGATAAACGGTTGCACTAACTTTTTTAATAACTCCGATTGGCTGAGACTATTGTCTTTTTGAATGGGGAGTTCAAACTCTTTGCGAAAGCGTGCCTGGGTTCCTAAGTAACCAGGATTGAGAAAATTGAAAATGGACCAAAGATCCAACAGGCGATTTTCCACCGGCGTCCCGGTCAATGCCAAACGATGATTGCTACGCAATTTTAAAATGGCTTTAGTCTGGGCCGTTTTAGGATTTTTGATATTTTGCGCCTCATCGACGACAATTCTTTGCCAATCGGTCTTTTTCAATAGTTTGGCATCTTTACGAGCCAGGGTGTAGGAGGTGATGATCACATCATGGTTGTTCCCTCGTTTTTGGAATGATGCGCTTTCTTGAGTCCGGTCTGGGCCATGATGAACCAACACTTTGAGTTGCGGTGCAAACTTTTGGATTTCCTTTTCCCAGTTGCCCAGCACTGAAGTGGGCACCACCAGCAGGGTAGGGTGCTGGGCCGTTTGCTGGGTGGTGGCCAGGCGAGCGATCACCTGGACGGTTTTACCCAAGCCCATATCGTCAGCCAAACAGCCGTTAAGACCCAGGTTTTCCAAGTATTGTATCCAAGCCACGCCCCGTTTCTGGTAATCTCTCAAATGCCCTTCGATTTCCGGCGGATCAGGGACAGGTTGGAAGTGGCTCGGTTGCTGCAGTTTGGCTAGCATGTCGGAAAGCAGAGGGTCATGGCCCACATCCACTTCATCCTCGTTGGACGCCGTCTTCCACATCAGGTCAGCGAGACTCATGGTGTCCTCGCCATCCCCATGGGTTTGCCAGAAATTTAGCATCTGTTGCATTTTATCTTGTTCCAGTTCAATCCATTGACCCCGAAACTGTACTAACGGTGTTTTTGCCGCTACCAATCCTTGCCACTCTTCTGGGGTCACGGCTTGATCGCCGATGTTGAGCTCATAACGGTACTTGACCAAGGCATCCAAAGAGAAATAACTGGCGCCAACGGCAGTCTTAGCAGCGGTTTTACCGCCGCTCGCCCTTAGGCGAAGGCGAGCTCGTTGCCGTCCTTCCGGTGTCCACCAAGCAGGCACGATTACCTGAAAGCCAGCATCCTGCAAAACCCAAGCATGTTCTTTGAGAAAAATGAACACTTCCTCCAGGGAAAGTTCCAACCCCACGGGTCGCGGGGTTTCCATGCCCTGCCAAAGCTTAGGGTAAATACGGGCTGCCTGAGCCAAATTAATCAAAACCTGTTGTTCAAAATCGTCGCCGAAGGACTGCAGTAATGGACGCTTGATTTTAAAATCGAGATGCCAATAGTCTGCCAGGTCTAACTTTAACGAAGGATCATGCCATGCCGTGGCTATAAACTTGATGCGCCAGGGTGTATGGCTATGGTCGGCTTCCAGCAATTGAAAACAGAGCCGAAAACCCTGTTGACGCCGGGTGGTCAAAGACTTTTCCCACGCTTGCCACTGGTGATAACGCTCTAAGGCCCAGTCGGTACCCCATACCGTCTCGGGATTAGGGGGACGAATACATTCTTCTAGGAGAGAGCCACGAATTTTTTTTGTAAAGGCCGCGGGAAATAGCGGATGGGTAACCAGATTGGTCAGTACACACTGGGAAAAATGTTTCAGTAAATCGCTTTTGTTCCATAGAACTACCTTTCCAGGGGCTTTCTCAAAGGCGCTGACGCAAGCCGGTGGCATGGTTTCAAGGGCGCGTTCTAGGGTAGCTTCGTAGTTTGGGGAGACAATCTCCCAACCGGGATGGATTTCAAATCGGCCGTGGGTTTTGCCTTTGCTGGGTAAAGCACGATATTTAAGGGCAGGAATATACTGATCTTTCAACAAAACGTTTTTTATATGTTGACTAAAATGTACCCAGAAGAGCAGGTCCGAACCGAGCTGTAAGAATTTCATTTGATGTGCTGCTAAAAAATGGAGTTGACTTAACTCTTTAACAGGATTAGTTAAAGCGAAGCTAGCAATTTGCTGGTAGGTTAAATTGATGTCCTTTTTTTCAGGCAGCGTCATTGCCAACCACCTGGCAAGTTCTGGCGAGGGTAGGGGTTTTCCCTGATGGCTGGGTATTAACACATGGCGGATCTCGGTTCGATCACGGACTGCGTTGACATTAAGGCCAACCCCCAACTCATCCGCCAAAAAAGCAGCCAATTCTTTCGCCGCCAGATAATTGATGGAGTGGCCTGGTTTGTTGATGGTTGCGGTTTCTACCCACAGATGAAATGCGCCACGTTGGAGAAACTCATCGGTTTCTGTTGGGATCCAAGTACCATGAAGAATATGCATAATCAATAATCAAATGAGTGTCTTTGCCTATAATTATCCTAATGTCTAGTAGAGTCAGCGAGCCCTACGCCATCCGTAAAGGTGCGCAACGTCACCGGAGCATCCCATGGAAAAAACCTTTGATCCTTTACAATTTCACCAGTTAAATCATAGTGTCAGCTATTTTCGACCACGCCAAGAGTTACCGGATCGAGTGAAGGTAAACAGTCCAGCCGTCGATTGTATGACTGATCTTCGTCAAGTGACCGCCCTGATGGTTTCTCTCACGACACCTTTGGATATGGCCCTGGAGCGTATGATGAAAGGTAATGTCCGTATGTTATTAGTTGCCGATGCCGACGGTAAAGTGCAAGGCATACTGACGAGTCGTGACATAGAAGGCGAAAAGCCCAAAAAGATTTTAAAAAAAACCGGGGGGACCCGCAAAGATCTTATGGTGGGAGACATCATGACCACAAAAAATAAACTTGATGTTCTGATGATGGGAGATGTTTTGCGAGCCAAGGTGGGTGATATCATCGCGACGTTACGGGACGTGAATCGTCAACATGCCCTGGTGGTGGACACAGATCCCCATACCGGGGAAACGGCCGTGCGTGGTATCTTTTCTCTATCGCAAATTGGTCAACAACTGGGTTTAGAGATCAGCCCGGCACAACGGGCCACCACCTTTGAGGATTTCGACTGGGCGCTGCGCCATACTTGACAACTTGTGCAGACCAACCCTGCGAGATTTACTAGTACTTGCCCTCGATTACTACACCTAGCTTTACTACAAAGCAAAGTCTAGAGGTTGCCTGTTAAAACACGGCGTTAAGAGTATTCCAACAGCGGAGAATCGTTAATGACAGTCATTCGCCAAGTCCATCTGATCCAGAGCATCGCTGATGCGCTACAGTACATTTCTTATTATCACCCCAAGGATTATATCGATGCTTTGGCGAAGGCTTATGAGATGGAAGCCTCCCCAGCGGCTAAGGATGCCATGGCGCAAATCCTGATTAATTCTCGACTCTGCGCCCAAGGCCATCGACCTATCTGTCAAGACACAGGTATCGTGACGATTTTTCTAAAGATCGGTATGAATGTGACTTGGGGGGATGCCACTTTAAGCGTCGAAGAGATGGTCAACGAAGGTGTGCGACAGGCGTATCTCCATCCCGATAATAAATTGCGTGCTTCTATTCTTGATGATCCTGCAGGTAGCCGCAAGAATACCGGTGATAACACCCCTGCTGTTATCCATATGACCGTCGTGCCTGGCGATACGCTGGAGGTCACTGTGGCGGCTAAGGGAGGCGGTTCCGAGAACAAGTCTAAATTTATTATGCTTAACCCCTCTGACAGTATTGTTGATTGGGTGCTCAAAACAGTGCCCACCATGGGAGCGGGTTGGTGCCCGCCGGGTATGTTAGGTATCGGCATTGGCGGGACGGCGGAAAAAGCCATGCTATTGGCCAAAGAATCTCTTATGGCACCCATCGATATGCAGCAATTGATGGCCCGTGGCCCCAGCAACCGCAGTGAAGAACTGCGTCTAGAGCTTTACGACAAGGTTAACGCCTTGGGAATCGGCGCCCAAGGATTGGGGGGGTTGACTACCGTACTGGATGTCAAGATTCTCGATTATCCTACCCATGCGGCTTCCCTTCCTATCGCTATGATCCCGAACTGTGCCGCCACCCGCCACGCCCATTTTGTGTTGGATGGTACAGGCGTCGCTGAATTACCAGCACCTAAGCTAGAAGACTGGCCTGAGATTACTTGGGACGCAGGCGCCGGAGCGCGGCGGGTTGATTTGGACACGGTCACGGCAGAAGACATCGCCACTTGGCGGCCTGGCGAAACCCTTTTATTAAATGGCAAATTGCTGACGGGTCGTGACGCTGCCCACAAACGCATCGCAGATCTCTTTGCGAAGGGGGAACCGTTACCCCCAGGGGTTGATTTCAAAAATCGTTTTATTTATTACGTGGGACCGGTAGATCCGGTGGGTAACGAGGTGGTGGGTCCTGCTGGTCCAACCACGGCTACTCGGATGGATAAATTTACCGAAATGATGCTCGCTAAAACCGGCCTATTAGGCATGGTGGGTAAAGCCGAGCGGGGACCGGTGGCCATTGAAGCGATTCGTGACCATCGAGCAGTGTATCTAGTGGCGGTGGGTGGAGCTGCTTATCTGGTGGCGAAAGCAATTCGCAAGGCCCGCATGGTGGCGTTTGAAGAGTTAGGGATGGAGGCTATTCGCGAGTTCGAGGTGGAAGACATGCCGGTGACTGTGGCTGTGGACGTTAATGGTGAATCTGTGCATAAGCAGGGTCCCGCCGAGTGGCGCGTGAAAATTGGCAAGATTCCTGTGATGGAGGCTTAGTTCGTATATGAGCTTTGCCAAGTCCTTTTCCCGTAAGTTCTATTTATTTAAGCGCTTAATTGCAAGAGGTCTATCTTGGAAGACTTTGCTCATCTCACTGTCACGGTTGAAAATCAATGCGCCCATATTCAACTAAATCGCCCTGATAAGGCTAATGCCCTAAACCGAGCGTTATGGTTCGAGATTCAAAAAGCATTTGCATGGGTGGATGCAACAGACACAGTAAGGGTTGCCATCTTAAGCGGTGTCGGTGAGTGCTTTTGCGCAGGTATCGACTTTGAATTGATGGGCGCTTTGCTAGACGAGGTTGATGCCCTAGGCGCGGGGCGAAAGGAAGAAAGGTTGCGGCGTCTGATTATGGATTTTCAGGCGGCTTTTTCTGCCCTCGAAGCGTGCCGTAAACCGGTGTTAGCCGCGGTGCATGGGCCGTGTCTTGGGGCAGGTTTAGACTTGATAGCGGCTTGTGATGTGCGTTACGCCTCAACACTCGCCAGCTTTTCCCTCAAAGAAGTGGATCTTGGCATTGTGGCGGATATCGGTAGCCTACAGCGGCTACCCTATCTCATCGGTGAAGGTCAAGTGCGGGAACTTGCCTTTACCGGCCGGGACTTCGATGCCACTGAAGCGCAACAGATGGGACTCATTAATCAGGTCTTTGAAAGCGCTCAGGAGTTAATTGCTGGTGTACAGACCATCGCCACAACCATCGCTACCAAATCACCGTTGACGGTACGCGGCATCAAACAAGTCATGAATTATAATCGCGACCATACCGTCGCGTCGGGCTTAAACTATGTGGCCACCTGGAATGCTGCCATGTTGTTGTCCGAAGATACCCAAGAAGCTGTGCTCGCAGCAATGCAAAAACGGCATCCGCAATTTAAGGATTGATTTATATAGCAGCAGGGTTATGTGTCTCAGGGTTAGTGCCAACAATGTAGAAATTGACTTCCCATTTGCAGCAAAGTGCTGCATGATGCTGCATATTTGAGGGTGATGGTGAATGGAGTAGATAGTGGCCACTAAAAATCGAATAACTGTTAACCTCGACGAGAATAAATATCAACAGTTAATAGAGCTTTCAAATGAGCTGGATGTTTCATTAGCCTGGTTGGGAAGAAAAGCATTTACTGATTTATTGGCCAAATACCGTAGGGACGGAGCAGATGGAAAAAATGGCTCGGTTGTATCCGAACCAATCAATCAATTAGTGAGTGACCCTTAGTATGTGGAAGTGGGATCAAGGCAGGATGCAGTATTTTCAATACGATGTTCTGCGTACCATGGCTAACTTTGTTGTTGATTACGATTTTAAGAATAGCGATCCAGAGTTTATAAGACAAAAGACAGGGCTACCGTTTTCTGCACCAAAAACGCATACTCCGTGGCGGAACTATTCTCGCATTTATAAACTTTGTCTTCTTGTCTCAGAATCAAATGGCACCGCTTTGCCAACCGATATAGCCAGAGTTTTGAGTCAGCCTGGTATAGTGACATGTGATGAATATATCCACTTTTTAGTAGAAGCTACTACTGACCCTTCTCCAGCTCTTTCTGACTGGGACAAAGTGGATGTAGCTTTACAGCGAAGAAATCCGCTCTGCTTTTCTTTGAAGTATGTTCTGGCAAAAGTGGCTGGCCTGAATGAATATATCACTCCGATAAACGAGATTATCGGCGCATATATGTCTAGTGGGTTTAATGGTAATGAAAGTGATGAAGAATTTCTCAGTTTAATGAGGAAGCGTGATCAATATCCTGATTTAGTCCGAAATACAGACCCTCGCCAAGCTCGCGAAAGTATTAAATTCATTTCTCAAATATCCTATTTGCATAACACAGTTAGCAACATTGTCGTGTCCTTAAGCCAGGAAGATGCTCACGACATATTTCATTCATTAAATCCTATCGCTGGTCCGTACAACCCAGATGGGGATCTTGAAATCCAAAGGCTAGCTAACTTTTTTCGAGATGGTTCTGAGCATGATTTTTTTGAGTATGAAGGTACGATAGTTTCGGATGTATTAGAAAGTGGATTTATTGAAGGGAGTAAAGTCAAAAAAACGCACGTCATAATTGAGAGAAACTCAAAGTTACGTAGCTTATATTTTGATAAGTTTCCAAGTTCTATTTGCAACTCATGTCAAATGGATACCAGCAAGAAATATCCATGGGTTACTAGAATTCTTGACCTCCACCACGTTTTACCGCTCTCTTCCGGAACGCGGGTAGATTCAAGAGTAGGGACAATACTTGAGGATATGACACCTATTTGCCCAACTTGTCATAGAGCTATTCATCGTTACTATGACGATTACTTGAGAGCAAACGATAAAAGAGATTTTGACAATAAAGAGGAAGCGTATGAAATTTACTTCCAAGCAAAGCAAGGTATCGTAAAAGGTGGCTGCTATGCCTAGAAAAAAAGTATCTAAAAAGCCTATGTTGACTTTTGCGTTGCAAAATAGAATTTTTGAATTTGCGAGAAGAAAAGGTATTGAGCTTAGTCAAGCTTTAAAGTATTACGGTTATAGCTTCGATGACCTTGTGTACGAAGAGAGTCATAAAAATGAATGGGTTGGACCTAAGCCTAAAAATTTATCAGATTACAAATCTGAATCTAATGGGATTCCCTTAGTCAGCTTCTTTACAGGCTGTGGAGGAATTGATTTGGGCTTCGAGGCTGCTGGTTATGAGCATATTGCAGCTTTTGAATTTAACGAATTATTCTGTAAAACTTTGCGTAAAAATCGGTCGAATTGGAAAATATTCGGACCACCTACACATTCAGGTGACGTGGCGAATGTACCAGAGATCATTGAGAATTTGGAAGCGATGATTCCATTAAATTTTGAAGGGATATTTGTGGGTGGACCTCCTTGTCAGCCATTTTCAATCGCTTCAAACCAACGATTTTCTAAATCAGGAGATAATTTTAAAAGGATTGGTTTCGAGCATGAAAAAAATGGAAATCTTCTTTTTAATTATGTGGCTATCATCAAGCACTTCAAACCAATATGCTTTCTCATTGAGAATGTACCTGGATTAAGAGATCTGGATGGGGGAACGCAATTGTCCACTGCTATACGTGAACTGGAACGAGTTGGTTATAAAGTAGACAAACCGCGTGTGCTTAATGCTGCTGACTATGGAGTTCCGCAATTTAGAGAGCGATTGTTCGTAATTGGCAGTAGGAATGGGAAATTGCCAGCATATCCAGAGCCATCAAAAATACACTATGGTGCTGGATGTGTTTTTCAGAGAAACCAAGGAAATGCCGAAAACACAGAGACAAGAGTGCATAAATTAAATTCCATGGAACGTTATTGTAAGCTAAGTTACGGACAAAGGGATCAGCTCGGTCGCGTAGACAGGCTTGATCCTTGTATTCCATCTAAGACAGTTATTGCAGGCGGAACAAACGGAGGCGGTAGATCTCACCTTCATCCTGAAATACCAAGAACATTAAGTGTTAGAGAATGTGCAAGACTACAAACATTCCCGGATGACTATGTGTTTGTTGGTTCAACTGCCCGCCAATTTACGCAAGTTGGAAACGCTGTGCCGCCGGTATTAGCAGCACAATTGGCACTGGCTGTTGCAGCCTCAGTATTTCATGAAAAGGCAATTAGAGTAGCCTAATAAAGGATTCATCAGAATAACCACATAACAAAAGCATACACTCTGACTGACAAAATAAAGCTGTGCTCCTTCCTCGCTACGCTTTATTTTGCGGCTGATGCGTGGCGTTAATAACGTTATTTACCGATAAATGTTTTCGCATAAGTCCTGATTTAGTGTTTACTCAGCCAGTTTGTTTGCGTGCGGGGCAATTGCAGATGCCAACCCCGCATTTGCAGATTTTGCATAACTTCCAGCACGTCTTCCTGGGCCAGTTTGCGTTGTGGGCTAAGTTCTAAATCCATGACATAAAGCGGTGTACCTAAAAGTGTAACTAGGTGATCAGGCACACAGGTAAAGTCATCTTTATCCGCTAAGTAGAGGTAGGTATCCTGACGTAGCTGGCTTTTATAGATGGCGCAATACATCAATAACTCCTATAAAACTATCGTAAAACCAGGACTTAAAGCGTTTAACTTAACGTTTTATCAAAACGGGTTACCCTTGCTAGCAACTGCCGCTACTATAAATGCTACAATCCTACCCTACACGGCATCAGGGATTAGAATTATTGGAAAACATTGCGCAAACCCTTGCTCAAGGTATAAAAAAATTAGGCATTAAAGCACCTGATGCTGCGCCCAAACAGTTTGCCGCCTATATTGCATTGTTACACCGTTGGAATCGTGTTTACAATCTGACTGCTGTGCGTCAACCCGAAGAGATGGTGGGGAAACATATTCTGGATAGCCTATCCATTTTGCCTTGGTTACAAGGACCCTATGTGTTAGATGTGGGAAGTGGCGCCGGGTTGCCGGGTATTCCCCTGGCTATAGCACGGGAAGAAATGACCTTTCACCTATTGGACAGTAATGGGAAACGGGTCCGCTTTATGCGCCAGGCTATTGCTGAGCTTGAATTGAAAAATGTACAGGTGGTGCAACACCGAGCTGAGAATTACCATCCTGAGCATTGGTTCAACAGTGTCATAGCGCGGGCATTTGCCCCTTTGGATAAATTGATTGCAAGTGCTGGGCATTTGTGCGGACTTGAAAGTCAATTGTTGGTGATGAAAGGTATGCGTTCGGATAGCGAATTGAAGACACTGCCTAGAGGATACACGGTCCAAGGCATTTATCCGCTCAAAGTGCCCTATGTGGATGCTGAGCGGCACTTAGTACACCTGACTCGCGACAAAAAAGTACTAGCATAATGGCCAAAATCATCGCAATAGCTAATCAGAAAGGGGGCGTGGGTAAAACCACCACAGCTGTCAACCTCGCTGCCTGTTTGGCCGTCGCTAAGATTAAGCAACGGGTGTTGCTGATGGATTTAGATCCCCAGGGTAATGCCACTATGGGTTGCGGTATCGACAAACATGCTGTGAAAGCCACTAGTTATGAGGTGGTGTTAGGCCAAGTGCCTATACGGGATGCGTTTCAGTTCTCTGAATCCGCCAACGTTCAGGTGATCGCCGCAAACGGTGATTTAACCGGCGCTGAAATCGCGTTATTGGATGCCGAGAACGGCCAGCTACGTTTACGGGAGGTTTTGGCACAGATTAAAGCTGAATTCGATTATATTTTGATCGATTGCCCGCCCTCTTTAAATATGCTCACCGTGAATGCTTTGACGGCTGCCGAAGGGGTTATCATTCCTATACAGTGTGAGTACTATGCGTTAGAGGGGCTGTCGGCGCTTTTAGATACCATCGAGAAAGTGCGCCGTTCCATCAATTCTCATTTACGCATCGAAGGGTTGTTGCGCACTATGTTCGATCCTCGCAACCGCTTGGCCAATGAGGTTTCCGCCCAGTTACTGCAACATTTTGGCGACACAGTATACGACACCCTCATCCCCCGTAACGTGCGTTTGGCGGAAGCGCCTAGTCATGGTCAGCCGGTCATCATGTATGACAAGGCGTCCAAGGGTGCAGAAAGTTATCAAGAACTTGCTAAAGAGTTGCAGAGACGAACCCGGCGCCAGGCTGCTAAAACTAGGGCAGCGGTGTAGTGTATTCCAGTAGATGCTGTAAACAACAATAAAGGTGGAGCAACAGTGAAAAAACGTGGTTTAGGGCGCGGACTGGATGCCTTACTGAGTTCCAGTTCCTCGCCCAGCGGTGGTTCTGCTACCCATCCGGATGGCACCTTACGCAACTTACCGGTGGAACGGATAGTGCGTAGCCGCTACCAGCCACGCCAGGACATTGACCAAGATACTCTTCAGGCGTTAGCCGACTCTATTCGTGCCCAGGGTGTCGTGCAGCCCATCGTGGTGCGCACCGCCGTGGCTGGGCGCTACGAAATTATTGCCGGCGAACGTCGCTGGCGGGCGGCACAGCTGGTGGGCTTAGCTGAAATACCGGCACTGATTCGAGAAGTGCCTGAGCAATCAGCCATGGCTATGGCGCTGGTGGAAAATATTCAGCGGGAAGATCTAAATGCCATGGAAGAAGCGGTCGCCTTAAAACGTCTTATCGAACATTTTGAACTCACCCATCAGCAAGCTGCCGAGGCCGTTGGCCGGTCCCGAGTAGCTGTGAGTAATCTGTTGCGGTTGCTGGATCTGGACGAAGAAATTCAAGGATTATTGCGGGAAAATAAACTCGAAATGGGCCATGCTCGCGCACTTCTATCGCTACCGCTGCCTCTGCAGCGGGAAGCGTCAAAGCAGGTGCTCATGCACGGCTTATCGGTACGAGAAACCGAAGCGCTGGTGCGTCGTCTGCAACAAGAACCGGCGGACGCGCCGGTATCCACGCCACTGGACCCCAATATTCGTGTTCTCCAAAGTGATCTCTCTACCCGTTTGGGCGCCAAGGTTTTGGTCAAGCACACGGCTTCTGGACGGGGACGTCTGGTGATTCATTACAACAGCTTAGATGAACTGGACGGTATATTAAATCGTGTTAAGTAAGTTTTTGATTGACCTACGAGCCGTAGATTCTTATACTTTTGCCCTGTCTGAGTCGACAAGATGTATAACGAATGTTCGAGTTAGCCTAATAAAAACCAGGTTGCAAAACGCATAATTTGATAAATACGCAACCCTAATGGTTAAACACGAACAGCCTCCGGGCGCAATAAAAGCGGCGAGAACAATATTGTCGATTCAACTAACTATTACGTTAGTTATAACCGCCGCCTGTTTTTTTGTGAGTCTGAAGGCAGCCTATTCAGCTGTTATCGGTGGGGGAATAAGTATTATCGCTACCCTGTATTTTGCCAGTCGCGTTTTTTCCGTAAAAGTCGGCACACCGCCGACTAAAATTGCAAATCGGTTCTATACGGGGGAAGCTGTCAAACTAATCTTGACAGCCGGCTTGTTTACTATTTCCATCCTCTGGTTAAACGTCTCGTTCCTTCCTTTGTTTTTAACCTATATGGCGACATTGTTGGCGTTTTGGCTAGTGTTGCCGTTTTCATTGAGATCATAATTATGAGTGCAAACGGTACTCCAACAGGTTCTGAGTATATTGTGCACCATCTTACCCCGCTGACGGTGGGTGAGGGTTTTTGGACAATTCACTTAGATACCTTATTTGTTTCAGCAGGGCTAGGTTTTTTATTTGTGTGGTTGTTCCGAAAAGCCGCATTACGAGCCACCAGTGGCGTCCCAGGCGGGTTACAAAATTTTGCCGAAATTATGGTGGATTTTGTCGATAGCCAGGTTAAAGATTCCTTCCATGGAAAAAATCCAGTCATTGCACCATTAGCCTTGACTATTTTCGTTTGGGTATTTTTATGGAACTTTATGGATTTGGTTCCTGTTGATTTACTACCAGAGATCGCCAGTGTATTTGGCATAGAGTATTTTAAAGTGGTGCCATCGACGGATGTTAACGCTACCTTTGCGCTTTCTTTAAGCGTTATGTTTTTAGTGTATTACTACAGTATTAAAGTTAAAGGCGTGAGGGGTTTTGGTAAGGAGATATTAACCCATCCTTTTGGTATATGGTTCATGCCTTTTAATGTGATACTCAGAATTGTGGAGGATTTGGCGAAACCCATTTCTTTAGCCTTACGTCTATTTGGTAATTTATACGCGGGCGAATTGATTTTTATTCTGATCGCACTTTTACCTTGGTATATTCAATTCACCTTGGGCTGGCCTTGGGCCGTGTTTCATTTGCTTATTATCACATTACAAGCTTTTATTTTTATGGTTTTAACCATCGTCTATTTAAGTATGGCTCATGAAGACCATTAATTTAATTTGACTTAATCAATAACCAGAAATCTTTTGATGTCTGTTTAACCTCAACCTTTTTTGGAGGAAAAATGGAAACCGCAGTTCTAATCGCTGACGTACAGGGTATGACTGCCATAGCCGTGGCATTAATTATTGGCATGGGTGCTTTAGGGACCGCTATCGGCTTTGGTCTGTTGGGGGGGCGCTTTTTGGAAGGTTCTGCCCGTCAGCCGGAAATGATTCCTGCGCTACAGGTCAAGATGTTTATCGTCGCAGGTCTGCTAGACGCCGTGACCATGATCGGTGTGGGTCTTGCGCTCTTCTTTACCTTTGCTAATCCTTTTGTAACCCCTGTTACCCAAGCGATGGGTGGTTAAGCCGTGTTGTCACTGGTTGGATTAATGTGAGGAGGTGAAACGTGAATTTTAATACCACATTAATCGGGCAGATGATCACATTTGGCCTGCTGGTGATTTTCACCATGAAATATGTGTGGCCGCCCATTATGGAGGCTATGCAGGAGCGTCAAAAGCGTATCGCTGAGGGTTTGGCATCGGCCGAACGTGGTGTACGAGAACAAGAATTGGCGGCAACCAAGGCATCGGAAACCTTAAAAGATGCTAAACGGGACGCTGCCGACATCATCGCCCAGGCGCAAAAACGCGCCGTTGCTATCGTTGAAGAAGCCAAACAAGACGCTCGCAAGGAAGGCGAACGTCAGCTGGCGGCAGCCCAAGCCCAGATCGAACAAGAGATGAATCGGGCCCGTGAAGAGTTGCGTGGGCAAGTGGTCCATATTGCCGTTGCGGGGGCTGGCAAGATTCTGAAAAAGGAAATCAATGAGGAAACCCATACGCAGTTATTGGACGAGCTGGTGGGACAACTTTGAGTACTATGAATTATGGCTGAAGCGGTAACCATTGCGCGACCCTATGCTCGCGCTGCTTTTGACTTGGCTGAGCGTAAGCGAGGGGGTTTGACGCGTTGGTCGGAAATGCTACAGGTGGCCGCCATGGTTGCCGAAGAGCCGGCTATGCGCCAGCTACTTTCCAATCCTCGCTTAGGGGCCGAAGAAAAAGGCGAGCTCGTTGTTGAAATATGTGACACCCTGTATGGTGACAAGAATCTTCTTAAACAAGGCGCCAATTTCATCCGCTTACTTGCTGAAAATCATCGTCTGTTAGAACTTCCCGAAATCGCTGCTATTTTTGAGAAGTTACGGGCAGAGGCGCAAAAGACGCTGCAAGCTCAGCTAATTTCAGCATTCCCGGTCAATGACGAGCAGCGCAATAAGATCGCGCAAAGTCTCAACCAGCGCTTGCAACGGGACGTCCGATTGGAATGCCTAGTGGATGAATCGCTCCTTGGCGGTGCAATTATTCGCGCCGGTGATCTGGTCATTGACGGTTCTGCGCAGGGACAGTTAACAAAATTGGCAACGGCCCTAAGTCATTAAGTAAAGGGGATAATGTATGCAACTGAGTTCATCTGAAATCAGCGACCTGATCCGCCAACGCATTGAAAAGTTTCAGGTTGTTGCAGAAGCGCGAACCGAAGGTACGGTGGTCAGTTTGACTGACGGTATCGCGCGGGTCCATGGTTTAGAAAACGCCATGGCGGGGGAAATGTTAGAGTTTCCCAATAATACCTTTGGCGTTGCCTTAAACTTAGAACGCGATTCTGTCGGTGCGGTGATTTTAGGCGCCTATCGCCATCTTTCTGAAGGCGACACCGTGCAATGCACCGGGCGTATTTTGGAAGTGCCCGTGGGTAGAGCCCTTGTCGGTCGAGTCGTCAACTCTCTAGGGCAAACCATCGACGGCAAAGGTCCTATCGAAACCGATTTGTCATCGCCTATTGAGGTTATTGCCCCAGGCGTGATCGAGCGGCAGTCGGTGAGTCAACCGGTGCAAACCGGTCTCAAAGCCATCGATGCCATGGTACCCATTGGTCGTGGTCAACGGGAACTGATTATCGGCGACCGCCAAACCGGCAAAACCGCTGTTGCCATCGATGCCATCATCAATCAAAAGGGTACTGGCGTTACCTGTATCTATGTGGCCATCGGCCAGAAAAACTCATCTATTGCCGGTGTTGTGCGTAAACTGGAAGAACACGGCGCCATGGACCACACTATCGTGGTGGCGGCCAGTGCCGCTGATTCCGCCGCCATGCAATATATTGCTCCCTATTCTGGTTGCGCCATGGGTGAATTCTTCCGCGACCGGGGTGAAGACGCTTTAATTATCTACGATGACCTCACCAAGCAAGCCTGGGCTTACCGCCAAGTCTCCCTGTTGTTGAAACGCCCGCCAGGGCGTGAAGCGTATCCCGGTGATGTGTTTTATCTCCATTCGCGACTTCTTGAGCGGGCTTCCCGCATCAATGCCGAAGAGGTGGAGCGGCTCACCAACGGCGAAGTGAAAGGTAAAACAGGCTCCCTAACTGCGCTGCCCATTATTGAAACCCAAGCGGGTGACGTGTCAGCCTTTGTGCCCACCAACGTTATTTCCATCACCGACGGCCAGATTTATTTGGAATCCGATCTGTTTAACGCCGGTGTACGTCCCGCCATTAACGCGGGTCTATCGGTATCCCGAGTCGGTGGTGCTGCCCAGACCAAAATCGTTAAAAAGCTCGGTGGTGGTGTGCGTTTGGCTCTTGCCCAGTATCGGGAACTGGCCGCTTTCGCGCAGTTTGCCTCTGACTTAGACGAAACAACCCGCAAACAGTTAGACCGTGGTCAGCGGGTGACCGAATTGATGAAGCAAAAGCAGTATTCGCCTTTAACGGTCGCCGAGATGGGCGTTTCCTTGTATGCCGTTGATCGGGGTTACTTGGATGATCTGGATATCAATAAAATCGGTGATTTTGAGGCTGCATTATTGGCCTATATGCGCAATAACCACGGCGAGCTGATGACCCAGATCAACGAGACAGGTGATTTTAACGATGAAATCGAAGCGGCGTTAAAGAAAGCCGTGGAGGATTTCAAAACCAGCCAAGTTTGGTAATCGGGTAGTTCTATGGCTAGCGGAAAAGAAATACGCACAAAGATCCGTAGTATTCAAAATACCCAAAAGATTACCAGCGCCATGGAAATGGTGGCCGCCAGTAAGATGCGTAAGGCTCAAGACCGTATGCAGGCGGCCCGGCCTTATGCGGATAAAATTCGTGAAGTGGTGGCGCATTTGGCCTCTGGGCACTCTGAATATCGTCATCCTTATTTGGTGGATCGTCCTGTCAATCGGGTAGGTTACATCGTGGTCTCCACAGATCGGGGTCTATGCGGGGGATTAAACATCAATCTGTTTAGAAACCTGTTGCCTCATATGAGAGAATGGCATGAGCAAGACGTGGAAATTGATCTCTGTCCCATTGGTAAGAAAGCCTCGGCTTTTTTAGGTCGACGGGGGTTTAATATTTTGGCAGCCGCCTCGAATCTGGGAGATTTGCCAGATCCTGAAGTATTGCGTGGCCCGATTATGGTAATGGTCAATGCCTATGAAGAAGGGCAGATAGACCGGCTTTTTGTGGTGCGCAATCAGTTCGTCAATACCATGACCCAGAGACCGTTTATCCTTCAACTGCTGCCAGCTCCCCTTGAAGATTTGGATATCCAAACGCCGCAACCGTCACGACAGCATTGGGATTATATTTATGAACCCGATGCCAAAGAATTACTAGACCAGCTGCTACAGCGCTATTTAGAGGCCCGGGTCTACCGCTCGGTAGTGGAAAATATGGCTTGCGAGCAGGCCGCCCGGATGGTGGCCATGAAAAGCGCTTCTGAGAATGCCGAGACTCTTATCGATCAATTGCAGTTGGTTTATAACAAAGCCCGTCAGGCAGCCATTACCCAGGAGCTGTCAGAAATCGTAGCCGGCGCTGCAGCAGTATAGATTTTTTACAAGTTTCATAGAGGTTTTTCACACATGAGTGCTGGAAAGGTTGTACAAATTATCGGGGCCGTGGTGGATGCTGAGTTCCCTCGGGATTCGATTCCAAAAGTCTATGATGCCCTTAAGGTGGAAGAGACGGGATTGATTTTGGAAGTGGAGCAGCAGCTGGGTGACGGGGTAGTACGCACCATCGCCATGGGCTCTTCCGACGGCTTAAAACGAGGTTTGAGCGTCACCAACACGGGAACACCAATCTCTGTGCCAGTGGGTACGCCGACTTTAGGTCGTATCATGAATGTGCTGGGTCATGCCATCGATCACCGGGGCGAAGTAGAAACCGAACAACATTGGCCTATTCACCGTCAGGCTCCCACCTTCGAAGAACAGTCCGGCACCACGGAACTGTTGGAAACAGGTATTAAAGTTATCGATCTGTTATGTCCCTTCGCCAAAGGCGGTAAGGTGGGTCTATTCGGTGGTGCGGGAGTTGGCAAAACCGTTAACATGATGGAGTTGATCCGCAACATCGCCATCGAGCATTCCGGTTACTCTGTATTTGCTGGTGTGGGTGAGCGAACCCGTGAAGGCAATGACTTTTACCACGAAATGCGTGAATCCAATGTGTTGGATAAAGTGGCCTTGGTCTATGGACAAATGAACGAACCCCCCGGTAACAGGCTTCGGGTTGGTTTGACGGGTTTGACCATGGCGGAATTCTTCCGAGATGAAGGCCGCGATGTTTTGTTATTCATCGACAATATTTACCGTTATACCTTGGCGGGTACCGAAGTGTCCGCCTTGTTGGGACGGATGCCCTCCGCGGTGGGTTATCAGCCCACTTTGGCGGAAGAAATGGGGGTATTGCAGGAACGCATTACTTCTACCCAGACGGGTTCTATCACTTCTATTCAAGCGGTTTATGTACCGGCGGATGACTTAACCGATCCTTCCCCCGCCACGACCTTTGCGCACTTGGATGCCACGGTGGTGTTGTCTCGGCAAATCGCCGAGCTAGGTATCTATCCGGCAGTCGATCCTCTAGACTCAACCTCCCGGCAGTTAGATCCCTTGGTTATCGGTCAAGAACATTACGACACCGCGCGAGCAGTGCAGAATACGCTACAACGTTATAAAGAACTCAAAGACATCATCGCCATCTTGGGCATGGATGAACTCTCCGATGAAGACCGCCTCACTGTAGCTCGTGCCCGAAAGGTGCAACGCTTTTTGTCCCAGCCCTTCTTCGTGGCGGAAGTCTTCACCGGCACCTCCGGTAAATATGTTCCCCTCAAGGACACCATTGCCAGTTTCAAAGGCATTGTAAACGGCGAATATGACCATTTGCCCGAACAAGCCTTCTATATGGTGGGTTCCATTGAAGAAGCTGTGGAACGTGGTAAAAATCTGTAATGGATAAACTCCTTAACTTGCATGAGGTGGCGCTATGGCCATGACGATGCATGTAAACATTGTTAGCAGCAATAAAGAGATTTTTTCAGGGCCTGCGGAAATGGTCTCTGCGACGGGTGAAATGGGCGAGTTAGGCATTTTGCCTCGCCATAACCAACTCCTCACCCGCCTGCGACCGGGTCAAGTCCGCGTCAAGGTGACCGATGGTGAAGAGCAAATATTTTATGTGTCGGGCGGTTTTCTCGAAGTGCAGCCCCATGTGGTGACGGTTTTGGCGGATAACAGCGCACGCGCTAGGGATCTCGACGAAGCCGCTATAATAGCCGCCAAGCAACATGCTGAGGAACTCTTAACAAACCGTCAAAGCGATTTCGAGTATGCCAGAGCACAGGCTGAACTCGCGGAAGCCGTAGCCCAATTAAGAGCTATTGAACAGTTACGTAAAATAAAGAGATAGTTGTGAATGCTTCTATGCCTCTCCTGTCGGTAGTCATTCTTGGCGCCGGCAAGGGCAAGCGCATGGTTTCAAATCTACCCAAAGTGCTGCATGGTGTAGGCGACAAACCCATGCTCGCCCATGTGCTAGAAGCAGCCAATATGCTTGATGCCACGAATTATTTTGTGGTTCAAGGTCATGGCGGTGAACTCGTCCGAGACACTTTTCACAACTATCCTAAGATTACCTGGATTGAGCAGCCTCAACAATTAGGTACAGGCCATGCGGTGAGCTGTGCGTTGTCCAGTATCGCCGATGATCATGTAGTTTTAGTACTCTATGGCGACGTTCCCCTTATCCAAGGTGAAACCCTGCAACCCCTTATTGCAAGTGCTCGCAGAGGTTGCCTTAGCGTATTGATCGCAGAACTTACTGATCCTAAAGGTTACGGGCGCATTCTAAGAGACAAAGCCGGTCAAGTGCAGTGTATCGTGGAAGAGAAGGATACCACGGTTGAAGAACGCTGTATCCGTGAGGTTAGTACTGGCATTCTTGCAGCGCCTGCTAAGCTATTACGGGCTTGGATCAACGCCCTCGACAACAACAATAGCCAAGGCGAATATTACCTGACCGATGTAATCGCTATGGCGGTTCAACAAGGTATCAAGTTGGAAACGTTTATTGTGGATGATCCTGCAGAAGTCCAGGGCGTCAACGACAGAGTCCAACTGGCGGCTCTAGAGCGTGCTTATCAGCGCCGCCAAACAGCAATCTTGATGGCCAACGGGGCTACGTTACTGGATCCGTCTCGGGTGGATGTGCGTAGTGATTCAATCGTTATTGGTAAAGATGTGGTAATCGACGCCAATGTGATTTTTGAAGGTGATATTCGCTTGGGGGATCGAGTCCATATCGGGCCTTATTCAATCCTTCGCGATGTGGTTCTTGAAGATGATTCCCGCATTCTATCCCATTGCCAAATTGAGGGTGCTCGAATCGGTCGAGGGGTACAGGTTGGCCCCTTCGCAAGGCTTCGTCCTGGGGCTCAGCTAGCTGACAGTGTGCGAATTGGCAATTTTGTGGAGGTCAAGGCAGCCTCTATTGGACAAGGTTCGAAAGTGAACCATCTTAGCTATATTGGTGATGCTCAGATTGGCGCAGACGTCAACGTAGGGGCTGGTTCTATCACCTGCAATTACGACGGCGCCTATAAACATAAAACCATCATCGAAGATCGTGTTTTTTTGGGCTCCAATACCGCGCTGATAGCGCCGATCAAAATCGGTGAGAATGCCACCATTGCCGCAGGTTCCACCATCAACCAAAATGTTCCATCGGGGAGCTTAGGAATAGCTAGAGCCGTACAACGAATTATACGAAAGTGGCGACGTCCCGTTAAAAAGCAAACGGATTCTCGTTGAGTGTTATTGGTTTCGTGAGGTGTGTGTAGCCCGATGAGCTGTGATAAACCCCACCGCATCGGTAACCGCATGGCCAATTATGCAAGCTACTAAATCTTGTGTCCAAATATAGAAAAGCGCGAGCAACCCGCCTGATACAAAAAATGTGACCACTGGACCCCATCCCCACATGGGCAAATGCACCATTGCGAAAACCGTAGTTGAAATGAGACCCGCCCACCCATAGCTGCCGGTGAGTGTGGCTAACCGTTCAATGGCATAACCACGGTAAAGTAGTTCCTCGACTACCCCACCGGTGATGGCCGCGAAAAGCAAAAACCAAACAGGCATATAGCTCAATTTGGCAAGACCTTTTTCAAAACCACCTGCGCCTATTCTACTCACCATCCAATAGAGAAAAGGGGCAACTAGGCGAATAAATACGAATGCTAACAGCAATCCCAGTACCACTGACTCCCATCGAAGGGCAAGACCGATGGAGGAAACCGGTTGTGCCTCCCACCCGATAACAATGAACATGACTAAAGCAGCCAGCATCCAAAGAAAAAACAGTTCCAGCACGCGGGTGGTGAGTTTTTCAGGATCGCCGAGGAAGCGATGGAAAGGCATAAACAATAGGGCTGGACCAAATAGGGCGGTACATAGACCTACAAAGTTTGCAATCCCATTGAAGTTAGCCAACTAAGTTTCGCCAAAAGAATCGGTAGTGTAACGTTCCACCTGCAATTCGTCTGACCAAAAATCGATGGGTAAACCTGCTTTTTGTTTGAGTTGTACAAGAAACGTGTAAGGATCAGGTAGACTTTTCCAGACTGCGGGCAGAAATGTCGCCCGACGTTGTCCGAGATGTAAGATCAAGCCGTCAACCCCTGGGCGTAGTTGAGCGAGTAGCTCTTCTTCGGAACTAAAATGCAGGGGCTCGGATGGTGAAAGCACAGAAATATGAATCTGTAACTCAGGCAGTTCCTCTTTTTGTACAGGTAAGAAACGCGGATCTTCAAAAGCTGCAGCGAAGGCGTGATCGGCCACGTCTTGCACCAATGGGGAACGGGCTTCGAGGGCGCCGATACAGCCCCTAAGTTGGCCCGCCGCCTGTTGTAGCGTGACGAAAGTAGCCCGTAGCGGTCGTAAGGCTTCTGGATAATCAGTGGTATCCATGGGCAGCGGACGTTGCTCGTCGAAGCCAAATTGGATGGATTGGCGGGCGACCTTGAGCAACATTCCCTGCTCTTCGCTGGATAGGTTAGTTTTCGTGGAAGACATAAGCACCATATCCTACTACTTGATCCCGCGGTCCTGCTGTATCGCCAGAGTTGCGCAGGTCGATGGTCTCGCCATGCAATGCGCGGCGCCGTGCCACCCATAATAAACCATTGATGGGATTGCGTCCGCAGGCGTCCTCGTAACCGATGCGCTCAAAACGTAACTGTTCAATCGCTTCGGAAGTGGCGCCATCCAGTTGTTTCGCGGTTTGGTAATCGTGATAGTGGCTTAAGTCAGAACTGATAACAATGAGGGTTTCCGGACCACCCCACAAGGTTTCCAGCACAATACCCACTTCTTCGGGGCTGGCATCGCCGACCACCAAGGGTACTAGGCTAAAATCATGCAATACTTCTTGGAGAAAGGGTAAATGTACCTCCAAACTATGTTCTTGGGTATGGGCTTTATCCAAAAAACCCACCTGGGATAAATTTTGTAGCTGGGCAATAGCGCCCTGATCTACTAAGACACGGCCTAGGGGCGTATCAAAAGCCTCCATACTGCTCGCGGCGATGCCCCGAAAACCGACCCGGTGACTAGGACCTAGTAACACAATGCGATGAATCGTGTCTTTGGCGGCTTTTAATCGGGTATAAGCGGAAGCGGCCACGGGTCCCGAGTAGATATAACCGGCGTGGGGAACAATCATCGCTTTTGGAGGAGGGCTTGCAGTAACACTTGCGTCAGTCAGCAAATGCTTTAATTGAGTGTGGAGTTCGCGTGAATCGTTAGGATAAAACATACCTGCCACGGCGGGAGAGCGCACTGTCGTCATGGTGCATACCTCCATTCGACGTATGCAAAGAGAAGAGAATGTAAAGCGCTAAATTAATTAGCAAATGGCTTTAGTATAACGTCAGTCGATTTCCTTGCAAAGTCTATGATTATTGCTTCTGCGCCCTTTTATTAAATAAAGGGTACAATATAATTAATCATCCAAGCCACCGCCAGGAGGCTACTTACTATGAGCGCCAGTATTCAACAGAGGTTATTCTCTACCCAACATTGGCATAAATTAGAAGACGGACGTATCCAATGCGATGTTTGTCCCCGCCTTTGCAAACTCCGAGAGGGCCAAGCGGGTCTTTGCTTTGTACGCGCTTGTCATAACGATCAAATCGTCTTGACAACCTATGGCCGTTCTAGCGGTTTTTGCATAGACCCCATCGAAAAAAAACCTCTTAATCACTTTTTGCCCGGCACCCCTGTCTTGTCCTTTGGTACAGCGGGTTGTAATTTAGCCTGTAAGTTCTGTCAGAACTGGGATATGAGCAAATCCCGTGAAACCGATACCCTGGCAGACGCCGCATCCCCTGAGAAAATCGCTCGCGTAGCCCATGAGCTGGGTTGTCGCAGTGTGGCGTATACCTATAATGACCCGGTGATCTTTATGGAGTACGCCATCGACGTGGCGAAAGCCTGCCGCGATTATGGCATCAAATCCGTTGCTGTCACTGCGGGTTATATTTGCGATGAGCCACGGCGAGAGTTTTATCGTTATATGGACGCCGCCAATGTCGATCTAAAAGCCTTTACAGACACGTTTTATTGGAAGACCTGTGGTGGCCATTTGCAGCCAGTGCTCGACACATTGCTTTATTTAAAGCATGAAACTAACGTCTGGTTTGAGCTGACTACCTTATTGATTCCAGGTGAGAATGACTCCGATCAGGAACTCCAAACCATGACCCAGTGGGTGGTGGAAAATCTGGGGGAGGAGGTGCCCATGCACTTTACGGCTTTTCATCCAGACTGGAAGATGTTGCAACATACCCACACACCTCCCAAGACCCTCAGCCGGGCGCGGCGTATTGCGCTGGAAAACGGCATTCGCTATGTTTACACCGGCAATGTATACGACGAGGCGGGGGGCAGTACCTATTGCCACCAGTGTGGACAGAAATTAATCGGTCGTAATTGGTATCAGTTGAGTGATTGGAACCTTGCCCCTGATGGTTGCTGCACTACTTGTGGTAGTGTGTGCGCCGGGGTATTTGAGGCGAATCCCGGTGATTGGGGGCCACAGCGGCAGCCGGTGCGGTTACGAAGTTATGTTTAACATGGCATTTGGCGTCATAGTTAAGTACAACCCGTCGACTGATGGCTAAATCGCAAAGCGTCTTAAAATAGCTTTTATGTGCCTTATTCTATTTGCCTATCAAACGCATCCCCGTTATCAGTTGGTGATGGTGGGAAACCGTGATGAGTTCTATGAACGACCGACTGCGCCCATGGCGTTTTGGAACGATGCCCCTGATGTATTGGCGGGTCGGGATTTACGGGCAGGCGGTACTTGGTTGGGTGTAACCCGTACCAGGCGCTTTGCGGCCATCACCAATTACCGTGATCCTCACCATGTGCGGGCCGATGCCCCTTCCCGTGGAGATCTGGTTAGCCGATTTTTAACTAGCCAGACTGAACCTCAGGACTATTTAAAACAGCTGGCGCCTTATGGAGATCGCTATAACGGTTTTAATCTGTTAGTGGGGAACATTCACAGTTTGTTTTATTACTCCAATTATCATAGCGTGGGACCTCAGCAGTTAGCGCCCGGTTATTACGGATTAAGTAACCATCTGCTGAACACCCCGTGGCCCAAAGTAGAAAAGGGCCGATCTAGGCTGCAACAACTTTTAAACGCCCACAAGCCGCTACAAACAGAAGACTTGTTAGGGATATTAGAAGATCGCACCCAGGCCGCTGACGAGGAATTGCCTAGTACAGGGGTTTCCCGAGAGTGGGAACGCCTGTTGTCGCCACTTTTTATTGAAAGTCCCCACTATGGCACCTGTTCATCGACGATCTTACAAGTGGATATAAATAATCATGTGGAAATCACGGAGAAAACCTGGGCCGACAAGCAAGTGCGGCAGTTCCGTATGCAATGGCCAAAAACTTGAATCGAGTGAGGCCATCGGAAAAAAGTGTGCTTTGCTTCAAAGTGGTGCCGGGAGAGAGATTCGAACTCTCACGGGGTTTCCCCCGGTGGATTTTGAGTCCACTGCGTCTACCATTCCGCCACCCCGGCTCAATTGATGGGATGAGTATAGCGCAATAATAATAAATGATATAAGTAATCCTATCCCTTAAGCAAGATTGGTATATTTTCTCTATGTTACGCCGTGACTTTTTTTTTCATCTCCCCCAAGAACTGATTGCTCAACATCCCCTCGAGAAACGCAGCGCCAGCCGTTTATTAGTGTTAGATGGAATAAGCGGATCACTAAAAGATCGGGTGTTTACTGAGTTGCCCGAATTGCTTGAGCCTAATGACCTTTTGGTGTTTAACGACACCCGGGTTATTCCCGCCCGTCTTTACGGTCGCAAACTAAGCGGTGGCCATGTTGAAGTGTTAATTGAGCGTTTATTGGATGATCAAAAAGTTTTCGCCCATGTGCGGGCTAGTAAAGCCCCTAAACCGGCTAGCCAGATGATACTGGCTGACCAGGTTATGGTGACGGTTATGGGTCGGCAGGAGGAACTATTTGAATTACGCTTTGAAAGTGACCAACCCCTGGTGGAAATCTTAGAACGTTACGGGCAGGTGCCTTTACCTCCGTATATCGTCCGGGCTGCTGACGACACTGATCAAGAGCGCTATCAGACCGTTTATGGGCAGCGCCCTGGTGCGGTGGCGGCGCCCACCGCAGGACTGCATTTCGATGCGCCTTTACTAGACCGTCTAGCGTCCATCGAGAAAGCTTTTGTCACCTTGCATGTGGGGGCGGGTACGTTTCAACCGATGCGTACTGAGCATATTGAAGATCATGTCATACATAGCGAAATCATTGAGGTTAGCGAAGAGGTTTGCGCCCAAGTGCGGGCAACCCAGGCCCGGGGGGGACGTGTCATCGCGGTGGGCACGACTACTCTACGCAGTCTAGAAACAGCGTGTCAGACAGGTCATATCCAACCTTTTCACGGTGAAACCCAACTGTATATTTATCCAGGTTATCAATTTCGTTGCGTCGATGTCTTAGTGACCAACTTTCATTTGCCGGAATCTACGCTGCTCATGCTAGTCTCGGCCTTTGCCGGTCATGACCATGTCATGCACGCCTATCATCATGCGATTGCCCAACGTTATCGCTTTTTCAGCTATGGGGACGCCATGTTTATCACCCGCAGTAGGCAAGCTTGAAATTTTAAACACCCAAACCCATTGAATAATCTAGTTTACTTTTTAAAGTAGAGTCGCGAGAAAACCACTATGAAACGTGTTGTATTGTTTGTTTTGACCAACTTAGCCATTTTGGTGGTGCTGGGTATCGTGGTCAATCTGTTAGGCGCTAACCGCTTTTTGAGTTCATCGGGTATTAATCTGCCCACACTGTTTGTGTTTGCGGCTGTGTTTGGCATGGGTGGTTCATTTATTTCATTGGCCATGTCCAAGTGGATTGCCAAAAAATCCACCGGGGCTCAAGTCATTCAGCAGCCCCGTTCACCCGCGGAACAATGGTTGACGCAAACCGTGCGCAGACAAGCCAGTCAAGCCGGTATTGACACGCCAGAGGTGGCTATCTTTAATTCGCCTGCACCCAATGCCTTTGCCACCGGCGCCAGCCGCAACAATGCCTTAGTGGCGGTTAGCACAGGTTTGCTGCAAAACATGAATCAGGACGAGGTGGAAGCCGTGTTGGGTCATGAAATCAGTCATGTGGCTAATGGGGATATGGTGACGCTGGCTCTAATTCAAGGGGTTGTAAACACCTTTGTCATTTTTCTGGCCCGAGTTGTGGGTTTTGTGGTGGACCGCGCACTCTCTTCTAATAACCAAGCCTACCGAGGCCCCGGTATTGGCTATTGGGTAACCAGCATCATCGCTGAAATCTTACTAGGCTTTTTAGCCTCAATCATCGTCATGTGGTTCAGCCGTCAGCGGGAATTTCGCGCCGATAGTGGTGGCGCTCAATTGGCAGGACGACAGAAAATGATTGCAGCGCTAGAGCGGCTACGGCAAGTTTCGCAACCCTCGCAACTGCCCTCTGAGATGCAAGCTTTTGGTATTAATGGCGGTCTTGGGGAGGGTTTGCGCAAACTATTTATGACCCATCCGCCTCTACAAGAACGGATTGCCGCTTTGCAGACTCCAGGCTCATAGATAGATAGATAGATAGATAGATAGATAGATAGATAGATATAGGGTAAAGCCTGCAAAGGGCTGACTATTAATCAACCAGCAAACTGTTGAAAGTCAAAAGCCATTTTTGGAGTAGCTTCTTGAACCATATTGCCATAGACAAGGCTGACGCCAAATTGCCAAATACTAGCCATTTGAAAAGCGGTGGATACATCCGCTGCCACCACTAGGATGTTCATTTCTTGGGCTTTTTCAGCAAGCTTAGCTAACCCCGCACGGGCATCGTCATCCTCACCTTCGGCTTCGGCAAGTTTTTCGATTAAAGTAATATCGAGCTTAATATAATCAGGTTTTAGATGAATCATAAGTCGTTCAGAATGGGTTTTACCGCCAAAATGGGAGAGGGTGAAGCCACAACCCATAGCTTGCAATTTGTTACGCAATGTTTGCGCTTCCTTAAAAAATTTCTCAACACAGGTTTCGGTAATTTCGATAACCAATGCCTTTCCCGGTAAATCTTCATCTTTCAGGCGACGCTCTAGCCAGTCGCAAAAATCAATATCAGTCACCGAATTGGCGGAAATCCGCATGAATAGCGTGGCGGATTTGTCATCCTGCTGGTTATTGTAAGCAGCCAGATCTTTCAAACTGTGAATAATCGCCCATTTGTCCAGCTGTTGCATCAAGCCAAAGCTTTCTGCTACCTGACCTAGCATATCCAGGGAAAGGGGCGAACGTTCTTCGTCGAGAAGACACAAATGCAACTTATAACGTTCTAAGGTATTGCCTTGAAAGCTGGCAATGGCTTGGTAAGCCAGCTCCATGCGTTCTTGGGAAATAGCATCCCGAAGTAGTATAAGGTGTTCATCTTCTTGCTTAGCGAGGGAGGATCGACTGTCAGGCGGTCTGTAAAGCTCAACCCCATCGCCGCCTTTTTGGCGGGCATTTTCACAGGCTTGATCGGCGTTGCTAAGTATTTGGGTTGCGTTTTCGCGCCGGTCTTGAATAAGACAAATACCTATACAGGCGCTAGTGGAAATTAGTTGCTGGGCAGTATGGGAAACATGGGTGTTGATGGCTTCGCGAATTTGTTGGCCGAGTTCTAAAATATTTTCTCGAGTTGTTTCAGACAGATAGACAGCAAACACAGCGTCAAACAAATGGCCTACCAAGGCTTGGGAAGGAACCAGTTGTTGTAAACGCTGGCCCAGATCAGACAGTAGCTGATCAGCGGCCTCCAACCCCAACTGATTAGAAATCTTACGTTGTTCTGTGATAAGGATATAGAGCAACCCTCCGCCGGTAGGAAGTTCCCCCGACTGAATTTTATTCAGATGTTCGGTAAAAAACTTGCGGTTATAAAGTCCCGTGAGGGTGTCTCGCTTGGTTAATTCACGAATCTGTTTCTGGTAATGTTGTTGTTCAATAGAGTTGTGAATAACCATTTGCAGACAAGGTTCATCATTGACCCGTGTGGGTTGACAATCCATCTTTATGGGAAAGGGTCGTTTTTTGCGATCCATACCCGTTAATTCGAGAGACTCTTCGACTTTGCCGGATCTAATGCTAGCGCGTAAAAAGCGTTTTAGTTTATCGTGATGGGGTGGAATGACCAGATCCATTAAGGCCACGCCTTCTATTTCGCTTTCGTCAGCAAAACCAAACAGCTTTAAATAAGCCGGATTAGCATAAATATGAGCTCCCTCGTGAAGATAAGCGATGCCATCGCCGGCGCTATCCAATAGATTGCGGCTGCGCTGCTCGCTTTCTTGAAGACGAATTTCCTGAGAACGGACTTGTTTACGCAGTTTTAAATGCTCAATTTCTTTGTCTACCTCCACCACAAGACGGTCAGGTTCCCTCAAATCCCCCACATTATCAGCGCCATTGCGCAACAGTTCGGCGGGGTTTTGACTCTTCTCCTCATCCATAAGGGCAATGATGGGAATATCATTGGCAGCTTGGGTGACCCACCCATGCACTTGCGCCACTGTCGGTAAGTTCTCCCCTAAATGCGCCATGATGATATCTAGAGGTTTATAATCGATGTAATTGCGGATTTCTTCTTCCTGCGTAGCATGATAAACCTGCACCACATAACCAGCGGTTTGCAAGGTTTGCACGATGTGATCCACATTGTCGGGCTGGTGGTCTATCACCAGCAGATTCACTAAAGACTGCTCGGACACGTCCTATCAATCCTTTGCCGTCGAAAAAATAATCATAAATAAATTAACCTAAACAACCGGAACTTTAGCGAGTTTGCCTGCTTCTTCGCGTACCAAACGGGGCACCAGGTAACCGGGAAGTTGATGACGCATTGCCTTTATAAATTCTAGCGCAGTTTGCTCATGGACTAAAAAATGCGCTGTGCCTCGCACTTTATCCAGTACATGCAAATAATAGGGTATAACACGGTTTCTAAACAGGGTTTGACTTAACTTAATCAGTATATCGGCAGAATCATTAATACCTTTAAGGAGCACCGTTTGATTAAAAAGAACCATACCTGCTGTGTTGAGTTGTTGCAACGCAGTGCTTACCGTTGCGTCGAGTTCGCGGGGGTGATTGGCATGGAGTACAATAACCGGTTTAAAACGCGTACTCGTTAGCAGAGCAATCAACTCAGGTTCTATCCGTTCCGGCAATACAATGGGCTGGCGAGTATGAATGCGCAAGTGCTCTACATGGGTAATGGAGGAAAGCGCCGTGATAAGGGCATGGAGGCGTCGATTGGATAGCGTCAAAGGATCGCCGCCACTGAGAATAACTTCATTAATACTGGTGTTATCGGCTAAATACGCTAATGCGTTGCTCCAATCGCCGCCTTTAAAATCAGCATAGGGAAACTCGCGACGAAAGCAATAGCGGCAATGGACAGCGCAGGCGCCGGTGGTAATGAGTAATGCCCGTCCTGCATATTTATGCAGCAAACCTGGTGCTTCCACAGCCTGTCGTTCACCCACCGGATCTGTGGTAAAACCGGGAGTTGCAGTAAGCTCGTTGTGTAATGGCAAAACCTGTAACAGCAAAGGATCATAAGGATCGCCTATACGCATACGCGTCACAAAACCCCGGGGTACCCGCAATGGAAACAGAGCAGCTGCACGCCGGGCTTCAGGTAGTAGGGCAGGATCTAACTGTAAACGTTTGCACAGTTCTGCAGGATCAGTAATCGCCTGAGCCAATTCCGTTTGCCAGTGTGCTACCTGACGCGGCTGAGTGCTTGGGGATATGATGGGCATATTTATAATGTTGAGGTGTAATTGATATGGCAACTTATAGTACCAGTGAATTTAAAAGTGGACTAAGGATCATGTTAGATGGGGATCCTTATGTCATTGTTGAAAATGAGTTTGTAAAACCGGGCAAAGGGCAAGCCTTTAGTCGCGTCAAAGTTCGCAATCTGAAAACCAATCGCGTTGTGGAACGCACATTTAAATCCGGTGACAGTGTCGAGGCTGCCGATGTGGTGGAAGTGGCTATGCAGTATCTCTATACCGATGGCGACTTCTGGTATTTTATGGATCAAACCACGTTTGAACAAATTGGCGCGGACGCCAATGCCCTGGGGGATAACGCTAAGTGGCTCAAGGAACAAGATGTTTGTCAGTTAATCCTGTGGAACGGTACGCCTTTGACCGTGACGCCACCCAATTTTGTAACTATGACCATCACGGAAACCGATCCTGGCGTCAAGGGAGATACCTCAGGGGGTGGCACTAAACCCGCTACCTTGGAAACAGGCGCCGTGGTCCGTGTACCGCTGTTTGTACAAACCGACGAAGTTATAAAAGTCGATACCCGCACCGGTGCCTATGTGTCTCGCGCTAAGGAATAGACCCATAACCCATAAAATTTTCCCATGACGATGCTGATGGATGACTGGTTACCCAGCGCAACCCTGGATACCATCAAACTGCGTGCGCGTCTGTTGGCCCAGATACGGGATTTTTTTTCTATCCGTGATGTATTAGAGGTGGATACACCGGTGCTCTCGATGGCAGCCAATGCCGAGCCTCATCTGGAAACGTTTGTGGCGGCTTATGAAAAACCTGGTTTAAGCAACGCTCAGACGTTATATCTACATACCTCGCCAGAACTACCTATGAAACGTCTGCTCGCCGCCGGGAGCGGTAGTATTTACCAAATCGCTAAGGTATTTCGTAATGGTGAATCAGGACGTTACCACAATCCAGAATTTACCCTTTTAGAATGGTATCGGGTTGAGTTTGACCATCACCAGTTGATGGATGAGGTAACAGACCTGGTGACAGCGCTGCTGGGCAAGGAGGTACTCAGTGAACCTGTGGAACGGTTGAGTTATCGTGATATTTTTCAACATTATCTGGGGTTAAATGTACACCAAAGTAGTGTTGCAGAACTCATGGCCTGTGCCAGGACCCAGGATTTACAGCCACCTACCGATATGCCAATGAACGACCCCAATCCCTGGCTGGATTTGTTGTTGAGCCACTGTATAGAACCGCACTTAGGGCGCAAACGGCTAACCTTTATCTACGACTATCCAGCGACTCAAGCTGCTTTAGCGAAGGTACGTCCTGGTAATCCACCTGTCGCTGAGCGCTTTGAGTTGTACGTACAAGGTATCGAGCTGGCCAATGGGTTTCATGAATTAACGGATGCTGACGAGCAGTATCGCCGTTTGCGAGACAATAACCAGCGTCATGTTGCCCATGGCCTGCCTAGCTTGCCAATAGATCACCGTTTTCTTACAGCGCTAAAAAGCGGGTTGCCGGATTGTGCCGGTGTAGCGTTGGGATTAGACCGGCTACTGATGATTATGGCGAGTAAATCTACCATTCAGGATGTCATTGCTTTTCCTCTGCAACGGGCGTGAATTATTAAAAAGCGAGCACTTCCAAATACCTGTTTGATGAGTTGTTATCAGCAATTGTTATAAGATCTTTTGGCGATTGCGCTAGATCATAGCAATATTCTATTAACAACGTTTGGTTTTTAAATTTCCGGTATGTAAGTTGAGTTACTTTGTCAACGTATACGTACTCCTGCTAGACAAGCTATAATAACTCGCTTTTTGTCAACTGGAGCCCAACTGGCCGGTTCCAAAATGATTGCGGATATGCCTAATTCAATAAGGTTATTTGTCCGCATCCCAGTATGCCCACGGCACTTCGTAGGGATGTGAAGTTCCAGGTTTTTTTAATCCAAGTCGGAGTGAAGCCTATGACGTATCAAGCAAATGTAACCCAAATTGAAAAGGTAGAACCGGTTTTTCCGACCTATGTAAAAAATAAGAGGCTTCGAGAATGGGTGGCACAAATCGCCGCATTGACAAAACCAGAGGGTATTTATTGGTGTGACGGTTCTCAAGAAGAGTATGATCGTCTTTGTGGCGAAATGGTGGAAACAGGTACCCTCAAAAAACTCAATGAGGAAAAGCGTCCTAATAGTTATTTGGCGTTGTCGGATCCCAGCGACGTGGCGCGGGTAGAAGACCGCACTTTTATCTGTAGCCTTCATAGACACGACGCAGGACCCACCAATAACTGGATGAATCCAGTTGAGATGAAGACCAAGTTAAATAAACTGTTTGACGGGTCCATGCGTGGCCGCACCCTATATGTCATTCCCTTTAGTATGGGGCCACTGGGTTCACCGATCTCTCAAATTGGTGTGGAAATCAGCGACTCCCCCTACGTGGTTGTCAATATGCGGATTATGACCCGTATGGGTCGAGCCGCCATGGATCTTCTGGAAGAAGACAGTGACTTCGTGGAATGTCTGCATTCGGTGGGTGCGCCTTTAGAGTCTGGCGAGAAAGACGTGGCTTGGCCCTGCAACAAGGAAAAGTACATCGTCCATTTTCCGGAAGATAAGGCCATCTGGTCGTTTGGTAGCGGTTATGGCGGTAATGCCTTGTTAGGCAAGAAATGTTTTGCCCTACGACTTGCTTCCAGCATGAGTCGCTATGAGGGTTGGCTTGCTGAACACATGCTCATTCTTGGGGTCGAGTCGCCCAAGGGTGAAAAAACCTACGTAGCGGCGGCTTTTCCCAGCGCTTGTGGTAAAACCAATTTCGCTATGCTGATTCCGCCAAAAGCCTTTGACGGCTGGAAAGTAACCACAGTAGGTGATGATATCGCTTGGATCAAGCCCGGTCCCGACGGTAGGCTTTACGCCATTAACCCAGAAGCAGGCTTCTTTGGCGTAGCCCCGGGCACCTCGCAAAAATCCAATCCCAATGCGTTGGCTACCCTGCATGCCAACTGTATTTTTACTAATGTTGCGGAAACCCCCGACGGTGATGTTTGGTGGGAGGATCTCACCGACGAACCACCCCCCGAACTGACCGATTGGCGAGGCGAACGTTGGACGCCCGACAGTGACCGTCCGGCTGCTCATGCCAACTCCCGCTTTACAGCCCCGGCCTCGCAATGCCCTTCCATCGACGACGATTGGGAAAATCCCAACGGGGTGCCCATCAGCGCCTTTATCTTCGGCGGTCGTCGCAGCAACACGGTTCCCTTAGTCGTGCAGGCAACCAATTGGGCCCATGGTGTCTACTTGGGTGCGACCATGGGTTCTGAAACCACCGCCGCCGCTGTCGGCGCTCAAGGCAAGGTGCGTCGTGACCCCATGGCCATGTTGCCCTTCTGCGGTTACAACATCGCTGATTATTTTGGTCATTGGTTGACCGTGGGGCATCGTCTTTTTAATCCGCCCCGAGTTTTCTGCGTCAACTGGTTCCGCAAAGATGAAAACGGTAAATTCTTATGGCCCGGTTTTGGCGAGAATATGCGGGTTCTGGAATGGGTTATCGATCGCACCCATGGCCGTGCTGGCGGTATTGAAAGTCCGCTGGGTTGGATGCCGGCTTACGAAGATATCGATTGGAACGGCCTAGAGTATTCAAAGGAACGTTATCAAGAATTGATGTCGGTGGATCGGGAAGCCTGGATCACAGAACTCCTTTCTCACGAAGAGTTGTTCGTGCAGATGTATTACAGATTGCCTAAAGAGTTTACCTTGCTACGGGAACTGTTGCTGGCTAATCTGTGGCGTTCACTGAGCCGTTGGCGCTTACCCTCGTAAATCCTGCGAGTATAGATAAACAGAAGATACGCTTCGGCGTATCTTCTGCTATTTTAAACTCGAGAAATTATTCTCGTCTTGCCTCAAACTCGATCAGTAATTCCACTTCATCGCCCACCAAGCCATCGGCAACCGCATAAGTCATACCGTAGTCACTACGCCGTAATGTGCCCCGTGCCGAAGCGCCCAATACATAGGGTTTAAAGATATAAACGCCAGGCCGGAACGGATAGGTAGCACTCTTATTCCAAGTAACATCAAGGGTCAAGGGTTTGGTCTCACCTAGCAAGGTTAGATCACCCACCACTTGAAAGGTATTTTCCCCGGTGCGTTCCGCGTCTTTGGCTGTAAAAACCATCTCTGGAAACTGCTCGGTATTTAAAAAATCCTCGCTCCGGAGATGTTCATCCCGCTTATCGTGGTTAGTGAATATGCTGTTGGTGTCCACCACCACCCGCAGATCAGAAAGCTCACCGGTGCTTTCATCGAAGGTGAACTCACCACGCCCATCACGAAAAAGACCCAGGGTTTTCGCATAACCCACATGGGACACCAAAAACCCAACGCTCAAATGGTCGGGATCGATAACATAGTCTTGGGGCTCAGCCAATACCGCTCTATGAATACTAAACAGTAGCAACCCTACGGTTATTAGAAATAGAGCCAATTTGTTATTGATAACCATGTCGTAACTCCTGGTGCTTGTACTGACGTCTCAGCCAAACCGTGTCTGTTGTAAAAGAAATACTCAGCAACACTAAGGCAATTACTGTAAGTCCACTCGCAAAACCTGAGTCAATGCTTGGTGCTAGGCAAGCAATCAGCGCCGACCCTTGAACCACACACACGGTCTGACGCCATTTCTTGGCGGGTAAAGGTTTGCGCAGCCAAGGCAGAATAAAACCAGCACTGACGAATAGATAACGCATGGCACCCAGTAATAATACCCAAGCATGAACTTTACCTAGTTGAAAAACCAGCACTGCCAGCACCAACGTGAACAAGGCGTCCATTTCCATGTCGAAACGAGCGCCGAAAGGGCTTGCACTATTGTCCCGACGCGCTAGCCAACCATCGAGACCGTCTAGGAGCAACGCCATCAGCGCAATAAAACTCGGTATCCAGCTTTTCGCTAAATCCCCTTTAGTGTAGCCGATGAGACCAGCCAACAAGGCAATCAAGCCAGCCCGCAGTAAGGTGACGCTATTAGCAGCGCCAAAACGACGCTGAGGAAGGTGGCGAGACAGTCCAAAAAAAAGCACAATTCCGATAACCGCAAATGTGCCCACGGTTTGGATGACAAAACCAATGGGAAGCGCAAAAATCCGCTGACTGATTAAAGCAACAATGCAGACAAGACCAAATCCAACTAAGGTTGTCAATAGGGTATTTAAGGCAAGATCTAACCAGCCAACCTGATAAACGGGAAAAAATTTTGGGTGCTTAAAAAGCATTTTCTAGTAAACCGCGACTTTAAAAGTAATTATAAGTATAGATTTGTCTGGCTAAGTAGAGGTTCAATGAAGCAACGCGATGCACAAGCCTTTTGGGTTATAGGACCTGGTAAAGGGGAAATCCGTTCTCATGCACTGACTACACCGAGTTCCGGACAGGTGCGGGTTCGAACCCTGTACAGCGGTATCAGTCGTGGCACTGAAAACCTAGTGTTTCAAGGGGCCGTTCCGGTTAATCAGTATCAGCGGATGCGGGCGCCCTTTCAAGAAGGCGATTTTCCAGCCCCTGTCAAATACGGCTACAGTAATGTAGGCGTGGTGGAAGCGGGTTGCGAAGCTCTCCTGGGGCGTCCTGTGTTTTGTCTTTATCCCCATCAAAGTGCCTATGTGGTGTCTGCCGATGCTGTTGTGTCTATTCCCGCAAAGATGCCGCCCGCCCGTGCTATATTAGCCGCCAACATGGAAACGGCTATCAATGGTCTATGGGATGCAACGCCCCGACTTGGCGATCGTATCGTCGTCATTGGTGCCGGAACGGTGGGTTGTCTGGTAGCCTATCTAGCGGGGCGGTTACCGGGTTGTCAGGTGCAACTGGTGGATGTGGACACCACAAAAGCAACCGTTGCGGCTGCCCTTGAGGTATCCTTTAGTACACCCGATGATATTCAAGGAGAAGCAGATTTCGTCATCCACGCCAGCGGCAACCCGGCGGGTCTTGTGACTGCCCTGAATGTGGCGGCTGCTGACGCCATGGTGCTTGAGATGAGCTGGTTTGGTGATCGCTCGGTAAGTCTACCCCTAGGCGAAGCATTTCATTCCAAACGGCTAATACTGCGCTCGTCTCAGGTAGGGCAGGTGGCCCTAGGGCAACGTCATCGTTGGACTCATCGGCGGCGTCTAGAACTGGCTTTGTCCTTGCTGTCTGATCCTTTACTGGATGTGTTAATCAGCGGTGAAAGTCCATTTTCAGAACTACCCCACACCATGGCGACCCTTGCCGCGTCACCGAGCGGGGTTTTGTGTCATCGAATCATCTATTAGTTTAGGAGAATTTATCCATGTACAGCGTTGGGGTGCGAGATCATTTTATGATCGCCCATAGCTTTAGCGGCGAAACTTTCGGGCCTGCGCAAAATCTTCACGGCGCCACCTTCGTGGTGGATGTCGAGCTTTTTCGGGAAGCGTTGGATCAAGATGGTGTTGTCACGGACATTGGTCCACTCAGCCAACTACTTAAAAATGTGTTAGCGGCGTTTAACTATCGCAACTTGGATGACGATCCTAACCTAGCTGGACAAAACACCACCACTGAGTACATGGCGCGGGTCATTTTTGAATGTCTCGCAGACGCTATTGCGGAGGGTGACTTGGGACCCAACACGGATGAACTGACCTCTCTAAAGGTCACTTTGAGAGAATCCCATATTGCCTGGGCTTCATATCAGAATACCCTCAGCAGGGACTAGCGGGTGGCGCGTTTACATTTTATCGTAAGTGGCGATTTAGAAACTTTGACAGGTGGTTATCTATACGATGCTCGTATTGTGGAGGGATTGCGCCAACAGGGTTGGGAGGTGCAAGTACATAATCTGGCAACCAGTTTTCCCAATCCAGACGAACATGCCTTAGCCCAGGCCGCTGCCCATTTCAATGCCATTCCCGATGCTGCGTGGGTGATTATCGACGGACTTGCTTTGGGGGGTATGCCCCAGTTGGTAAAGGAGCATGCTCGAAGACTGCGGTTGATTGCTCTGATTCACCATCCGCTGGCGCTAGAAACCGGCTTGGCCATCAAAGAACAAAAACGCTTATATTACAACGAACAGGACGCTTTAGCCGCCGTCGTCCGGGTCATTGTGACCAGTCCCAATACCGCCAGAGCCTTAGCCGATTATCATGTCCCTGAGCAGCGTATTGGTGTGGTGCCGCCAGGCACAGATCCAGTCCCCCTGGCGGTGGGTTCTGCCTCAGAGACACCGGTATTGCTGTGTGTCGCCACTGTCACACCACGCAAAGGTCACGTTGTATTGGTAGATGCCCTTAGCCAGTTACGCAACCGTCCCTGGCGACTACTTTGTGTAGGTAGCTTGACACGCAGTCCAGCGACAGTAGCCACCCTAAAGGCGCGTATTGCAGACCATCAATTAGACTCCTGTATTGCGCTGTTGGGCGAAGCCGAAGGCAAAACGCTAGACCGTTACTATCAGGGTGCCGATTTATTTGTGCTGCCGTCTTACTATGAAGGTTATGGCATGGCATTAGCGGAAGCTCTTGCCCGGGGTCTACCCATTGTCAGCACCACCGCGGGCGCTATTCCAGACACGGTGCCTGCAGATGCCGCCATGCTAGTGCCACCCGGCGATACAGCACGATTAACAGAGGCGTTGCGGCAGGTGTTGGATAACAGCCAACTGCGTCGGCAGCTCGCGATAGCGGCCCGCAAAGCTCGTAATCAACTTCCCAACTGGACAGTAGCTAGTCAACAGTTTGCTGAACAACTGCGATGGGTTCACTAAACATGGGTGATTTTTCAACGGATTGGCTCACGTTACGCGAACCCATGGATCAGCGTTCTCGAAATGTGTCATTGACGGAGCGTCTGATTGCCTGGCGGAAAGCCTTTGATAAACTAAGTATTCTTGATTTGGGTACTGGAACAGGGTCAAATGTGCGTTATCTGTTACCCAAACTCACAGGTCGGCAGCGGTGGCTACTCATTGATAAAGATGACGATCTGTTGACCCATTTACAGCCTCGGATGGCCCAGTGGGCAAAGGAGACTGGCTTACAACTCAGCCAAGACGGCAGTGATTTAGTTATTCAAGGAGACGACTGTTATTGTCGTTTAAAAAACCACTCTGTTGATCTAAGGGACGGACTTGAGCAATGTCCGCAAAAACCCAACTTGGTTACGGCTTCAGCCTTTCTTGATTTAGTCTCCAGTGCTTGGATGAACAAGGTGGCTTTATATTGTCAGCGTATGAACGCTGCGTTTTTTGTAGTGCTCACCTATAACGGCATTATTCGCTGGGATCCAACGGATAAGGATGATGAATGGATATGTCACACCGTCAATGCTCATCAGCGGACCGACAAAGGTTTTGGACCAGCCCTTGGCCCTGATGGGGCAAGTTATGGGGCTACTTGCTTTCAGGGTTACGGTTATCAAGTATTTACGCAACCCAGCCATTGGCAGCTTGGTGCAGCGGCAAATGCACTACAAATGGTATTAGTCAGAGGCTATGCGGAAGCCGCGCAACAACAGGAACCGACTGCGACGGTACGGATCGATGAGTGGTTAGCGCGGCGGCAGCATGCTATAGCAGCTTCCCAGTCACGCCTTACCGTTGGCCATATAGATTTGTTTGCGTACAGCTCCTGGCGTGATACTGATACGACTTGCTGTTAGTATTGTATAGCAAGGCAAGAGGGTAGGGGCAGGATTGATTAAGAATGCCCTAGCTCGTATCCTCCAGGCTGCCGACATTCACAATTTTAAACTCACATACATCAGCTCTGGATCATCCAGTTCCGGTCGAATCTTGAAGTCTAAGGCGCGATTAACCCGAAGCATGGATTCATTTTCTTCAAGCACCGCGCCAAACAATTCCTGAATACCGGATTTTCGGGCATGTTCGATGATTTTCTGCATCATTAAATAACCCAGCCCCTGACCTTGAAGAGTACGATCTAGCACAATGGCGTATTCTGCTGTTTCTCGATCAGGATCGGCGTGCATACTCACCATACCCCATATCTTTGCTCTGCCAGCCACTCCCGGTCCTGCCAGCACAAAGGCCATATCCCGATCGTAATCCAGTTGCGTGAGGTGGGCTGCCATGTCCCGGGGAAGTTCTTTAAGAGGGCGTAAAAAGCGCATGCGGACGTCATAGGAAGGAATCCGTCGGAGCATGGCTTGAAATGCTGGTTCATCTTCCGGCAGGATCGGCCGTAACAACAACGTTTGGCCATTCTTAAGGGTTAACGGCTGTTCCAATTCTTTAGGGTAGGGATGAATGGCCAGTCGTTCGTTGGCTGGGCAACTCGCTGGCGCAATCCGAATACTGGCGCTGATGGCGAGTATGCCGTCAGCATTCACCCAAAGGGGGTTGATATCCAGTTCCACCAGTTCATCCAAATCGATGACCATTTGTGAGACTTTAACTAAGGTCAGTGCAAGGGCATTGATATTGACCGACCGTCCTGGGCTGCTGCTGAGCAAGGTAGACAAGCGGGTGCGTGATATAAGCTCTTTGGCCAGATGCATATTGAGAGGAGGAAGAGCATAGGCGATGTCATTGATAACATGGGTTTCTGTCCCTCCATGACCGAAAAACAACACAGGGCCCGCTTGGAAATCGCGCCCCGTGCGCACACCGATGGTAACTTCGTAAGCACCGCGACGGGGTAACATAGGCTGTACGGCAAAACCCTCTAAAACAGCCTCCGGAGCCAGTGTGCGAACCCGCCTAAGCATAGCTGTTGCGGTGGTAAACACCTCGTGATGCCCATCTAGCGCCAGAGCGACGCCCCCTACATCTGACCGATTGCGAATGCTGCGTGACACAATTTTCAACGCCACGCTGCAATGTAACTTGCTGGCGAGTTCAGCGGCTTCTTCCGGGGTAGAGGCAAACTGAGTCACCACTTTGGGGATTTGATAGGCGGCCAACAATTCGCTGGTGGCCTGGATATTGAGCCGATCTTTACCCGCTGCTAAAGCAGCAGTTATAAGTTGATGGGCCGCCTCGGTATTGGGCGTAAACTCCTCCGGTACCGAAGAAGGGGTCTCCATGAGCAGCGCTTGATTACGCCAATATTCTGCAATATGCAGAAAAGATCGGACGGCCTCGTCGGGAGTCCGGTAAATGGCGATGCCCGCCTCTCGGAAACAGCGTACTGCCTTAGGCGACAAGGTGCCTATCCAACTGACCATCACCAACCGCCTTTTGGCAACCCGTTCACCCACAGCTTGATGACTTTCTTCATCCAATTCGCTGGATGTAGGTACGTGGACGACAAGAATTCCGTCGATGTGACGCTCTTTGCGGAGTAGATCAAGGGCTTTAATATAGTCTTTAAAACCCGCATGATCTCCAAGATCCATAGGGTTTTCAGCACGACAAGGGGGCGAAACCAGTTCCGCTAGGGCGTTAAGGGTAGTTTCGTCCACGCTGGCCAGTGCGCCTCCCTCGCGGATGAGTCGATCACTGGCTAACAATCCCATGCTGCGGCTATTACCGAGAATAAACAGGCGATTTTGCCGCACGGGTTGGGTATGCGTAAGGGTTTCAGCGGCGTTGAATAGGTGTTCGATGCTGTCGACCCACAACATACCAGTGCGCCGGGCGGCTGCATCATAAATGCCTTCTTCCCTAGGATGAGTGCCAAAGGAGCGGGGTTTAAGAATAATAACCGGTTTGCTACGGGCTGCGACTCGGGCGGCTGAAATAAACTGACGGGGCTGATGAACCTGCTCTAGGTACATGAGGATGGCATGGGTATGGGGATCTTGGGCGAGATAATCCAACATATCGCTAAAATCCACATCCACGCCAGAACCTAAAGAAACCATATGGGAAAAGCCAACAGCATGATGGGACGCCCATTGGATGACTGCCCGCATCACGGAAGAAGATTGTGTCAACAGACTGAGGTGGCCAGCCTTGATGACCGGTGTCCCATCAAGGGTAGCGTTAATACCGTGAACAGGAATTGCCATACCCAGACGATCTGGACCTAGTAGACGTATGCCATAGGGTTGAGCAGCGTCCAGCAGCCGCTGCTTAAGGATGTGATTAGGGTCGTCTATAGAGTTCAGGGTTTCCTGACTTATGAGTAAAACGGCTTGCGTGCCCCTGTGGCCCAAGGCACTGATAAGAGCAGGGCTTTCTTGGAGCGGAGTCGTGAGAATGGCGAGATCGGGGGCTTCCGGTAAACTCATTACATCGGGGTAAGCGAGCACACCGGATACCGCGTGGCGTTTGGAATTGACAGGCAGCACAGGTCCCTGAAAGCCGGCATCGATAAGATTTGTCAACAACGTCGCGGCGGTCGTGTCAGTCTCGATACCATGACCAATAACGGCGATGGAGCGAGGTTTAAACATAGCCTTTAGCGTACGGATTTTCATGCCGTCGTGCCCACAAGATTGAAAATGAATAGAGTTACCCGGCGCCAGACCTAAGCGAATGGCTTAAATTGTAAGTTTGGTTTTTTGCAATACCCAACCTATAGTCTACCGTTAGTCTACTGCTTTCATGAAGATAACGGCTAAGAACCTTTGAGCGTCCGCTAATAATAGTCGATACGACCACATAATTATTGACTTCTATGCAGTTTTCTTAATAATAGAGGTTTATTCCTAGGGGTGCCCTGGAGAAGGGGCTGAGATACCATTGGTACAGTGTTAAAACCACTTTACAGCATGGGAACCCTTTGAACCTGATCCGGGTTATGCCGGCGTAGGAAATGGACCAGCAAATCTACTTTTTCCCCCGTCTTATTGCTGTTTCTATTCTTGTTGTCCGTTCCCTGCGCCGTACTTTATACGCTGAGGATATTTGTCTATGTGCCCATCGGCAGCCAGCGTTTGCTGGCAATTCTCTAAAAATTTGGCGGTTGAGAGCAAAGTGACGAGATCAGTCTGCCTGTCCTTGTTTATTCAAGGATAAGCCGTTATGTCTTCTGTGACCATCGTGGGTGCAGGTATCGCTGGGCTTTGGCAAGGCTATATGCTTGCTAAAGCAGGGTTCAAGGTGTGTCTTTTTGAACAAGGCGATGCCACCTTAAGCGCGGGTTGTAGCTGGTGCGCTGGGGGCATGTTGGCGCCTTATTGCGAAGCTGAGGTGGCGGAACCTTTGGTCACCCGTTTAGGGCTTCAGTCCATTCGGCTTTGGCAAACACTGTTGCCGGATCTGCCTCAACACGGTACGTTGGTGGTAGCGCCGCCCCGTGACCCGGTGACTTTACGCCGTTTTGCACAGCTAACAGAGGGACACCAAACCGTGGATACCCATGCTATTGCACGTTTGGAGCCTGCCCTGGAAGGTCGTTTTAGCAATGGGTTATTTTATCCAAAAGAAGCCCATGTGGATCCCCGGCAAGTACTGCCCTTGCTTCGTGAAGAGATACAAAAGCTCGGCGGAGAATTTCATTTTGGGCAGTCGTCTTACCAGGAAAAGTCTCCGACAGATTGGCATATCGACTGCCGTGGTTTGGCAGCGCGGGATCAATGGCCGACGCTCCGGGGTGTAAAAGGCGAGATGCTACTCATTAAAAGCCATGAAGTGCAGTTGCACCGTCCCGTGCGTCTACTCCATCACCGCCATCCTATTTATGTAGTTCCCCGGGCCGACGGGCTATTTATGGTGGGCGCCACCAGTATTGAAAGCGACACGGGCAGCGGTGTGACGGTACGCTCGGCGGGTGAGTTATTGACCCTCGCCTACAGTGTCCATCCAGCCTTTGGGGAAGCCGAGATTGTCGAACTCAATGCCGGTTTACGGCCCGCTTTTCCCGATCATTTGCCGAAAATTTCGGTGCGTGGTCGACAGTTATTCGTCAATGGACTGTACCGCCACGGTTTTCTGCTGGCCCCGGCGCTGGCTGAGTGTGTGACCAATTATCTGATGAAAGGTGAAATAGATACTGAGGTGATCCATGCGGATTAAAGTCAATGCAACGGAAAAAAACGTTCAGGCGGCAACCTTAGCTGCCTTATGCCAAGAATTAGGTTATCAAGGTCAGTCAGTCGCCACTGCCATCAATGGCGATTTTGTACCCCGTGATAAACGGGAAAATACAGCAATTCGGGAAGGCGATGCCATCGAGATCGTCGCACCCATGCAAGGTGGTTAATGCTTACTCTCTACGACACTCAAGTGACCAGCCGTTTGTTACTAGGTACTGCCCAGTATGCCTCGCCGCAACAGTTGCGCACCGCAGTGCAAAGTTGTGAAACAGAGATTGTCACCGTTTCCCTGCGTCGGGAATCCGCCAACATGGGGAGCGGTCAGGCTTTCTGGCAATTGATTCAGTCTTTAAACGTTCACGTTCTACCCAACACCGCCGGTTGCCGCACTGTGAAAGAAGCCGTAACCACGGCGCATATGGCACGGGAGATCTTCGCGACCCCCTGGATCAAGCTAGAGGTCATCGGTGATGACGCTACGTTGCAGCCGGATGTGTTCGGTTTGGTGGAAGCCGCCCGTATCTTAAGTGAGGATGGGTTTCAGGTGTTTCCCTACACCACGGAAGATTTGGTAGTGGCCGAGCGATTGCTCGCTGTGGGTTGTCAGGTGTTGATGCCCTGGGGTGCCCCCATCGGCACTGGACGCGGTCTTAACAACCTGTATGGCTTAAAGATGCTGCGGGCCCACTTTGCCGAGATACCCCTGATCGTGGATGCGGGTATCGGCGCCCCGTCCCATGCAACGCAGGCACTAGAGCTAGGTTACGATGCGGTTTTAATCAATACCGCGGTGGCGAAAGCGGATGACCCGGTGACTATGGCAAAGGCGTTTGCCCAGGGAGTCATAGCCGGTCGGCTTGCCTATAAGGCGGGTTTGATGGAGGCCCATGATTTGGCGGCGCCTTCCACGCCGGAATTTGGAACGCCTTTTTCGCCCTGGAGTTAGTATGGTTGAGCAAGAAGGTTGTGCGTCTGCAAAGGCTATGGAAAATACCCGTTATTTACGCCAAATCAGCTTGCCGGAGATAGGTGCTCAAGGTCAGGCGCGATTGGCTCAAGCATCGGTATTGGTGGTGGGCGCCGGGGGTCTTGGGTGTCCAGTTTTGCAATATTTAGCTGCTGCTGGGGTAGGGCGGTTCGGTATTGTGGATCCCGATCGGGTGGATGAGAGTAATTTGCACCGGCAAATCCTCTATACGAGGGCCGATGTAGGTATGCCTAAGGTTCAAGCTGCAGCTCGACGGGTGCAAACCATTAACCCTGACTGTGTCGTGGAACCTTTCCAGCAGTGGTTAGATCCCCGGCTAGCGGCGGATTTAGTCAATCAGTTTGATGTCATTGTGGATGGCACAGATAACTTCAGCGCCAAATACACCTTAAGCGATGTGTGTTTGGCCCAACAACGACCTTTGCTGTCGGCATCGGTGCAAGGTTTTGCCGGTTATATCGGTTGTTTTTGTGCAGGTGCGCCTAGTTACCGAGCCGTATTTCCCGAGGCGCCGGAGCAGGCCCCCACCTGTGCAGAAGCCGGTGTACTGGGTACAGCGCCGGGGTTTTTGGGTTTACTCCAGGCCAATGAGGCTATTAAGCTGATTCTCAATATTGGTGAATCGTTGCGGGGGCGGATCCTGCAGGTGGATTTATTGACCTTACAAATTAGTTCTTTTTCATTTGCCCATGCGCCGGAACCTGAACAGGTCATACCGTTGACGGTTCCCCTGGTAACCACTATACCATCGGACTATTTTCTTCTGGATGTCCGAGAACCTGAGCTTTTTCGGCAGAATGGTCTTTCCGGCGCTTGCAATATTCCTTTGGAGCAATTGGCTGAGCGTAGCGGTGAACTACCTCGTGACCAATCGATTCTCGTCTATTGCCAGATGGGGGTAAGGAGTGAAAATGCTTGCCGCCTGTTGCAAAAAAAAGGCTTTTCCCAGCTAGCCAATTTGGCTGGAGGACTTGCTGGGTTGGCAAACCGCAATGCTAACTAAACATGTTTAATCCTAATAAGTTATCAGTATTGTAAAAAACGAAATGAGATTTAAGTGAAGATACAAATTGATCCTCATACACTAGAACGTGCTGAAGAAAGAGGAGCAACGAAAGAAGAAATAATAGATGTAATACTAAACGGTACTCCCACACAAGCAAAACAGGGAAGGATGGTAAATACAAAGGTATTTTCATATAAACAGACACGCGGTCGAAAGTTTTATGAGCAAAAACGTGTAGAGGTCATTTATGTCGCTAGGCCGGAGATCATAGTAACGGTTACAGTTTATGTATTTTATGGCAAATGGGAATCTCACAAATGAACATCTATTATGATGATAAAACAGATTTGCTTTACATTCGATTTCAGGAAGAAAAACGGGTGGTGATAAATAAAAGGGTAACAGACGACATTGTTTTAGATATGGAAGATGAAGACAAGATAGTAGCGATTGAAATTTTAGATGCTTCAAAGCATATAGATCTTTCTAAGGTATTGCCCATTAATTACGTACTTCAGCAAAGAGAATCAGTACAGGAAGGGCAAGCCTAACAAAGCAGCAGGTTAGCTCGATCGTTACAAACTTGCTGACAAGTATATTGAATATTCATTTAACGTCACGAGCCGTTGAACAGTATGATTAAAACCGTTGCTTTTATTGGTCTTGGCGTCATGGGTTACCCGATGGCTGGCCACTTATCGAAAGCAGGACACTCAGTGACAGTGTTTAATCGAACCCGCGTTAAGGCGGAACGCTGGGTCAAAGAGTACCCTGGCCGATTAGCGCAGACACCCGCAGAAGCTGCCAAGGGCGCTGATCTTGTCATGGCCTGTGTCGGTAATGACGATGATGTGCGAGAAATCGCCCTCGGTGCCCAGGGCGCTTTCCAAGGCATGGAACAAGGCAGCATTTTTATCGACCATACCACCACTTCGGCAAAAATTGCCCGTGAATTGGACGCTGTCGCCAAAGAACAGGGTTTCGCCTTTTTAGATGCGCCGGTTTCCGGTGGTCAAGCGGGGGCGGAAAAAGGCGTATTGACGGTGATGGTGGGGGGTGATGCGGAACCTTTTGAGACGGCAAAACCCATCATCGATACTTATGCGCGTTTTGTAAAACATCTCGGTCCTGCGGGTAGTGGTCAATTGACCAAAATGGTCAATCAAATCTGTATCGCTGGGGTAGTAGAAGGGTTGGCCGAAGGTTTGCACTTTGCAAAAGCGGCAGGACTTGATCCGGCTGCTGTCATTGAGACGATCTCTAAGGGTGCTGCGCAGTCTTGGCAGATGGAAAACCGTCACCAAACCATGGCGGCTGGTGAGTTTGACTTCGGGTTTGCCGTCAATTGGATGCGTAAAGATCTTGCCATCGCTTTGGATGAAGCCCGTGCTAATGGCGCTCGCCTGCCAGTAGCGGCGTTGGTGGATCAGTTTTATGCCGAGGTGCAGTCCATGGGTGGTGGACGTTGGGATACGTCCAGCCTGATCGCTCGGTTAGAGGCGATGAATTCTAAATAAACCCATCCATCTAGCATTAAAGTGAAGACTTGAGATAAAAAAGCACACGAAAAGCCCTTTCTTCGTGTGCTTAGTTGAGCGTGTGCGTCCTTTGAGGACGAGGCGTTTAGCCCATGTGGAAGAGCGAATTTAATGCCCTACTTGTGTCACCGCTTGAAAATCCCGCTGGATTTCCACAGACGGTTCGCTATCCAGTAGGCTAAAGATGACAACTCCCAAGGTGGCTAAAATAAATCCTGGGAGTATTTCGTAGACATCAAAAATGCCAGCGGGACCGCCGGTTAATTGCTTCCAAACCACCACGGTGACAGCGCCGATCACCATACCCGCTAAGGCCCCATTACGGGTCATACCTGACCAAAACAGAGAAAGAATAATAACCGGTCCAAAAGCGGCGCCAAATCCACCCCAGGCATAGGCTACCAATCCTAACACCGTGCTTTCTGGATTATAAGCCAGGACGATGGCAATCAAGGCAATGACTGCGACAGTCATGCGGCCCACCCAAACCAACTCGGTCTCGGAGGCATCTTTGCGCAAAACGGCCCGATAAAAATCCTCAGTCAGGGCGCTTGAGGAGACCAGCAACTGGGAATCGATGGTGCTCATGATGGCGGATAGAATGGCCGCCAGTAACACGCCGGCTATCCAGGGATTAAATAGTATTTGCGACAGCGTAATAAAGACCGTTTCGGCATTTTGTAAAGGTTGGTCGGCGAAGTAGGCGATGCCGGCAAAACCCGTGAAGATGGCACCATAAAGGGATAACACCATCCACGTCATACCCACAAAACGCGCCTTGGGAATTTCCCGTGAAGAACGTACCCCCATAAAGCGGACCAAAATATGCGGCTGACCAAAATAACCTAATCCCCAGGACATTAAGGAAACGATGCCTAAAAAGGTCATATCGTGAAAGATATTGAGATAGGCGGGATCAATGGCGCCCACTTTACTCACCGTGACGCTCCAGCCCCCGTCGGCGCTCACCACGGCGATGGGTACGGCGATGAGGGCCAAAAACATCAAAATGCCTTGAAAAAAGTCTGTCCAACACACGGCCATAAAACCGCCCAAAAACGTATAGGAGATAATCACCACAGCACCGATCCACAGGGCCGTGGTGTATTCGAAACCAAAGCTTTTCTCAAACAGGGTTGCTCCCGCCACCATGCCGGATGAGGTATAGAAGGCAAAGAACAGAAGGATAACCAGCGCCGAAGTGACCCGCAGTATCTTACTGTTATCGCGAAAGCGATTTTCCAAATAATCCGGCAGGGTAATGGCATCTTGAGCGACTTCCGTATAGATGCGCAGTCGCCGGGCTACAAATTGCCAATTTAGATAGGCGCCGATGGCCAGACCCACGGCAATCCAGACTTGGTTCATACCCGCGGCATACATAGCCCCTGGTAATCCCAACAGTAACCAGCCGCTCATATCGGAAGCGCCAGCGCTCAAGGCAGCAACGCTACCGCTAAGGCGTCGGCCACCCAGAACGTAGTCAGACAGATTTTCAGTCAGGCTATAAAAAATAAGGCCGATGGCCAGCATGCCAATGAGATAAACAATAAAGGTGACAAGGGTAGGTGTGGTCATAGAGTGAGTTCTCCTATTTGCGAGCCAGATTGACCAGGAGACCTACCAGCGACAAAATCACCACACTGGTCATGGGCACCATCAACCAAAACCAAGTCGCAGCGGTTAAACTATATTCCATGGGTTTTTCCTCGTTATTGTTGGATTTTTAATTATCAATATAGGACTTACGCGCAATTAAGACCTGATTTATAGTTCATCGTCCTGCAAAGACATTAATGACGCGTTGCCGCCAGCAGCGGTAGTATTGACGCTAAGGGCCTGCTCGGTGGCGAATCGATAAAGATAATGGGGACCGCCCGCCTTGGGGCCGGTGCCCGACAGACCCTCGCCGCCAAAGGGTTGTACGCCCACCACAGCGCCAATCATATTACGATTCACATAGGCATTGCCTGCCCGGATGCGCTCCGTCACATAGCGGATTGTACTATCAATGCGGCTGTGAATGCCAAAGGTGAGACCGTAACCGGTATTATTGATGGCGTCGATCACCTTATCGAGATCCCTGGCCCGATAACGGACCACATGGAGAATAGGTCCAAAAACTTCCCGTTCCAGTTGGGTTATGCTCTCGATTTCAAAGGCTTGAGGCGGAAAAAAGCTGCCATGGTCGGTGTCCGATGATAGTTTGCAGCGATAAATGAGACGGCCTTGTTGTTCCAGGCGCTCGGCGTGGCGGCGTAGCGTCGCCAAGGCATCGGTGTCGATCACAGGTCCCACGTCAGTGGCTAGATCTCCCGGATCCCCAACCCGCAGTTCCACCATGGCACCGGTTAGCATGTTGAGTAGGTTGTCGGCAATATCGGCTTGTACATAGAGAACGCGCAGTGCAGAACAACGTTGCCCGGCACTTTGAAAACTGGAGGCCAGCACGTCAACGACAACCTGTTCAGGTAAAGCCGAGGAATCCACGATCATCACGTTCTGACCCCCGGTTTCGGCAATCAAGGGTGCGATGGGACCTGATTTAGCAGCCAAGCTACGGTTGATGGACCAGGCGGCTTCAATGGAACCGGTAAAAGCCACGCCAGCCACCCGTGCATCACTGACTAGACGTGCCCCTATAGCGCCATCCCCGGGAAGCAACTGTAGGACATCCCTAGGAACGCCAGCCCGATGCAAAAGGTCAACGGCGTAGGCTGCGATGAGGGGGGTTTGCTCTGCGGGTTTTGCGATGACGGCATTGCCCGTCACCAGGGCAGCGCTCACTTGGCCCAGAAAAATGGCCAGGGGGAAGTTCCACGGACTGATGCACACAAAGACGCCCCGGCCCCGCCAACTGAGCTGATCCCGTTGACCGGTAGGTCCTGGCAGACTATGGGGTAGCGCCATGTTGATGCGGGCCCGGTTGGCATAATAGCGGCAGAAATCCACCGCTTCGCGCACTTCGGCTACGCCATCGGCAATGTTTTTACCCGCCTCCAGGGTACACAGCCCCATGAGGGTTGCCATTTCTTCTTCCATTAAATCGGCTGCGCGTTCTAGGCAGCCCGCCCGGATCTCCACCGGAGTCGCATCCCAAGTGGGTGCGGCGCGGCTGGCTATAGCCAGCGCCTGCTCAACATCAGCGTCGCTGGCTTCCACCACCGTACCCACCTGGCGACGTCGATCAGCGGGTGAAAGAATCCCTCGACCGGCACCTTCGCGAACGCCATCCCCCAGCATGGGCCTAGCCCACCAGGTTTTCTCAGCCGCCTTCTCCATGCCTTGGGCAAGTTCCTTGAGTTGCTGTAAATCGCTGAGGTCAATGCCTTTTGAATTAGGCCGTTGATCGCCATAGAGATTCGCTGGCAAAGGAATACGGGGATGGGGAATGCGGGCCAATGCTGACACCTTGGCCACTGGATCGGCAATGATTTCATCAATAGGCGCATCTCGATCCACGATACGATTGACAAACGACGTATTGGAGCCATTTTCCAGGAGGCGACGCACCAAATAGGCCAACAAGTCTTCGTGGTTACCCACCGGTGCATAGATACGGCAAGGAATATTTAACCCTTGGGGATTGACAATTTGATCATAGAGGGGTTCGCCCATGCCGTGCAGGCGTTGGAACTCAAAATCCCGCCGTTCACCGGCCATTTCCAAGACCGCCGCCACGGTATGGGCATTGTGACTAGCAAATTGTGGATAAAAAGCGTCCGGCGTGGCTAATAACTTGCGGGCGCAGGCCAGATAAGAGACATCGGTGGATGCTTTACGGGTAAATACGGGATAGCCATCCAAACCTTGCTCCTGGGCGCGTTTAATCTCAGCATCCCAATAGGCGCCTTTCACCAAGCGCACCAATAGGCGACGACCTTGGCTGTGAGCCAGATCCGCTAACCAATCGATAATGTGAAAGGCTCGCTTCTGATAGGCGGGCAGGGCGAGACCTAACCCTTCCCAGTCTTCTAATGCTGGATCGGTAAACAGCGCTTTCAAGAGTTCTAGGGAAAGATCGATCCGGGTAGCTTCTTCGGAATCGATATTTAAACCGATATTGTAGGATTTGGCTTGTAACGCCAGGGTGCGCAGCCGCGGCAGCAACTCCATCTTCATGCGCTGGCCCTGGGCCAGCTCATAACGGGGGTGCAATGCCGACAGCTTAACGGATATACCTGGACCCTCGATAGGACCACGTTGCTCCGCTACCTCGCCAATGGCATCGATAGCTTCCTGGTAGGCGTGAAAATAGCGGTCAGCAGCCTGAACCGTGCGGGCCGCTTCCCCCAGCATATCGAAGGAATGGCGATAACCTTTTTTGCGATCATTGCGGCTCCGCCCCAAGGCGGCTTTCACCGTGCGCCCCATAATAAATTGCCGTCCCAATACCCCCATGGCCTGGGTGATCGCCCGTCGCACCACCGGTTCACCGCGGCGTTGGATAAAACGCTTGAACGTACCTTGGTTGTCTTTGAACCTTATCATTCGCCCGGTGAGCATAAGCCCCCAGCTGGAGGCATTAACAAACAGGGAATCGCTTTTCCCCACATGTTTTTCCCAGTCCCCGGCGCTGATTTTGTCGTAGATAAGATTATCCATGGTTTCCGCGTCGGGAATCCGCAGCAAGGCTTCCGCAAGACACATCAACACCACACCTTCCTGGTTGGAAAGATCATATTCGTGCATTAATCCATCAATACCGCTGGGTAGCCCCTGGCGCCGCACATCTGTCACTAGGGCGCGGGCCCGATCGGCGATACGTTGGCGTAACTCCGCCGGTAGCGTGGCCTCTTTAAGGAGCATGGTGACCTGTTCGCCCTCGTCAATACGGTAAGCAGCGTTAATGGCAGGGTAAAACGGATCTGACGCAATGTCGGGATGATAAAATTTCATGGCAGGTAATCCTCAGACTCACACAAAAAGAATAGACCAATGTGTCCGTGAAATCAGTAGGGTTTTTTGTTGTCTTTAGGTAAAGTCAGGACTTTAATATTTCAAAAATGTCCAACAGATGTTATTTATGATGGTTTTTAGTGGGCGTAGTTTAGAATGTGAACAAACTTTATATTTGGGAAAACCGCGTTTTTTATTTAGGTAAATTACCGACCATGTCAGAGCATCGCCTTGGGTCGGCCGCTTTATGCGTGGGCGTCGATGGGGTTTTTTCTGTTTTAGAAAGTGAAAGCGATGCCTGGCGGGAATGTCGAAGCGTGCTAATTCCCCCCGGGTGTATGCATGAAATTAATACTCATGGTGCTTTTATAGCAGTCCTTTTTCTTGAACCTGAAAGTGACTATTACACAACATTACAAGGACTTATGAACGAGGGAAATTGTCAGTGTTTATATAGTCTCGACCACGAAAACAAGGTCATCGAAATGCTCCGTAAAATACATGATAATCATTATGATGCGAAGATGACTTATGCTGTACTCGATAAAATAATTACGCCTCAAAGTGTTATAGAAAGCATCAGTAATTTTCTCGATGTCCGTATTGACAATGTCATTAAAGTAATTAAAGACGATGTCTCTCAAAGCTATTCAGTGGAAGCCCTCGCTGAGGGGGTTAATTTATCACCTACTCGGCTTGTTCATTTATTTAAAGAACAAACCGGTGTGCCTATCCGGCGTTTTCGTCAGTGGAATCGTATGAAAGCTGTTATAGCGGGTGCCGCTGAAGGCATGACCTTGACCGAGGCGGCTTTAAACGCAGGGTTTTCCGATTCTGCTCATTTTAGTCGAGCATTCAGAAATATGTTTGGTATTAAACCTTCTTTTTTGCTTAATCGCTCCACGGATTTAGACATTATTATCGGTTAAATTATGGTTGTTGAATATATAAGACCACTTGAAAAAGTGGCAATGAACCCTCAACACTTCAGGTATGAGCTATAAAAACCTTAAAGCACTTCCCGCTGATCAATTTCGTCGCGCCTGTGGTGTTGAACCGAAGACCTTCGAGGCTATGCTAGTCGTCCCTGAAAAAAGCGTTTATTAGCCTATTTGCTGTACTGACACCGCCA
>CAYRGG010000014.1:0-86446 GCA_964423745.1 uncultured Candidatus Competibacteraceae bacterium | reverse complement strand
CCACTTCCACGCCTTCGGAACGACCAATCCAGTTCCGCTGCATGGTGCGCACCGCCTCCGGCCAACCTTCCAACGTATCCAAATCGGCCAACAACTCATCGGCATAGGCGGTAATTTTCAGAAACCACTGGGGGATTTCGCGGCGTTCTACTAAAGCGCCCGAGCGCCAACCGCGGCCATCGATGACCTGCTCGTTAGCCAACACGGTTTGATCCACCGGATCCCAGTTCACCACGGCACTTTTTTTATAGGCCAACCCTTTTTCAAAGAGTTTTGTAAATAACCACTGCTCCCAACGGTAATAATCGGGCCGACAGGTGGTGACTTCTCGCTCCCAATCGTAACCAAAGCCCATGCGCTTTAATTGTTGGCGCATGTGGGCGATGTTTTCGTAGGTCCATTGGGCAGGCGCCATAGCGTGTTTAATAGCCGCGCCCTCGGCTGGCAAACCAAAAGCATCCCAACCCATGGGTTGCAAGACGTTTTTGCCTAACATGCGCTGAAAGCGGGCAATGACATCGCCGATGGTGTAGTTGCGCACATGACCCATGTGTAGCTGTCCACTGGGATACGGGAACATACAAAGGCAATAGAATTTCTCTCGGGTAGGATCTTCCGTCACCCGAAAAATATGATGACTTTCCCAGAAAAGCTGAGCCTGTTCTTCAACGTCGTGGGGATTATAAACAGCGGCAATCACGGTGTCTTCCTAGCTTTAAACCAAATCTGGCTGCAAACCTAACAGCAAAAAGTCAAGAATAGCGTACCCAAGCCAGCCGAAACAACCGCTATCCTCGGTGAACTTGAGAATATTGGCAATGACAACTGTACGCAAGCTGAGGTGTCGCAGCCGTCAGTCCATGGACTGGCTGCGTCTTTATGCTATGGGCAGGAGAAATACTGAACTAAATAGGCGTCAGGCGACACTTTGGAACAGCACCACATCTTTAATAGCTGGGTAACTGCTCCATGGTGAAGATACACTCGTTTGTTCTAGTGCGCTGCTGTCCGAAACTCTGGCAACAACTGAAAAAGGTCAGGGCTATAATTAGCTAACCAATCCGATACCAACCGCAATATGTAACCGTGATCATGGGTTCGAATGGCTAAATCTGGTGAATAATAGACGTGAAAAGGTGCATCGCGATATTTAAAACTACGGATTTCATGACTTTTCTTGTTCATATGCACTCTCCAAGAAGTTACCTCGCTAACATTACCTAATTAAAAATTGTGCATTATTGATGCCATGCTTGATATTGTTATGGTTGCAATAAATACTTTTTTATCACAGTAAGATACGGTAGTTACCGGTTTGGGATGTTACTGCAGGTTGTTATGAATATGACAACCTCCATAACCTCCATAACTAACCATTGCTGTGAATAGCGCCTGCACGATGCCGTAATGACATGCCCGAGCGTTGGGTAAGCACCGCTTGGATCTCAGCTACGATAGCCAACGCTACTTCCTCGGGAGTTTCTGCACCAATATCGAGCCCTGTTGGTCCATAAAGGTGCTCAAGCCTATGCTCTGATGGAACTAAACCGGTTTCCTTGATTTCTTGCAACAAGCGCTGAGTACGATTCCTTGGACCTAAAGCACCCAAATAACGGATTGAGGAGGGCAGCAACGTCTCCAACAGTACCCGATCAGTCATATAGTGATGGGTCATAACCACCGCTACAGTGCGGCTGTCTAAAGTTACATGGTCCGTTATTGCCTCTGGCCGACTTAAAATAACCTGGTCGGCTACCATAAAATGTTCTCGCTTGGCGTAGGCTGGACGATGGTCAACCACGGTCACATGCCAACCCAACCCTTTAGCGAGTTGCGATAGGGGCGCCGCATCGGGACCTGCACCAAATATAATTAATGGAATGGGGGGTTGAATGAATTCAAAAAAAACCTCTATTAATGCGTTTTTTATGGCGAGGGTTTTTACGGCTGAGCGTTGCTCTACCAATAGGTTTTGTGCTGTCTCGATGATGATCTGAGAAGCCATTAAAGCTTCGCAATCGGATGTCACCCCACCATCGGCATCCATCATAAGATGAATTCCAATAGGAATCTTAGAGCTATCTTCTACGGCAAAGACCGTCCCCAGCACCCCGCATTGGCGCCGTTCCAGGCATTCAGAGATAAAATCTAAATAATTAGAATGCTGGGGATCAACTTGCTCGATAAGGGCGTGCACCACACCGTCACAGCCTAGTCCCATGCCCCACACAATATCGTCCGGTGAGGTACCATCGTAGGTTACTAAGGCAGGTTTTCCGCTGGCTAACACCTGCTCAGCATGATCGCGGACCGCATTTTCGAGACAACCGCCGCTTACCATGCCAAGGCTGCGACCATCAGAGCCTAACAAAAAACGTGCCCCTGGCCGCCGATAGGTAGAGCCGCTGGTCTTCACCACCGTGGCGATGGCGGCCATGTTGCCCGATTGACGCAGGTTCTGGCAAGTTTGGATAAGCGCGGTTAATTCATGCATAGCTTGTTTTCCAAAATGGGGCAACCGGGGTTAGCGATTTTGCAATACAACACCGGCTCGCCCCAGGGGTTTAGTTTCAATCGATGCTACACGGCTTGCGGCGTGGTTTCGCGCTGGCCTGCTAGCAGCCGTAAAATAATCCCAGTACCAATTCCCCAAGCGCCGTTGATCAAGAACGCCGTTAACAACAACGCGGGCGCCCAACCGCCACCCATGGGCCCGCCCTTGAGGGGTACGACCAGCAGCAGCGCCACCAGCGAGGGCAACAATGCGCCAAACAAAAAAGCTACCACCCAATAGACAGCTCCCGACGGAAAGGCGTTATGGATCAGGGCATACAATATACCCCAAATGCCACCCCAAAACGCCAGCGAGAAGACCGCTGGAATACCAAACGGCTGGGTCGCCGCCATGGGGAACGGACCGAACGGCGCGATGCCTATGTACCACAGAACCACCAGGGTCAATTGATGAAAAATCAAGGTGGCTAGAAAACCGGCAACAAAACCGAATATCATCCGCAATGGAAAGCTAGCGGTATTTTTGTGAGCCATTATTAATGGGTTCTCATCAGCTTGAGTTGACGAATCATTGAATATTCCGACCTGCCTTTTTGTAGTTTGGTTCATCGACAACGAGGGGCAGTAATTCTAACTAAAAAACACGTTTAGTGCTTGACAAGCACACCTACCTACCATATGGTAGATTTTATGAAAGGCACAAACACCCGCGATAAAATTCTCGATACGGCCAGACAACTGGTCCAGACCCGGTCGTTCCATGGGTTTAGCTTTCAAGATATCGCCAATACCATTGGTGTTCGCAAACCCAGCTTGTATCATCATTTTGCTTCCAAAGAAGCTTTAGCCACAGCGTTGCTTGAGGATTATCGGGCCGAATTTCGAGGGTTCATACAACAGATGCAACATCGACCCGTCCCCGAGCAACTGGAAAGCTACTTTGCCGTGTTCTCTGATTTTCTCCACGCGGGCGAGCGGATTTGCCCTGGCGCTGCCTTTATAGCCGGTTGGGATAACCTCAATGAGCCTATTAAACAGCAAGTAGATAGGCTTATCCATCAGCACCAGGGTTGGCTCACAACAGTCATTAAACAGGGACGGGAAACCGGTGAGCTGCACGCTTACCCTGGCACGCCAGAGGATGAAGCGTTATGGATCTACGCAACCTTGCAAGGCGGTCTGTTAATGGCGCGGGCCAGTGGTCAACAGGCTGTCTTTGAAAATATCGTTAACCTCCTAAAAACAGCTGTGATAACCCAGTAAATTTTTTTTGACTATTAATCTACCTTTCGGTAGGTAGTTTTTTTTAAACACCTAAGAGATAACTGATATGAATGTTTTGACATACTTTTTCGATTTTTTTCAAAGCTGGTTCAGTTGGCGTCGCCTGTTGCCTCCATTGCTTGTGCTCATTATCGGCGCTCTTTTGGCAGGCGCCATCCAGTGGCGTCAAAGCATCAGTCAAACAACGACAATTCCCTTAGAACCCCTCCCTGTTGCCGTTGTTCATGCTACCCGAGTACCCTACTACACCATTACACGGACATTTACCGGCCGACTGGTACCCCGCCGCAGCAGCCAGGTGGGCTTTGAGTTAAGTGGACGTGTCGCTCATCTGGCCGTGGATGACGGCAACCGCATTAAGGCAGGACAGTTGCTGGCGCGCCTAGATACAGAGCAGCTGGTGATTCAAAAAACGCAACTCCAGGCCCAGTTACAGGAAGTCACCGCCCGTTTAGGATTGGCTCAGGTACGGCTCAAAAGACAACGTCGACTGCAAGCATCTGGCCATGCGAGTCAAGACAATATCGACGAGATCCGTTTCGAAAAAGAAGCCTTAGATGCTCAACTAGACGGTATTAAATCGAATCTCGAATCCGTTCAGACCGACCTGAAAGATGCTAACCTACGGGCCCCTTTCGACGCCGTTGTAGTCCAACGTCTGGTGGATGAAGGCAGCGTGGTTGATACCGGTGCCCCTGTATTTCGTCTTCACGAAACGGATCATACTGAAGCCCGTATTGGTATCCCCATAGATTATACCCAACAGCTAAAAATCGGCGATCGGCATCATGTGCAGCTGGGCAGAACCTCTGTCATGGCGACCCTAACAGCACTGATTCCTGACATGAGTACCACCACCCGTACTGTGACCGCCGTCTTTGCTGTAGATCAGGACAACCCCATCGCCAATACCCTGGTTCAGCTTAAGCTCCATGACAAAATACATACAGCGGGTTTTTGGTTGCCCACCACCGCGTTAAGTGAGGGACGCCGGGGTCTATGGACGGTTTATGTGGTGGACCAAAACATATCGTCGTTCGCTACTCGTCATCAACAACAGGTGGTTCGCAAATCCGTCGAAGTGCTCCACACCGAGACAGATCGGGTGTTTGTACGGGGCACCCTAGTGCCCAACGACCCGGTGGTGGCCACCGGCACACAGCGGTTGGTGCCAGGCCAGTTAGTGCACATGATTAAACACCGGCAAAGGTCGACCCAACAACCCGTCGCCCTAGCTGATTAGGAGAACGCGCCATGGCTATCATCCTTTTTAAGAATTTTCGCCTGCTCAGTTTAGCACTCCTGTTCATCGGTGTGGCTGGATTGACCACCCTGTTGACGATTCCCCGGGAAGAAGATCCCACCATCACCAACCGTACCGTGGTTATTTTAACCCCCTATCCCGGCGCCAGCGCGGAACGGGTGGAATCCTTGGTAACGGAAAAATTAGAGGACGAGTTACGAGAACTGTCCGAGATCGATACCCTTGAATCAGACTCCCGCAATGGCATTTCGGTGATCACCGTCACGTTTCAAGAAACCCTCTCCGATATGGAGGGACCTCGCAGTTCAGTGCGGGATGCGGTGGCCGATGCCGTGGGACAGTTTCCCACAGGTGTGGCAACCCCTATAATCGACGAGGACCGTTTTTATGCCTATACCCTCATTGTTGCTTTAACCTGGGATCTACCCGCCTCGCCCAATTTGGCGATTTTACGACGCCATGCCGAAGAGCTACAGCATCGCCTGCGCAATATAGCGGGCACAGAATATGTCGATCTCTACGGTGCGCCGGAAGAGGAAATTTCAGTGCGGATTGATGAGGCCCAGTTGACGTCCATGGGGCTCACACCTGAAGCTGTCGCGAGGGCCATTGGTCAAGCCGACGCCAAGGTGGCTGCTGGTCGCCTACAGGGCACGAATAATGAGCTGTTCCTAGAGGTGCGAGGCGAATTGGATTCCCTGGAACGCATTCGGCAAATCCCCGTGGGGCGTTCTTCAGCAGGCGCCTTGCTGCGGGTGGGTGATTTTGCAACAGTCAGCCGAGCGCTTCAAGACCCCCCAGATGAACTGGCTCTGTCCGGCAACCAAGCCGCCGTTATGGTGGCAGCGCGGATGCAAACCCAACGCCGCGTCGATCGCTGGGCAGCCGCTGCACAAAAAGTACTCACGGATTTTGAGCCGGAACTCTCCAGTGGTGTTTTCTTGCATAAGGTTTTTGATCAAAGCCGCTACACCCGTGAGCGCCTGGGTGAGTTGATAAAGAATCTACTGATGGGCGCTATTTTAGTGGTTCTGGTTCTATTTTTTACCCTAGGTTGGCGTTCCGCGGTGATCGTCACCGCGGCGATTCCGTTAACGGCATTTATTGCTCTGACTGTTTTAAATTTTGCCGGCATTCCCATTCATCAAATGTCGGTAACCGGATTAATTGTCGCGCTAGGGTTACTGGTGGATAGCGCCATCGTTATGGTGGATGCTATTCAGCGACGCTTGCAGCAGGATATACCCGTAATGGAAGCAATTTCGCTTTCGGTGAAACGCCTATTCACGCCCCTGTTGATTTCAACCCTCACCACTGTATTGGCGTTTTTGCCCATTGCCCTACTGCCGGGCAGTGTCGGCGAATTCGTCGGCACCATAGCCATCAGTGTTATAGTGGCCTTGTTAGCCTCGTTTGGATTGGCGGTTACTTTAATTCCTGCCCTTGCAGGCCGTTTTCTGGGTAATCATCAACAGTCCAAAAAAAGCCTTGCAAAAGATCCTACAGCACTGGTTTTACCAAGTTCGGAAAGACAGTCTAATGGAATTGTGAAACTTTTTCAGCATTCGTTAACTTGGAGCCTTAAATACCCCAAAACAGCCATCATGGCGGCTATGTTATTACCCTTATTAGGGTTTTTTGGGAAAACCACGTTGACTTCGCAGTTTTTTCCCGAGGCCGACCGCAATCAGCTCTATATCCAACTACACTTGCCTACGCAAACACCCATCGCGCAGACTTATCAACTGGCTAGACAAGCCCATGATTTGATCATCGACCATGAGCAAATCACCTCGCTACACTGGTACATCGGTAAAAGCGCCGCGAAGTTTTATTACAACCAACTGATGAACCAAGATGGAACTGCCAACTTTGCCGAAGCCCAAGTGACCACCACCTCCATCGCCACGGTTCGGGACATGGCGCTTAAGCTGCAGACCCAATTGGATCAAGCTTTTCCTCAAGCCCAAATACTGGTGCGGGAACTAAAACAAGGGCCACCCACCAATGCACCGGTGGAAATTCGCCTGTTTGGCTCAGATATTCCAACCCTTAAACGCCTTGGTGAGGCGGTGCGTTTGCGATTATCCCAAATACCGATGATTACTCACTCCCGCGCCTCCTTAGGGGGTGGCGAACCAAAGCTATGGTTCAACGCCAATGAAGATGAAGTCCGCTTAACCGATTTGCAATTAGTGGATGTGGCACAAAGCTTAAACAGTCAATTGGACGGCGTTGTTAACGGTTCACTGGTGGAGAGAAATCAGGAATTACCCGTGCGCATCCGGGTGGCAGACCAGCAGCGCAATGATCTAGCTACCCTGGCCTCCTTGCATGTCGCAACGCCTAGTGAGGATAACTCTGCAGAGTTTCCGGGAATTCCCTTGGCGTCTCTCGGCACTCTCAATTTACAGCCAGAAGCGGATAACATTACCCGTCGCGACGGCGAGCGGGTCAATGTTATATCCGCTTATCTTAAAGCAGGTAGGCTACCAGCCACCGCCTTAGAGCAATTTCAAAGCTTGTGGAATCAACAGCGTCTACCACTAGGTTATCGCATGGAGTTTGGTGGGGACAGCGAGGCCCGCACGGACGCCTTGACGGATTTAGTCCGTTCAGTTCCCTTGATTGTCACCTTATCCCTAGGGCTTTTAGTGGTGACTTTCAATTCCTTCCGGCTAGCGGGTGTTATTGTCTTAGTGGCCGCCCAAGCTTTCGGTCTTGGGCTGCTCGCTTTGACTGTTTTCCAATATCCCTTTGGTTTTCAGCCTATTATTGGACTCATTGGTTTAACGGGCGTGGCTATCAACGCTGCCATTATCATTTTGTCGTCATTGCGATTAGAACCCTCGGCAGTAGCCGGAGATGTTGACACGATTAGCGCTACGGTGATGGCCAGTAGCCGTCATATCATCTCTACAACCATCACCACGTTTGGCGGGTTCTTGCCCTTGATGCTTTCTGAAGGTGGGTTTTGGCCTCCCTTTGCGGCTGCTATTGCCGGTGGGGTGTTATTATCCACCGTAGTGTCTTTTTACTTTGTCCCGCCGTGCTTTTTGCTGTTAACCCGAAGACGCGCCATTAGCGCATCCCAGGCTGGCAACTATTCTACCCCTACTTATCAAGCATCAATATAAGAAATAAATATTATGCTGATTCAAAAAGTCTCAGCGTAGTGATTGCAAACGATTTTGAGCTAAGTTTGCCGCTTGTGTTCTCGGATAAGTTTGCACTAGCTTCTGCAAAACTTGGCGCGCTTTATCTTTCTCGTCTAACGCTTCGTAAACATAACCTAGTTTTAACATGGCATCCGGTAACCGACTGCTGTCTGGATAATTAGTGCCCATGGCTATAAAAGCTTGTCGAGATTTAGCAAAATCTCGGTTTACGTAATAAGCTTCCCCTAGCCAATACTGCGCATTACCAGCAAGGGCACTGGTTGGATATTCCCGCAAGAATTGCTGAAAACCTTCAATGGCACTTTGATAGTTTCCTTCTCTAAGGCGATCAATGGCAGCATCATAGACAGCTTGTTCTGTGGCTGACGACGATCCAAAACCCGGCGGTTTATTCAATGCTGTCGACTGATCAGTCGTTGACGATGATTGTTCAGAAGCACCTGGCGAAGTATCCGCAGATCCACGAAGTGCTCTAGTGAAACCGGATTCAGATCTGTTTGGAGTTGGGCTTGGCGTGGAAACATTACCTTCAATTTGCTTTTCCAACGCCTGTAAGCGACGATTGGCATTCTCCTGGCTATAACGGTACATTTCCAGATCGCCTCGGAGTTGTCGCATTTCACGCTCAAGTTGCTCAATACGATTTAATAATTCAAACATGAGCTGGTTGTCTGGCATTCCTTGAGCCAAGATTGGGCACGACCAAATTGTTCCTGCTATAAATAGACTCCAAGTGGCAAACGCAATGAAACGCTTGCATACTGACAACTTTTGCATCATTTTTTTCCTAGCTTCAATCTAGTAAACAATCTCAACACGGCGATTCTGAGCATAACTCGCTTCATCGTTGCCCGCCACTGCAGGTCGCTCTTCGCCATAGCTTAACGTGTGCAGCTGTTGTCTGGTGATACCGTATATACTCATCAATTGCCGTACTTTTTCGGCACGGCGATTACCCAATGCGACGTTATACTCCCGTGAACCCTGTTCGTCAGCGTGTCCTTCCAAGATTGAGACCACATTAGGATTTTCTTGAAGATAACGGGCATGGGCTTCGATCAGGGAGCGATATTGTGGTTTAACCTCAGAGCTGTCAAAGTCAAAATAAATAACCCGGTTGACTACATTAGACCCATCAGACCCATCTTCAGATTGACCTGCTAGAGGACCCAGACCACCGGACACGTCTTGTCCGCTGGGCGTAGCAGTTTGTCCTTCCATTTGCCCACCCTGCTCTTCTGGCGCCTGAGTTTGGCTACCTCTTGGACCCTGGTTGGCAGCACAACCCCATAATAAAGCTACAGCGAAAGCCGTCGTTATTGCTACAAATAATCTATGGGAAGTGCTCATGATGTCGTCCTACAAAAGTAATCAATCTATTAAAAAATTACTATGGAAGAAAAGGTGACCAAGCGGGTTCACGCACATCACTGTTTCGAGAAACCAAACTCTGCTGTACCCGTCCGTCAACTGATACGGCCGCTAAAATTCCTTGTTCAGCTTGCTGAGTAGCATAAATAATAATGCCACCATTGGGAGCAAAACTGGGCGATTCGTCCAATCGACCTGGCGTCAATATATCTATGTTGCCCCTTTCTCGATCCATAACAGCAATATGAAACTCTCCTGCCCGCCGATGCACCATGGCCAAAAGTTGGCCATCGGGAGAAAACGCCGCATCCGCGTTGTAATCCCCTTCAAAGGTTAAACGTTCAGGCAGTCCGCCATTGACACCCATAGTATAAAGCTGTGGCTCACCGCCGCGATCCGAGGTAAATACAATACTATTACCGTCTGGTGCCCAGACAGCCTCTGTGTCGATGGCGCTATTGTAGGTCAATCGACTTAGACTACCATTGGCTAAAACGTAACTATAAATCTCAGGGTTACCATCTTTAGAAAGGGTTAACGCTAATCGTTGACCATCCGGCGACCAAGCTGGAGCGCCATTAAGACCCGGATAACGGGCGACTATCTCCCGCTCACCAGTATAAATATCCTGCACAACAACCTGTGATCTACGACCCTCAAAAGAAACATAGGCCAATCGACTACCATCTGGCGACCAAACTGGGGACATGAGGGGATCAGCGGAGCTTAATACGGTATGTGGATTATGGCCATCAGCATCCGCCACTACTAAATTATAGCGACGTCCACCATCGGTTTCCTGAGCAGCTGTAATGTAAGCTATCAAAGTAGTAAAAGCGCCCCGCTCATCGGTTAGCATCTCGTAGATTAAATCGCTAATTCGATGCGCCACTCGGCGCAAATCATTGGCAGGGACATCGAAGGAGTAGCCAAGTAATTCCTGCCCTTTTATAGCGTCAGCCAATTGAAATCCTACTCGGTAACCGCCATTGCCGCTCGGGCTGACTTGTCCTACGGTAATAAAATCCACTTTTAAAGCACGCATACTTGGAAAGTTAACTTGTTGGATAGCAGTAGGACGTGCTGGCAACACGTCAGGCGGCACGGCGTTAAAAATTCCGCTACGCTCAAGATCACCTGCTACAATGGCGGCGATATCCACGGGCAAATCCGCTTGAGAGCCAAAGGGTACGACTGCAATGGTCGGAGCACCCTCTACACCTTTAGTAATCTCAATAGTCAGTTCTTCGGCATGAACTGTAGCCGCAAAGCATAGCAATACAATGATTAGCGTAAAACACCTCAAAGAGTTAACCTCCTGAGTTAAATTCAAAGTTGAAGGAACGAAAAGCTGCTTTTGCCTCCTCATCAGAGGGTAAAGGTAATGGTGCTGCCCGTAAGACTGCCGCCTCGATATAACGGTCACATTTGCTATCACCGCTGCTTTCCACGATAACAACAGATTCTATATTGTCATCAGGCCCCAAGACGATTCTTATTCGAGAGAATAGATTTTTCTGACAACCCGGTGGCCGCAACCAATTGCGCTCTACACGGGTTTTGATAAGCGTCTTATATCTCTCAATCTCGGCTTGAATTTGGCGATTACGCACTTCTTGCTGTAAAGACGCTTGCAGTTGTTGTCTAAATGCTGCTAATTGACGCGCTTCCTCGGCCTGACGTTGCTCTTCTGCCTTCGCCTCTGCCTCTGCTTCGGCCTTAATACGAGCAGCCTCTGCTTCCGCTTGGCGTTGGGCCTCCGCCTCTGCTTCTACCTTAATACGAGCCGCTTCCTCTGCCTGGGCTTTGCGACGAGCAGCCTCTTCAGCTTGACGTTGAGCTTCTGCCTCTGCTTCGGCTTTGAGCCGGGCCTCTTCCTCTACTTTGCGTTGAGCTTCTGCTGCCTGGCGTTGTGCCTCCGCCTCGGCCTGACGTTGAGCTTCTACTCTTGCCTCTGCCTCTGCCTCTGCCTCTGCTTCTGCTTTGAGCCGGGCCTCTTCCTCTGCTTTACGTTGGGCCTCCGCCGCCGCCTGGCGTTGAGCTTCTGCCTCTGCCTCTGCCTCTGCCTCTGCTTCTGCTTTGAGCCGGGCCTCTTCCTCTGCTTTACGTTGGGCCTCCGCCGCCGCCTGGCGTTGAGCTTCTGCCCTGAGGCGTACTGCTTCTTGCTCCCTCAAAAGAACTTCCTCAGCAGCTCTCCGACGGGCTTCTTGTTCAGCCCTTCGCTTTTCCGTTTGGGCGATAAATTCTGCTTGATCGACAACAACAGCTTGTATCATAGGTTCCTGGATTGCCTTATTAGATTGGCGGGTGGTTTGTTCCGGGAGATTGATAAGCAAAATGGAGCCTATTGCCAAATGGAGTAGCAAAGATAGAATTGCCGCAAAAATATTGTCAAAGAAGCCGCCACGCATAAGCTAAACTTGCCACACTATTGGTCATCGGGCAAAGTGGTTAGTAGGCCCACTTCAGCAGCACCCGCCTGTTGCAATAGCGCCATTGCTCGCATGACTACCCCATAATTAACCGCCTCGTCTGCTTTAACTAACACAGAAAGCCGAGGATCTTGGCTTAAAGCAGCAGCCACACGGTTTACAAGTTCTTCAGCGTCTATGGCTTGAAGCGGGTTCTCGGCAGTATTTAGATAATAAACTCCATTGCGATCAACACTAAGAACAAAAGGTTCTTGTTGGGTAGGGGGGAGGGGTTCAGTAGTGGCCTTAGGCAGATTGATTTCTACGCCTTGGTTGATTAAAGGCGCCGTAATCATGAATATTACCAACAATACTAACATAACGTCGATATAGGGAACGACGTTGATATCTGACATAAAGCGCTTACGCACACGTCGTCTCAACATCTTTTAACGTGATCTGATACTGGGTTGGTAAAAGTCATCACATGTCAAACCTGTGAATGGTTAGGATTGCTCCGCGGATTATAGGATTGACGCTGAAGAATGTTAGCGAATTCTTCCATGAATGTATCGTAACGACTGATTAAACGGTCCACCTGATTTGCGTAGCGATTGTACGCCATAACAGCTGGAATAGCAGCAATCAACCCCATAGCGGTAGCAATTAAGGCCTCAGCAATACCAGGAGCAACTTGAGTCAAAGTGGCTTGTCCAGAGCCCCCTATGGCAAGAAATGAACTCATAATACCCCAGACAGTACCTAGAAGACCTATATAAGGACTGACAGAGCCAGCCGTAGCCAACATGGGCAGATAGGTTTCCAAGTCATCGATTTCTCTAGATAAGGCAGCGCGCATAGCACGCTGGGGCGCTCTAATGGCTGCCTCTATACCCACTTGCGACTGACCTTGTAGGCGTAGAAATTCTTGAAAACCTGCGATAAAAATTGCCTCAATGCCGTAAATAGGCTCATTGCGCCGTCTAATTCGAGAATAAAGCGATGATAAATCCGCCCCTGACCAAAAATCGTCTTCAAAATGGTTAGCCTCTGCACGAGCACGAGAAAGTGAACGGTATTTTTTGATAATGGCCCACCAAGAGACACCGGAAATAAGCACCAGCAAGCCCATAATTCCTTGCACAAAAGGACTGGCATTTAAAATTAAACTGGCAATGGATTCGTTACTGATCAACAACAACCTCCGCTAGAATCTTTCCAGGAATCTGTTTTGGTTTCAAAATATCCGCGTGAACACAGACGATTCTTATGCGCCCCTGACACAGAAGAAGGTCTTTTTTTATATCTATAACTTGGTGCTGAAAAACGAGACTTGCCTGCCGGACCTCGATGACTTTTGTCATAACCTGTAGCAAATCGTTAAATCGGGCTGGTTGTAGATAATCTATTTGCACAGCGCGTACCACAAATAAAACATTACAGTCGCGGGCTAGCACATCCTGTTCAAAACCTAAGATGCGTAACCATTCTGTACGAGCCCTCTCCATAAATTTTAGGTAATTAGCATAATAGACGACACCACCGCTATCGGTATCTTCATAATAAATACGAACTGGCCAAAAAAAGTGCTTCATGGGAAGAGCAAGTCTAACGTCTTTTAACTGTTACTCAAATGCGACAATAAAGTTCAAATAAATAAGTTAATTGCAGATTTGTTTAGAAAGATGTCTGTACAAACCGACAGATAAATGTTTTCTTTAAATCTTTTTTTCCTATTTTTGATGTTTTTATGCCATTTATAGGGAAAGTAATCTCTTAAATAACTGGCACGTATTTTGTTACTAAATTTAACAACCCTCCCTATCCATGGGTCACAATTATTTCACCGACTGTTATTTTCCATAGGCGATACTTAGGAGACAATGTTGCAGAAGAGTTTATCATCCACTTCCTTGCTTATGGTTTTTTTTTGCTGGATTCCCTTGACTGGTGAGGCCGTGAGTCCTAGTTTCGCAGAAGTCGACATAGATATGAACGGTCGCCTGAGCAAAGAGGAAGTGGCTCAACTCAAGGAACTGGATTTTGCTGAAGCTGATGAAAATCAGGATGGTGCTTTGAATCTAGAGGAGTACGTCACGGGAACCACTAAGGCTACTAATACGGTTAACAATCAATAGCCTACGAGAGTTACTTCGTTTTTATTTAAGAACTCTACTCTTTACGCTTTGTCTTTAAAAAGCGCTGCGTTCAGCTGATGACGATTGAGTAATTTATAAAAATCTGTTCGATTGCGCTGCGCCAAGCGCGCTGCTTGCGTTACATTACCTTCGGTGAGCTGCAGCAACTGCACTAAATAGTCTCGCTCAAAACGATTACGCGCTTCTGCCAGAGGCAAAATTTCAGCACCTTTGTCCCGCAACGCTTTTTTTATCAAGGAAGAAGGAATAATGGGTGTCGACGAGAGGGCAACGCAGTACTCCACAACATTATAAAGCTGCCTCACATTGCCTGGCCAATCATGACTCATCATGATTTCTAAAGCTTCCGGTGCGAAAGCGTTGACATCCCGATTGGTTTTTACACGTAAATTTTCTAAGAAGTGATCAGCCAGTAAGGTGATATCTTCGCGCCGTTCCCGCAGAGGAGGTAAAACCAAATTAACGACATTAAGTCGATAATACAGATCTTGCCGAAAATGGCCTTCTTTGAGTAGTTCTTCTAAATCATGATGAGTTGCGGAAACGATCCGAACATCGACGGGTACACTCTGGGTAGAACCCACCGGACGTACTTGTTGTTCCTGTAACACGCGCAATAGTTTTGCTTGCAGCACCAATGGCATATCGCCGATCTCATCGAGAAACAAAGTCCCCCCATCGGCTGCCTGGAACAATCCTTGATGAGAGGTCGTAGCACCCGTAAAAGCGCCTTTTGCATGGCCAAACAGTTCCGATTCCAACAGCTCGGCAGGAATAGCACTACAGTTGATGGCCAAAAACGGCTGTTGATGGCGCGGGCTTGCAAAATGCACTGCTTTCGCCAACAGTTCTTTGCCTGTACCACTTTCACCGTTGATCAATACGCTGGCCTCGCTCTGAGCGACAAGCCATGTCTCTCGCAATACCGTTTCCAAGGTTGGACTACGGGTAATAATTTCAGCTCGCCATTCCTCATGATCACCATCAACTGAATTACCACCGCCTCCCAATGCCAGACCTTTATGGATATGCTCTAAAAGCTCTTTACTATCGAAAGGTTTACTTAGAAAACTAAATACGCCAGCATGGGTTGCTTTGACTGCATCCGGAATAGTACCGTGAGCAGTCAAAATAATGACGGGGATATCCGGTCGCTGCTGCTGGAGCTCCTGAAACAGCGCCATACCATCCATACCACCCATGCGCATATCGGTGATAATAAGCCTTGGCTGAACGATACTTAAGCAGGCTAAAGCCGCTTCTCCGCTTTCTACCGCTTCTAGGCTGTAACCGGCTGCCTTTAAACGCAATGATAACAAGCGTAGCAAACTAGGATCATCGTCTACTAAAAGAATATCCCGTTGGTTATCATTCATTGCCGTTGCTCTCGATTTTTTAGACTTTGCTCAATAGATGTCAAAGCCTCAATTTTCATTTCAAGGGTTTTGATTTCCGTGTTTAAAACCTCAATTTTTTCCCGTAGCAATTTGTTTTCCCGGCGCTCTGTCAACATTTTATAGCGCATGGCTTTAAGCCGCTCATTAAGCATCTTATTATGTTCAACGCTATGCCGCCATTCGTAAATATAACTTCTTAATAATGATCCTGATGTAGCAGCCAATGTTTTATCTAAAAAAATCCTAGCCTGATCATAATCCGCTAAACTGGAATCGACACTACTTAACAACCAGGCCAGCTTAAGACACGTCTCATGTTCGTCGCACGCCGACTCTGGCGACACTTTATCAGCAAGGCTCTGATATTCCTCGCGCAGTCCTGCTTCATCAAGACCGCGAAGACGTTCGGCAAAATCATATAATTCGGCAATGATTTTTGCGTCTTTTTCCTTGCTAGAGACAAAAGGCGTTTGCCTAAAAATCGGCGCACCTGAATTATCTCCCACTAGCCACGAACATCCTTCCACTGCTGCAAAAGTTACTAAGCAGAGTAGCATCCAATGGCGCACCATTAGTTTGCCTCCTGCAGCAGGGGTAAGCTAAGCAGTACGCAACCCCCAGTTTCACTTGGCTCATCCACAATTTCCAATTGCCCTTGATGGGCAAGAGCGTATTCTCGAGCAATCGCCAATCCCAATCCAGACCCTTTGACATGACCGTCAGCTACCGTGTGCCCCTGATAAAACGCTTCGAAGACTTGGGTGCGATCTCTGGGATCAAAACCTGGTCCGGAGTCCTTTACTTTTAGTTGCACACGATCTCCTACAACGTTGAGCTCTATTGTTATGGTTCCACCCAGTGGCGAAAATTTAATAGCATTGGACAATAAATTATCCACCAGTGTGGCCAATTTTTCACGGTCACCATTAAACAATAAGGGGGTCAAATAGGTTATAAGCTGCAATTTACGAGCCTTCCAAGCCATACGCTGGGTCGCGATGACTTGTTTAACCAGTTTGTCAAATTCAAAAATTTCTGTACGCAATTTTAGATTGCGGGATAGCGCCTGGTTAAAATTGAGCAAATCTTCGATGAGGCGCTGCAACTGTACGCTGTTGCCTCGCAAAATAGCAGCAACTTCTCGTTGTTCAAAATTTAATGGACCGATAATCTGGTCGCTCAACAGTTCGGCCCCTTCCCGCAATGCGGTAAGAGGGGTTTTTAATTCATGGGATACATGGCGTAGAAAACGAACCTTTTGATCGTTTAACTCCGCCAACCGACTCCGCAACCAATCCAGTCGTTTCCCTACGGCTTCCAGATCGCGAGGACCGTGAACAACAATGGGACGGGTAAAATCTTCCCTACCCAAACGGTGAATAGCCCGCACCATACGTTGTAAGGGACGTACAATCAGAATGGTGAAAATACCTGTCAACACCAATACAGCTGGGATAACGGCAAACATCAACCAACTGAGTCTCAAGGTCGCCTCTTCGGCTAAAGTCTGCAGACGCATCACTTCCCGATCCACCCAATTGGCGCTCTGATTTAGAAAATCTCGCACCAATTCCAACAATTTTCCAAACTCTGCCACCCTGACTTCAATAACCATCGGTTTTTCCCGCGGATAAGCAAATATTTCAAACAAACCTTGCTCAACTTCTCCAATTTGTTGCAAAATTTCCCGACGTTTTTTCTCTAACTTTAATGCGTTAAGACGCTCTAAAGTACGCGCAAAAGCAGCATGGGCTTCTCGATAAACATCGAGCAGCTTATCATCTCGCAAGACTAAATATTGTCGAGCACTACGCTCCATGGCAGTCAGTTGACTGCTCAACAGGCGCCCCCCCTGGGTAGCTTCCACCACCTGAAAGACAGTAATTTGACTTTGTTCCGTCAGGCGTTTTACCTGTATGACGGCCCAACCCAACGCCAACACCAAGGGAAGCAATGCAAGCAGATAACCGGTTAGAATTAGGCCAAGAATCGAGTCGGGGCGGACCAATCGCACGACAAATTCTCGAAACCGGACTCAAACGCTATCGTCAAACAGTTCACCCGTGGCTTGCGGCATTTCCTTGAGCAACCCGAAATGACGATAGGCGTTTGGGGTGGCCATGCGACCTCGGGGAGTACGCATGATAAAACCCTGCTGAATTAGATAGGGTTCCAAGACGTCCTCGATGGTACCCCGCTCCTCACCCAACGCAGCGGATAAGGTATCGAGCCCCACTGGACCACCTTGGAATTTATCGATCACCGTCCTCAACAAACGGCGATCCATTTCATCAAAACCACAATCATCTACTCTCAATAACCCGAGCGCCTGGTGCGCCACCTCTGCATTGATATAACCATCAGCTCTAACTTGCGCATAATCCCGCACCCGCCGTAATAACCGATTAGCAATACGCGGGGTGCCCCGGGAACGTCTGCCGATCTCTGAAGCGCCCTCACTATCTGTCTCCATGTTTAAAATACCGGCCGAGCGTTGCACAATCAACGTCAGTTCTTCGGCGGTATAGAACTCTAGACGCTGTACGATACCAAAACGATCCCGCAGCGGTGATGTAAGTAAACTAGCTCGGGTCGTGGCGCCCACCAGTGTAAATGGCGGCAGATCAAGCTTGATAGAACGGGCCGCTGGCCCCTCACCGATCATAATATCCAGTTGATAATCCTCCATGGCGGGATAGAGCACCTCTTCAACCACCGGAGATAGACGATGAATTTCGTCTACAAACAAGACATCGTTAGGTTCTAAATTGGTCAACAAGGCAGCCAAATCGCCGGGACGCTCAAGCACGGGTCCCGAAGTTTGCCGTAAATTGACTCCCATTTCACCAGCAATAATGGCCGCAAGGGTGGTTTTTCCCAACCCAGGGGAACCAAACAACAAGACATGGTCTAGGGGTTCATGACGGGCACAGGCGGCGCTAATAAAAATCTCTAGCTGTTCTCGCAACGCTTGTTGACCCACGTAGGCAGATAAGGTTTTCGGGCGAATAGCACGCTCGACAGCCACTTCATCACCCGTGGCCGTGGATGTAATGAGACGCTCAGATTGAATCATAAGAACAGTATGCTCATGAATGAGATTTAGGTTGTGTACGCACAGTGGCTTGCAAAGCCTGGCGGATGAGTGTTTCGCTAGAAAGTCCTTCGCCATCGATTGCCTTCACCATCCGAGCAGCATCTGGCAATTTATAGCCTAACGCAACCAAGGCGTTAATGGCGTCATCGATAGGACTAGCAGGCGCGGATGTTGCTCCATCCCTCTGTTTAATGCCGATAGCATCCCAGGCTGTCACATCGCTAATACGATCGCGCATTTCCACTAGCAAACGCTCGGCGGTTTTTTTGCCGATACCGGGTAGGCGAATAAATGCCGCGACATCGTTCTCCTGAACACAGCGGGTGAAATTTTCTACACTCATACCCGATAAAATAAGCAGAGCAAGCTTAGCGCCAACTCCGCTGACCTTTATTAGACTACGAAATAAGCTACGCTCTGCCACAGTAGCAAAACCATAAAGCGTATGGGCATCCTCCCGGACTGCCAAATGAGTATAGAGAGTAACCTGGGTACCCACTTCAGGTAATCGATAAAAAGTCGCTAGCGACGCTTCTATGTCATACCCTACCCCTTGCACCTCAATCATCAGATAGGGTGGCCGTTTTTCCACTAAAATTCCCTTTAGACGACCGATCACCGTTTTCTCCACAGCAGCGCGGCGTTACCCTGGAAACGTTGCAAAGTATGCAGAGTATGACCATGGCAGAGGGCGATGGCGAGGGCGTCGGCTGCATCCGCTTGCGGACAAGCTTTTAGTTGCAGGAGTGCACAAACCATATGCTGCACCTGTTCTTTAGTGGCGCCCCCGCTACCCACCAGGGCTTGTTTAATAGCCCGAGGCGCATATTCGTTGATGGGCAGATCCGCCAGGACGCCAGCACAGATAGAAACCCCCCGGGCTTGGCCGAGTTTAAGTGCAGAATCGGGATTACGATGCATAAATACTTGCTCTATAGCCATAGTATGGGGCCGATACTCGGCAATAAGGGCGTTAATGGATTGAAAAATGGTTTTTAATCGCTCTGGCAGAGGTTGCTTACTGGATGTGCGAATACAACCACAATCATAATAATGACTTTGACCGCCTTGCATATCGATAATGCCATAGCCGGTAATTTGCGAACCAGGATCGATACCGAGAATGCGGGTCATAGAAGTGGCTTAAGGGACCGCAGGAAAGGCATCAAAGTTGCGCCATGATGTCATCGGAAATATCAGCGTTGGAATAAACATTTTGCGTATCGTCCAGATCTTCCAACATATCCAGCAACTTCACCATTTTTTGCGCATTGTCTAAATCTAATGAGGCGCTGTTGCTAGCACGCATAGTGACCTCGGCCTGCTCTGGTTGGAGATCGGCTTCCAGCATAGTTTGCTTAACTGTCTCGAAGGCCGTGGGTGTGGTTAACACATCCACCGATCCGTCGTCATTGGTCACCACATCATCTGCCCCCGCTTCCAACGCGAGTTCCATAATGTGCTCTTCATCAGCGCCGGGTGGAAAGCTTATAGTGCCGGTTTCATTAAACTGGAAAGCCACAGAGCCACTGGTGCCTAAGTTGCCACCGCACTTACTGAACGCATGGCGCACTTCCGCCACCGTGCGATTCCGATTATCGGTCATGCAGTCTACTAGAACAGCCACTCCCCCCGGGCCATAACCTTCATAGCGTATTTCTTCGTATTGGGCATCACCCGCTTCACCAGACCCCCTTTTGATGGCTCGATCAATGGTGTCTTTTGTCATATTTGCCGCTAGCGCTTTATCAATAGCTAAACGCAATCGAGAATTGGCAACCACATCGGATCCACCCATACGAGCAGCAACGGTGATCTCGCGAATCAACCGCGTAAACAGTTTGCCACGTTTAGCATCTTGTGCATTTTTGCGATGTTGAATATTTGCCCATTTACTGTGTCCAGCCATTCCAGCCTCTTAGAAATTTCATTTAAATAACAAACAAGTAGTGTAGCATTGTCCGTTAAAACTTCCCAAGCCTTGTGACAACTCAAGGATGCCATTGGCCCTCGCAGTTATAAAGAAATTTTTTGGTTTTAATTACAAAGTAAAAATCAATTTGTTCTAGATGTTAAAAAAAACGTCATCATAGAATCATGGACTTGACATAGTGTTTTTAATACACCAATATTTAGTGTCGATTTAACACTAAATGACGCTTCATGGTACGGCAACTTGATAATTTATTTGCTATTTCCACTGATATCACTCCTTTCAGCATCTGGAAGGAGGGTCTTCGGGTGCTTTTAGTGCCCGAGGAGGATGGTAAGTGGAAGTTACCTGGTGGTAGTTATATTGCTACGCATGAAGATTTAGATAGTTGTGTTCGACGACACTTATATAATCAAACTGGGTTGAAGGATGTCTACCTGGAGCAGCTTTATACTTTTGCTTGTCCCGATGGAGATCCACAACAGCCAAATGTATCTGTAACATATTTTGCTTTAGTGTCCCCTGAAAATTTGAAGCATTGTGCTCAGTGCCCTGACAATCACCTGTTACGTTGGTTTTCTATAAACGATTTACCCCTACTCATTCTCAACCAAACCGATGTTATTGCTATGGCATACAAGCGATTAGCCGCCAAACTCAGCTACTCTACAATTGCCCTACAGCTTATGCCAGAGCAATTTACATTGCGTGCTTTGCAATCGGTCTACGAAACCATTCTCGAGGCATCTTTAGATAAACGGAATTTCCGTAAGCGGATGCTGGCCATGAACTGTATCGAGGCGACCAGCGGGATGCTGCGTCAAGGTAAACACCGTCCCGCTCGCCTATATCGGGTTAAGACGCCTGGTAAGGTTGAATTTATTAGATAACGCCATTTGCCAGAACTGGCGGAGAAAAGCTATGAATGCAAAAATTGATATTGCTATGCCTTTCAACCTGCGTCCTTCACCCGAACAAATACCAGCAGTGGTAGAAGAGCAGCTTGAACCCATGGAAAAAGCAACCCTTGTCCAGCATATTAAGACCCTGTTGAGGAAACAAGACGCAAAGTTAGTTGCTCATTATTATACGGCGCCTGAGCTGCAGGAATTAGCTGACGCCACTGGCGGTTATGTTTCTGATTCTTTGGATATGGCGCAATTTGGCCATGCTTCCACTGCTTCCACATTAGTGGTAGCAGGCGTTCGCTTTATGGGTGAAACCGCCAAAATTCTTAATCCTGAAAAACGGGTACTGATGCCGGATCTCAATGCAACTTGTTCGCTGGATATCGGTTGCCCAGCAGAAGTTTTCGAAAATTTTTGCGACCAACACCCAGACCGCACTGTCGTTGTTTACGCAAATACTAGCGCGGCGGTAAAAGCACGCGCCGATTGGGTAGTCACATCAGGTATTGCCCTTGACATTATTCGTTATCTAACAGATCGGGGTGAAAAGATTCTGTGGGCCCCAGACCAGCATCTCGGTACATATCTGCAGCAGAAAACGGACGCTGATATGCTTTTATGGCAAGGTTCGTGCGTAGTTCATGAGGCTTTCAAAGCTGAGCAATTGGCAGAGCTGCGGAGCGTGCATCCCGATGCAAAAATTTTAGTGCATCCAGAATCACCCGCTGACGTTATTGCCCAAGCTGATGTGGTGGGCTCGACAACCGCACTTATTCAAGCTGTTCGGCAAAGCGATGCTGAAAAGTTTATCGTTGCAACCGATCGAGGTATTTTTCATAAAATGACAGAGGCCGCTCCCGGTAAAGTTTTTTTAGAAGCACCAACAGGCGGTAAAAGCGCTACCTGCAAAAGTTGCGCTCACTGCCCCTGGATGGCCATGAACAGCTTACGACAGGTAGCCCGAGTTTTAGAGACGGGTGAAAATGAAATTTTTGTGGATGAAGCCGTTCGTCAACAAGCAGAAAAATCTATCCAAAGACTACTCGATTTTGCCAAGCAACGAAATAAAGTGGTTTTAGGTAACAATGATGCCTAAAAAAAGCGCTATTGAACCCTATACTTGCAAGCTTCAACTTCTTCAAAATAAGGCAAAGACTTAAAGCACAACCTTTATTTCGACAAAAAAGTGACTGATGAAAATAACCTGTTTTTGCTATGAATATGCATGATTTAGACAAATATTTTGTTTTGACTGCATTTTATATTGGTTGACTTTCAAAATATGAGTACTACTTTTTTTATATTCATTATAATTAAATTTAAACAACTTTAAGTTTTTGCTTTTTCTTAAATTCCATGTAAAAAAGCTGATGATTTTACTTGATGCTTATGTATTAAGCACCTGAACAATAATTCTACCAATAATTTCTTAGAACGGACGGGGAACTACAAGATTAAAAAACCGCGAAACTTTCGGCGAAGTACTTATCAGCCTTAATACACTAAAATTTTCTCACAGTAACAGATCAGATACATCTGTTGATAAAAATTAAAGCATTAACAACACTTTGAAATAATAATGGTTGTGACATAGTTCAAAACGATGAAAACTCGTGAACGAATCCTACAGGCTAGTTTAGATGTCTTTAATAAATATGGAGCACCCAATGTCACAACTAATCATATTGCAGATGAACTCGATATAAGCCCAGGAAACCTTTACTATCACTTTCGCAATAAAGACGAGATCATCTACTATCTATTCTTACGTTTTGAACAGCAAATATCAGACGCATTAGAAGCACCGGAAAGCCGCGCACTCAACATGGAAGACATGTGGCTTTATCTGCATCTTGTATTTGAAAGCATTTGGCAATACCGTTTTTTGTATCGGGATTTAGACAACATCCTAAGTCGTAGCCGAAAGCTGAGAATGCGTTTTAAAAGGATTTTAGAGCGTAAAATTGCTACTTCTATCACTATATGTACAGGTCTTGTCAAAGCCGATGTTATGAATGCCAACTCTGAAGAAATTGAAGCATTAGCAAATAATATTGCTTTAGTGGCAACTTACTGGATCAACTTTCAAAATGTACGTAGAAGCGTACATGGCATTGATAACATTGATAGTATGGATGGGAACCACCTCGGACATGGTGTTTTCCAGGTAATGGCGCTAGTGTCGCCTTTTTTAAGAGAGGATATGCGGACTTTAGTTAAAAGACTGAGCCACGACTATTTAGATTAAAAGTTAAATACAAAAATATTAGCCTGAACTATGTATGCCACCACAAAAACCCTAAAAAAGACTAGCAAACGATTAAACCTTTAAGTGCTCTCAAGCAAATCATTGATATTTTTTGTAAGATTTTCTATATGTTGACCTAATTCTTCGACATCTTCTTGAGTAGGCACACCGAGCCGATTCAAAACACGAGCTACACGATCTTCAAAGACTTGTTCTAATCCTTCCCAAGTATCCGTTGTTTTATCTTTCATTTCTTCCACAGCACTTTCAACCTTACCTTTCATAACACCGACTTTGCTTTCAGCTATTTTTTTTGTATGCCCTTCTACCTCTTCACCATGTTTAACCAATACTTCAAACAACTTACCACCTTCTTCTTCAGCGGCTACAAATGCACCTAAACCGGCTAACCAAATCTGTCTGGCTGTATGCACCACAGTATTGACTGCTTGTGCTTCATTTTTTTTGTTTTTTAACTTTTTTTTTGCCATTTTATACTCGACTCCTACATAAACTTACAATTTAAAATCATCTCATACAAGATTATGCTCAACTAGTTATGCACCGCTTTTAACCAATCTTCAGACTTTGCAGGTTCTTGTAAAGAATCACTATCGCTACCATTCATTAGATCTTCAACAGCTTCGTCCATCTCTGGATCTTCATTGTGCAAACCCGTACTAAAGTGGCGAGTTTTGTCTTCTAAAATATCCATACGTAAAGAAATGCCATGGCGGTTTAACAAAGCACCCAACTCATTATGTCGCGCCAACAAATCATGGCGGGTGGTTTGGTAGGCATGCTCACAAACCCATAATCGATTGGAAAAGCTAAAGACATTGGTAAAAAACACTTTGGGATCTTCGCGGTTCGGCTCAAAAAGAACTACATCGGCATTCTCGTATTGAGTATCGTAGCTAGACATACCTACTTCTAAACGGGAATGGATGATAGTTCGAAACGCTTGAGACAAAACAACGGCAAGCCCTTTTTCAACAAGACTCTCGTGTTTGTTTAAAGTGCCGACGTGGGCAGCCAGATTGGCATCGAATGGTACTAGTGGATTAACACAAAAAACCAAATCAGCTCCTTCGCTAAGGGCTACCGAAGCATGCATGGTTTTTGTCAAGGCGCCATCCACGTAGTAACGTCCGTCGATCTTCACGGGTGGATAGAGACCTGGCAGCGCTGTGCTCGCTTGAACAGCTTTGGCGATAGGCACATCATCATAACCTTTAGAACCAAACCTTACCGGCTCTCCCGTATCTAGATCTACCGCCACCACATAAAGCTTTTGGCGCAACTCACGAAAATCATTGGTTCGTTCAGGGACGCTATAAAGTTGATTCAGATAATTGAAAATTGCCTCGTTATTGAAAACACCCGTGGGAAGGGCTTGGCTCAGGCTAGTTAAAGATTCTGTTAAGGTGATGTCGAAGGGATTTTTTGCAAACCGCCAGACTGATTGAGCAAACAATCTAGGTACCAATAAAAGACGGTTATAGTACTCTTTAAACGCAGGCTTTAAAAACACATCGGGGTTAAAAGGATGCTCGACTGCTTCGCCACGGATGAAAACCCTACACATTTGAGCTGTCGTCAATTGATTAGCTAAATTAGCCGCAATGGCTGCACCCGCGCTTACCCCAACATAAACGTCAAGGTTGTTGAAATCAACACCCTCTAACGCTTCATCAAGTGCTCGCAAGGCACCAATTTCGTAGATCATACCCAAAGGTCCACCACCGGCAAGCGCTAATCCAACTCGAGGCACATCAGTTCCTAGGCGAGTAACATACGGCTTATCTTTCATGGCACCTCCTTAAGCTTGCTGAGCAGAGGCTAGTATTTTTAGCGCACTTGAGGCAAGTCTAGACAAACAAAATACGATCTAAGTAACATTTTTAGATTTAGTTGTTGTTTTCTCGATCGCAAAATCTTTTATCACTAGGACTTATTAAGGTACCATAACAATGGTTTCAACCCTACTCCGATGATCTTTATTATCACGTCAAAAACATAATTATCACGTCAAAAACATAAAAAAGAGCAAAGAGCCAACATGACACATATTTTCTAAACTTTGTTTAAATTTTTAACGCTTTCGTTCAGTGTCTCTACCCGCTTTGAAAGATCGGCAACATCATCGTGAGTGGGTATCCCCATTTTATTTAGAAGGGTCGCTAATCGCGCCTCAAAAGACTCCTCTAATTTATCCCATGTATCAATTGCCTTATCTCTTACTCCCTCCACTTTATCTTTGACGTCATCAATTTTGTTGTCAGCCAACTTTTTTGTTTGATTTTCGAATTTTTCGCCTTCTTTGACCAAACTTTCAAACAAAGCACTACTTTCTGTTTCAAATTTAGATAGGGCGCCTAACCCTGCTAACCAAATAAGTCTTGAGCTATCTACAGCTCTAACTAACGCCATTTGTTTGTCGTTTGTCTCGGTCTTTAGTTTTTTTACCATTTCTCTTTCTCCTAAAGTAGCATAGATTCACGCTATAAAGTATTACTACGATTACGATAATTTTTTAGTTTTAATGAGACAAACATTAGCTTGTCATAAAATCATAAAAATAGCAGTATAAATTAGAATAATCATACTAATTCAATAACGTATTTTATCTATCAAAGACAGCGTCATTAATATAGAGTCATAGAAAAATTCATTTTTTGAACCCTAATTCAAGATCTCATAAAGCCTAAAGCGGATGGACTCTTAACATTCCAACACATAAATATTTGCAATGTAAGTTTATTGAATCAAGCAAAACGCTAACAAATGAGTAGTGCTGCATGCACTCACTATGAGGAATTTACCAATGGTTTTACCTCTGTCTGCCTATACCAGGGTTGCATCATTACCGTTAGCAAAACTTTCTCAAACTCCCCCTTAAAGCGCTTAATTATGGTATCAGGATCCCTTACGACTCTTGCATCTGTTCTCAGCCCAAAATGAACGCGACCGTTGTAGCTAAATATGCTAACCCCCATGCCTACTGATCCCGACTGAGGCACCCAAAACATCAGTTCAGACATTTTTGCTCCTCCCATATAAAGCGGTTGTTGAGGACCTGGCACATTGCTCATCACTGCGGTAGCCTTTTTGCTGAGCACTTTCATAGCTGACGCCTGGACCAGCTTAGGACCTACACCTAAAGTGCCTAACAAACCGAGGGTTAAAACAGCTTGATAAGAACCTTTCAATTCCCGCATACGTTGTTGCACAGTGTGCACACGTTGTATAGGGTCAGCCACGCCAATAGGTAATGTTAGCAATACCAAACCAAAAAAATTACCTAACTTTTTAGCCTTCTCTAACGATCGCAAGTTAACCGGTACCGCAGCGCGTATTTCTAAACCATCACGGATAGAATCACCTTTCTCCAAAAGATACGCACGTAGCGCACCGGTTACGCAGGATAACAACACATCGTTGATGGAACAGCCTAGCGCTTTGCCGATGGTCTTTACTTCTCTTAAAGACAAGGGTTCCGCCCATGCCACGCGTTTAGCAACGCTTAGCTTACCACGGAAACGAGTTACAGGATCGTCAGGCATTAGGGTGAACTTAGCCGCCTCCGAAAGCAAGCCCAATCCCTGGCGTGCATAACCGAAGGTTTCACCCGGGTGACGCACTATGTCCACGCTATCTTCTAACAAATTCCGACCTGCCTTGACCGCTTGACTAACGGCTTCGCTCACGGGCTCAAACAGTTGATGAAAAATATCGCCCCGCACCTCTTCACCATCCTGGCGAGATATGGTCCCCTTTGACTGGGTGGTGTCAGTAAGCATCCCGGGTATCGGGGTGGTCAGCGACAAAAGCACTTGGATCATGGCCATCCCGTCACCATAACAGTGCTGAATACGTACAATCAGGGCGCTACCGCCTTGGTAGTCTTCCACCAGGTGAAAATCCCACAAAGGTTTGCTGGGATCCATAGGAGTACTGATTAAATCACTGACCAACTCCTCGAGTTCTTCTTTGCCGCCTGCGCCAGGTAATCCCATCCGGCGCACATGACTACTTAATTCAAAGTGAATATCCGTCTCCCAAACGTAACCACCGGAGGTACGAATAGGCCGCTGCCGGAAACGTTTGTAACGCATCATATGGGCTTGAACCAGCTCTTTGACAGACTCTAAATCAAGTCGATCCTCAAAAATAAGGACGCCATTGATGGCCATGATGTTATAGGGACGGTCCATGCGTAACCAGGCTGTATCAATGCTGGACATGCGTTCACGTTCGGGATGCGCCATGCTTAAAACCCATTGTTATGCTGTAGGTATGAATAATGGGAATAACGTTTGATCGCGTTATTCTATTTTTTATCGGGACATGTAAATCCCTTAGCGTCTTAAAAAAGCACTTTATTTATATATACTACTAGCTAACTTGCACGATAGCTGAAAATCCTCTACAAATGAGATTCCACCAAAGCGTGGAGAAATTAACCACATCAATCACGAGTAGGAGCAATTATGTCCGATCTACAAGCCCGATTCCAGCAAGCCTCTGAAGAAAGCACCCAATTGAGCAAAAGACCTGACAATAACACGCTACTTAAACTTTACGCGCTTTTTAAACAGGGCTCAGAGGGAGACGTGCAAGGTGACCGTCCTGGCTTCACCGATCTAGTTGGTCGTGCCAAGTACGATGCCTGGGCCGGTTTTAAAGGCACCTCTCCTGATGATGCTAAGCAACAATATATCGACTTGGTTGAATCACTTAAAAAAGAAGGATAGTCGTGGCGTTTCGGTAGGTCAAATACGCATTCTTTTCCCTTCGCCATAGAGAGGCTGGCGAAGGGAAGTTACAAGAAGAAAACAAATAGCTACGAACGGAGGGAGAATAGCGAACGGAAAGATTTAAAAAAACTTTTGCAGAGTTTGCGGAGTATATTAAACATGCTCGTGCAAACCACATTCCCGTTTTAGGCCGAAGAAACGAGTTTCTTCTTCACTCATTCCTGCGGTCAAACGCTGGGTCGTATGCACGTCTCCAATGGAGACATAACCCTTATGCCAGAGAGGATGATAAGGTAAGTTGTGTTTAGTTAAGTAATGATAAATATCGCGATCGGTCCAATCGATAAGAGGATGCACTTTGAAACGGCCATTGCGAAAGGCTATCACATCAAGATCTTGCCGACTTTTCGACTGCTGGCGGCGCAAACCAGCAATCCAAGCAGTCGCATCCACATCATCCAAGGCCCGTTGCATCGGTTCAACTTTATTGATTCGATTATACCGTTCAATCCCTTCTAACCCTTGCTCCCAAAGTTTACCGTAACGGGCTTCTTGCAAAGCAGGAGTTAAATGGGGTTTATAGATTTTGAGATTTAGGGACAAGCGCTGGGTTAAGTCATCGATGAACTGGTAAGTTTCTTCAAAAAGATAGCCGGTGTCCACCAAAATCACAGGAATATTAGGCGCCTGGCGGGTTACCATATGCAAAGAGACGGCAGCTTGAGCGCCAAAACTAGAGGACATGACGATGCGCCCGGGAAAACGGTTCAGTGCCCAAGATACTCGTTGTTCAGCAGATAAGGCATCCAACATGCGATTGGTTACCGCTAAATTTAACTGTATTTTTTCAGACTGTACGTGTTTTGCCGCTGCTTGAGTCATGCTTGTCTCTACCTAGCCATATTATTCATCAACGCAAGCCGAATCATGCTTCCACTGATCCTAGTGCGTTATGATAGTCAGGCATCAAACAACCAAAAAGGAATTAATAAACATATCTTAATTACTTTTTTTTATATAAAACTTCTCTCTATACACATACCATTCTATGAAATTGCAAATTTACCCTGGTTTTTAGGTAGCAAAAAAATGAGCACAATTGAGATTGACTTCGAAGAAGCCCGTCAAAATATGATTGAGCAGCAAATCCGAACGTGGGACGTTCTTGATCAGCGTATTTTGGATGTGCTCGCCACGACACCACGGGAAGATTTTGTTCCACCCAAGTACCGTAATTTAGCGTTCGCCGATGTGGAAATACCGTTAGAACATGGTCAAGTTATGATGAGTCCTAAGGTGGAGGGCCGTCTCCTGCAAGCCCTTGCTTTAAAAACTAAAGACCAGGTGCTTGAGGTAGGTACCGGAAGTGGTTATTTGACGGCTTGTCTGTCGCAGCTAAGTGCTCGTGTCCTTAGCGTGGATATTTTTTCAGCTTTCCATGCCGCTGCTCAGTCCAAACTCAACACTCATCGGCGCGATAATAATGTAACACTGCGCATAGGAAATGCCGCTCACGGTTGGGGAAATCAATGTTATGATGCCATCGCTATTACCGGCTCTATGCGACACTCACCAAATAGTTGGCAGCAACAATTGGTTGTGGGTGGGCGCTTGTTTGTGATTGTTGGGCAACCGCCCGTCATGGAAGCGTTGCTGATTACCCGAGTAGGCGCCCATGAATGGACTCAAGAGAGTTTATTTGATACGGACATCCCCCCTTTAATTGAAGAGATTAACCCTTCCCCTGTTTTTGAATTTTAAAGAACCGACCATGCATCATTTTACCCCTCAACAGCTGCAAAGCTATTTAACTCAAGCAGAGTCTGCACCCTTACTGTTGGACGTGAGAGAACCTTGGGAATTTGCCATTTGCCGGATTGAAGGTTCACTAAATATACCCATGGGTCATATTCCGCAAAGTTTAGATAAGCTAAAGTCGGATCGTGAAACGGTGGTTATCTGCCATCATGGCATTCGTAGCGCCCAGGTAGGTTTTTTTCTGATACAAGCGGGATTTGAGCGGATTGTTAACCTAACAGGAGGTATTGACGCCTGGTCCCGAGAGGTAGATCCTAAAATGCCGCATTATTAATATGGATTAATCTTGTAATGGAAAAACCCGATACTGAAGCTGTTAAATCATATCTACTCGCTCTGCAGGACCGTATCGAACAAGCGCTAGCCCAACTCGACGGTCATACCTTTCTTGAAGATGATTGGCAACGCCCTGCTGCTCCTAACACTGGCATTCGCGGTGGAGGCCGCACTCGAGTATTAAACGATGGCGCTCTATTTGAGCAAGCAGGCATTAATTTCTCCCACGTCTATGGAGAAAGATTACCGCCTTCGGCCACGGCTCAACGTCCGGAGCTAGCAGGTTGTGGCTTTCAAGCCCTAGGCGTGTCTTTGGTCATTCATCCCCATAATCCCTATATACCCACCTCCCATGCCAATGTCCGATTCTTCATCGCTGAACGAGACGATGCAGAACCGATATGGTGGTTTGGGGGTGGATTTGATCTAACGCCCTATTACGCTGATGAAGCGGATTGCGTACATTGGCACCAGACGGCTAAAGCAGCCTGCGATCCGTTTGGAACAGATGTCTATCCTCGTTTTAAACAATGGTGTGATGATTATTTTTTTCTAAAACACCGTAATGAAACTCGCGGTATTGGTGGACTTTTTTTTGATGATCTGAACGAATGGGGTTTTCAACGCAGTTTTGCTTTTACACAAAGTGTCGGTGATCATTATTTAGCGGCCTATCTGCCCATTATCCAGCGCCAGCGAGACAAGCCTTATGGTAAACGGGAGCGTGAATTCCAACGCTATCGGCGAGGCCGTTATGTGGAATTTAATTTACTTTACGATCGAGGGACACTCTTCGGCATTCAATCAGGGGGCCGCACTGAATCAATCCTTATGTCATTGCCGCCACAGGTAAATTGGCGTTATAACTGGCATCCAGAACCTGGCAGTCCAGAAGCGCATTTATGCCAGGATTTTTTAAAACCCCGCGCCTGGTTGGAAGAATTGGAATAACAAAACAGGTTGGCTGCGAATGGAGCCAAAACAAATAGATGGTCAAATCTACCCTTTATATGTCTTACAAGATGGCGCGACGCATTGTGATCGCTGTCATTGGCATCACTGTTCTGCTAATCGGCATAGCGTTGCTGGTTTTGCCAGGACCTGCTTTCATCGTTATTCCTGCTGGGCTCGCGATTCTAGGATTAGAATTCACCTGGGCTCGGCGCTGGCTTATCAAAGTGAGAACCGGCGCCAACTATGCTTTTAGTGGCTTCAAACAAGAACCCAAGGCAGATACTAAAAAAAAATTCTAATCGCAACATTGAATAGACAAGATTTTATCGATTATCAAAAGGACTCATCCACGAAACTTGCTTACTGATAGGTGTTCCTAAATAGAGTTATATTTATATACGTAACATACATAGCGAGCAGAAGCGAGTTTCCCATGAAGCGGTCTGCCTATTTACCTATACGAATTCAAACCAGGTCATGTCACGACGCTTCACCCCCATATTTGGTACGCCCTACTAGTCTGAAAAAATATTTTGTAAGATTTGCCCATATGAATCTATGCTTAAGATTTATAGCCTTAGCGCTTCTACTAACACTCTCTTTGTCCACTTTCGCCAATCCCGTCGCTACTGAAAACGTACGGGCTCGGCTTATTAGTGAAGTCACTGCTGTACAGGCGGGTCAACCGTTCTGGGTGGCGTTGCATCTAAAAATGCGTGACGGATGGCACACCTACTGGCGCAATCCTGGCGATTCGGGACTTGCTACAACCATCAAGTGGACTTTACCGACAGCTTTCCAAGCCAGCGCTATTCATTGGCCTTACCCAGAACCCATCTCTTTCGGTCCACTGATGAATTATGGCTACCACGGTGATGTTTACCTTTTGGTGCAACTGACGCCGCCAAACCGCAGACTTAAAAACCAAGAAACGTTAACCTTTCAAGCTGATGCTAATTGGCTGGTTTGCGAAGAGAACTGTATTCCAGAAAACGCCACCTTAAACCTGACTTTACCCATCGCCAACGGCAAACCACCCGTGGACGAACGCTGGCGATCGGACTTTAAAAAAGCCCGCCAAGCATTACCTAAACCGAGTCCTTGGCAAACGCATTTTTCTTACCACTCGGATCAGCTTAAACTGTATTTAGATATTCCCCAGTGGGGGTCCTCTCAACCACAAATAAGGTTTTTCCCATTTCAAGACGATGTCATAGAAAATGCCGCTCAACAATCCATAGAAACCGGCCAAGACAACATCATCGTTAGCTTACAGCCCGGCACGCAAACCGATGCAACCTTAGGGCGTTTGCAAGGTGTAGTTGTGGTACAGGAACAGCTTGATAGCGGACCTGTCACCCAAGGGTTTACCGTTGATGCGCTACCTACTACCGGGCAGTCTGCACCTAGTCCCAGTAGTACTGTATCTGTAACATCCCTGTTTTATGCAATGCTATTGGCGGTAATGGGAGGAATAGTTCTCAATTTAATGCCCTGTGTTTTCCCGGTACTTTCTATCAAAGCCCTACACTTTGCACAACTCGCTCATCACGATGCTTGGTTAGTGCGCCTTCATGGACTTATCTTCAGCGCTGGGGTACTGGTTAGTTTTGCTTGCATTGCAGGTTTGCTTTTAGGGTTACGTGCAGGGGGCGCTCAAATTGGTTGGGGATTCCAGCTGCAATCACCCTTTTTCATTACCCTATTGGCATATTTGTTATTTTTTTTAGCTCTCAGCCTTTCTGGTTTAGTGACGATCGGTAACAGTTTGACAAACATCGGTCAGGGATTTGCAGCTCGATCGGGTTATCCGGGTGTTTTTGCCACCGGTGTCCTGGCCACCCTGGTCGCTACTCCCTGTACGGCGCCATTCATGGGAACCGCACTGGGTTTTGCCCTTACCCAACCTTGGCCTGTGGCTTTGAGTGTTTTTATTGCTTTAGGCGTGGGCTTTGCGTTGCCCTACCTGCTTCTCAGTTTTAAGCCTGCTCTGCTGCGTTTCCTACCAAAACCAGGAATATGGATGGAACGTTTTAAAGAGTTTTTGGCGTTTCCCCTTTACGGGACTGTTGCCTGGTTAGTCTGGGTTCTGAGTCAACAAACCGGTTCAGATGGGGTTGCGGCGGTTTTAGCAGGGCTAATCGCTATTGCTTTCGGAGTATGGCTAATAAAGCTAGTTAGTACCGGGAGTTTGGGATGGCGTTTGTTGGGACGGCTAGGTGTGTTAAGCGTTTTCATGGCGGCCCTCGCGGTAGCCACTTTGCCAACAACTACTGAATCCTTCACTTCCCAACCCTCATCTACAAAAGCTACAGCAAAGTCTTGGGAGCCTTTTTCAAAAGCACGCCTGCAAGCTTTGCGAGCCGCCGATCGTCCCGTTTTTATAAATTTTACGGCGGCTTGGTGTATCACCTGCCTGGTGAATGAGCGTATCGCGTTAAGTTCTCCCCGAGTCAAAGCAAGCCTTGCAGCCAAAAGAATCACTTATTTAAAAGCCGACTGGACCAACCGAGATCCAGACATTACCGCAATGCTAACGTCATTTGAGCGCAGTGGCGTTCCTCTTTATGTGCTTTACCCGCCGGGCCGAACTAGCAATCCTGTTGTCTTACCGCAGATCCTCACGGAATCTTTAGTGTTAAAAGCAATCAAAGGCTTGCAAGACAGCGACCCGTCGTAGGAGATTTGTGATGTGTAAATTGTTTTCCACAGCAAAACTTTTCGTGTTGGCAGGCTTAGTTAGTATGGTTATTACCCTGTCGCCCCATATTGCCCAGGCAGTCCCTGCACCGGGCGAACTCGCCCCTGATTTCACCGCAACTGATAGCGAAGGCAATACGCAAAAGCTGAGGGATCAGAAGGGATCTATCGTTGTTTTGGAATGGACCAATCACGATTGTCCATTTGTGAGAAAACACTATGGATCGGGTAATATGCAAGCACTGCAAAAGGAGGCAAATGAGCAAGACATCGTTTGGTGGTCAGTTATTTCTTCAGCACCGGGCAAACAAGGTCATGTTTCTCCTGACCAAGCCAATGAGCTCACTAACCAACGAAACGCTGCTCCCAGTGCTGTCTTGTTGGATCCAGAGGGAACCATTGGAGAGCTATATGGCGCTCGCACAACGCCTCATATGTACGTCATCGATCCCGAAGGTGAGTTGGTTTATATGGGCGCCATCGACGACATCCCTTCAGCCAACGAATCTGACGTGGAAACTGCCAATAATTATGTCCGTATGGCGCTAACTGCCGCCCAGAAAGGTCAACCGGCTGAACCGGCAACCACCCAACCCTATGGTTGTTCTGTCAAATACTAATAATTTAGCAGCGCTGAACATGCACGTTTTTAGGCGACTTGCCCTACTCATCGTCGTTTTAGTTTATTCCACAACCCTGGTTGCTCAGACAGTCGCAAACAACCAAACGGAGGCGTTGTGGGCAGCGCTTCAAGAAGGTGGACATATTGCCTTTATGCGTCATGCGCTGGCGCCTGGCACCGGTGATCCGGATAATTTCCGCCTGGACGATTGCACAACTCAGCGCAACCTCTCTGCCGAGGGGCGCAACCAGGCACGCCGTATCGGCGCGGCGTTTCGGCAACGTCAGATAAACGTCGAGCAGGTACTCTCAAGTCGTTGGTGTCGTTGCTTAGAAACGGCCCGACTACTAAATCTGGGACCTGTCAAATCCTATCCTGTGCTAGACTCTTTTTTTAGGAACCGCGATCAAGGTCCTCAACAAACTCGAGAATTGATGGGTTTTGTCAGTGAAAAACGCAGCGGTTCATCTACTATTGTAATGGTTAGTCATCAGGTTAATATTACAGGGCTAACCGGTGTTTTTCCGCGTTCTGGAGAAATCGTTGTGATTCGGCCAGACGGTAATAACTTTCAGGTATTGGGTGTGCTCTCTCCATGAAATTTTGTAGTGAATGCGGTTCCTCCTCGGTGACTTTGCGTATCCCGGAGAAAGATACCCGTCCCCGTGATGTCTGCAACGTGTGCGGCATGATTCACTATCAAAATCCTAAGATTGTTGCCGGTTGTATTCCTGAATGGCAAGGCAAAATACTGTTATGTCGACGTTCCATAGAACCCCGCTATGGATTTTGGACACTGCCAGCCGGTTTTATGGAAAACGGAGAATCCACCACTCAAGCGGCTGCTCGGGAAACGTTAGAAGAAGCCAATGCCGTGGTTGAAAATTTAGTGCTTTACGCCCTCTACAATCTAACCCACATTAGCCAAGTTTATCTCATGTTTCGGGGTCATTTGCGGGATGGCTATGCAAGCGCCGGCGACGAAAGCCTAGAAGTAAAACTGTTTGCTGAAGATGAAATACCGTGGCAGGAACTCGCCTTTCCGGTCATGGACCAAACCTTACGTCAGTATTTCCATGAACGCCGCAAAGGCGCTTACGGCATACATACGGGTGACATCATTCGCATGAATGGAAAAGTGTTGTTTCAATGTTCCTAGAACATGCCATTGACATCAATCCTTCGCTCTGCAAAACTCAAATTCAAGCCCTACGAACAGCTATCCGACTAAACGAGGACCCTCCGCATGTAGGGCAATGGGGAATGGTGTTTACAGTATGGAAAGCAATACGTTTGCCACAGTCATCGCATTGTAAAGAGCCTGGCCCCGTAATTTCACCCGCTTGATAGGAAGACGTTTCTTTAACCGGAGCATTAAAAGTTAATAGCTCTAGGCGGGTTCGGTCGGCAGTATTACCAAACCATTCCAATAATCGGTCTTCTATAAGCTCAACATCAAACCGTAACCAGGTTTTAAAATCCTCTCCTGTCTCGGCCAGGTAATGCCCTGCATCCTCTAAGTCCCGCTTTACATAGCCACTGATCAACTGGGCCTCTTCCCGAGTCAATTCACCCAGTTCTACCGCCGTTTCCGAAGCCTGCTCAATACTGTGCTGAATAGTAGGCACTATATCTTGCTCTGCTTTGCGCACCTGGTCGAGCTGTGCTTGCACTCGTTCCATCATACGATGGTAAGCGTCCGTAAACTTGTTCATCGAAGACTGATTCATAGCAAAACACCCCCAGAGGATTCCTCATTTGGCTTTACCTATTTTACTAGCATTCTTTAGACATCATTATAGCGCCTGGCATCGTCAAGCTTTGCGGGCTGCCCGCCGACGCGGCTTGCGTTCTGGGGCTTCTTGTAAAAGTTTTTCGCATTCCGCTTTAGTTAATGTGGCAGGCTCGCGATCTTTTGGGATACGGGCGTTTTTTTTACCATCGGTAATATAGGGTCCATAGCGTCCCTTAAGAATTTGCATCGTTGAGCTATCAAACGCTTTTATTATTCTATTGGCATCAGCGGTTTTATGTTCTGCAATGAGTTCTAATGCCCGTTCACGGGAAAGGGTATAGGGATCTTCGGGTTGTTTGAGAGAGACATATTTTTTTCCATAGCGAATATAGGGTCCAAAGCGGCCGATATTGACTAAAATAGGTTCTCCTTCCAGGGTTTCGCCTAGTTCTCGCGGCAATTGGAACAACGCAAGGGCCTCTTCCAAAGTGATTGTGTCCATCCGTTGCTCGGGGCGAAGACCCGCGAATTTGGGTTTTTCCTCATCTTCTTTAGTACCGATTTGTACAAAGGGGCCATAGCGCCCCATACGTACGCTGATCGGCCGCCCTGAGACAGGATCGACACCTAATTCTCGCGCTTGCACCACTTCTTGGCGAGTAACGCTTTCGGCGGTAGTGTCAACCAGATCTTTAAAAGGCTTCCAAAATGCTCCCATCAGAGGAACCCAGTTTTTTTCCCCTCTTGACACCGCATCCAGCTCGTCTTCCAGTTTTGCTGTAAAGTCATAATCTACATAGCGGTTAAAGTATTGAGTCAGGAAGCGGCTCACGATCTTGCCCATATCGGTGGGACGAAAACGGCGATTTTCTAATACCACGTATTCACGCTGTTGTAGGGTAGAAATAATTGTGACATAGGTGGATGGACGACCGATACCAAATTCCTCTAGGGCTTTGACAAGACTGGCTTCGGAAAAGCGAGGTGGTGGCTCCGTGAAATGTTGCTCGGGTCGAATGGCCTTTAATTCCACCAAGTCACCCACCTGAAGAGGAGGTAATACGCGCTCATTACTATCCTCTTCCTTATTAGTAGCATCGTCAACGTCTTCCTTATACACCAGCATAAAACCTGGATCTGCCACCGTGGAACCGGTAGCGCGAAAAGCGTTACCGGCGCCGCACCCTAAAGTCACTGCCACCATATTGAGGGTAGCATGCTGCATCTGCGAGGCTACTGTACGCTTCCAGACCAATTCATAAAGTTTATATTGTTCGGGTGTTAATTTGCTCCGAATAGCATCCGGTTCCAGCTTTACGTTGGTAGGACGAATAGCTTCGTGGGCTTCTTGGGCGTTCTTGGTTTTTGTTTTAAATACCCTTGGTTTAGCTGGTAGGTTATGTTTACCATAACGCTGGACGATCAACCCACGGATTTCATCCAAAGCATCGCTGGCCAGATGCACCGAGTCGGTGCGCATATAGGTAATGAGACCCACCGCCCCTGCACCCACGTCGATGCCTTCATACAGCTGCTGGGCAAGCCGCATGGTGCGCTGAGGGGTAAAACCCAATTTACGAGACGCTTCTTGCTGTAGAGTAGACGTAGTAAAAGGCGCTGATGGATTGCGGCGGCGCTGCTTTTTTTCGATGTGGTCGACTTGCAGTTTGCCGTTTGCCGCCTCCCATAATATTGCCTGGGCTGCATGGGCAGTGTCTTTATCGGTAATGCTAAATTGGGTTATTTTTTTTTCTTGATACTTCACCAGTTTAGCGCTAAAAGCGTGGCTCTGGTGAACTGCATCCGCTTCAATGCTCCAATATTCTTGGCTCTCAAAGCGTTCGATTTCCTCTTCTCGCTCGACAATCATGCGCAGGGCAGGCGACTGCACACGGCCTGCTGAGAGACCACGGCGAATTTTGCGCCACAGTAAAGGCGAGAGGTTAAAACCTACTAGATAATCTAACGCACGGCGGGCTTGTTGAGCACTGATAAGCTGGCTGGATAAATCCCGCGGATGGGCAATAGCTTCACTAATAGCTCGTTGAGTGATCTCATTGAATACTACTCGATGGACAGGTTTTCCATCCAAAACATCCCGGGATTTTAATAGTTCACAGAGGTGCCAGGAAATCGCCTCACCTTCCCGGTCTTGGTCAGTGGCTAAGTATAAGGCAGCAGCTTTAGCCATGGCTTTAGCAATCGCATCCACGTATTTTTGATGCTTTTCAACAACTTCGTACTTCATGGCAAAGTCGTGATTAGGGTCGACGGCGCCTTCTTTCGGTACTAAGTCGCGCACATGCCCATAAGAAGCGAGAACTTCAAAGTCTTTGCCAAGATATTTTTGGATCGTCTTGGCTTTTGCGGGAGATTCAACAACAACCAGATTCTTACTCATAAAATACAATCAATCGACCGCTATATAAGCGCTGCCGATGCTCTTTGACAACGCGTTTACGTAATCGTCGCAAAGCACCGCTGCAACAGGCGCTGCGCAAGGGTTTATCAGTGCAAGTATCCCTCCACTTCCTCGAACATAAGATCTTCCATCCAGGCATAGGCTTCTTCCTGACCAGGTTGGTTAAACAGCACCATTAAAATAATCCATTTGAGTTGCGTCAAATCCATATCATCGTTTTCCAGCGCCATCACTCGATCAATGACGAGTTCTCGCGTATCGGAATTTAAAACGCCCGCTTGCTCTAAGAATAAAAGAAAACCCTGGCATTCTAAATCAAGCCAAGCAATTTCTTGATCTGAATAAATACGAAACGAACAACCTTCGTTGACGGCTGTCAATGGCATAGCCTGACGAGCTACTAAACCATCAAGCCACTCAAAGGCGCGGTTAATTTCCCGGGAAGGAAAACCAGCCTCTAATAATTCTGTCGCCATGGATTCTCGGTCTGGATCAAAGTCCGTGTCGTTACTCACATTACTCATGTAGTGTTGGAAAAGGTACATCAATACGTCCAACGTATTTTCTTTCATAGGTAAACCCTCAGGCATTAACGACACCGGTAATACAAACCTCCCGGAACAGATACAACCACACCTTGCAATTCTAAAATCAGCAGCATGGAGGAAACGGCCTCTGGCGTCAATCCACATCGCTCCACTAGTAAATCAATGGAAACAGGTTCCTGTCCTAAATTTTTTAGCAACTGTTGATAATCCTCGTCGAGTTCCGGCTCAGAGAGGATTGTCTCTACTTTTTCTAGTGCAGGATCAACTGCCGCCGCTGCTAGAGGCGCCAGCTCTTCTAAAATATCCGTTGCATTCTCCACCAATTTAGCCCCTTGGCGAATCAACCGATGGCAACCCTTAGCCATGGGATTATGGATAGATCCTGGTATAGCAAAAACTTCGCGACCCTGTTCTGTGGCCAAACGGGCCGTGATAAGCGATCCACTGCGCAAAGACGCTTCGATAATCAAGACACCCAAAGATAACCCGCTAATGATGCGATTGCGTCGCGGAAAATGTTCAGGAAGTGCAGTAGCGCCAGGTGGTAGTTCAGACACTAATGCACCACCGTTCTCGCAAATCCCATGGGCAAGTTCCCGATGACGGGCCGGATAGATACGATCCGGGCCTGTGCCCATTACCCCTATAGTACAACCCCGTTGGCGTAATGCGCCACGATGAGCTTCGCCATCTATGCCTAAAGCCAAACCGCTGGTAATCCCCAAACCAGCATTGGCCAGATGAGCCGCAAACTGCAAAGCGGTCTCCCGTCCTGCCACAGTAGGATTACGGGTTCCAACGATAGCGATTTGATGGGTAGATAGGCAGTCAGAATTACCCCTTACAAACAAAATAGGCGGTGGCGCCGGGATCTGACGAAGCAGGGGTGGATAACTGGGTTCACCCAAACAAAGCATATGATTGTTAGCATCTGCCAGCCATAGCAAATCCCGTTCCACTATATCCCAATCTGGAGCGGCCAAATAATCTAGGGTTGCTCCCACAAGTCCAAGCGCCTCCCAATCCCTGCGCTGGGCATCAAACACTGCGGCAGGCGAACCAAAGGTGTTAAGCAGTCTTGCGAAACGAGCAGGACCAATCCCTGGTGCTCGCAACAGAGCCAACCACGGGGCTGGCTCTGACGCGGGTGCAACGGAAGCGCGATTGTTCAGGGTGACTGCACTCGATCCAAAACTCCAATGGTATCATTCATGTCAGTGACCAGTCCGTAACTAACATCGTCATAGACCTTATAAAGCATTAAAGTACCCACTTGTTGATCTATCGGGTTAGCTGACGTGGCTAGCCACCCTTGCTGAGACACTTGATCTGTACCCACAATATCCAACATATAACCGGGTTGCATCCCATCGTCCTCACCTAAATTCACTACCAGACTCTGATATTGACTGGCCAATACATTTTCCCCTAGTAAGGCAATAATATGGCCTTGGGTATCTGGCGGCGCCATCTGCGGTTGAAATTGGCGAGGCTCGATTCCCGCTTCATCTATTGGAAACAAGCGGTCCCCCGTGCGCACCTCTAGCTGAGCATCGGTAAGCATTAATACAGATGGATTGCCTTTTTCCTCTAGTATCGCCTCCCCCACATACTGGCCCGCTCGACCTAATAGCTCCCCTGTCAACGGATCCCTGTACCGGTTACCAGGACGAAATATTCGGTAATTAGAGGGATAAGATGACGTTATCCCATCCACATAAATCTTACTACCCGTTGCATTGAGGACACGATTCTCAGCATTGCCTATAATTTTGGGGGCGGCTCGCCATGCTGATGCATCGGTAACGACAGATCGTTTGAGAAACGAACTAATGGCCTGACGAGGTATCTTAGGCACAATATCTTCAATAGGTTGGACGCGGATTTCAGGTGATAATTTGATGGTGGGCACACCTGCCACAGGGCGCAGCCGAGGTTGACCCCCTTGATAATAAAGCTCAATGACCTCACCTACAAAGAGTTGTCCGGGATTATCCGTTCCTGATTGAGGACGCCAAACTTCTGGCCATTGCCAAGGTCTTTTGAGAAAGACTTCGGCCACCTTTTGTGGAGTATCGCCCTGTTTAACAATATAGCGTTGCGGATGATCCGGGCGAAGTTCGATGCCCCCCCCACGACGAAGCCGTGAACTAAAACCCCCACCACTCCTAGTTGCCAGGGGTGGCGGCTCACTATAGCGAGGATTAGTGGGATCCGGGGAAGCAGCAGGCGCCCTTTGAGCACAAGCGGTTAACGTAGCAAATACAATTAAAATTACCAAAGTAATAGAAAGACATTGTCCGAAATATGGTTTTTCAATCATTGCTTTATCCTTGCAGTCATCCAATGCCAGTGTAACGAAACTTTTTACATCGGCAAAGTATAGCGGTTTTCACAAAATTTCTTGTATCATTTGCGATACTAGTTACATACTCTATAGATACTTGTAAACATAACACAGGCGATTTTGCCATGTCTCAACTCACAATTCTGCATTTTCCTGACCCTCGGCTTCGAAAAAAAGCCGTACCAGTAGACACCGTCGATGATGGCATACGTACCCTTATTGACGACATGCTTGAAACCATGTACGCAGCTTCAGGTATTGGGCTTGCCGCAACTCAAGTTAATGTACAAAAACGAGTTATCGTGATGGATATTTCCGAAACTCGGGATCAACCTTTGGTACTGATTAATCCCACCATTTTAGAGTGCCAGGGAGAAGAAGAAATGGAAGAGGGCTGTTTGTCGGTACCCGGTTTTCATGAAACCGTGCGGCGCCCTGAGACTATTCGATTAGCCTCATTAGACCGGCATGGCGAACCTTTTGAAATAACCACGGATGGTCTATTAGCGGTGTGCATTCAACACGAGATGGACCATCTAGAGGGTAAATTGTTTGTAGACTACCTGTCGCCCCTAAAGCGAAATCGAATTCGTAAAAAGCTTGAAAAACAAGGGCGTCTAGAAGCACCCGTTCGCCAACTGTAAGCATCTATAAAAATTTGGAGTCTATAGGCAAGGCAAAGCAATGGTTGATGAGATATTGATGGCTCGTATTGTGCGTATAGCTATTTAATTAATAAAACCGTTTATGGCTAGTTCACCATTACGCATCGTTTTTGCCGGCACACCTGGGTTTGCAGTACCGAGTCTGCTGGCTTTACGTAGCGCTGGCCATGACATTTGTGCTGTTTATACACAACCGGATCGACCCGCGGGCCGTGGACGTCAATTAGCAGCCAGTCCTGTTAAACAAAACGCGATAGGACTGCCTATCTTGCAACCGAAAAGCCTTCGCAACGGGGATGCGCAAAACCAACTTGCCGCTTTGCAGCCTGATCTCATAGTGGTGGTTGCCTATGGCTTGCTACTTCCTGCAGCTGTACTTGCCACTCCTCGCCTCGGTTGCATCAATGTGCATGCTTCTTTACTGCCACGCTGGCGCGGCGCGGCGCCCATTCAGCGGGCGCTACTCGCTGGCGATCGCGAATCTGGCATAACCCTTATGCAAATGGATGTAGGACTGGACACAGGACCTATATTGGCGCAAACCGCAATCTCTCTTTCAACCACTATGACCAGTGGTGAATTGCATGATCAACTGGCTCTTTTGGGGGCGCAAACGTTAGTCCGTCTACTACCGGATCTAGCAGCTGGCAAAATCACCCCGCAATCACAGGATGAAGCTTTAGTCACCTATGCGCCCAAACTGGAAAAAACTGAGGCTGAGTTAGATTGGTCTCGTTCGGCGCTTGATCTAATGCGCCAAGTGCTGGCTTTCAATCCTTGGCCCGTGGCTCAAACGCAAGCCGATGGACGAATCCTTCGTATCTGGCAAGCCGAGGCACAGACCACAGGGGCCAATGAGGCCGTCCCAGGGACGGTTATCAGAGAAACCTCAGCAGGTATTGATGTGGCCACTGGGGCTGGTGTACTGCGGCTAACCAAACTGCAAGTTCCTGGCAAGCGTCCGCTTGCTGTCGCTGATTTTGTCAATGCTTATCGTTTGACTGGTCAGCGGCTTGGCCACAACGATGGCGTATGAGGTTAAAATTTGGAAAGGGCTATTCCTCCCGATTCCCATTAGCGGTAAAGGTTAATGACTGATAAAGCTCTCAATACAAACATACGCTGTATTGCCGCTCAGGTTATCCAAGAGGTCATTGCCAAAGGTCAATCCTTATCTAAGGTTTTTCCACCGGCGTTGGCTCGCGTCGATGCACGAGAACAGAGTTTGTTCCATGAGCTCTGCTACGGAACCTTACGTTGGTATCCTGGGCTTCAACGTCTCTTGGAGCGTCTTTTAGATAAGCCCTTAAAACCCCATCAAAGCGATGTGCAGGCATTGTTGTTGTTGGGGCTTTATCAATTACTGCATTTACGAATACCGGCCTATGCTGCTGTTTCGGAAGTGGTGTCAGCAACCCGCCAAATGGGCAAGGGCAAAGCCGCTGGGTTAGTCAACGCCGTATTGCGAAATTTTCAGCGTAAGCATACCAGTTGTCTGCAAGCCCTTGCTCAAGATGAGACCTGGTGTAATGCTCACCCAGCATGGCTGTTACATCATTTTCAGGTGGATTGGCCCCATCATTGGCAAACCATTGTACAAGCCAACAATACACGTCCTCCTTATACGCTACGGGTAAACTTAGCACGTCTGTCCCGACCAGCGTATTTACAGACTCTGACAGCAAAAGGGATTGAGGCTAAGCCAGACCCGTGTAGTGCTGCAGGTATCAATGTCGCCAATACATTGCCAGTGGCAGCATTGCCGGGTTTTTTTGAGGGTTGGGTATCCGTGCAAGATAGCGCTGCGCAACTGGCGGCAGGATTGCTTCGCCTAGCGCCGGGTTTACGGGTACTGGATGCTTGTGCTGCACCGGGAGGAAAAACCTGTCATGCTTTAGAAAGCGAACCAAATTTAGGATACCTGCTCGCTTTAGATAATAACGCCGAACGGTTGTCTCGTCTGCACGATACCCTTCGGCGTTTAGGTCTCAAAGCACCCACGCATGTGGGTGATGCTGGTAAACCCACGACCTGGTGGGACGGGCAATATTATGACCGTATTTTATTGGATGCCCCCTGCTCGGGTACTGGGGTCATTCGCCGCCATCCCGATATAAAAATATTACGCCGAGCCAGTGACATCAGCAGCTTAGCCAAACAACAGTTGTCTCTGTTGGAGGCTGTGTGGCCACTACTTTCTCCTGGGGGTATGCTCATTTATGCGACGTGCTCGATTCTAAAACAAGAAAATGAAGACACTATCGTTCACTTTCTCGCCAGCCGGCGTGATGCTCAAGAACAACCTATTGACGCATCTTGGGGTCGACCAGGGAAGCGCGGTAGACAAATTCTGCCGGGGGAGTTGGGAATGGATGGCGCCTACTACGCCTGTCTTGTCAAAAATCCTTAATTCTGTGCACAAACAGGTATTGCGTAAATCGTTTTCGAGAGTCACTTCTCTCAAGCGGTGTTGTGGAGTAGTTTTATTACTTAGCTCATTGCTGCTTATTTCTTTTGCTTGGGCAGCAGGTTTTCGTGTGCTTAGCGCCGATACCCGGTTAGAGAACGGTATTTACTTATTGAGTGCCAGAATTGTTTACCGACTTGGCGATACACCTCAGGAAGCATTGGAAAATGGGGTACCTCTGACCATTGAGTTGGAAATGGAGGTGATACGTAACCGCGAGTGGCTCTGGGATGAAACCATTGCAGAGTTAGAGCAAAAATTTCGCTTGGAGTACCATACCCTTTCTCGCCAATATCTTATAACTAACCTAAATAGTGGCCAGGTCAATAGCTTTCCTTCTCTCGCCACCGCTACTCAATTTCTCGGGCGCATCGATGATTTCCCACTCCTTGATGCAAGTTTGTTGGAAAGCGGTGAAAGTTATTATGGGCAATTAAGAGTCAATTTAGATATCGACGACTTGCCGGTTCCCTTACAAGTCGCCACTTATTTGTTTGGAGATTGGCAACTCAGCAGCGAATGGTACGCATGGCCTCTATAACTTACCCTTTTAAAAGGCCAGGCTTTGTAGCCATGTTAATTCTCTTAGGTTTACTGCTAACTGCCCTAGGTTTGATGAGCGACGTAGCGAAAAATGCTGACGATTTTGGGCGTTCCTATACGGGGCTGTTAGCATTCAGTGTAACCGGATTATTGATACTTGCCCTTTTTATTATTCGTAATCTGTATGGTCTAATTCGTCAATTTTTTGCCGGGACTCCTGGAACCCGGTTAACATTACGTCTAGTGGGCGTTTTCGTGATAATTGCTTTCAGTCCAGTGGCCATCGTGTACTTTTTTTCCCTGCACTTTTTAGAGCGGGGAATTGATAGCTGGTTTGACGTGCGGGTTGAAAAATCTTTAGAAGACGCTTTGGAACTAAGCCGTACTGCCCTTGATTTTCGCATGCGCGAAGTGCTTAAGCAAGCTGACCGTATGGCTAATGAACTAAGCGGCTTGAGTCCATTACAAGCGACATTTCGGCTTGGCAAACTGCTTGAAACCAATGACACGACAGAATTAACTCTATTCAGTCAGAATGGGCGCATTATCGCCACGGCCAACATAGATCCTTTGCTGGTTATACCGACTCCGCTGCCGGAAGTAGTATTACTACAAGTCCGCCAAGGTCAAAGCTATGTGAATTTAGAACCTACCGATGATGGGGGTTTTCACATTCGCGCCGCTGTTCGGATACCTGTCCAAGACATGAATCAAAACGAAACTATTTTACAAGCTTTGTTTCCTGTGGCTGGTCGTTTCAGTGTATTGGCGGATTCCGTCCAGTCTGCCTTAGATAGCTATAAAGAATTAGTGTTTTTGCGTGTACCATTAAAAACAAGTTTTATTTTGACCCTGTCACTAGTTATGTTATTCAGCGTGTTGGCCGCCCTCTGGGCCGCCGTTTACTCAGCTCGACGGTTAACAGAGCCAGTGCGGGATTTAGCTCAAGGTACGCAAGCCGTTGCCGCCGGTCATTATGATCAGCTACTGCCTCGTTCTAACAACGATGAACTGGGTTTTTTGGTTGACTCATTCAACCAAATGACACGTAACTTAGCTCAGGCAAGAGACAGTGCGCAAAAAAGCCAACAGCTTGTGGAGAGTCAGCGGGCCTATCTTGAGGGTGTCTTAGCGCGACTTTCCTCTGGGGTATTGACTTTGGATCATGAGGGTTGTCTACGTACCACTAACACTGCCGCCTGTCAGATTGCTGGCGTCAATTTACATGAGTTAGTCGGCGTCGACAGTACTCACATTAGTCAAGTACATACCCATCTATTACCCCTATTTGATACGATCGCATCCCATTTAACCGATGCAAACGGTGATTGGCGGCAAGAAATTACCTTGTTTGGTAATACAGGGCGGCAAATTTTAATGTGTCGCGGCAGTTCTTTACCAGATCCTATAGGGTTTAGGGGAGGCTATGTCATTGTTTTTGATGACATCACGACATTAGTTCAGGCTGAGCGCGCTGCTGCTTGGTCTGAGGTGGCTCGACGCTTAGCCCACGAGATTAAAAACCCTCTGACGCCGATTCAATTGGCTGCTGAACGTATTCGTCATAAGTATCTAAAAACCTTAGACGAATCCCAGGCTCGGGTACTAGATAGAGGGACTAATACCATCGTGCAACAAGTGCATGCCATGAAAGAAATGGTAGATGCTTTTAACGACTACGCACGAGCACCACATTTAAAACTCACCGTACTATCCCTTAACGACGTAATTACTGAGGTGCTTTACTTATACCAAGAATACCCACCGGTAGGTGTGGAAATTCAACTGGACCTGGACCCACAAAAGCCTATTATTCAAGGCGACAAAGGACGGCTACGTCAACTTTTACACAATTTAGTTAAAAATGCCATTGAGGCAATTGTTGAAGGCTCCGGTTCAATACTACGGATTACTACCCATTGCTCTAATAACCACTATGAGACTTCACACCATTATGTGGAGTTAATATTTCAAGATGATGGCGTAGGTTTGCCGCATGAGAAGATCGGTGACATTTTCGAACCCTATGTTACCACTAAACCTAAAGGAACCGGACTAGGGCTAGCCATTGTTAAAAAGATTGTTGAAGAGCATAGTGGTTCCATTCGAGTGGAAATTCCTGTTGAAGGGGGTACCCGCATGATCATTCTTTTTCCTCCTTTTCATGAAGCTACCCCATCAACAATCACCACTCCCATGATCTTTTCTCACACCGAGGAGGCAGAATGAGCGCACTCCATATCCTGGTCGTCGATGACGAACCGGATATTTGCGATCAAGTTAAAGAAATCCTAGAAGATGAAGGCTATGAAGTCAGTACTGCTGAAAATGCTGCCGGTGCTCGAGAAGCGCGTCGTGCTAGACGGCCTGATTTGATTCTTCTAGACATTTGGATGCCGGATATCGATGGTATTAGCTTGCTCAAGGAGTGGGCTGAGGGCGATCATCTACCCTGTCCGGTCATCATTATGTCGGGTCATGGCACCGTCGAAACCGCGGTGGAAGCCACTCGCTTAGGGGCCTATGACTTTCTAGAAAAACCCATGTCTTTAAATAAGCTGTTGCTCACGGTGAAACGGGCTTTGGAGGCAGATCGGTTGGTGCGCGAAAACCTGGGGTTGAGCCGACAAATTCGCCCAATCACCGAACCCATCGGTAAGAGCGATGTGGTGCAACGCTTAAAGACCCAAGCAATACGTATTGCACAACACGAAACTCCGGTATTGATTTTTGGCGAGCTAGGCACCGGCAAAGAAATTTATGCTCGGTTTATTCACCTCAACAGCTCACGACGTCACGGTCCTTTTGTCGAGGTAGGGGTGGGCTCCATCGCCCGAGAAAATGCAACCCTTGAACTATTTGGGTTCGAGCAGGGAGATAAAGTTCATTACGGCAGACTTGAGCAAGCCAGTGGCGGTACACTGTTTTTAGATGAATTAGCCGATATGCACTTGGAAGCGCAGGCAAAGTTAGCGGGTGCTTTAGAAAGTGGTTCGTTCCTGCGTATTGGCGGTAAAGAGCTAGTGCAAGTCAATGTGCGCGTGATTGCCGCTACCCATCGAGATTTAGAACGACTTGTGGCGGAGGACCGCTTTCGGGAAAACCTGTACTACCAACTCAACGTTGTGCCTATTCGCTTGCCACCGTTGCGCGACCATGTGGAAGATGTACCTGAGTTGCTTAATTTTTATACCAATTATTTTGTGGATCAGGAAGCTTTACCCTATAGGCATTTTACGACAGCGGCGCAAAATCGGCTGCGTAACTATAACTGGCCAGGCAATATCCGTGAACTAAAAAATTTAGTGCAACGCTTGTTGATCCTAGGTTTAGAAGAAGAAATCGGTCTTGAAGAAATTGAGGCGGCCATCAGCAATACACCTTTGACAAAGTCTCGGGAAGTAGGAAGTATTCCTTTGGATTTACCGCTGCGCGAAGCTCGGGAACAATTTGAGCGTTCTTACTTATTACAACAATTTAAAGATTGTGATGGGAATGTAGCACGGTTAGCGGATCGGGTTGGCATGGAGAGAACTAATCTTTACCGTAAATTACGCGCCTTAGGCATTGATCCTAAAAAAGCCTTGGATAATGAGTAGCCGAGTATCACGGCTACGACGAGTTAGGCATGCCAAACTCAGCGGTGACGTAGACGTACCTACTGATAAGGTGCTCTTGGATCGTCCCGGTCAGTTGGTTGTTGACATGACGAGCAGCACCCTAATATGAGAATTCTTATTCTTGGCGCCGGTCAGGTAGGTATTTCTGTGGCGCAAAACCTAGCTAGCGAAGCCAATGACATTACGGTCATAGATTTTGACGGGGAGCTGTTGCAAGAATTGCAAGGCCGTCTCGATATTCGCACGGTAGAAGGACATGCTTCTCACCCTGAGGTGCTGGCGAGGGCCCGTGCTGAGGATGCCGACATGGTCATCGCTTTGACCAATAGTGACGAAGTCAACATGGTCGCCTGTCAAATTGCGCATACCATATTCAATATACCTACTAAAATTGCTCGGATACGCAGCATGGCATACTTGCGTTATCAAGCAAAATTATTCTTGCCAACCGCCCTTCCCATTGACGTTTTAATCAGCCCAGAGCAATTAGTTACCGAACATATTCAGCATATTATCGAGCATCCAGATGCCTTACAAGTATTGGATTTTGCTGATGGTAAAGTACGTTTAGTGGGCGTTAAGGCTTACCATGGAGGCACATTGGTAGGACATGCATTGAACACCTTACCGAGTCACATGCCAGGCATTCATACCCGTGTCGCGGCTATTTTTCGCGAGGGCAAGGCTATCATTCCCGAAGGAGACACCATTATACGCGCCGATGATGAAGTGTTTTTCATCGCCGCTAGCAAGAATATTCGGGCAGTGATGAGCGAGTTACGCAAGTTGGACAAAAAGGTAAAACGCCTGATATTAGCGGGCGGTGGTAATATCGGTACGCGCCTAGCCAAAGCGTTGGAGAGTCGTTTTCAGGTAAAAATTATTGAGCACAATCCAGTTTTTGCAAGTCGAATCTCCGAGCACCTAGGACGCACTATTGTGCTGCAAGGTGATGCGGCTGATGAAGATTTGCTGCTGGAGGAAAACATCGAGCATACAGATATTTTTTGCGCTGTTACCAACGATGATGAAGCCAATATTCTTTCAGCCATGTTAGCCAAAAGGTTAGGCGCTCGTAAGGTCATGTCCCTTATCAATCGGCCTTCCTATGTGGATTTAGTTGAATCAGCGGGCATCATCGATGTGGCTATTTCTCCCCAACAAGCCACCATTGGTACTCTACTCACCCATGTTAGGCGTGGCGATGTGGTTAAAGTACATGCCTTGCGACGGGGTGCTGCAGAAGCTATCGAAGCTGTTGCTCATGGCGATCGTTCTACCTCTAAAGTGGTGGGACGCCGCATTGAAGAAATCAAACTACCGCCAGGCACTACTATCGGTGCCGTTGTTCGTGGCGATGAAGTGGTCATCTGTCATCACGATACGGTGATTGAAGCCGAAGACCACGCTATTCTTTTTCTGGTTGACAAACGGCGTATTCATGAAGTGGAGGAATTGTTTCAAGTCAGCGTGACGTTTTTGTAATGTCTTATTGTTTCAAGTCAGCGTGACATTTTGTAATGTCTTTATGCCTATACAGTAATTAATATAGCTTATGACTTGTAACTTATAGCTAACTTAATACTTTCCTGCTTGCTCATAAGCGATTATGTTACACATAACAGTCTAGGTTACATAAAAACTTATTTTAAAGTCTAAACACCTTTGTGAATATCTATGTAGCTCAACGTCTTATCGGTATTTTATTGACACTATTCAGCTTTACTATGGTGCCACCTATCTTGGTGGGGTTATGGTATGGTGACGGCAGTGTACAAACATTTGTTGTAACACTTTTAGTTACCCTGACTTGCGGGGTTCTAGTGTGTCTCCCGGTATTGAACTACCGCAAAGAAATGCGTTTACGGGACGGTTTTCTAGTGGTGGCATTATTTTGGACGGTGCTTGGATTATTTGGCGCACAACCCTTTTACTTAGGGCATTCCATGTCTGTCACAGATGCGGTGTTTGAGTCTCTCTCTGGACTGACCACCACAGGCGCCACAGTTATTGTTGGATTAGATAATCTACCTCATGCACTTTTGTATTATCGACAACAACTTCAATGGTTCGGAGGCATGGGAATCATCGTTTTGGCAGTGGCTATTTTGCCCATGTTAGGTATTGGCGGCATGCAGCTTTATCGAGCCGAGACACCAGGCCCTATCAAGGATACTAAACTCACTCCGCGCATCACTGAAACTGCTAAAGCCCTGTGGTACATCTATTTAGGGCTCACTATTTTATGTGGTTTTTGTTTCTGGCTAGCCGGTATGAGTTTGTTCGACGCCATTGCCCATGCGTTTTCCACCGTGGCCATCGGCGGATTCTCAACCCACGACGCCAGCATTGGCTATTTTGATAACCCAGCTATTATGATGATTGCTGTGGTCTTTATGCTTATTTCGGGGGCTAATTTTGCCTTACACTTTTTAGCTTTACGGTCTCGTAACCCGGGTATTTATTGGTCAGATGCTGAGTTCCGCGCCTATATTATCACCATGAGCCTGGTTGCTTTGATTACCATCGTTTATCTGCAACTTACCCAGACCTTTGAAGGATCTGAGGTCTTATCGCATGGGCTTTTTCAAGTTGTCTCCATTGCCACAACCACCGGCTTTACCACCACTGAATACTTTGCCTGGCCGGGTTTCTTACCGGTCTTATTGTTATTTACTAGCTTTGTGGGAGGATGCGCTGGCTCTACGGGTGGCGGCATGAAAGTGATCCGTTTTTTACTACTTTATAAACAAGGCAGACGAGAGATCATCCGGCTTATCCATCCCACCGCTCAAGTACCTGTTAGACTAGGCAATAAGGCAGTGTCAGAAAAAGTCATCAATGCAGTATGGGGATTTTTTGCGCTTTATATTGCCTCTTTCACGTTTATGTTATTAGCGCTAATGGCCACTGGTCTAGATCAAGTTACAGCGTTCTCGGCCGTTGCCGCTTGTATCAACAACCTAGGGCCAGGTCTTGGTGATGTGGGGGCTACCTTTACCCAGCTTAACGATGCGGCAAAGTGGGTCTTATGCTTTGCTATGTTATTAGGTAGATTAGAGATTTTTACCCTACTGGTACTGCTTACTCCGGCTTTTTGGCGACGCTGAACATTAGCATCTTTCCATGTGATCGGCTATGACAAACCATAACACTATCGCCCAGCACTGGAACCAGCGCTATAAAGAAAACAGCGTCTTACCACAACCCACTCAAGTGCTACTTGACTATGGTTATTTATTACCTGCAACGGGGCAAGCCCTAGATCTCGCCTGCGGTTTAGGGGCAAATGCTTTGCTGCTGGCTGAACGAGGTCTAGAAACTTGGGCTTGGGATATTTCCTCGGTAGCGATCACTCGATTGAAAGAAACTATAAAACAGATGGGTTCTACTGTTCATGCCGAGGTACGCGATGTGACAACACAACCCTTCCCCATAAATCGTTTTGATGTCATTGTAGTCAGCCATTTTTTAGAGCGATCCCTTGCCGATGCCATTAAGGCTGCGTTGCGTCCCAATGGATTGCTTTTTTATCAAACGTTTAGCAAACTTCGCATAAATAATGGCGGACCTCGTAACCCTGATTTCTTACTCGAAGACAATGAGCTGTTAAAACTTTTTGCAGGTCTCAAGGTACGCATATACCGGGAGGAAACAAGCCTTGGAAATATTCATCAGGGTTTTCGTAATGAAGCCATGCTTATTGCTCAGCAGATATCTTAAACAAAAAAATATATGATTGACACATTAGAAAGTTTACTCGCCCAAGGCCAAGACAATGCGCTTTTACGCTTTGGACTTGGTAATGCTTATCTAAAAGAGGGCCAATTGGAACAGGCTATCGAACACCTGCAAGCAGCAGTGCGCCACGATGTCCACTATTCAGCGGCTTGGAAAATGCTGGGCAAAGCCTTGGCGGAAGCCGGTCACTTGAACAACGCTATAGCGGCCTACAAGGATGGCATTCATAGCGCCGAACAAAAGGGTGATAAACAAGCCGCCAAGGAAATGCAGGTGTTTTTAAAGCGTCTCCAAAAACAGTTTCAAGCAAACTAACTAACTAACTAACTAACTAACTAACTAAGCAATGGATCAGCGAACACCGACAATTTCCGCTGTGGATCAATTGACTGGTAATGCCGCCACATGCTCTAGTTTCCAAATCTCTTGATTATAATCGGCGATGGTACGATCCGAAGAAAATCGACCACTGGACGCTGTATTAAGAATACTCATTTGCGTCCACCGCTGGGTATCCTGATACGCCTCAGATACCCGCTGTTGCGCATCGATATAACTGCGCAAATCGGCCAATACAAGCCAAGGGTCAAAGGGGTTTATTAGCGACTCGATGATGGAATCAAAAATGCCCGGTTCAAATTGGTTAAAATGTCCACTTTGCAAAAGCCGTATGATGCGTTCAATATCTGCATCAGACTCGATGATAGCTCGAGGATAATAATCCTTGCGTTTTGCTTCCACTTCCTTGGCATTTAAACCAAATAGGAAAAAATTTTCGTCGCCCACTTCCTCTAGAATTTCAATATTAGCTCCGTCTAAGGTTCCGATGGTGATGGCGCCATTCATCATAAATTTCATGTTGCCGGTTCCAGAAGCCTCTTTACCCGCCGTTGAGATTTGCTCAGAAAGATCGGTACCCGGACAGATGACTTCCATGGCTGAAACCCCATAATTGGGTAAGAAAACCACCTGCAATCGATCACCCACTTCAGTATCGCTGTTAACGGTTTGCGCAACGTTGCAAATCAATTTAATAATAGTTTTTGCCACAGCATAGCCTGGCGCCGCTTTTCCACCGATTAATACGCAACGGGGTGTCCAAGTTGCAATCGCGCCGCGCTTGAGACGATCATAAAGATGTATCACATGAAGAATGTTTAATAACTGCCGTTTGTATTCATGGATACGTTTTACTTGCACATCAAAAAGGGCGTTGGTGTTAATACGCATGCCACATTTCGACTGCACCAACTGAGCAAGGCGGATTTTGTTTTTCTGTTTAATAGCCTGCCAGCGGCGACAAAATTCAGCATCGTTGACACAGGGTAGCAGTCGCTTTAGCTGGGGCAAATCTGTGATCCAGTCGTCACCAATAGTCTCATTAATGAGTTGACTTAAACCTGGATTACAGCTTTTTAGCCAGCGTCGTTGGGTAACCCCATTAGTTTTGTTATTAAATTTACGGGGCCAAAGTTTATAAAAATCACGAAACAAACCCCGCTGGAGCAAATTAGAGTGCAGCGCAGCAACTCCATTGACCGAAAAACTACCCACAATAGCTAAATAAGCCATACGAATTTGCGGATCAGAACCCTCCTCGATAATAGACATGCGCCGCAGACGATCATTGTCACCCGGCCATCGGTGGGCTACTTCAGCAAGAAAGCGGGCATTGATTTCATAAATAATATCGAGTAAGCGTGGCAAAAGTTCACCAAATAACCGCACAGGCCATCGTTCAAGCGCCTCCGGTAACAAGGTATGGTTAGTATAGGCCAAAGTGCGGCTGGTAATATTCCAAGCAGCTTCCCAACCCAGATCGTAGACATCCATAAGCAGACGCATGAGTTCGGGAACAGCACAGGCCGGATGGGTATCGTTGAGCTGAAAGCAATTTTTTTCAGGGAATTGACTAAAATCCGTGCCATGCTCACTTACCCAATAATCAAGCACATCCTGGAGGCTAGCTGATGCCAAAAAATACTGTTGACGTAAACGTAGCACTTTACCGTTTTCGCTGGCATCGTTAGGATACAATACCATGGTGATGTGCTCGGCAGCATTCTTGGCAGCCACCGATTCCGGATAACTACCCGCATTGAATTCGCCCAAATTGAAAGCATCCGTGGCCACGGCTTTCCATAAGCGCAGGGTATTCACCGTACCATTCTGATAACCGGGTATAGGCACATCATAGGGCACGGCTAACACATCTTGAGTTTCCACCCAACGAACGCGCAATTCCCCCCTGGGGTTATTGTAGAACTCACCATGACCGCAAAAGTGAATGCGTCGGGTGTACTCAGGCCGCTCAAGTTCCCAGGGATTACCATCCCGTAACCAGTGGTCGGGTTCTTCTATCTGTTGGCCATTGATAATGTCTTGCCGGAACATGCCGTATTCATAGCGAATTCCATAACCCATGACAGGTAACTGCAAGGTGGCGCAACTGTCTAAAAAACAAGCGGCCAAGCGGCCCAAACCACCATTGCCAAGCCCTGCATCGTGCTCACTCTCGGCAATTTCTTCTAATGCCAAACCCAAATACCGCACCGCCCGATTGACTTCATCATCTATACCTAGATTGAGCATCGCGTTACTAAGCGCACGACCGATCAAAAATTCCAGGGAAAGATAATAAACTCGTTTACAATGTTGCTGTTCATAAGCGTGGTGGGTTTTTCTCCACCGCTCGATAAGCCGATCACGCAAGGTAAGGGCGAGGGCTGCATAGGGATAGCGGGTGGATTGACAGTACTTATCCCGACCCAGCGTATGATTAAAATAACGCCGAAAATCCGTAGCAATACTGACAGTATCCATGCCCAACGCCGGTAATTCTGTCAACCAAGTATTAGGATTGCTGTCAGGCAATACATTTTTAGACATGTTATTTTGATCCAAAAAGAAAAAAGGAATACATTATGCCGATTCCTTAGCTCGCTGAAATAATGAATACAAGATAGCGCATTTTTTAACAAGGCTTTTTTATTTTTGCCAAACTATATTAAAGTAAAAAAGATTTAAAGGCAGTTATTCAAGGTTATCGTAAGCTCAACGAAATGACCATGCATGTTTTAGAGAAAGACGGCATACTGATTTCTTGTTCCTGCTCACAGTTGTTGAGTCAAGAAACCCTTAAGCAGTTATTATCCCAAACGGTCTATCGTCTCAATCGATCGCTACAAATCCTTGAGCAAGGTCGACAGGGACCCGATCATCCTGTCCATCCAGCCATTCCAGAAACCCAGTACCTAAAAGCCTTGGTTGCACGGGTATACCCATTATAAGAAACGTCCTCAGTGCTGATTCATGCTTATCCATCCTGATTTTGATCCTATTGCTTTTAGCCTCGGACCTCTCCATATACGCTGGTATGGCCTTATGTATTTGTTTGGCTTTATCGCTGGATGGGCTTTGGGGCGCTATCGAGCTGCTCAACCCGGCGCTCCTTGGCAACGCGAACAAGTGGATGATCTGCTTTTTTATATTGCCTTAGGGGTTATTTTTGGCGGACGCATTGGCTACGTGCTGTTTTATAAATTCGATGTTTTTTTAGGCAATCCAGGCATGCTATTTAAAGTCTGGGAAGGGGGTATGTCGTTTCACGGTGGACTCTTGGGCGTAATATTAGCGATGGTTTTTTTCGCCCGTAAACATCATAAGGGATTTTTTGAAGTGACTGATTTTATTGCGCCTCTCATAACCCCTGGGTTATTTTTTGGACGCATCGGTAATTTTATTAATGGTGAGCTTTGGGGTCGGGTCAGCGATCTACCTTGGGCTATGGTATTTCACCATCCTGCGGCGGGAAACTTGCCCCGCCATCCTTCCCAGCTCTACGAGGCTATTTTGGAGGGTTTAGTGCTATTTTTGGTACTCTGGATTTACTCTTCCAAACCTCGTCCACCCATGGCAGTCTCAGGATTATTTCTGATAGGTTATGGTGTATTTCGCTTCATTATAGAGTTTGCTCGTGAACCAGATACCCATCTTGGTTTTATCGCCTTTAGCTGGGTAACCATGGGCCAGTTGTTGAGTATTCCCATGATCATCGTGGGAATAGTTTTGTTTACTTTGGCCTACCGGTGGGAAAAACAATAAGATGCGCCAGTACTTAGAATTATTGCAACAAGTGCTCGACAAGGGCATTGAGAAAAAAGACCGAACAGGTATCGGTACCCTATCCCTATTCGGCTATCAAATGCGTATCAATCTAGCCGAAGGCTTTCCTCTACTCACCACCAAGAAACTGCATATAAAGTCAATTATTCATGAGCTGTTATGGTTTCTTCGTGGAGAGACAAATATCCGCTATTTGACGGATAACGGGGTATCCATTTGGAACGAATGGGCCGATGCCAATGGAGAACTAGGACCCATTTATGGGTATCAATGGCGATCATGGCCGACCCCTGATAATCGGCATATAGATCAGATTAATGGCATCCTGGAACAGATCCAACATAATCCGTCGTCGCGTCGTCTCCTGGTATCAGCATGGAATGTGGCTGATTTAGATAAAATGGCTTTAGTGCCCTGTCATGTTTTATTTCAATTTAACATTGTTCATGGGACGTTATCTTGCCAAGTTTATCAACGAAGCTGCGATGTTTTTTTAGGGGTGCCCTTTAATATTGCCAGTTATGCGTTGCTAACCCATATGGTGGCCCACCAGTCGGGTCTTGAAGTGGGAGAATTGATTTGGGTCGGTGGTGATACCCATTGTTATTTGAATCATTTAGAACAAGCACGTTTACAATTGACCCGAGAGCCTTATCCATTACCGCAGCTTGTTATTAAACGCACACCACCGTCACTATTTGACTACCAGTATGAAGATTTCGCTATCTTAAATTACCAAGCACATCCCCATATTAAGGCGTCCGTTGCTGTGTAATGCTTAAAAACTGGTGACTTCCTTGACAATTCTCCAAGTATAATCTGCTGACGCACGTTTAAGATGAAAAACAGTGGGACTTTGATTACCATCCGCAAAATAAATAGTTACGTTCACAACGGCGCGATCAGGGCTAGGTTGATAAGTATTTTCTAAGCGAAACGACGCATTGGCGTAATTTTTTTGCAAAAAAGCAGGGTACTGAGCATTTTCTTCCAAAAGAACTTTTTGTTCCTTATAAAATTCACCCGCTATGGAACTTTTGATGCCCTCAATATTACCGCTTTTGAGGGCATCAAAATAAAAAACTACCGTTTGAGTGGGTTCTAAAGCACCGGCATTAGCAAAAGAGCCTAGCAAACATAAACACAACGTAATGCGCAAAATAATAGTTTTCATAGTGTTAATTCCCATATTTTATGGCCCCCCACCCCCAGTCAGGGTATTGGACCATAATTCAGCCATACCCTGATAACCTAAACCATCAGGATGCAGGTTATCAGCCATCAAACTAGGATTTGCTCTAAAGTAACTATAAAAGTCAGGCGTCGTGGTGGGGAGACCGTTAGCACTGATCAATTCTCCAATAACCTGATTATATTCCTGAATCAACAGGTTTCTTTCTGCGCTATCAGGATCTGAAAAGGGCTCTGATCGACTGCTAGAACCGAAGGTGATTGGCAGTTTTGCTAAGATAGGGGTTTTACCCGATGCAATGATAGCATCAAGAATCTGTTGCATATTATCTTTGAACGTTCCTGCGTATCCAGAATTATCAGGACTCAGACCTGCACCGCTTGGCACACGCAAATTGTGCGAATCGTTGGTCCCATACTGCACTAGAAAGAATTTGGCATTTGGATGTTTTTCTAAAACAGCATCGATGGCATTTACGCCATCAAGTGATTTATCACCGGGTACGCCTTCATTGAAAACTGTATGGGGATACCCTTTCGCAGCTGTCAAAAGATTATTTAAGATAGGTGTATATCCGCCACCCGCGCTGTTATTTCGACCATCGTTTGACATATTATCCGTGGCGATATCGTCACCTGTGCCATAAGTAATGCTGTCACCGATACCCACATAGTAATCACCAATCCCGAATTGGCTTTGGTCAGAAGCCTGTTGACGAATCCCAAACTGATTTACCATATGGGCTTCAGCAATATATTTTGCTAGTGGTAAATTAGATGCCATCTGTTCGAAAGGAGCATCAAAGTCGGATACAGTTTGTACCACACTGCCGGTAACAAAATCCTTAACGACGAATTCGACCCCCCAACCGGCAGGGAAATTGATCGCCACAGCTTTCAGTGAGGGACTAGGATTAGTCTCCAAATCATTTTCCACTGGGTTTACAATTTGGATGAGCCCCCCTTTTCCTACAAAAACCGCATCGGCTGCAACCGCACCTGAGGGCGAACTTTGCAAAACCACTTCTAAAGTACCTACCTCTAATTCAAAAGCGCCAAGTTCGATAAACTGACCGCCATCTATTCTTTGATCCTTTTGCACCGTTCCCAATGCAATGTCGTTATTGATTATAGAATAGGTTGCTTCCGGTGATCCGCTTACAAGCGTCGGCCATTGGGCAAAAATTTTGTATTGTCCTGGTGAATTAATTTGAAAAGCCCAACTTACCGAATCAGACCCGTCTCCCGCCGGTGCAAATTGATAATTTTCTCCAAAGAAACCAGGTTCAGTTGCTGATGTAGTCCAATTTGTACCTAATGAATCAAAACCCGTATTTCCATTATCGATAATAATACCCCCAGCTGCGACATTATTAGGTGTTAGTTGATGAGTAACAGGCAACCAGCCCGCCCCAGGCGGTCCGTAGACAAAGCTAAACTCAGCACCTCCAGCACTGTTGCTATTACGTAGGTGAAAACGATTGGCTTGCGGGTCAAAAAGACCCACCGTATCGATCCCATCCCCATCCCAATCCCCCATCACAGGCAACCAGCCCGCCCCAGGCGGTCCGTAGACAAAGCTAAACTCGGCACCTCCAGCACTGTTGCTATTACGTAGGTGAAAACGATTGGCTTGCGGGTCAAAAAGACCCACCGTATCGATCCCATCCCCGTCCCAGTCCCCCATCACAGGCAACCACCTAGCCCCAGGGGGTCCGTAGACAAAGGTAAGCTCAGCACCTCCAGCTTCATTAGTGCTTTTTAGATAAAATTGATTTTGGTCTGGACTGACCAAGCCAACGGTTTCATTGGCATACATCATTTTAGGCGCTAGAATTATCAAAAATATTATAATGCTCGATAAAATTTTTAATTTTAATAATTTAAAATTTTGAATCATCTTATTGGTTTCTATTGTTATTAAAGAAAAACAATTTCGATTTTAACAATTATTGTGCCGTTTATATAAAATATTTTTATACAAGAAATGTCAATGAAAATCAATGTGTTAAATCTTAATTTTTGGTAAAAAATACTATTATTCGCACCATTGGAACTAGCTATTCATTATATAGATAATCAAACTATTTTATGCTAGCAATCATTACACGCCACCCACTGCACCTTTTCCAGTGCATCCACCCGTATAGCTGTTAGTCGGGCGCCCCAAACACACCCGCTATCGATAGCATGAATACCTCTATCTCGAAAAAAACCCAGTGCGGCCCAATGACCAAATATAATATTTACTCTGTCAGTAGGTCTTGACGGCACTTGAAACCACGGCACCAAATGCGCGGGTTGACTACCCAAAGGGCCTTTATGTTTAAAATTTAAAGTGCCATCCTTATGGCAGTAACGCATTCGCGTGAAAGCATTTACGATAAACCGCAAACGGGCCATTCCCTGCAAATCATCATGCCAGTGTTGAGGTTCATCACCGTACATTGCGCTTAAAAAATTAATATAATTAACATCATCTCGCAAAATCCTTTCTACTTCTGCTGCACAGGCTTTGGCTTGCTTTAAATCCCACTGTGGAGCAACACCAGCATGGGCCAAAATACAATCTAGGTTTGCGTCATAATGCATCAACGGGCGGTAACGTAGCCATTCCAGCAACACCTCTCGATCCGGCGCTTGGAGAATGTCCTGCACAGTATCCTTACGTCGAGGTGAAACACAGTCTGCAGCGATGGCTAATAACGTTAGATCATGATTACCTAGTACTGCTATAGCGCTTTCCCCAAGAGATCTAATCAACCGTAACACCTTTAAAGAACAAGGTCCGCGATTAACTAAATCACCTGCGAACCACACTTGGTCTTGAGAGGCATCAAACCGCAGCTTTTCCAACAGTCGTTGCAGAGACTCGTAACACCCCTGCACGTCACCGATGGCATATATCGCCATAACGTACTACTCGTGTTTACCAAATTGGAAATTAGATAGCTGAGATACATGCTTACTGGGAGCAGCACACTAGAAATCAAAAAAATACAATAAAATACTTTACTGTTCTTCTATTTATTGATTACCAGTATTCAATTCACCTTAAAAGCATAGGGTTTACCAGTAACTAATGGAGTGTTCGGGGTACAGATAAAGTAAAAGTAGGGATATTAGCATCAAAATTGATTCCATCATCGGCTTGCATTTGATAGCTACCCCGCATACTACCTACTGGTGTTTCAATAACAGCGCCACTGGTATACTGAAAACCTTCACCAGGACGCAAATAAGGTTGCTCACCGACCACCCCTTCCCCACGCACCTCTTCGATTTTGCCATTAGCATCAGTGATAATCCAATGACGAGTAAGTAATTTTGCAGGAAGAGCGCCTTCATTACGGATAGTAATCGTGTAAGCAAACACGTAACGACTTTGTTCGGGCACGGATTGTTCTACAAGGTAAAAACATTTCGTCGCCACTTTGACATCGTAAGGGGATTTTTCCGCCATCGCCGTCTCGAGTATATATTTAAAAAATAATGAATAGACTAAATGATATCAGCCAACCTTTGCGCTTTAGCGGCGATATGACATAATAAATTATCAAAAGATTTTGCAAAAGCGGCAATCCCCTCCTTTTCTAAACGTGTGGTCATAGCATTCAAATCAATACCATATTTTGGTAGCGCCGCAAGTTGATCCAGGGCAACATCCACATCCTGCTCTAGGGTTGGCGTCACTATCCCATGATCTCGGAAAGCTATATAGGTGGCGGGTGGAAGCGTATTGACCGTATTGGGACCGATCAGCGCTTCCACATAATGTACGTCTCGATAGTTGGGGTTTTTAGTACTCGTGCTAGCCCACAATAAACGCTGCGGACGTGCCCCAGCAGCAGATAGCTTAGCAAATCGTGAACCACTGAATACCTCTTTAAACCGCTGGTAGGCCAATTTAGCATTGGCGATAGCTATTTTACCTTCTAGCTCAGGGGCTATTTGCGCCAGCATCGGGTCAAGAAGTGTGTCTAGCCGACTCACAAAAAAACTAGCTACAGAAGCAATTCGGTCAACTGACTGTCCCTTTGACAAGCGGTTTTCAAGACCACGTAAATAGGCGTCCACAACTTGCAAGTACCTATCTACCGAAAAAAGTAAAGTTACATTGATGTTAATACCCTCAGCTACAAGCTTTTCAATGGCCACTAAACCTGCTTGTGTACCGGGTATTTTAATCATCAGATTGGGTCGATTGACGCGAGCATGGAGCAGCTTGGCCTCGCGAATTGTCGCTTCCGCATCGTGTGCTAAATCTGGAGAAACCTCTAAACTCACCATACCATCCAAACCTGCAGTAGCTTCATACACAGGCGTCAATAGATCAGCAGCAAGACAAATATCGTCAATCGCTAAGGCATAAAATAATCGTCGACTCGACAACTCACCACCTTGTATGCCTTGACGCTCAATTTCATGTTGTAAAGCGCTATCATAGTCATGACCACCGGTAATAGCATTATCAAATAGAGAAGGATTAGAGGTTACACCACGTAGATCATCGTTGTGGATCAAATGGCTTAACTCGCCGGAGTCCAACATGGCGCGATGTATATGGTCGTACCAGACACTCTGGCCAGCCGCATGCAGACGCCGCAGAGGGTTGTCAGTTGAAGAACACATAGTGATTTCCTAAAAATATTAAGTTGTCAGCTTGCTAGACAATTATAGCGCTATTAAACATGTCCCTCGCAATTCATCAAGTTACAGCACTTAAGTTTTTATAAATGTTGTAAAACCCATGCTATTTACAAAAGAACACGTTATTTAGTCTACTAGAGATCTGTTGGATATGTTGCTAAGAGCCGCAAAATCTTTCAGTGTCAAACATTCGGAACGCATACCTGGGTTAATCCCTGCAGCTTCTATAGTTGCTATCGAAAACAACGGGCGCAAAGCATTACGTAGGGTTTTACGGCGTTGCGAAAAGGCTTGCCGCACAACTTCCGCAAACCATCTTTCATCATTGACCCTCACTGGAGGTTGGCGATGGGGTTGCACACGGATAAAAGCAGATTTCACTTTAGGAGGTGGACGAAAGGCGTCCGGCTCCACATCAAATAACCATTCAACATAACTATAATATTGCGTCATAACCGAAAGCCGCCCATAGGCAGCGGTGGCTGGTCTCGCCACCATGCGCTCGACCACCTCACGTTGCAGCATAAAATGCATATCACAAATATAAGCGGCCTGGTGGAAAAGATGAAATATTAACGGAGTAGCAATATTGTAAGGGAGATTTCCAACTACTCTTAATAAATGCCCGTTACGACACAAGCGGGAAAAATCAAAAGTCAGTGCATCAGCACTGTAGACACACAGTTCGCCCAACCCCTGACATTGATTTTGCAAAGAAGAAATAAGATCCCGGTCTAACTCTATTGCTTCCAGCCTTTGTGCCGCCTGCAGCAATGGTTTAGTCAGCGCACCTCGACCGGGACCGATTTCTACCAATGATTGACCCGGCAACGGGTCAATCAACCGGATAATACGTTGAATGGTAGTGGAATCGCGTAGAAAGTGTTGACCAAAGCGTTTACGAGCAAAAGGAGAAGCCGTTTGCGACTTCATTTATCTATTAGCGCCGTAAGATCTTCCTCCTTCAGGTGGAGGATATAAGGCGCAAAGTGTTCTATACTTAACTATGTCGGAGTCACGCGATAACGCGCCAACATTGAGTAGTAACCGTGTTAAACCGGCCAAACCTATGCCGTTTGGCGCTGGCATACTAGATGTAAGTCGGGGTATGTCGGGGTAAGAGGTCATGCAAACTGCCCTCCCTCTCGGGCATGAGAGGCTAAGCTAAGGAATCCTCTTCCTTTGAGGAAGAGGGGGATGTCAAAGTAATCTTCTTTGTTGTAACACTCGAAAGTGCTAGTTTGTGGACAGGTTATCCCTATGCTTTAGCGGGAATCGGTAGCCGACTGTTCTGTTGTCTCAGGTGAACTCGCTTGTCTTTCTGGACCAGGCAGGCGAATCTCCACATAAGCTTCATCACGCAGGCGGCGCAACCATAACTCCCATTCTTCCTCAGCCCGTCGTTGCAGTAATGCTCTTCGAACATTAGCGCGTTGTAATTCATCGCCACCTTGCTGTTGACGTCGATTGACTACCTGCACTAGATGCCAACCATAGGGTGTCTCAAAGGGAGCACTTAGTTGACCGGGTTCAAGACGATCCATGACTGCTTCAAACTCTGGCATCATATCACCTGCACTTAGCCAACCTAGATCACCACCTCTGAAGGCAGAATTTGCATCGTCAGAATGGGCGCGGGCCAGTTCAGCAAAGTTTTCCCCTTCTGCAACCCGCTGTTTTAGCTGCATCAACCGTTGCTGTATCTCTTCAGGCAAGGTTGTCTCATCGGGTTCAATCAAAAGATGACGAACACGGGTTTGCGTAACTAGAGGCTCGGAAGCTCCTTTTGCCTCCAATAACTTAACGATATGGAACCCACTGGGACTACGGATTAAATCACTCAACTGACCCACTTGCATTTGCGGCACAATATCTGCAAATAAAGTCGGTAATTGATTGGCCTTGCGCCAACCGAGATCACCCCCTTCTAGGGCTTGACGGCCGTCAGAAACCACGACTGCAAGGCGCTTAAAGTCCGTGCCTTGACGCAACCGCTCTAATGCTTCTTGGGCTTTATTTCGGGCCGCTTCAATCTCATCTGGTGAAGCGCCCTCAGTTACAGCGATGAGAATCTGGGCCACATGATACTCACGATTATCTTCGCCCCTGGTAGTTTGGTTACGAACCACGGAATCCACTTCTTGTTCAGAAATCTGAATCTGACTATCCACGACACGTTGACGAAGCCGGGTCGCCAAAATCTCTTCCTGAATCTGCTCACGAAAATCGGCAAAGTTCACCCCATCCCGTTGCACGGCCTCACGCAACTGGCTCAACGTGAGTCCGTTAGAACGGGCTAACCTTTCTATGGCGGCGTTTAGCGTTGAGTCATCCACGACCACGCCATTTTGTTCGGCTGCCCGCAGCTGCAACTTAGTAAGAATAAGCCGTTCCAGTACTTGTCTTTCTAGAATGCCAGGGGGAGGCAAAGGTGTCTCACGCTGTTCCAATTGCTGCGTCACAAGAGTCAATGCATTATTTAACTCACTACGGGTAATAATGTCATCATCGACAACCGCCACAATAGCGTCTAAATTGTTTGCCGCAGTTTCTGAATCTGGTCCAAACATCAGGCGAGCCTCTAGAGGGCTCTCGACGAGTAAAATAATAAGTATAAGATTGACAAATGATACAATATGAAATTTATTCATCAGTATAATAACTTCGCTACCTTATCATTACATTAATAGCGCAAACGGGGTTCATAACCAAAAATAGACTCTTCAAGAAAATTTGGGATGTCTTTTCCAATACCAGACAATCCCTTTAACTCCACTTGCACCTCTATGCTAAAGTCCGCATCTTCATCGGGTCTATCACGAGAGCTTCGCGCTAAAAGACGTAACGCCAAACAACACTGATCATACTCAAATCCGCCAAAAACTCTTAAATCTTGTGATTCAGCGATGGAATAATTCCAACGACCGAAGGCCCGCCACTGCTGGTTGATAGTCCAAAAACTGGTAACATCGACCTCCTCCAGTGCTACATCGTCAGCAAAGCGATAACTGAAATTAATTAAACGTCCTAAACCAGGTCGATAGCGCAGGTCTACACCACTGCGCTGGATTTCCTCGCCATCGGGATCCCACTGCAGATTACCTCGAAAGGATAAATCATCGGTTATATTAACTAACCCTTCGGCAAATATATCCGACCTATTGTTTTGCTGAAGACCAGTACCTGACAAGGCAACCCGACGATCCCGAAAATAAGTGATCTGTCCAAGGCTAAACCGCATTGCCTCGCGACCATCGACCGCATCCAACCAACGGCTAGTCACCGCAGTGGTTAATTGATTGGCATCACCCAGACGATCCGCGCCCGTAAAGCGATTTTCTAAAAACAACAAAGGAAAGTTACGATCGATTAATGTACTGTCAAATACAGGGATATCCGACTGATCCCGGAACGGCACGTAGAGATAAAAAAGTCTCGGCTCTAGCGTTAAAATACCTGGGTTATCACGCCACCAAGTCCAAGCAATAGGTCGCTCAAAAAATAATCCGCTATCTAAACTAAGGATAGGCGCATCCCGAGAGGGTCTTTTAGGGTTACCGGGTCCAGCGTCTCGCAAGTCATAACCGGTAAAACGGTAGCTTGCCCGGGGGGTGATAAACCCTGCGGGCCATCGAAAGGGTAGGCTCACTCCAGGCCATATATCCAGACGGCTGCCTCGCACCCCTGCGTCCCGCTCAAAATTGACCGCTTCTGCTTGCAAGCTAATATCAAACCCATATGGCTGTACCTGTGACCAATTACCATTAAATAGCACCTGTGGCAAACGGTCATAGGGATCACGCGCCCGTGTCGTGAAGATCTCATCCTCCAATGTTTGAAAAGTCTGGGCGCGGGCTATTGCAGTCCATTGGTCTCCTACATAAAGAAAATCTAAACGCCGTTCTAGGTTAGTATCGGTTAGAATATCAATTTTATTGCCAAAATCATCCAAATAGTCGTCGTCCGATACATGTTGGAACAACAAATTTGAATAAAGCTGTGGGGCTAAATTGGCTTGGGCAAAAGTAAAGATGGCTCCCCGATCACTACCGTAGCGGTCATCATAAGGCAAATATTCAAAAGCAACTTCGCCTCGTCCTTTGGGAGTAAGGAGTCGATATTCGGTGCCCAGCATCAAACCTCGCTTGGAAAGAATACGCGGCTGTAAAGTCATATCCTGATTAGGCGCAATGTTCCAATAATAAGGAATACGGACCTCAAGTCCGTTATCGCTATCATAACCAACGGTCGGCACTAAAAAACCCGTATGCCGCTTGTCGTCGATGGGAAATGATAAATAAGGAAAATAAAGAATAGGTACTTTGCCGAAGGCTAAACTGATATTTTTTGCAATGCCACGACCCGTTTCTTGGTTCAAGTTTAGCCTGCCAGCCCGCAATTGCCAAAACTCGCTGCCGCGATTGCAGGTAGAGTAAGTAACCCCTCTCATCTGACTTGTCCTTGTGAAATACTGTACATCTACTCTTTCAGCTCTTCCCTGAGCATTTTGTTCTGGTACATAATATTTCGCATCCTCAAACCATCCTTCGCCAGTGTTGAGATCAACCTCTGCACGACCGCTTCTAACTGCAAGCTCAGGGTTACCGTAGCTAATGTTACCTTCAGCCTTAATGAGATTAATTAACCTATTAAACGTAACCTGGGAAGCTTCCAAGCGTTGATCACCTTGCTCCGCCACCACGTCACCTTGCAAAATAGCCTCACTTTCTGACGATTGGCCAGTATCGGCAATGAGTTCAAGGGGGGCATCTTGTGGCGCACCGGTATCCACGGTTACAAATCCAGATAGCGGATCCGGTTCGCAGAGCAACCAACGGTTTTGTCCCGTCGGCGGTTGCCCTAAGGCTGCTAGCCAAGGTAAAAAAAACAGGATTATAGTTATCAGTAAAGGTAATACCTTAGAAAAACACTGAAACACAAATTTTCGCTCTTTCAAATTTAGTTTGGGCTGGCATATGACATATTCTTTTTTAGCTTGATTTTAGTGATTGCATAGTTTTTCAGTTTACCAGACCTACTCTCACAGAGCACTTTATGATACAGATTAGAAAAGCAGTTATTAGCCAGGTTATACGTCAGTACAAGTAATCCGACTGAGTTTTTGATCAACATAACGCGGTCATTTTTTATAACTTAAGCAAGTGAATATAAGTTTTTTGGTTGTCCGTAGGTATGCCAAATTTATGTAACGGGATGCTTTTCTCAAAAAAAAATCACTTGTTGTTTTGTTATCTCTTCAGGGAATATATATCTGTTAACCGCCAAAAAAATGTGTTCGTTTTTTGAACACTTATGTATTATTAGATAACTTATTGATCTATTAAATATATTTAATATAAGTTTGATGTTCATTTACAGTAAGGCTGTTACATAAAATGAACACATATCTTAGTACGCACGCTCAACCCTCTCTTTTTTTATTTTTTAACAACCACTTAATTATTGGCACAGTTTTTGTTATTTCTTGTAGAAGAGAAGCTGTTTTTATCGAAAGCATAATAATCAAACCTTGGGACTGAAAACACTTTTGTATCACATAAAGTTATTGATCTTCTTAAAATTAGGGCGATCACCACTAACAACGTATAAGTTACTGTATAATATAGGATATGCTTGAGCTACCCAACGATAACAACGAAAAAATAACGGTCCATCAACCTGCTAACCAAAAACAACTTAAGGTCATGCGCAACATGCAGTTCTTCGCAGAACTGCTAAAAATTGCTCACGCCCTAGAAACCAACGCTATTCCCTATATTGCCTTGAAGGGCGGCGCTTATCTAAATGATATCTATCCCTTAGGGGAGCGGTTTCTTACCGATATCGACATTCTGGTCAAAAGAAAGGACCTAGAATGGACCAAGGACGTCCTTAAAACCATAAGCTATACCTATCTCAAAGGCCCTTATCCTCAATCGGCAAGTATGAAGGGGGATATCGAGATAACCTGCCTCAATCAAAAAGCAAACATCGCCATCGACTTGCATTTTGCCTTAGTGCATGGCAATAGACGAGCGAAAGCCAATATGCATGATGATGCGTTGTTCAACAACGTAAGAAGAACGCCCGATCATGGAATTTGTGTTTTGTCCCATGAAGACGCTCTGTGGTTCATTATCGAGCATTCTTTCAACGATGGATTGTCCCGAGGCGCCAACCGGGAAAATCCCGACCTCGACTATTTGGATTTCAAGCGTTATGTGAACAAATACGGCGAGGTCATCAACTGGCGACTATTCTTAACAATTGTCAAGGAAAGGCGTTTAAGCAACGCATGCGGTTTATTTCTAAGAAAGCTTGTGAAGCTGTATCACGTTACTATCCCTGAATACGTTTTGCAGGAAGTCAAGGCCAACAGTGCTACCAAAGCGATCTATGAGAGGTGTGAAGGTTATATCAACCCTTTTTCAAAGGATTATAACGCCATAAAAAACACCAACGAGCAACAACAAAAAAATATTTACCGTTTAGCGCCAAAGATGAGCATCCGCTCCATCGTCTGCGCATTCTACGAAGATACCTTTTCAAGCAAAATGGCGCGCCTTCGGCATGTACTCCTGCCCCCCATCATGTCCATGAAGAAATGGTACGGTATCGCCCCCGAGGATCCGCTACCCAGACTGCTATACCTTTCGCGGCTGGTGAGTTTCATTCGCCTGGGTCTCCAAGCCAAACTCCAAAACCGGCGCAAAGCTCGATCCGTTCAATCTTTTTAACCTTGGCAAGAAACTACTGGTACATGGGTATTTATGATCAGCAGTAAGCCCAACAGCTAGGGGGTTGTCGAGTTAAAGGGGGTACACATGGATACTCTCACGCCAGGAGAAGGTGGGGTGCCTTACATATATTATACGCAATTGCACTCAAATGTACGACGTGACTTGGAGTTCAAAAACCGTCAAACAAATGGGGAGGGAGCAAAGCTTTAAACAAAAAATAGTCAATCTTTATGCACTTTGATTTAGGGCGTTAATCAAATTAGGGGAAGAAGTGACACATGTTTAAGCAGAGAAAACGAAGGACAGGTCTGCCGCAACAGCTCGCGGTAATGACGCTGAGTTCAACATTAGTCGTTTTTAGCGGTATTGCATCCGCCGTGAACCCGGCAACGGAAACCACAGGTACTGGACAAACCCTGACCATCAGCATCGACGACCCAGCCGACGGCGATGTGTTTCCGGTCGGCGAGTTGATCACCGTCTCAGGTACTGCTGGTATTACAGAACTATCGGCAAACTCTAATGTACTGTATGTTATTGATGTTTCAGGGAGTACCGGCGGGGATCCAGGTCAAGATTGTAATTTTGACGGTACCCCGGGTACAGACGAGGATAACTTCAACACAGATACTAGAAACGGTAATATACTCGATTGTGAAATCAGCGGCATAATCGAGCTCAACCAAGATTTAGTGGGGATTCCTGGGGTAGAAGGCGGCATTATAGCCTTTGCAAGCGGTGCTCGAAGTTTGGATGTGGATCCTTTCACTGATGGCAATCAAACATTTACCGCACTCGATGCGGATACAAACAATAATTCTGTCCTGGACTTAGAAGAGGCGGCCCGCACGCTTAGAAGCAGTGGTGGTACAAGCTTCAACAATGCATTGACGGAAATAAATGAGGCTTTTGATGACCCTCAGCGTACAGGCGATGAAAATGTTGTTTTCTTTCTCTCTGATGGCCGGTCAAGTTTATCAACCGGTCCGGGAACACCTCTAGGCAACGCCGTCATTGCAGGCACACAGATCAATACCTACGCGATTGGACCCGATTCAGACTGTTCTAATTCTTCAGGAAATCCCTCCTCTTTAGGAATCATTGCGCAAGAGACAGGAGGTACGTGTACTAAAGTTGAAGAAGCTGACGATTTAAATGCGGCTTTAACGGGCGGTACCTCAGGTATTGGTATTGACCAGGTGGAAGTGAGCCTCAACGGTGGCCCTCCGGTGGAGGCGAACTTCGATTCTTCAACCGGCAATTGGTCGGTAGATTTACTTGATCCGCTGGTTTTAGGATCAAACCTAATAGAAGCCACGGTGTTCGCCGATGACGGAACGCAGGCGACTGCTGACATCACGGTTACTACCCTCGATGATATCAACACTGAGACAGATCCCCCCGAATGTAAGCTAATTGCTATCGATGAAGGGCCACCGGCGACCTTGACCGTTAAAACTCAAGATACCGGTAGCGGGCTTGATCAGATCAATATTTTGATCGCCGACAACGCCACTGTCGACATTCCGCCATTTACTATCGGCACTACGGAAGAGATCATTGTTAAAGCAGAGAAGATTGATCAGTCTCGGTCTTCACAACTTCAGCTTGAGGTCATCGACGTTGCAGGTAACGTGACCGAATGTGATCCCATTGACACCATCGTCGAGGCAAATGCTCCCGGGCAGTTGTTTACCAATGTGCCCGGTATTGAACGCCAGGTATTTGTCTACAATGGTGATCCTGGCTTGGAACAACTGATCATCGAGGTGAATGGCCAGGAATTTCTACTCGAAGACATGGAAGATGCCTATGAATACTACCTCGACATCGAGTCAGCTCTGGTCCCCGGCAACAACAATACCATTGTGCTGATGGGAATTGGGGAGCCGGGCGACAGCGCTGAAGTGCTTATCAGGGATTGATCAAAGCATTGAAATGATGACAAACTCGACTTGATTGAGTTGTAACCTGGGTTATCTTGGCAAAGGGCTGCTCGCCAGGATAGCCAACCATTTGTAACCTTAGGAGAACGTATCATGAGCAAAAAACCTTACAAGAAACCCTTGTTAAAAAAGCTTGGGCTGCTTAGAAACCTCACTCGGTTTAGCTTCTAACAGCTTAATAACGTAGCAACGGATGGGCAGACCGTGTTCGGTCTGCCCATATCGTGTATAAGCAAAAACAACAACGCTGAGTAGTACACCCCGTCGAGGGATTCTGGAATCATCAGCAGCCAATCGACAAGAGACACCACATCCCTATGATCGAACAAGAAAGTTGCCTACGCCGCAACGAGCAAACCCTCAACCAACAGGTGGAAGACAGCCAGGTGATATTAAAGCTCGATAGCGGTCAGTACTATGCCCTCAACGAAATAGGTATCCGGGTTTGGCAGCTCTGCGATGGCGCCCACAGCGTAGCCACTATTATCGACACCCTCTGCGCCGAATATGACGCCCCCGATTCAACCATCGAAACCGATGTCGAGGCGCTGTTGCAGGACTTGCTGGATGAAAAGTTACTCCTCAAAGACAACTAGGTCCAGGACCGCAATACAGCGCTTCAGCAGCGTCAACGACGTGATCCTGTTTAGCCAAATTTTTTTATTTGCAGCGGGCGTGCGGCTTTTACTGCGGTTTGAGCTTCCTAAGCTGGGTCGCTGGCTGGAACCTGGCGCAGCGCCACCGTCTCCCGATCCCAAACAAATAAAAAAAATCACCGACTACGTCGAAGCCGCCATCGCTATGGGAAGCCCCCTTGTTCGTAACAGCTGTCTTACCCGGGGCGTAACCCGCTACTATTTTTTTCGCAGAGCAGGGCTTGATGTACAGCTGCATTTTGGCATGGGGCAGGTCAAACGGGGTTATGCGGGCCACTGCTGGTTAGTCAAAGACGGCGAGCCGTTTTTGGAAAAAGAAGATCCGAGGCCACGATTCAATTCGATTTACCGCTTTTCCGCAGATCCTGTGTAATGGCAAGCAGTTCTTTTGATTTTTTATAAGCATCTATGTACGCCAGTTCCTCCATAGCCTCTGCTGAGGCCACGCGATATTTTTCATTTCATGGCGTGACTATCGCTGTGACTACTGATGATGCCGATCTGTTGGCAGCCGTCCATTCCAGATTGAGGCATTTTGCCCTGCCACAGTCGCCTGCACGGACTCCCACCCCCACGATCAGCTTTACTTTCCGCTCTGTTTCGAAGCCTGAAGAGCACCTTATACTTGAACCCTTAGGCCCAACCCGGCCTGTGTACGAGTCGCCCATGGGCCAAGTCGCTTTCTGTGATAGGGAAGATGCGCTTTACCTGGATGCGGGCCTGCACTGCAAAGCGATTTGCAAACCCCAGGATGGCCAGGTGTTTGTTTCTGTTTTGAAAACCCAACCATCCGCCTTATGGCTGCCCTCCCATCCCATGGTGACTTTGCCGCTCATCGAAATGCTCAAGCGCCGTGGATACTACAATATCCATGCAGCAGGTATTTGCATTGAAAGCCAGGGGATCTTGTTTCCTGGCACAAGTGGCTCGGGTAAATCCACCCTGGGACTGGCACTGTTGCGCGGTGGCTGCGATTTTCTCGGCGACGATATGCAGTTTCTCACAGCCGACGATGCAGGCTGGCAGGTGTTGTCGTTTCCCGATGAGATCGATGTGACCCACCAAACAGCTACATTTTTTCCCGAATTGCAACATCTGTCAGAGGTATCCCAAGCACAGGATTGGCCTAAGCAACGCGTACTAGCGGAGGAATTCTATCGGGTCAACACCATCGACTCCTGCACCCCTGGTTTTTTGATCTTTCCTAAGATTGCTTACACGGCTACCAGCATTTTAAAACCGATGGGCACCGATGAGGCGCTGTTGGAGCTGATACCTAATATCTTGTTGACCGAGTCACACTCCTCGCAAGCCCATCTCAATGCGTTAACAGGGTTAGTTAAACAGTGTAGGTGTTACCGTTTGGAAACAGGCACAGACTTCGGCGACCTACCCCAGCGCTTTCAAACGCTAGTCCATGAGTGACAGGGATAAGTGATCGTCAGTCCTGAAATAGGTTTTTAATAATTTTTACTGACTTCATCCCTTACCGATACATTACAAAAAAACCATGGAACGGCTATACAGTTGCTTCATCATTCTCATCCACATCCACCAGGTGACGAACGTTGATGCAGAGTTTTTCCATCAGTTTATACAGGGTGCCTCGGGAAATTTCCAGTTTTCTCGCTGCCTGCGCCACGTTATAGGAAGTATTACGAAGCGAGGCCTCAATCACTTCCCTTTCCGCCGCAGATCTTGCAGCTTCAAGGGGTATAATTGGTGATTTATTGGTGTAATCTTTAAGATCTAAATCGGCTGACATTATGAGTCGCGTATCACACATGGTCATTGCCCGGCATATACGGTTTATCAGTTCTCGTACATTACCGGGCCAGGTATGGTGCTTCATCGCTTCCAAAGCTTGAGTACTAAAACCGACGCTAGGGCGGTTGATTTCATCTCGAAATTTGGTGAAAAAAAACCGTGCCAATAACTCTATATCTTCTTGCCGCTCCCGCAGCGCAGGCATTTGCAGATTCAGCACATTTAAACGGTAGTAGAGATCTTCGCGAAAATCACCCTTTGCGACTGCTTGGGGCAAATCCACATGGGTGGCGGTGATAATACGCACATCCACATCGATAGGCTGAATGCTCCCTAGCCGCTCGATACAACCTTGTTCTAAAACTCGTAATAAATTCACCTGAAGATCAAAGGATAAATCGCCAATCTCATCTAAGAAAAGCGTCCCCCCCTGGGCTGCTTCAAAACGTCCAATTTTAACTTTATGGGCACCGGTAAAGGCGCCTTTTTCATGGCCAAACAGTTCCGATTGAATAAGGGTAGCGGATAATGCACCACAATTGACCGCTATAAACGGTTTTTTAGCGCGGCGCGAACGGGCATGCACCATACGAGCGGCAAGCTCTTTTCCTGTACCACTTTCACCCGTGATCAAAAGGGGAACCTCCACGCCAGCAAACTTAGTGATTTTACGCTTAACCTCCTCCATCCCGGCTGTTTTTCCAATTAATGAACACGAATTCAGCTCTAAGTCGTCAGGAGGTTCAACAGCTATATGGCTTAAGTTCGCCATGCCATAAGCATGACCAAGGGTGATTGACAAGCGATCTATATGAATAGGCAGGGTATGGTAATCGTAGCAACAGGTGAAAACAGCTTCACAAAGCGCTTTGTTTTTTGTCCCATTAGGTGGTAACAGCGCAATCCATTGGATTTGAGTTTGGATACAACATACATGATACAAAGCGTCGTAAAAAGAATTATCCAATTCACTAGGAAGCTGCAGCAATCCAACATTAAAAAGGCGTTTTGCAAGTAACACCTTAGCTTCTTCAAGCACTGTAACATGATAAATTTGCCAATCTGCAGTGATTTTTTTATGTTGGAGTAAATCTTCAGTCAAATTGTAGTTTTTGTTAAAGTTTACAAAAATCAACTTCCGTTGCAGCACAGTGTCTCCCCTGCAGTCAATTCATAAATATTTTTATGACTGTATTTTTATACACTAGCAATATTTTTCCTTCAATATTTTTTGTGTATGTGCAGTTTATATTAAGACTTAGTGATTTATTTCTGTTTACTCACTGCTGCGCCGCTTATCTCTACCAAGTCAGAAACTAGCCGTTATCTGTTATCTGTTATCTGTTAGTTCAGTTTGAGGAGTACATAGATTACGTGGATGACCGATATCATCTTATGCTCAATTGGTTAAAGGATCTTTTTCCCTTATCTGCCACCACCATTAAGCCAGCTTCCAATGACGCCAGCTTTAGGCGTTACTTCCGAGTATGCTATGAAAACACCTCTCATATTGTCATGGACGCACCACCAGATAGAGAAAATACCCAGTCATTTATCAGCATAGCCCAAGCCTTCAGAAAGCTAGGTCTACAGACACCAGAAATACGCCAAGCAAACCTCAACCAGGGCTTTTTGCTCTTGACTGATTTAGGAAGCCGGCAATATCTCGCTGAACTGAATGAGACTAATGTCGAAACACTCTACAGCGAGGCCCTTGATGCTTTATTTCGCTTACAAATTGGCGGGGATTCGAACATTGCCTCACTACCCTATTACGACGAGCAGCTGCTGCATCAGGAAATGAAATTATTCCGGGATTGGTTTTTAATCCAGCATTTACAATTACAAATCAATCAAACGGAGCACGATATTTTGGATGACAGCTTTGCAATCTTAGCCAAGAATGCCTTAGCGCAACCCCAGGTTTGGGTACACCGAGATTATCATTCTCGTAATTTAATGGTCACCGAACAGGCCAACCCTGGAGTGCTTGACTTTCAGGACGCGGTTATTGGGCCCATAACCTATGACTTAGTGTCATTACTGCGGGACTGCTATATCAGTTGGCCTGATGCATGGGTAAACCAATGGGCACTAAATTATCAGCGTAGATTGCAAGATCGTGGTTTATTAAAAACTGATGAGGCTACTTTTCTTAAGTGGTTTGACTTGATGGGGGTTCAGCGGCATTTAAAAGCCATTGGAATCTTCGCCCGTCTTAATTTACGTGACGGCAAACCAAGTTATTTGAAAGATATACCGCGCACCCTCAACTATGTTTTAGAGGTAAGCGCTCGCTATTCGCAGCTGGCTCCATTACACCAATTCCTTAATAATAAAACCATAGATATTTCTTAAAAATCTTATAGATAACTATAATTTTTTTCATTTACCTAAGTTAAGTTATGAATTGCCCGCTGGGCAAGTAAAATTTTATTTTTTGCGCTCTTTGCCAAGTTAAACAATTAATCTATTTGACACTGAAGGTAAAAAAAGGCTTTACTAAATAAGATTAAAAATTCTGAACATGATGTAACTTTTGGGTTGTCACTACTAATCAGTATAAAAATAATATCAGGACTGAAAAATCAAAAACCACGTTAAAAATAAGGGTGGGTGTAAAACGAGAGTAAAGATGCTGCCACATTTTAGCGGAGGAAGATAACATGCTATACCATGTCTACGAAATGCAGCATGCTGCACTCACGCCCATGCGTATTTTAGCGGAGCATAGTCAGCACCTGCTTCGTAATCCCTGGAATCCAATTTCTTACACATCTCTTGGCCATATTCTTGCCGCCGCATGTGATCAATTTGAACATGTAACACGTCGCTACGGGAAACCCAAATTTGGGCTGCACTCCACCTTTGTGGATGGCCAAGAAGTTTTAGTCGAAGAGAAAATTGTCGATCGCAAAACGTTTGGTCAACTAAAGCATTTCCAACGCCATGTTGAGCGTAATGACCCTAAAGTGCTTGTTGTCGCGCCCCTTTCCGGTCACTACGCGACGCTATTGCGTGGCACCGTGGAAGCCATGCTGCCGGACCATGAAGTCTACATCACCGATTGGCGTGACGCTCGCAATGTGCCGGTTTTCGAAGGTGCCTTTGATTTTGATGACTATATCGATTACGTAATTCGCTTCCTTGAACACATTGGACCGAATACCCACGTCCTTGCCGTTTGTCAACCCTGTGTGCCTGTGTTAGCTGCGATTGCGTTGATGTCGGCTGAGGGGCATGAATGTATACCTTCCACCATGACCCTTATGGGAGGTCCGGTGGATGTCCGCGAGAATCCTACCCAGGTTAACGAGCTCGCTAAATCTAAGCCGTTATCTTGGTTTAAAAACAATGTAGTTGTCTCTGTGCCACCGCCAAACCCTGGATTTATGCGCCGTGTTTATCCAGGTTTTCTACAACTGGCTGGATTCATGAGCATGAATCTAGAACGTCACTTTGAAGCACATCGCACCATCTTCCGCCATCTTGTGGCTGGGGATGGAGAAAGCGCCGCTGGCAAACGGGAATTTTACGAAGAATATTTGGCGGTTATGGATATTTGCGAAGAGTTTTACCTGCAAACTGTCCAGCGCGTCTTTCAGGACTGCTCTCTCGCAAAAGGCGAACTTGTCTGGTGGGATGGAGAGCCTGTGCAACCGGCGGCTATTACCCGCACAGCGTTAATGACTGTGGAAGGTGAGAAGGACGACATTTGCGGTATTGGACAAACCCGAGCAGCCCATACCTTATGCAGCAACCTTCCAGATAATATGCGTGTTCATTATGAACAGCCCGGGGTGGGTCATTATGGTATTTTTAACGGCCGCCGCTGGCGCGAACAAATTTCTCCACGTATAAAAACGTTTATACGTAAGTTCGATCATGACCAGGAAAAGCAATCAATTTAAGATCATTATGTGGAAAACGTTTGCTGTATTATTACTGTATTCCGGGGTGGCTTGCCTCCAACGGTAGGGCATCAAAGTCCACCCATTCAGCGCCAGAGTAAACCAGGAGATGTCTTCCTTTGGCCCGTCCTATCAATGTCACGCCGGTCTTTTGACCTATTTCGAGACCCATTTGAGTAATGCCAGAACGAGACAAGAGTAAAGGGATTCCCATTTGAGCGACTTTGATGACCATCTCCGAGGTCAACCGACCGGTAGTATAAAACGTTTTATCATCACCCTGAATTCCCGCTAACCACATAAGCCCAGCAATCGCATCAACCGCGTTATGACGACCAACATCCTCAACAAAGTAGAGAATCTCAGTGCCTTGACAAAGCGCACAACCGTGAACCGCTCCGGCTTGCTTATAGACCTCGTTGTGAGCAGTGATCTGACGTAATAAACTATAGATCTCCGATTGTCGAAACGTGCGTTTGTTTAATTTGATATTCTGTAGCTTTTCCAGGATGTCACCGAACACGGTACCTTGACCACATCCGGTGGTCACTGTGCGTTTGTCGAGCCGAGACGATTCGCCCGCCGTTCCACTATGGCTAGTCACCGCCACCGCCGCGCTATCCCAATCCACTTGGACTGTCTTTATTTGACAAATATCCTCGATAAAGTGTTGGTTGCGCAGATAACCAATGGCAAGTGCTTCTGGATACTCACCCAGCGTCATTAAGGTCACGATTTCCCGCTTGTCAAGATACAAGGTCAATGGTCGTTCTCCAGCAATGTCAAGGTTTCGAGTACGACCATACTCATCAACAGCGGTGACCGTATACGTCGGCGCTAACCCTGCTTGCGTCATCTCAGGACGACACGGTGTTGAGGCATCTCCCATAGCAAACCTCCGGGTAAAATAGAGAATCACTTAGCTAGAGCAATTTTTTCAGGTGCCTAGCATCGGTTAGCCTAAGGTATAGTGCTTTTTTACATTTTTCTTAATATTCCAAACACATGACATACCTTCCGGAAAGGTCACAAAATCCCCTTTACCCATTTCGACTGGCTCTCCCCCATCTGGAGTTACCGTTACCTCGCCCTCTAAAAAATAACACTGCTCCTGTTCACTATAAGACCAAGGAAATTCGGATGCCTCTTTACTCCAAATAGGCCAATCCCCTATTCCCAACTCTTTCAAACGCTCAGCACTTGGATTACGCTCGACCTTTACTTGTCCCATAGAACACCTCCAAAAGCTAAACACAATGATTAAAAATACGACTTAAGCTCAGAAGCTGTTTCAAAACCGGCTCATGTCCACTGACTCGGCGTTACAGCACCTTCTCCGCTGCTCATTTACCACCTGTAAACTGCGCTGCTCGAAGGCGCTGCGCCTTGAGTTCGCGAACCTATGCGAGTTTTTGAAACAGCTTCTCAATCAAAAACTCATAAACAAACGTCACTGACTATTCCCAGCGAAAGGTATAAGCGCCAATGGTTAAAAATATCCCGCTCATGATCAACAAAATCACTAAATGACCAAGAATACCATTTAATCCTACACCATCGATCATAATTGCCCGGGCACTCTCAATCAGATGGGTAAGGGGAAATAAAAACGCCAGTTTTTGCAATGATGGATGAATTCCCTCAAGGGAAAACCAGACCCCGGACAAAAACACCATGGGCCAGCTAATTAAATTAACCAACCCTTCGGCTAATTCTTCGCTGGCGGTACGCGCAGCCACTATCATACCAAGACTAATCAGGCTAATGGCTCCCAAAAAAAACACGATAAAAAGATCTAAATAACTGCCAAACATACGAAAATCAATAAAAAAATCGGTTCCAATAAAAACTAATAGGGTGGCCATTAGCGTCAACCACAACCGAGATGTTACCTGTGCCGCTAAAAATTCAAAGGCTGTCAATGGAGTTGCTTTAAGACGTTTTAGAACACCGTTTTTACGGTATCGTACAATTACATAACCAACACCATAGAGTGCGCTAAACATCATATTCATAGCCAGTAAACCAGGCACTAACCAATCCACATAACGAACCTCCTCGCCAGTTACGGTGCTTTTCTGAAAATTCCTAGCATCAGTACCCAGCAGCACCCGCTCTAATAGATAACCACGAGGCGAATTAGTATTTATCCAATAGCGTTGTGAATCAGCGTCGATAGCCATATCCAATTGGTGTCTCTCCACCTTTGTTATAGCCCCTGTAAGTTCATCTACAGGAATAAACTGGACATGTGCTGTCGCAAAAAATTCTAAGTCTTGGTGAGCTTGATTATTGTAAACACCCACCTTGAAAAGGGCTGGCGTCTCCCCTGAAAATGCAAATGCAAAACCCATCACGATGAGCACCGGGAACAAAAGATTCCAGCTTAACGAAGCATGGTCGCGTAAAAACTCTCGGTTGCGCGCTCGAAATACCGCCAAAAAACGTTGCATCATCAAGAACGCAAATCCTTACCGGTTAACGCCAAGAAAAGATCCTCCAAAGTGCGCGGACGTATCTGAAGACGTTTTAAGGATATTCCAAGGGAGAGTAGATGACGTAACGTTGTGCTTACGTCAGAAGTGAAGATATCGACTGAATCCTGGTTTTGCACCACGTCCATAGGCAGGCTATCTCGGAGGGGAAAATCTTCTCTCGGTAATTGCAATACCACATCGTTAAAATGTTCTGCCAACAACGCTTGAGGGGTGCCTTGCGCAATAATTTTACCGTGATCCATAATGGCAATTTCATCGCATAGATTATAGGCTTCTTCCATATAATGGGTGGTCAGCACCAGAGTTTTACCCTGTTTTTTTATATCTTGCACCAATTCCCAAAAATTTCTGCGTGCCTGGGGATCAAGACCCGTGGTCGGTTCATCAAGAAAGACCACTTTAGGGTCGTTAACTAAGGCAATGGCAAGTAGCAATCGTTGCCGTTGTCCGCCTGATAATTTTCGCGTATCCCGATCAAGAAACTCCTGCAACGCACAGATCTCCACCAGCTCATCAAGGGGGCGAGTTTTATAGTAAAATTTTTGGAACAACTGCAGTGTTTCTCGGGCCGTCAGGAAATCTTGCAGCGCAGTGGACTGAAACATAATTCCCGCTTCCTGACGAAACCGCAAGCCAAAAGCTTCGCCATCGTAGGTAATCTCACCCTGGGAAGGTTGTTTGATCCCTTCCAACAGTTCGATCGTCGTGGTTTTACCCGCGCCATTGGGGCCAAGAAGGCCAAAACATATGCCTGGGGCAATGTTAAAATCGATACCATCCACAGCTCTTACGCCGCGAAAGTGTTTGCATAATCGTCTAACCTCAATCAGTCCCGCCGACATAAGCATTTAGCCTTTGTAATAGCCCTATCCTAATCCAAGAATTCCCGCCGATTAATCTGTAGAAAAAATTTTCATGAGCAATAAAAATTTTGGATTTAACAGAAATTTGACCCTACTTACAAAATTTTGACAGCCGTTTATAACGATAAACATTAGGAAAAATATTTTTTGAAAAATTGCCTCATCTTAATTTTTAACTTATCCCTCAAAACCTCGGCTATCTCTCGAATTTTACTGCATTTTATCCAAATACCCTCTACCCAAAGCTAACCCTAATATTTTTAAATATGGTGGCATAGTATATGCAAACTTTTTGTTAACGATATTTAATCGATCAGTTAAAACTTGCATAACCTACTTTTTGAACTACTGCTATTGAGCCGAGTTAAAGATGTCAAAATTACAGCAATTTCCTTTAGGATTTGAAGGCAAAACAAATAATAAATCTTTCCAAAATTTAGTTGCTAAGGTTCCTCAATATAAAAATATCGATGACTATATTGAAGCAATGCGCTCATTAAATCCGGAACTCAGATGGTATACCCTTGCCCGTCTTTATAAAGCATTTAAATCATAACAAAAGTCTTAAAAAGGGTAAGCTCTTGAGTCATCAGCTTAATAAAGGGTCAGCGACAAAAGACTCAAGAGCTAAAATTTACCCTACAAATTGACAAGCCAAGTCTGCTTAAAACATTACACAGTTCGATTATTTTTCTCCAGAAGGCACATCCCCCACCACATCTACACCAGGTGGCGGTGTAAACTGAAGCAACTCGGCATCAATGGGTATATTTCGTTGCAGCGCTGCAAAATTTAATCGGGTACGTTGGTTAAAGGCGTCTTCTAGCTCGATACTAGATAGCGCGTCTCCACGAAAAGCAATTCGCACTAATTCAAATTCAGACTGCTGTTGCTTTGGGCGCAACTCATACCAATGCAATCCGTCTTGCTTACCCGCATCATTTATTGTAAAGGCATCTTCTAGGGGGGCGGCTCCGCTTAATAGCGCAAGGGGCGTAGCGCTGAGGGCCTGGTCTAGCTTCCGCACAGTGACCTGTTCTAATTCCTTGTCATAGAGCCATAATCGTTGGCCATCGGCCACGATCAATTGATCCGAGGGCTCTCGATAATCCCAACGAAACTGGCCAGGTTTACGCATATACATGCGCCCACTGGATTCTTCCAGAAGCCGTGCGTTTTCGTCAAATACTTGTTGTACAAAATCCGCTTCTAAAGATTCTAATCCTGCAAAATAGCGCTGTACTGGCGATTGGGTAGACGCTGCGCCAGCAGTCGCCAGCAATAAAAAATTAAAAATGCAAAAGATCCATAGGGTTACACGTTTTCCTAGCGTCATATAAAGCTTCCTAAATCGAGCGAGTGGGTATAAAGGTTGGTGTATATCAAGTTTTAAAACAGGTTCTTAAAGCGTCGCTAGGCGCAACGTTAGCAAAGTTCTCTGAACAAGGAATGAATGGTTATCGTCCCCTAGAGCATTTCCCATTCAACTGTACACGGCGTTAGCCTTTACGTGATAGCTGCATCCAGTCAGTGGATGACCAATTCCTATCATCCTCCTCCGATTCCTCGTTATTTGGCATGGCGACAAGGCCGCACTTCTGTGCAAAATAGCGGTGGAATACGGTGCTCGACGTGAGTTCCGGATGAAAGCTGGTGACTAAAATATTATCCGTCTCCGCGGCGGCTATGTGATCATCCAGCCGCAACAAAACTTCAACATTCGCCCCCACTTGAAGGATTTTGGGGGCGCGGATAAATGTCAATGGGATGGGTGTCGAGGCTACCTTCGGCGCACTGGCCTCGCATTGAAAGCTATCCAGCTGACCGCCAAAGGCATTACGTTTGACAGCGATATCGATAAATCCAAAGTAAGGGCGCTCATCCAAATTTTCTTTAGCCAGCAAAATGGCCCCCGCGCAGGTCCCCCACAGTTTTAAACCACGTTGAAATTCTTCCTCAATCAACGCTTTCAGCTCAAAGATATCGAGAAGACGCCGCAGACAGGTGCTTTCTCCACCCGGTATTATCAATCCCGCTAACCCGACAAAGTCTTCAGCGCCCTTGACAGGTTTGCAGGCAACGCCTATCCGGGCCAAATGCGCCAAGTGCTCTTGAACGCCACCCTGCAGATCAAGCACACCGATGGCCGAAGGTGTCGCGCTATCTCTCACTACCATCCCCGACTTGCCAAAAGCTCCGTCTCTGGAAGACTACCGATGTCTAACCCCGGCATCGCTTCACCAAGATCCATGGAGGCTTCTAACACCTTAACGGGATCGTTATAGTAAGCCGTAGCCTTGACAATGGCCCGAGCTCGTCTTGCGGGTTCTGCCGATTTAAAAATACCGGAACCCACAAAGACACCATCACAACCCAGCTGCATCATCAGGGCAGCATCCGCCGGCGTGGCGATACCACCGGCGGCGAAATTGACCACCGGCAAGCGGCCCAAACGGCGGGTTTCCAAGGCTAATTCATAAGGAATACCATGATCCCGAGTAAAACCAATGACCTCTTCCACGGGCATGCTCACCAATTGCTGGACTTGTTGATTGATAGTGCGCATGTGACGCACGGCTTCTACCACATTACCGGTTCCCGCCTCGCCTTTGGTGCGAATCATGGCTGCTCCTTCAGCCACGCGCCGCAGGGCTTCGCCAAGATTACGAGCACCACAGACAAAGGGGAGTTTAAACTGGGTTTTATCGATGTGGCAGCTTTCGTCAGCGGGTGTCAGCACTTCACTTTCATCGATATAATCGATTTGCAGCGCTTGAAGAATTTGCGCTTCTACAAAATGGCCTATACGCGCCTTAGCCATCACCGGGATAGACACGGACTCTTTAACCGCCTTAACCAAGGCTGGATCGGACATACGGGCTACACCGCCTTGTTTGCGAATGTCCGCAGGCACTCGTTCCAAGGCCATCACCGCCACAGCGCCTGCTTCTTGGGCAATCTCGGCCTGGGCAGGTGTCACCACATCCATAATCACGCCGCCCTTGAGCATTTGGGCAAGCTGGGTATTTAATTGATAGCGATTCTCGGTCATAAAAACTTTTGCGCCTCAAATGAAAGTAACGACCTACTAATTATCGAAAATGTATAGGTTATGAGCAAACTACGAAAAGCGGGTTTTCGCAACTGGGAGTAATATTGACTCTGTAGTTTTATGATTTATTGGACAACAAGAAAGGATTCTTGATTCCAGACCGTAATAGACGGATGTTGCTGCGCAAGATTTCGAGCAACTTCCGTATTGTAACCCCAATCTGCCAAATAAAGCTCTACGGCTGCAAGGGATTTGTGACTCGCTACTCGCAATAAGGTTTCCAACCTGTCTTCTACAAAATGCCAGCGACCCAACTGCCATTGAGGTTGTCTCAATAGGTCTGCTAGTAGCGTCTCTTTAGATTGACCACGATCAAATCCTAAAATGCGCTCCCTGGGAAAGACAACATCCCAACCCCTGAGTAAGGCTGCCACGAAACGTTCTTGCTTCGTGGTGACAATAAATACTGGATTTGTAGCAAGGGTCTTTTTGAGTTTTTCCATGGCTCGCGGGTAAAACCGTTGCTGACTCAGCCAACCCGGCAAATCTTCGGCTATCCAGGCATCCCGTGTTTCACCAAACCAACGAGCGCATTGCTGGGCTGACAGGTTATTTTCTTTGAGCAACTGCGCACTAAGCGTCGAAAACTCACTCATGATAACGGCATCATCCTGTTCTTTTTGGATAAGACCCATCAATAACAGGGTTTGATAGCCGGTTTCCAACACGGGACGCAGCTTGACAAAGCGTTCCACAAAGTCACTGGGAGGATCACTATCCCGCCACTGGGGCCAAATGTGGCGACCAGCCCGCCAAGCCGTAACAGCAGACTCACGGGCGCTATCACACAGCACACCATCAAAATCCAGAGCGAAAACATGCATATTTTTTTATCAAACGAGGTAACAAAATTACCTACTATGGATAATCTTAGAGCCGCCGCACTTTGATATTCAAAGTCTGGATGCGGTAAGCGATTTGCCGCGGTGTCATACCCAATAGACGGGCTGCCTTAGCTTGCACCCATCCCGCCTGCTCCAAGGCTGCAATCACCCGCTCACGCTCGTCTAAATCATCATCCTCCACATCTAACCGTTCCGGTAAACCCATGGTCATCAGCCGCTGGTTATCCAGTCCAGTGATCTCTATTACATCCTGATCGATAACATGGGATTCGCTCATAATGGCGCTTCGCTCAAGACAATTTTCCAGCTCCCGCACGTTACCCGGCCATTCATGCCGCATCAGTCGGCGAATGGCGCCATCGGTAATGGCCAAAGCGCGGCCTTGTTGTCTGCCGATTTTCTCCACCAAGAAACGGGCTAAATCGGGAATATCTTCTGCTCTTTGCCGTAGGGAAGGCATAAAAATCGGCATCACATTGAGACGATAGTAGAGATCCTCACGAAAACGACCCTCCTCTACGATGCCTTCCAGATCAAGATTGGTGGCTGCAATGATTCGCACATCCACTTGCAAAGTTTGGCTACTCCCTACCCGCTCCAATTCACCCTCTTGTAAAACCCGTAGCAAACGCACCTGAAAGGCCGGCGACACGTCACCGATTTCGTCGAGAAACAAGGTGCCACCATGGGCCTGTTCAAAGCGTCCCTTACGCTGATTCAACGCGCCGGTGAAAGCACCTTTTTCATGGCCGAATAACTCAGATTCCAAAAGGCTATCCGGCAACGCCGCGCAGTTAAGTTTTACCAAAGGTCCACTGGCCCGGGGTGAATTATAATGAATCGCACTGGCGATTAGCTCTTTACCGGTGCCCGATTCACCGCGTATTAACACAGTGGTATTCCATTTTGCCACCTGCCGGACCTGTTCGAAGACGTGCTGCATAGAAGGACTATGTCCGACGATGTTATCAAAGCCATATTTACCCCGCACCGCCCGCCGCAAACTATCTCGCTCTGCCTTTAAATCACGCTGCTCCCGTTCCAGCTGCCAAGATAACTGCACGCTGCGGGCAATCAGGTTAGCCACCATTTCCAAAAACCGGGCCCGCTCGTAGAGCAGCTCGTCACTACAGGAGGGTTGCGCGGCTAACACACCCGC
>CAYRGG010000013.1:0-86795 GCA_964423745.1 uncultured Candidatus Competibacteraceae bacterium | reverse complement strand
AGCGCCATTACCCAATATTTTTATAATATCGACGCTTATTTTAGTTTTATCGATCATTGCGAACGGCGAGGCATAGATTTGCCTATTGTCCCTGGCATTATGCCGATCACCAACTATACTCAACTAGCACGTTTTTCTGATATGTGCGGGGCTGAAATTCCCCGGTGGATTCGTAAGCGCTTGCAAAGCTTTGGTAATGACTTAGCGTCTATCCGTGAGTTCGGCACTGACGTGGTTACCGATATGTGCAGCCGCTTATTGGAACAGGGTGCGCCAGGGTTGCATTTTTATACCATGAATCGAGCGGAACCTACCCTGAACATCTGGGATCGTTTGGGATTATCCCGCACCTATGAGAAGGTTTTAAATTCGTCATCAACGGTTCGCCATATTGCCTGATTTTAAAAGCGTTACCCTAATAGGCGATTCACCTACTTAGCATACTATCAATCAAGGTTGAAACCTGATGAAAGCCGCGCAACTTTTCATCGAATGCCTAGAAAACGAGGGTGTACACCTTATCTTTGGCATTCCAGGCGAGGAAAACCTGGATATCATGGAAGCCCTGCGAGATAGTCAAATTCACTTTATCACGACCCGTCATGAACAAGGAGCGGCCTTTATGGCCGATGTTTATGGGCGTTTAACAGGGAAAACGGGGGTATGTTTGGCCACCCTGGGACCAGGGGCCACCAATCTCGTGACGGGTTTTGCCGATGCTAATATGGATCGAGCACCCATAGTCGCCCTCGCTGGCCAAGGCGCTACTACGCGAATGCACAAGGAAAGTCATCAGGTGGTGGATCTGGTCAACCTGTTCGCACCCATTGCCAAATATGGCGTCGAAATACGCGAACCTGAAATCATCCCAGAAGTGGTTCGTAAAGCCTTCAAGAACGCTGCCGCGGAAAAACCCGGTGGCAGTTTTATTTCCTTCCCTGAAAACATTGCGCAGATGGCCACCGACGGCAAAGTACCCCTCAAGGTGCAAAGCCCTACCCCACCTATCCCTCCCCAGGATAAAATCCTGCAAGCCGCTGGGGTGATATCCCAGGCACGCTTTCCCATTCTCATGGCTGGCAACGGCGTGATTCGCGCCAAAGCCGCTAAGGCTTTAGTGGCCTTTGCAGAACAGCTCAATGTTCCCGTGGCCACCACCTTCATGGCTAAGGGTGTTATCCCCGCTTCTCACCCACTTTCTTTAGGCACCGTTGGGCTACAGGCCCATGATTACGTAGCTTGTGGTTTTGATCGCGCTGATGTGGTGATTTGCGTTGGCTACGATATGGTGGAATATCACCCTCACCTATGGCATGGCGATAAAGGCAAAAAAATCATTCATGTGGACATGAGTCCCGCCGAGGTGGACGAACATTATGTGCTGGAGTGTGGTGTGGTGGGCGATATTTCCGCGGGTCTGCAAAGTATAGCGTCTGCCGCTAAACCCCACGATGGCCATCATGCCACGGTATTACGCGAAACCATTGCTAATGAATTTAAGGCCTATGCAGATGATCTAAGTTTTCCCGTCAAACCCCAGAGATTGATTTGGGATCTGCGCCAAGCCTTAGCCCCTGAGGATATTGTCGTCTGCGATGTGGGCGCCCATAAACTTTGGATGGCGCGCATGTACCAAGCGGAACATCCCAATACTTGTATTATCTCCAACGGTTTTGCCGCCATGGGTATCGGCGTCCCTGGCGCTATCGCCGCAAAGCTTGCCTACCCTGAGCAGGTTGCCTTAACGGTTACCGGTGACGGCGGCTTCCTCATGAACTCCCAGGAGATAGAAACCGCGTTGCGTATCGGCACCCCGATTATCATCTTAGTCTGGAACGACAGCGGTTATGGGGTCATTCAATGGCACCAACAGCGTCGCTTTGGACACGATGCGTTTATACGCTTTAATAATCCTGATTTAGTCGCTTATGCGGAAAGCTTCGGCGCCAAAGGTTATCGAATCCAAAAAACCGAAGAGCTATTGCCCACCCTCAAACAAGCTATTGCAGACAACACGGTAGTCTTGGTCGACTGTCCGGTGGATTATTCGGAAAACATGAAACTGACGGAACAACTAGGAAAATTAGTCTGCCCTACTTAGTGTATTTTTCACCTAGAGGAAAATCACTAGAAAGATTTTTAGAATTGTTATCTAATTTCGCTAGATAGGAAAGTTCTTCAACGATGGTTTCAAATAAATGGTTGTTAATCGTTGCAGAGCTATCGACTACCCACAATTTACCGTGATTGCTATCTTTTATTATTTTCTGAATACGTTCTTGTTTTTGCCACTTAGAATATTGACTCAGTAAGCGTCTTTCGATCTGTTTGTCCGTCAGTTTTTTATGGCGCAATCTTTCCTGTTGGACATTTTTATCAGCATCAACCAATATCATATTGTTATTGCATAGATACATCATTTCAGATTCAGCGATCAAAGCCGCATTAATAATCACGATGCCTTTTTTATCGTACATTTCTCGTTTTAATCGCACTGAAAGGGGCATATCCATAATCATATTTAATTGACGCAAAGCATCGGTATCCGTAAATACAATTTCCCCCAAGGCTTTGCGATCAATAGTTCCATCTGAACGTGATACCCCGCTTCCAAATTTCTTTTTAATCTTTGCTCTTATGGTTTCATAAACTGGATCAGTCAGCTCCTCTAGAATTTGATAGGCAATGTGATCCAATTCAATATTATGGACAGGTATATTGCGACTCTTACCCCAGGATTCAAACAATTTACCCACATGGGATTTACCCACACCAGGCTCGCCGGTGATGCCTATGAGATATTGCCCAAGCATTTTTTCATAGAGGGCATGCTGCACATGAATAGGCACATAGGTATGCACATCGCCTTGCTCGATGAGAATCGACTTCACAACACTGGACGCTATGTGGATGAGATCTTGCCGAGCAGGTAACAAATAGGTGTCGATACCCAATTTTTGGCTTTCTCCCGCCTGATGCAACAACATCTCGTAGTCAAAATCGTTGCTGTCTCGGACTCCCTTGACCAACACTTGGATACCCTTTTCATACGCATAGTTAACCAGCATGCCATTAAAGGAAACCACCTCCACATGGGGCAAGTCAGCGACTGCCTTTTTTGCCATTTCCGTTCTTTCCGCCAACGAAAAGGTATATTTTTTACTAGGATTGATGCCTATTCCTACGACAACCTCATCAAACACTTTAGCGGTTCGTTCGATGATATTGATATGACCATAGGTGATGGGGTCACCTGAAAAAGCGTACATTGCCTTTGCCATATGTTACCTCGAATTACTCAAACCATTAAAAATAAAAATATAATTGGCTTAAAGACTATTTGCTTAAGCACGCTTTTTTTCTATTCAACTGCTTCAAACTTATTTGCCCTTTCAATTTGACTTGGAGGTTTTGAGTATAGATCAAAGTTCCCTTAGTGGAAGCGTAATCAACGTTTTTATGACAAGACATGGATCGATTCCCAGGGATTGCGCACCATGCATCGCCCCGCCTCCCGGTTGATAATCATACAGGTGATGGCTGAATACAGTCTTGTGCTGGCGCAATATCCGCACTGCCGCTGTCACTGGGAACTTAGATTTGCTCATACAACTGTCAAAAGCGCCGGTAAATATTGGCTTGGCGGGTTGATTTATAAAGCTAGCTCATCTAAAGTCCGCTATGCAAATTTCCAAAGTCTATATAATGCTGCTATAGAGAGACGAAGAATGCAAAAACACGTAACCGCTCAGAGTTCAACTTTTTTTGAGGAGAATTATGAAGGCGTTTCTGGCTTAAAACGCCCGTTAAAACGGCGTAGTTTTCTAAAATTGGCGACCGTCTCGGTAGGATTAGTAGCATCCAATCCATTATTAGCAAGGATAGACACTAACAAAGAACGGGTTTTAAATCTCTATAATCCTCGTCTCGATGGATCTTTCAAGTCCGTTTATTGGACACCTAACGAAGGTTATATTGCTGAAGCCCTTGAGAAAATTAGCTGGGTATTGCGGGATCATCACAATAACCAGGTTAAAGATTTTGATCCTGTATTGCTGGATCAAATGTATTTATTGCGACTAAAAATGGATTCACAAAAGAACCCCCTCCATGTAGTTAGCGGCTACCGCTCCCCGAATACCAATGAAATGCTGCGGCGTAAAAGCAAACGGGTGGCTAAAAACAGTTTTCATATGCACGCCAAAGCGGTAGATATTTATATGCCGAATCGCTCTGTTTCAGCTTTGCACCGCGCTGCACTGTCTATGAAGGCGGGCGGTGTCGGGTATTATCCGCGTTCGAACTTTATCCACATCGACACCGGTCCAGTACGTACCTGGTGACGACAGCCCGCTAATGTAATCCACTCTGTTTAGAAAACCCGATTACACACAGTTATTAACCAAGCGGGAGATAAGCCAAGCACCAATACCAATAGGCCATTGGTGCTGATGGCTAGATGGACATCGGGGCGGATGTGGAGAGGTTCTACAGCTGTTTCCGGTTTATCGAAATAAATGGCTTTGACGACGCGCAAGTAATAATAAACGCCGATCACGGTAAACAGCACTGCATAAATGGCGAGCCCTATAAAACCAGCGCCTATAATGGCCTGCAGCACCACTAGCTTTGCGTAAAAGCCCACCAAGACTGGCATGCCCGCCAGAGACATCAGCAGTAGCAACATGAGAAAGGCAAGCCACGGGTTACGGTCATTAAGCCCTTTTAAGTCATCGATGTTTTCTGCCTCAAAACCAGATCGACTCAATAAAAGGATAATGCCAAAAACCCCTACCACCATCAGGACGTATGTCATGGCGTAAAATAAAGCCGCCCCATAACCCTGGGGTGTACCTACCAAAATACCCAATAACAAAAAACCCACATGGGAAATCGTCGAGTAGGCCAGCAGACGTTTGATATTGGTCTGGACTATGGCAATTAGATTACCCAAGCCGATGGAGAGTATCGCCAGTATCATTAACATGTCTTGCCAATCGTCCTGTAAAGCGCTTAAACCCTCCATCAGAATCCGCACCATTAGAACAAAGGCGGCTAATTTAGGGGCAGCGGCGATATAGAGGGTGACTGATGTGGGAGCGCCTTGATAAACGTCGGGTAACCACATATGAAAAGGCACCGCACCCAGCTTAAACGCTATGCCGGCCACCAAAAACACTAGACCGAATACCAACACCAAATTATCCGCACCTTGCTCGGCAACCGCTGCCCCCACAATGTGAAGATTAAAACTGCCGGTGGCGCCATACACCATGGAAACGCCATACAAAAACATACCGGAGGCTAAGGTGCCCAACACAAAATACTTCATGGCAGACTCTGCCGCCACGGGAGAATCCGTATCAAAAGCCACTAAGGCATACAGGCAAAGGGAAAGTAGTTCTAGCCCCAGATAGAGGGTTAAAAAGCTATGCCCGGAAACCAGAATCATCATGCCCAACACGCCAAAAAGCCCGAGCATAAAGTACTCGCCCCTAAACAGATCACGGGCTTTTAAGTAATCCCGGGAATAGAGAAAAACAGCTGCCGAAGCAAGATAGATCCCTAGCTTTACCGTGTCCCCAAAGGGGTCTCTAAGGTAATGGCCATAAAAACCCGCTGTGGATTGTTCGGCAAAGGTAAACCAGGTCAGTATGGCTGCTCCCAACAAGGTTAATTGGGTAAGCCGATAGGTGATATGGCGTTGATCTTGGCGTAAATAAACATCCACAATCAAGAGTACACAACCCATGAAGGTGACAAAAAGTTCGGGCAACGCCAGAATAAGATTAGCTGTAATAAAGGGCATGTTAGTTCGTTATTAGGGTTTCTTAAGGCGGTGAGACAACCAGTCGAAATTCTAGTAGCTTAGAGGTTGTCGCCTGATCCAGGAGCTTATCCACTGAGGCATGCATGACCGTCACTAAAGGGTCTGGCCAAACACCCAACAACAAGACCACACCCGCGAGTGTTCCCAAGACAATAGCTTCCTGGGGGTTGATGTCTTGAAGCTGGGCAACACCGCCATTGGCAACCTCGCCAAAAATGACCCGTTTTACCAACCATAGGGTATAGGCAGCCCCTAGAATCAAAGTCAAAGCGGCCAATACAGCAACCCACACATTGGCTTCAAAACTACTGAGAATAACCATAAATTCGCCCACAAAACCGGATGTTCCCGGCAACCCGGCATTGGCCATACAGAAGAAAACCATCAATGCGGCGAACCGCGGCATGGTATTGACGACACCGCCGTAGTCGTGAATTTGGCGAGAATGCAGGCGATCATAAAGCACGCCAATACAGAGGAACAGCGCACCGGAGATAAAGCCGTGGGAAATCATCTGCACCATACCCCCCTCGACCCCTAAGGCAGCGCCGTTTAGATTGCCGGTACCTTCCACGATGGGAAAAATCAAAAAAAATCCTAACGTCACAAAACCCATGTGGGCGATGGAGGAATAAGCGATCAGCTTCTTCATATCTTGCTGAATCAGCGCCACTAAACCGATGTAGATCACCGCCACTAAAGAAAGGGTGATGATTAACCCCTGTAAAGCACTGGCCGCATCAGGCGTAACAGGCAGCGAAAAACGCAAAAAACCGTAACCGCCGATTTTCAGCATAATGGCCGCCAGAATTACGGAACCGCCCGTGGGCGCTTCCACATGGGCGTCCGGCAACCACGTATGCAACGGCCACATGGGTATTTTTATCGCAAAGGCTCCTAGAAAAGCGATAAAAATCAAAATTTGCTCGGCAAAGCTTAAAGGAAAATCTTGTAAGTCCACAATGGCAAAACTGCCGGATTGCAGATACAGGTAAATAAGCGCCACCAACATGGGCACAGAGCCCAAGAAGGTATAGACAAAAAACTTCACGGTGGCGTATACCCGTTGTGGCCCTCCCCAAATGCCAATAATCAATAACATGGGAATCAACATGGCTTCGAAAAACACGTAAAATAGGATGGCATCCAGGGCAGCAAACACACCGATCATCAAACCTTCCATAATGAGAAAGGCGGCTAAATATTGACCGGTGCGATATTGGATTACCCGTCCGCTTGCGATAATCACCAACACAGTCATAAAACTGGTCAGTAAAATTAACGGCATGGAGAAGCCGTCCACACCCAAGTGATAGTTGATGTTTAACGGCGGAATCCAAGAAGAAAATTCTTGAAACTGAAAAAGCGCGGTGGTGGTATCGAAATTGAGATACAGGGGTAAGCTCAGTAGAAACGTGATACTGGCCACGCTTAGGGCCACTCGCCGCGTATCCAGCGGGTTTTTCTGCTCCACGTAAAGGACCGCGGCGCCCCCTAAAATAGGTATCCAGATCAACAAACTGAGCAATGGGACCTTGATTAGCATAGTATTACCGGACGACGAACCAAGTGAGTAGACCTAACAGGCCGATGATCATGGCAAAGGCATAGTGGTAGAGAAAACCCGATTGCACATGCCGCATCAAGGTGGCAAACCATCCCACCAGTTTTGAGGTGCCTGTCACCAGTAAGCCATCGATGAGGGCTGTCTCGCCATATTTCCAAAGACCTTGACCAAACTGACGACTACCGTCGGCGAAAAAGACTTGATAAAAATCATCGAAGCCATATTTCTGCCGTAGAATTTCATAGCCACCGGAAAAGCGTTGGCGCAGCAGATCCGCTTGACCAGGACGTTGCAGATAGAGATACCAAGCCGCACCGAGACCGGCTATCACCAGCCAGAAAGCCGGGGTTTTTAGCCCCTCCAAAGCAAATTGCCAAGGAGCGTGGAAATGCTCGGTTAACGGACCTAACGTGTCATGGGCTGGCAATACGTAGATAGCGCCTTCAAAAACATTGCCCAACAGCAGCGGTTCGATGGTGAAATAGCCCAGCACAGCCGACGGAATAGCCAATAAGATTAACGGAACAGTCACCACCCAGGGGCTTTCCTGAAGATGGTCTTGGACGGAAGACGTCATGCGTGGGCTACCGTGAAACACCAAAAAATAAAGCCGAAATGAATAAAAGGCGGTGACAAAAACTCCAGCCAACAGACACAGATAAACTAATCCTGAGCCGGGTAAAGAGGATGCATGCACCGCTTCGATAATGCTGTCTTTTGAATAAAAGCCGGAAAACCCTGGCGTGCCCACGAGGGCTAAGGTGCCCACCAGGAAGGTTAGCCAGGTGATGGGCATAAATTTACGCAGCCCGCCCATGTGGCGTATATCCTGCTGATGGTGCAAGGCGATGATGACAGAACCTGCCCCGAGAAACAAAAGCGCCTTAAAAAAAGCGTGGGTCAATAAATGAAAGATGCCGGCCCCATAGGCGGAAACCCCCAGGGCCACCGTCATATAGCCCAATTGAGACAAAGTGGAATAGGCCACTACCCGTTTAATGTCGTTTTGGACGATGGCCACCAAACCCATGAACAAGGCGGTCAGAGTACCGATCACCATCACAACGCTTAACGCTGTGGTGGACAATTCGAACAAGGGCGACATGCGGGCCACCATAAATATCCCTGCGGTCACCATGGTGGCTGCATGGATCAGCGCTGAAATGGGTGTGGGGCCTTCCATGGAGTCCGGCAACCAAACGTGTAGCGGCACCTGGGCAGACTTACCCATGGCGCCAATAAACAATAAAATGCAGATCACGCTAAAGATAGACCAATCACGCCCTGGGATGATCTGGACCGTCATGTCCGCCAAATTCGGCGCAGCACTGAATACCGTCCTATAATCCAGGCTATCAAAATACAGCAAGACAGCCGCGATCCCTAATAGAAAACCAAAATCCCCTACCCGATTGACCAGAAAGGCTTTGAGTCCAGCGAAGGTGGCGCTGGGTCGTTTATACCAAAAGCCGATGAGCAGATAGGACACCAATCCTACCCCTTCCCAACCGAAGAAGAGCTGTAAAAAGTTATTGGCCATCACCAGCATGAGCATGGCAAAGGTAAACAAGGCGATATAACAAAAAAAACGCTGATAACCGTCATCGTCGTGCATATAACCGATGGTATATATATGCACCATCAGGGACACGAAGGTCACAGTAGTCACCATCACCGCCGTGAGTCCGTCTACGAGAAAACCAATTTCAAAGTCTATTCCCGCCACGGTTAGCCAGGTGTAAAGGACGCCATTAAACGCTTCCGCACCGTCCCTAGTCATCATTATCAACAAGGGTAATGAGAGGATAAAAGAGATAGCAACGCTGGCAATGGTCACCTGATGTGCGCCAGCGCGACCAATGCGCTGTCCCCCTAGACCCGCGATAAAGGCGCCTAGCAAAGGGAAAAGAACAATCGCTGTACAGAGGGTTAGCATACCGCTTAGCCTTTCATGGCATTGAGATCGGCCACATTAATGGTACGGCGAGTACGAAACAACACCACCAAAATGGCTAATCCGATAGCCGCTTCAGCGGCGGCTACGGTAAGGATAAAGAATACGAAGATTTGGCCTGCTGTGTCGTCGAGAAAACGGGAAAAGGCGATAAAATTAAAATTAACCGCTAACAACATCAGCTCGATGGACATGAGGATGATGATGACATTTTTACGGTTGATAAAAATACCCGCGATGCTGAGACAAAACAGAATGGCGCTTAAAATGAGGTAGTCAGTCAACGTAACCATCAGCAATCTCCCCTGTTTTTAAAATTATCGTCGCTTGGGGTAATAGGGAATGGATCATCCCTTATAAAAGACTTATACAGGACTTGCGTAAGTCATGTTATTAAATGTTATTTCTTCATTTCATCTTGCTTTTCTTCTCGGCAGCCATTTTCACCATACGTAAGCGATCGTCCCGACGGACACTGATCTGCTGGGCAGGATCTTGATACTTAGTTTCTGAGCGTCGCCGTAGCGTCAGGGAAATGGCTGCAACAATAGCCACTAGCAGAATGACTGCCGCGATCTCAAAGGGATAGACATAGGTCGTGTACAGCACTTGGCCCAACGCCTTGGTGTTACTGTAATCAGCTGGATGGGGAATAGGTTCAGGAAAAGCTTGCGTTGCAAAGAATTGTGAGCTTACCACTAACCCCATTTCTATGACAATCAGCGAAGCCACCGCCACACCTAAGGGTAAGTATTTTATAAATCCTTCCCGGAGCGGTGTGACGTTGATGTCCAACATCATGACCACGAATAAGAATAAAACCATCACCGCCCCCACGTATACCAATACCAAGGTGATGGCCAAAAATTCCGCCTCTAACAGCAACCATAAGGCGGCGCTGGTAAAAAACGCCAGGACTAAAAAAAGAACCGCATGAACGGGGTTACGAACGGTGATGACCCGGGTGGCCGCAAAAATCAAAATGGCGGCAAAAAGATAAAAAAGCGCTTTTTCAAAACCCATAGTGTTAGCGATAAGGTGCGTCGGCCGCACGGTCGGCGGCGATTTGTTCTTCTAGTCGATCGCCAACGGCCAGCAATTGTTGTTTGGTCATAATTTGTTCGCCTGGGTTTTCAAAATGATAGTCCAGCACCCGGGTTTCTACGATGGCATCCACAGGACAAGCCTCTTCGCAAAAACCGCAGTACACGCACTTGAACAGATCGATATCATAGCGAGTGGTACGCCGGGTGCCGTCATCTCGCTCCTCGGATTCTATGGTAATGGCCAAGGCAGGACACACCGCCTCGCACAGTTTACAGGCAATACAGCGTTCCTCACCATTAGAATAACGGCGCAACGCATGTAAACCCCGGAAACGAGGCGATTGCGGGGTACGCTCCTCGGGAAACTGGACAGTGACTTTACGGGTAAACAAATTCTGCACCGTCAGACGCAAACCCAACAGCAGCTCCCACAGCATGAAACTCTTTAAATACTGCTGAAAGTTATTATTCATCACAGACCTCCGCCTAGTTGAACCAGGGTGGCAGGTGGACCAAGATCGCGATACCCACAACGCCGATCCACACCAACGTCAGGGGAATAAACACCTTCCATCCCAAGCGCATAATCTGGTCGTAACGATAACGGGGAAAGGTGGCGCGAAACCATAAAAACAAAAACAGGAAAAAGGCGATTTTAAACACAAACCAAAAAAGGCTGGGTTCACCCAGCCAAGGAAGCCCTTCAAAGGGCGATAACCAGCCGCCTAAGAAGAGCGTCGCCGCCAGGGCGGAAATCAAAATCATGTTGGCGTACTCGGCTAAAAAGAAAATGGCAAAGGCCATCCCCGAGTACTCCACATGAAAACCCGCCACTATCTCGGATTCCCCTTCCGCTACATCAAAGGGCGCTCGGTTGGTTTCGGCAACACCGGCAATAAAATACACCACAAATAAGGGCAACAAGGGTAACCAAAACCAATGTAAGATGCCGCCTTGTTGAGACGCTACGATGGTCTGTAAATTGAGACTACCCGCCGCCATCAGTACGCCCACTAGCGCAAAACCCATGGCGATTTCATAGGCCACGATTTGCGCTGCTGCCCGCATAGACCCCAAAAAGGCGTACTTGGAATTGGACGCCCAACCGGCGATGATGACGCCATACACGCCTAAGGAAGTGAGGGCAAGCACATAGAGCAGACCTGCATCGATATTGGCGAGTACCATACCTTGATCAAAGGGAATCACTGCCCAAGCCGCCAGAGCGGGAGCAATGGATAGAATGGGCGCTGTGACAAATAAAAAACGACTGGCCCCCGAGGGAACGATGACCTCTTTAAATAACAGCTTTAGGGCATCGGCAATGGGTTGTAACCATCCCCGCGGGCCTACCCGGTTGGGCCCCATGCGTACTTGGATAGAGCCGATCACTTTCCGTTCGGCAAAGGTGAGATAAGCCACCGCTAAAAGAAGCGGTACGACTATGACAACTACCTTTGCGAGGATAAGCGTAACGGTAAAAATAGTTTCCACAAATTATCCCGAAATACCCAAGGTTTCCACCAAATAGGCCGTTATTCAGACGTTTGTAGACTGACTGGTCCAATACGTTGACCCAACGGAGCGGTTTCAGCTACCCCAGCGGGTATCCAGACACACCCTTGGGCAACCGTGTCGTCCAGGGTCAACGGCAATTCTACCTTATTTGCCTGCTGTTGAACTGTAACCCGAGAACCCGCTTTAAGCCCAAGAGTCTCCGCCGTAGCCGGATGCAGAGTAGCGCTGGCTGGACCCGCCCAAGTTGTTTCCTGAAGCGGTGGGGCACGCCGCACCAAGGCATCGGTGGCGTAGATGGGCGTCTCGCCTATGCGCCAGAGACCTTCTTGCCCTGCAAAGTCGCCGATTGTAGCAGAACTTTGCAAAAGATTTTGCGGTTCTACCTCAGCACATGCTTGCAACACCTCGTCCAGAATCGCCTCCGACGTCACATAGTCGAAACCAGGCAACTGAAAGGTATTGCCCAGGACCCGTAACACTTTCCAAGCGGGTCGTGCCTCACCCGGTGGTTTAACAGCCGCCTGCACGGTTTGGCAACGCCCTTCCATATTCACATAACTACCCTCTGTTTCCGCAAAGGCTGCGCTAGGCAGTAAGACATGGGCGTAAGCCTGAGCGGCCGCGTTCGCATAGGGACTGATGGAAACCACCAATTCGGCATCCTTGACGGCAGCCAGCGCAGCCGCCGAGTCCCAACCATCGAATTCCGGTTCCACACCCAACAAGATATAAGCTTTACGGGGCGATTCCAGCATTTCCCGAGCATTTAGCCCAATAACAGGCGCTTCCTGACCTCCCGCTATGCGGTGGGGCAATACGCCCGCCAACCAAGCGCCCACTGAATTAGCCGACTCGGGTAAATAACTCAATGTCGAGGCACTGGTTTTGGCCACAAAAACCGCCAATGCCCGTAGTAGAGAAAAATCAGGATGCGCCATGGCAAGACTGCCTAATAGCACAGACGCCCGTTGGTTATCCCTGAGCTGGGCGGCCATAGCGCCATGGGTTTCAGTCACATCTGTGACGTCCAGTAATGCTTGCAAAGGGGCGGGAACAGGCGTACTGGTGGATTCGGCAAGGGCTTTTGCCACGCCAGCCAGAGCTGTGATCATCCCGCCAGGATCGGTAATTACTTTTTCTGCAACCTGGAAGTGAAACTCAAAATTCCGGGGATTGATGGCCATAACCCGCAGGTTTCCCGCCATGGCTGCTTTGCGCAACCGATGGGCGGCTAGGGGTTGTTCCATACGAATGTTGGCGCCCACCAAAAGCGCGGTGCTAAGCTGTTCTAAGTCAGCGAGACCCATGCCCAAGCCCGGATAAACAGGCGCATTTTCTTGGTCTCTAAAATCACCTTGGCGCAAACGATGATCGATATTCGCTATCCCTAAACCCCGTGCCAACTTTTGGGCTAGGTACATTTCTTCCAAAGTAAGATTAGGCGCTACCAACATGCCAACGGATTCGGCGCCGTGGGTTTCCATCATCGCTAAGAGACGTTGGCGAACCGTTTCCAGGGCCTGGGTCCACTCAACCTCTTTGCCGTCCATCTGGGGTTGCAAGAGACGATCGTCGCTATACAGCCCGGCATAGCTAAAACGGTCCCGGTCAGCAATCCAAGTCTCGTTGATGGCCTCATTGTCCCGGGGCACTACCCGCATGACCTTGCCTTGGTAGGTATGGAGATACAGGTTAGAACCCACTGCGTCATGGGGAGAGACGCTGGCATGTTGAACGTATTCCCAGGAACGTCCCGTGTAACGGGAGGGTTTAGCGGTTAACGCACCTACGGGGCACAGGTCGATGACATTACCCGACAATTCCGACACCAAACTTTTTTCGATGTAGGTGCCGATTTCCATATGCTCACCCCGCCCGGTGGCACCCAGCTCTTGTAAATTAGCGATTTCTTCGCCAAAACGTACACAACGGGTGCAGTGAATACAACGGGTCATATCGGTTTTGATTAAGGGACCGATGTTTTTATCCTTGACCACCCGTTTGCGCTCGGTAAAGCGGGAAATACCACGGCCAAATCCCATGGCGAGATCTTGCAGTTCGCACTCGCCCCCTTGGTCACAAATGGGACAATCCAAGGGATGGTTGATTAGCAAAAACTCCATGGTAGCCTTTTGGGCAGCGATGGCTTTAGGCGAATCCGTGTAGGCTTTCATGCCCTCCATGACCGGCGTCGCGCAGGCGGGTAAAGGTTTTGGCGCTTTTTCCACCTCCACCAAACACATGCGGCAATTGGCGGCGACTGAGAGCTTTTTGTGATAACAAAAGCGCGGGATATAGATGCCTGCCGCATCGGTCACTTCCATTAACATACTGCCCTTGTGGGCTTGCAGCGGTTTGCCGTTGACTTCGATGTTGACGATGTCTTCGCTCATAAATTATCCAATAGCCGATTAAGAAATCTCAGGCAGCTCGCCGGGAGCCTTTGACGGAAACCACACTGCACTGATACTTAATGTAGTAAACAAATTCGTCACGGAAATGTTGCAAAAAACTATACACTGGCATGGCTGCTGCGTCGCCCAGAGCACAGATGGTGTGACCTTCGATGTTGCGGGCCACTTGATCCAACTTATCCAAATCTTCATATTGCCCCTGTCCATTGACAATGCGGGTTAGCATCCGATAGAGCCAACCGGTACCTTCCCGGCAGGGAGTGCATTGACCACAGGACTCGGCATAATAAAAACGCGCGATGCGGCGCAACACTTGCACCATATCGGTGGTCTCGTCCATGACGATAACGGCCCCGGAACCCAACAGAGATCCCGCCTTAGCGATGGCGTCATAGTCCATGGTGGTGTTCAGCATCACCTCCCCCGGCAGCACCGGCACAGAGGACCCACCAGGGATAACCGCCTTAAGTTGACGACCACCCCGCATACCCCCCGCCATAGCCAGCAGTTCTGAAAAGGGCGTGCCTAGAGGGATCTCAAAATTACCGGGTTTTTCCACATGCCCGGACACGGAAAAAATCTTTGTACCACCGGCGTTAGGAATACCTAACTTTAAAAACCAATCAGCGCCGTTACGAATGATAGACGGTACTGAGGCTAGGGTTTCCGTGTTATTGATGGTGGTAGGTTTGCCGTAGAGCCCATAGTTAGCCGGAAACGGCGGTTTGAAACGAGGCAAGCCTTTTTTACCTTCTAGGGATTCTAGCAGGGCGGTCTCCTCACCACAGATATAGGCGCCCGCACCGAGCACTGTGTACAAATCAAAATCGATGCCGGAACCCTGAATGTTTTTTCCCAACAGACCTGCGTCGTAGGTTTCCTGTAAGGCTTGCTCAAAACGTTGATAAGGTTCGTCAAGCCACTCACCCCGTAGGTAGTTGTAGCCAATACTAGCGCCGGTGGCAAAACCGGCAATGGCCATGCCTTCAATCAAGGCATGGGGGTTGTAGCGCATGATATCCCGATCCTTGCAGGTGCCGGGTTCCGACTCATCGGAATTGCAGACGATGTATTTTTGACCCGGCGCCTTCTTCGGCATAAAACTCCATTTTAAGCCCGTGGGAAAGCCGGCTCCGCCGCGCCCCCGCAACCCCGACTGCTTAACCTCCTGCAACACCTGATCGGAGGTCAACTCACCGGCGAGTATCTTGCGCCAAGCTTCGTAGCCACCCAACTGGGTATAGGTGGTGAGGGCCCATGGGGTTTCCTCATCTAAGGTTTGGTAGCAGACATTTTCAGCCATGGGTCACGACTCCAAGTTGTCGAGGATCTGATCCACTTTTTCTAGAGTCAGATCCTCGTAATAAATATGGTCGATCTGCATCATCGGCGCCCGGACACAGGCAGCAAGGCACTCTTCTTCCTCTTTAAGATAGAATTTGCCATCTTCTGTGCTCTGGCCGGTTTTGATCCCCAATTTGTTTTCTATGTGAGCGACGATCTCATCAGAGCCGCGCAACATACAGGAGACGTTGGTACACACGGAAATGCTATGGCGACCTACGGGTTTGAGTTCAAACATAGAGTAGAACGAAGCCACTTCATAGACGGCGATGGAAGGTAGTTTCAGATAATCCGCCACGGCATCCATTAGCTCAGTAGTGAGATAACCGCCATTTTCGTGCTGCACCTCCCGCAACGCCGCTAGAACGGCCGAACGTTTGCGATCGGCAGGAAATTTACTGACCCAACGATCGATTTCGGAACGAACATGAGGGGATAACCGGTCAGCTAAATCGATGGTACTCATTAGCGATCAATCTCTCCGAATACAATGTCCTGGGTACCGATAACCGTCACCACATCGGCCAACATATGGCCCCGGGTCATTTCGTCCAAGGCGGCTAAGTGGGCAAAGCCCGGCGCACGAACCTTAAGCCGATAAGGTTTATTAGCCCCGTCCGACACCAGATAACAGCCGAATTCCCCCTTGGGGGCTTCCACGGCGGCATAGACTTCGCCAGGTGGCACGCAATAACCTTCGGTAAACAGTTTAAAATGATGGATCAAAGCTTCCATATCTTCTTTCATGGTTTCCCGATGGGGCGGGATGATCTTGTGGTCATCCAAGGCCACCGGTCCTGGATTCGCCCGTAGCCACTTTACACACTGATGAATAATACGATTGGATTCCCGCATTTCAGCAATACGCACCAAATAACGGTCGTAGCTATCACCCTGCATGCCGATGGGGATGTCGAAGTCCATACGATCATAGACTTCATAGGGTTGTTTTTTGCGCAGATCCCAGGCTACACCGGAACCTCGGAGCATAGGCCCAGAGAAACCCAACTGCAGCGCCCGCTCTGGACTTACCACACCGATGCCTACGGTGCGTTGCTTCCAGATACGGTTATCCGTGAGCAATGTCTCGTACTCATCGACACGAGCCGGAAAACGTTGGGTGAAATCGGCGATAAAATCCAGTAGCGATCCTTGACGGTTTTCGTTGAGTTCATCCACCTCTTTTTGACTACGGAATTTGGAGGGTTGATAACAGGGCATCTGTGCTGGCAAATCCCGATACACCCCACCCGGCCGGTAATAGGTGGCGTGCAAACGTGCGCCGGAAACTGCCTCGTAACAATCCATGAGATCTTCTCGCTCCCGGAAGCAGTACAAAAAAACGGTCATGGCGCCGATGTCCAGGGCATGGGCCCCTAACCACAAGAGATGATTGAGGATGCGGGTTATTTCGTCGAACATGACCCGGATGTATTGGGCCCGTAGCGGTGGCGTGACGCCTAACAACTTTTCGATGGCCAAGACATAGCCATGCTCGTTGCACATCATGGACACATAGTCTAAACGGTCCATATAGCCGATGGTCTGATTATACGGTTTGCTTTCCGCCAATTTCTCGGTGGCCCGATGTAACAAACCGATATGGGGATCAGCCCGCTCGATGACTTCACCGTCCATCTCCAGCACCAGCCGCAATACGCCGTGGGCAGCCGGATGTTGGGGCCCAAAATTCATGGTGTAATTACGGATTTCAGGCATCAGGAAACATCCTTCGAGGTGGATTGGGCAATCTCATAACGGTTATCTTTACGAATGACCCGAGGTACTAACACCCGCGGCTCAATGCTTACCGGCTCATACACAATACGTCCGCGCTCTGGATCGTAGCGCATTTCCACATGGCCGGTGAGGGGAAAATCTTTTCGAAAGGGATGGCCAATAAACCCGTAATCGGTAAGGATACGCCGGAGATCCGGATGACCTTCAAAAAGGATACCGAATAGGTCGAACGCTTCTCGTTCGTACCAATCAGCAGAACTCCAGATGCCATACACCGAAGGGACCCTGGGTAATTCATCATCGGGGGCATAAACACGCACCCGCAGACGTTGATTGTGGCTGATGGAGAGTAGATGATAAACCACCGCAAAGCGGTTTTTGCGGGGTCGCTCAGCCACCGCTTGCAGAGCAACGGCGGGACGACCGATGGCGCGTTCCGTGACGCCACGGCTAAAACCTGTCTCAGTGGTTTCTTGGGTGGCCCATTCCGTGTCGCCATAAGCGGCGTAATCCACTACACACAGATCCATCAACTGTTCAAAAGCAAACTCATCACGCAACGCCGTCAAGATGTCTAAGGACCGCTCCGCGGGAATTTCCAACGTAAGTTCGTCGTGGGCTGAGTTTATCTGTTGCACAAGGTCCACAAAACGGGACTGTAACTGTTCCAGTAGCTTTCCTAGGGTCACTGATGAGTACCTTTATCGAGCAATGGTATTGGTACGGCGAATCTTGTTTTGTAATTGAATGATGCCGTACAAAAGCGCTTCCGCGGTGGGTGGGCAACCGGGCACGTAGATGTCAACCGGGATAATACGATCACAGCCACGCACCACAGAATAAGAATAATGGTAGTAGCCACCACCATTGGCGCAGGAGCCCATGGAGATGACCCAGCGGGGTTCCGCCATTTGGTCGTAGACCTTGCGTAACGCGGGGGCCATTTTGTTAACCAAGGTTCCGGCGACAATCATCACGTCAGATTGCCGAGGACTAGGTCGGAAAACCACGCCAAAACGATCCAAATCGTAGCGGGCAGCGCCGGCATGCATCATCTCTACGGCACAACAGGCAAGTCCAAAAGTCATGGGCCACATGGAACCGGTGCGCGCCCAATTGATGAGCTTATCAGCTGTTGTGGTTACGAAACCTTCGTCGAGTACACCTTCTATTCCCATTCTAAGGCTCCTTTTTTCCACTCGTAGATAAAACCAACGATTAAAATACCGAGAAAAATGGCCATAGCACTAAACCCAAACACACCGATCTCATCCAGGACAATAGCCCATGGAAACAGAAACGCGATTTCTAGATCAAAAATAATAAACAGGATAGCGACCAAATAATAGCGCACATCGAATTTCATACGGGCATCTTCAAAGGCTTCGAAACCGCATTCGTAGGGAGATAATTTTTCGCTATCCGGCCGATTAGGGCCGAGAAAAAACCCCAATAAAATGGGAGCAATACCGATGACAATACCAACGGTAATAAAGATAAGAACGGGTAGATAATTTTCTAACACTCGCGCAAGCCCCTCGGTTACACTTGAATAGAACCTTTTAAAACTAAAAGTTCCCTTGGGCCAAATGCTACCTTATTGTTAAAAATAAAGTAGCTTAAAAAAATCGTTTTTAAAAAAAAAGCACCATAAAGGTGCTTTTTTTAATTATAGGAAATATTGGTACCGATGGCCGGACTCGAACCGGCACGGCTTGCGCCACTACCCCCTCAAGATAGCGTGTCTACCAGTTCCACCACATCGGCATGACAAGATCATTCAGATTGTTGCGGGATATCCGGTACGTCGGATGGTCCCACCGGCACGTCTGTAGGCCCTGGAATATCAGCAGGTCCCTGGGGTTGCTCCGTGACGGGTTCTGTTTCCTGGGTCTGCACGGGTGGTTGCACACCCTCTAACACACTTCTCGACTCCGAGACCTGAGTTGCGAAATAAGCAAGAAATAAACTGGTTAAAAAAAAGGCTGTGGCTAGTCCTGCTGTGACCCGTGTCAAAAATGAGGCAGAGCCCCGCGAGCCAAACATGGTTGAAGAAGCACCGCCACCAAACGCCGCCCCTGCTTCAGCGCCTTTCCCCTGTTGCAGCAACACCAACGCAATCAGTGAAATGGCTATGACAACGTGCAAGAGCAGCAAAATCGTATGCATAGGCATAGGCGATTCCCTTTACGCGCCTTTAGCAATGGTAAGAAATTCGTCCGCCTGTAATGAAGCGCCGCCTACTAGACCACCATCGATATCGGGCATAGCAAACAATTCCTCTGCATTAGAACCCTTGACGCTGCCACCGTATAAAATCCGTGTTGCATCGGCAATATTAGCATCATGCTCAGCCAGTTGACTACGGATGAGGGCATGAACATCCTGAGCTTGTTGGGGTGTCGCCGTTTTGCCGGTACCGATGGCCCAAACCGGCTCATAAGCGACCACGGCATCTTTAATACCTTGAATACCCTCTAACGACAACACTGCTTTGAGCTGTCGAATGACGACATTTTCAGTGATGCCTTGCTCGCGCTCTTCAAGGGTTTCCCCAATGCACAACACAGGGGTTAAACCCGCTTGACGAGCGGCTGCAAATTTTTTTGCAACGCCTTCATCGGTTTCACCATAAAGGGTACGTCGTTCAGAATGACCTACAATGACATAGGTGCAGTGGAAATCTAGCAACATGGCTGTGGCGATTTCCGCCGTAAAAGCACCCGGTTGCTGCTCGGACACATTTTGCGCACCCCAACGGATGGGTGTGCCGGTAAGCAGTTTTTCCGTTTCAGCCAGATAGACGAACGGCGGAAAAACCGCGCATTCTACACCGTCCCGGATAGCGCCGATGCCTTGCTTGATGCCTTCCAGCAACGTGCGCGTGCTGGTTAAAGAGCCATTCATTTTCCAGTTGCCCGCGATGATCGGATTACGCATTATCTACTCCCCGAGACAAATTTTGCTACAGAGCTTACTCATCTAAGCCTAGGAAATCAATGGTTCATTCATTAGAAAACAGTATGATTGGGCTTTTTACGCGACTGTTGCTGTTTTATATGTTTAGACCGCATTAAATTCGCTAACTGCAACTGCAGAGACTGCTTGCTTGACTACCTGCGCCAAATCCCGAGCTAGCGAGTCTACCTGGGTTGCATCATCACCTTCCACCATTACGCGGATAAGCGGCTCAGTACCGGAAGGCCGCAGCAAGACTCTTCCTTTGCGGCCCAATTGCGTTTCCACATCTCGCACAGCGTCCTGGATAGCTGAGCACCGATTTAGCTCAATTTTGTGAACTAAGGGCACGTTGATCATACGCTGAGGATACTTACGCATAGGCGATTTAAGATCGTGCAAATCCTGCCCTACTGTGGCCATAGCCGCTAATACCTGTAGCGCCGAAATAACCCCATCCCCTGTGGTGGTTCTATCTAGGCAGATGATATGACCGGACCCCTCGCCACCTAAAGTTAAACCCTCCGCCTGTAAACGGTCCATAATATAGCGATCACCCACCTGGACCCGGTGTAAAGTTACCCCGAGCTCATTCAAGGCGACTTCAAGACCTAAATTACTCATGGAAGTGCCTACCACCCCATGGGAAAGGTGGCCATGACGTAACCGGTCCTGGGCGAGGATAAACAGTAGCTCATCACCATCTACCACTTCGCCCTCATGGTCTACCATGATGACTCGATCGCCATCACCATCAAAAGCAATGCCTAAATCAGCCCCTTCGGCAACAACGGCAGTTTGTAGCACAGCGGGTTTGGTTGAACCACATTCTAGATTGATGTTCAATCCATCGGGCGTCGTATTCAAGGGCACCACCGTGGCACCCAATTCGGCAAATACATTGGGCGCAACTTGATAGGTGGCGCCATTAGCGCAGTCCACGACGATTTTGACGCCCCTGAAGTTCAGGCTGGCGGGTATGGTGCTTTTACAAAACTCAATATAACGCCCAGCAGCGTCTACGATGCGTTCTGCTTTGCCTAGTGAAGCAGCAGCAACGGTTTCGAGAGGCGCATCTAGCATCGTTTCAATACGATACTCCAGTTCATCGGGTAACTTTGTACCGTTACCGCAGAAAAATTTGATGCCGTTATCGTCAAAGGGATTATGGGATGCGCTGATGACAATACCCGCACAGGCTCGCAAAGTACGGGTCAAATAAGCAATGCCTGGGGTCGGCATAGGGCCTAATAAAGCGATGTTGACACCGGCCGCGGACAACCCTGCTTCAAGGGCGGACTCAAACATATAGCCTGAGATGCGGGTATCCTTCCCGATTAAAACTTTGTTTCGTCCAGCAGCAGCCAATGCTTTACCGGTGGCCCAACCGAGCTTGAGCATAAACTCAGGCGTAATGGGATAAGAACCTACTTTACCGCGGATACCATCTGTACCAAAATAGCGTTTCGTCACAAGCTATCGTCCTCATTGCACTTTAACGCTCCACCCGACGTTTTAAAGTTTGTAATACATTTATACAGTTGTTGTAAGAACAGAATAATAGCTTTTAAATCACTATTGTTCCAATGGTATTTACAGGTATTCGTCATTTTGAGAAGTGCAAGACAGTGTGTTTAGTGCCTGGTTGTTGTGATTTAGATACAGGCAAGTTGCGGGTGTAAACTGATTGGATCTACTGAATTAAATTAAATTAAATAGCCTGTTGCACCGCATAACAGATTTGCAGCGCCTGTACCGTCGGCTTGACATCGTGAACACGCAGGATTTGAGCCCCTTGCCAAGCAGCAATCACCGCCGCCGCAAGACTTCCATAGAGGCGTTCGGTAACGGGTGCATCATCGAGTATGGCTCCAATAGTGGACTTACGGGATAGGCCCATTAACAACGGGACGCCAAACTCTTGAAATCTATCCAAATGTTTAAGCAGACTGAGATTGTGCGCCATACTTTTACCAAACCCAAAACCGGGATCGACGATGATCCGGGAGCGATCTATACCCGCTTGTTCACAGGCTTGAATGCGATGGGCAAAAAAATCTTTTATCTCACCAACCACGTCGTCATAACGGGGATCATGTTGCATAGTTTGCGGCGTACCTTGCATATGCATAAGACAGACCGAAGCGTTACTTTGCGCAAGCACTTCCAAGGCTCCTGGCTCCTGTAAGGCGCGTATGTCATTGATCATATCAGCACCAGCCTGGAGCACCTCCCGCATAACAGCGGGTTTGCTGGTATCCACAGAAATGGCAACAGGAGATTTCTGCCTCAGGTTTTCTAATACCGGCATAACGCGATCCAACTCTTCCTGAACTGAAATGCGTTGAGCCCCTGGCCGTGCTGATTCACCACCGATGTCGATAATGGCCGCGCCTTCCTCAATCATTTTTTGAGCGTGGGCAAAGGCTTTATCGAGACTTGTGTAGACACCGCCATCTGAAAAAGAATCGGGGGTGACATTGAGCACCCCCATTACTTTAATTGGCCCTAAAACCATTTAAACCACATCCTAACCCTTACTTAATGCTGTTGGGCAGGACCACCAATAGGACCTTCACTCTTCTTCTTGGGTTTTTTACTCAAGTCGATCCCTTCCGAGCCAGCGGGAGGATCTTGATCAGAAGAGATATCCTGTGGTTCACGGGGTGGACGCCCTTCCATGATGTCATCGATCTGTTGAGTGTCGATGGTTTCATATTTTATCAAAGCTTCGGCCATGGCATGTAGCTTATCCATGTTGTCTCTAAGGAGCTGCTCAGAACGTTGATAATTACGATCGATGACTGAGCGAATCTCTTCGTCGATAATATGGGCCGTTTCATCGGAGATGTTCTTATGCCGCGTCACAGAACGGCCTAAAAAGACTTCCCCGTCGTCTTCACTGTAAGTCAGCGGTCCAAGACGCTCGGAAAGCCCCCATTTTGTGACCATATTTCGGGAAATATCCGTGGCCCTCTCAATATCATTCTGAGCCCCGGTGGTGACATAATCATTACCGAATATAACCTCTTCTGCTATACGTCCACCAAATAAGCTAGAAATTTGACTCTCTAAGCGTTGGCGACTGAAGCTATAGCGGTCTCCTTCGGGCAAAAACATGGTCACGCCCAATGCACGGCCCCGAGGAATAATACTGACTTTGTAGACGGGATCATGGGAAGGCACTAGACGTCCGATGATGGCATGGCCTGCTTCATGATAAGCAGTGAGCTTTTTCTCTTCTTCACTCATGACCATGGAACGACGCTCTGAGCCCATCATGATTTTGTCTTTAGCTTTTTCAAAGTCCCCCATATCTACGTCGCGCTTGTTGGCGCGGGCAGCGAACAGAGCTGCTTCATTGACCAGGTTAGCTAGATCAGCCCCTGAGAAACCCGGTGTGCCGCGGGCAATTAATGCAGGTTTGACACTGGCGCTGACCGGTACTTTACGCATGTGTACCCGCAGAATATGCTCCCGACCCCGCACATCGGGTAGCGGCACCACAACTTGCCGGTCAAAACGTCCTGGCCGCAATAAAGCGGGATCTAAGACATCTGGGCGGTTAGTGGCCGCGATAACGATAATGCCTTCATTACCCTCAAAACCGTCCATCTCCACTAACAATTGGTTGAGGGTTTGTTCCCGTTCATCATGGCCTCCACCTAGACCGGCGCCACGGTGGCGACCCACCGCATCGATTTCATCGATAAAAATAATACAGGGGGCATGCTTTTTAGCTTGTTCAAACATGTCTCGTACCCGAGACGCCCCTACACCCACAAACATTTCTACAAAATCTGAACCAGAAATGCTAAAAAAGGGCACTTTTGCCTCGCCTGCGATAGCCTTGGCAAGCAGGGTTTTACCGGTACCGGGTGAACCCACCATCAGCACCCCGCGAGGAATTTTTCCACCTAGTCGCTGAAATTTACCTGGATCTCGCAAAAATTCCACCAACTCCTGAACTTCATCCTTAGCCTCTTCAACGCCGGCCACGTCAGCAAAGGTCACCTTGATTTGATCTTCGCTCATCATACGAGCTCGGCTTTTGCCGAAGGACATGGCGCCACGGCCGCCGCCGCCACCTTGCATTTGGCGCAGGAAAAAGACCCAAATCCCGATTAACAATAACATCGGAAACCAGCTGATAAAGATTTGCATCAAAAGCGATTGCTTCTCTGGAGGTTGTCCTTCTACCTCAACCCCGTTTTCTAACAATTCACCGATCATTACGCTGTTATCCGTTTCCGGACTAAACGTGGTGAATGTCTCGCCGGTGGACGTTTTTCCTTGAATCGTGCGGCCATCGATGGAAGCTTCCGCAATGGATCCCTGTTTAACGTCTGCCAAAAATTGCGAATAAGGGACCTGAGCCGTTGGCGCTGTACGCGGTCCAAAACTGTTGAAGACAGCCATCAAAACAACTGCGATGACAACCCAAAGAAGTATATTTTTTACCATATCGTTCAAAGTGAACACCTCTATCCAGTGCTGTCGGCTTCCCTAAGTCATCCATCGCACTAAAACGAATGACTCAATATAAAATTGAAAGCTTAGATGTTATTGGACGCTCGATAGTTCTTGGCCAACAAATAAATCTCCGGGCTTCGCGGTCGCGAAGATTTCGGTTTACGCACAACAACCGTTGCAAAATGGTTCTGCAACTCGCGCCGTAAAGCATCAAAACCTTCCCCTTGAAACACTTTCATCAGTAAATTACCTCCTTTTTTAAGAGATAGCTTAGCCAAATCAACCGTGAGTTCCGCTAAATACATACTACGCGTCTGATCAACTGCTTTTATACCACTGATATTGGGAGCCATATCCGAAATTACAAGATCTGCTGCACGTCCTGTGAGTGCGGCTAGCAACTGATCCAAAACCGACTGATCTTGAAAATCACCTTGAATAAATGCTACACCTGTCACCGGTTCCATCGGTAGTATATCTAAGGCAATAATAGTGCCATTTTTTCCAATAATTTCACTGATAAGTTGCGACCATCCGCCTGGCGCTGCACCTAAATCAATGATCGTCATGCCTGGTTTTAGCAAATGATCCCGGTGGTTTATTTCTTTTAATTTATAGACTGCTCGCGAGCGATAACCCTGATATTTTGCATTTTTTACATAGGGGTCTGAAAGATGCTCCTGAAGCCAACGGGAACGATTATTTTTTTGCACACTCTTAGCCACATTAGTTTGTTACTACTAACCATCCTACCAAAGACTAAGTTTAATCGTGGCGTAGGCAAACCGCCACTATATGTCACAGACAAAGAGTAGCCGACCAGAAAAAAGCTTAAAAGATTAGGCATGAACCTCCCGTAAACTCTATTTAAAATTAGTTCATGACCCATCAGGCACTTTACTTACATGTAATCAATCTTGTAACCAATTAACATTCCCTGTCTAATGACAAATTGCAAAAGTAAGGAATAATAACGCAACTTACAGCCAGCGTTGCTTTTTTACATATTAATGGACCATGACGAATCCTTCTAAAACGTCGCCTAATCTTTACGCTGTAAAAAGCCTCATTTTGGTGTTGCTATGCGGTCTATTGCTTGGCATCTACGTATGGCCCTGGTTCACCCGGTGGTTTTCAGGTTTCGATGCAGAGCCCCGGGCCATAGCGCCCCGTGGTAATCTCGCCGAAGATGAACAGAGCACCATTGCACTTTTTCGGCAAGCAAGCCCAACGGTGGTCTATATCACTACGGTTACCCGGCAAATAAATCCTTGGACGCGCTATGCGCAAGATGTGCCCCGGGGTACAGGGTCTGGTTTTATATGGGACAAACAAGGCCATATTGTTACCAATTTTCATGTTTTACAAGGCGCTAGTGCTGCCCGAGTCACGTTGGCTAACCAGCAAAGTTTTCGTGCATCCCTGGTAGGCGTAAGTCCTGATCACGACCTAGCTGTGTTACGCATCGACGCCACCGCTGCTTTGTTGTTTCCTGTGCCTGTGGGAACCAGTGACGATCTACAAGTGGGCCAAAAAGTGTTTGCCATCGGCAACCCCTTCGGCTTGGATCAAACCCTCACCACAGGTATTATTTCTGCTTTAAATCGAGTTATCGATGGGGTCGGCGGCCGCAAGATCGAGGGTGTTATTCAAACAGATGCGGCCATCAATCCAGGCAATTCCGGTGGGCCTTTATTGGACAGCGCGGGACGGTTAATCGGTGTTAATACCGCGATTTTTAGTCCTTCAGGCACCTACGCAGGGATTGGTTTTGCGGTGCCTGTGAGTATCGTCAACCGGATAGTGCCGCGGCTTATCGTCAACGGGCGCTATGTTAGACCACGCCTTGGCATTGTCATCGATGCGCAAGTCAATCGCCAGATTACCCAGCAACTGGGTATAACAGGGCTCGTGGTGCTGGATGTTGAAACCAATTCACCCGCTGCTAAGGCGGGTTTACGAGGCACCTTACAAAATCCAGATGGTTCATTGCGTCTTGGCGATATTATTCAACGCCTCGATGGACGACCGATTCGCAACCCAGACGAGTTACTCAACGCTTTGGATCGTTACCAAACCGGAGACACGATAACTTTAATTATTTTACGGGATAACAAACCACAGGAAGTAACTATCGAATTGCAATAAGCGAAAGTGCTAATCTTCCTTCAGGTCGTAAAGGGTCTTGATAGCCTGCACCAGATCGCCCCTACCTTGCACACTGGCTTCCCGCAAGGCCACGCTAGGCGCGTGAATCAGTTTGTTAGTTAACGTGTTGGCTAGATAAGACAATACTTCTTCTGGATCTTTGCCTTGCCGTAGTTGCTGTTGCGCATTGGTATAGACATCGTCCCGTAGTTTTACAGCTTGCTGACGGAGAGCTCGGATAGTACTGGTGCTATCCTGGCTGCGTAGCCAAGCCATAAAATTATCTGTTTGAGTATCCACAATGTCTTCAGCCTGTTTTGCCGCCTCCAGTCGAGAACGCAAATTTTCTTGAATAATTTCCTGTAGATCATCCACCGTGTAAAGATAGATGTCTTGTAGGGTAGCCACTGCTGGATCAATATCCCGGGGCACTGCTATATCGACCATCAAAATGGGGCGATGTTTGCGTTTTTTTAGGGAACTCTTAACCTGCTGGCGATCCAAAATGTAAGTTGGACTTGCCGTAGAAGCAATGATAATGTCGACTTCGGCGAGGCGGGTTGGAATTTCAGCAAGGCTAATGGCATAGCCTTCTGTAGCAGCGGCTAAATCATAAGCGTGCGCTAAGGTTCGATTGGCGATGATGAGTCGTCCAATACGGTTTTCACGTAAATGTCGAGCTACTAAATCAATGGTATCGCCAGCGCCGATCAATAAGGCTGTATGTTCAGCAAAGTTCGCAAAAATTTGTTTAGCAAGACTGACTGCAGCAAAAGCCACCGACACGGGGCTTGCGCCTATGCGAGTATCGGTACGAACTTGTTTTGCTACCGAAAAACCGTGCTGAAACAACCGTTTCAATAGTTTGCCTAAGGTACCAGCTTGGCAAGCAGTTTGATAAGCAGCTTTGACTTGACCTAGAATTTGTGGCTCGCCGATCACCATGGAATCTAAGCCAGAAGCCACCCGCAAGATGTGACGAACCGCTAAATGGTCCCAATGTTGATAAGTATAAGGCTGCAATTCAGCATTTGGCATGGCCTGGTAAGTACTCAACCATGTTGAGACACAAAGATTTTTGGGTTTTTCCAAATGACAATAAATCTCCGTCCGATTACAGGTGGAGAGAATGGCGACTTCGTCGGCGCCACTGCGATATTTTAGGTCGTGCAGGGCTGCGTGAAGTTGCTCCGTTGTAAAGGCAACTTTTTCACGAATATCCAAGGGTGCTGTTTTATGGTTTATGCCTAGAACCAGTAGGTGCATGGTACAATCGACGCGCTGTGCGGCAGGCAAATTATGCAGGATAAAAAGTGTAGCAACATAGTGACTAGATAATCCTCCTACACTGGGTAAAAAATAACAAGGGAATGGGTCTACCGGGCAAGCTTTTCACATTATCAGACAGGGACACAAATCAATGGGATCGACAATTACAGCGTTTAAAATGGCAATGGTTTTGACGGCCATTATTATTCTCAGCAGCTATGCAGGGTTTGGTATAACGCCAGTCTACAGTAAGAACGATCTAGCGCAGGATGCTATAAAAAGCCACACCCAAACCAGCTCTCGTTCCGAGGTGTTGTACCATATTTTGGTGGCGGAATTAGCCAATAGACGTGGCCAAACCGATGATTCATTAAAACATTACCAAATTGCAGCACGAACCAGTGACAATCCGAAGCTTTTAGAATACGCCTTTGGTATTGCATTACAGGCGCAAAATAATACGGTACTTTTACAGCTAGCACGGCATTGGTACGGTTTAGCGCCCAATGAGGTACGTGCTCGTCAAGCTTTGGCGCTGGCGCTGTTGCGCAATGATCGACTAGAAGAAGCCATGCCCTACATTGAATCCATCCGTGCAGAAGCGAACGACGATGGTCAGGAAGGATTTGCTTCCATAAATTTATTTTTAAGTAGAAATGGCAGTCCAGAAACAGCTTTTACAACCATGGAAAAACTCCGGACTTTGCATCCTAAGTCACTGTTTGCAAATTATTATTATGCTAGCAATGCGGTAGAGGTGGAGAAAACCGAGCAAGCCCTCAAAGCGTTGCAGACGGCATTGCAACAAGATTCTGATTGGACACCCGCCCATTTATTACAGGCTCGTATTCTGGTGGATAAGGGTAGCACGGAAAAGGCGCTAAATAATTTACGAGAGGCAGTGGTTGCATCCCCGGAAAATCAAGAGTTGCGCAAAGGTTATGCACGCTTATTGGCGGACACTGATCAGCTGGAAGATGCATTCCGACAATTTCGCGTGCTGAGTCAACAAAACAGCGATGATATAGATGCCTTTTTTGCTTCAGGGGTACTGGCGACAGAGCTACAGCGGTTTGCTGAAGCGCGAACCTACCTGACGAAAGTACTGCAAGCTGACCCACAAAATAGCGCTGTTTATTTTGAGCTGGGGAAATTGGAAGAACTGCAGGAGAACTATCGTAAAGCAGCAGATTGGTATGCCCAGGTCACAGACAATCAACGTTATTTAAGCGCTCAAGTGCGAATTGGCGCTATGTTGGCCAAACTAGGCAATCTATCCGACATGACGCAACATTTCATTCAAATACGCCGTGAAAATCCCAGTCAGCTTATTGATTTGTATGTGGCTGAAGCGGAAACGCTCCGCGAAGAAGGTCTTTACAAGAAGGCATTCGATCTTCTTTCTAAGGCACTAGAGCAACACCCCGACGATGAAAATTTGCTCTATACCCGCGCTTTGGCTGCGGAAAAACTAAATCGCTTAGACTTATTGGAGCGAGATTTGAAGCAGATTATCGCGGCAAACCCAAAAAACGGTCATGCGCTTAATGCGCTGGGATACACATTGACTGATCGTACCGATCGTCATCAAGAAGCATTGGGCTATATAAAGCGGGCCATCGCCCTTCTCCCCGACGACGCGGCTGTTTTGGATAGTATGGGCTGGGCGCTCTACCAACTCGGTCAATATGACAAATCACTCGAGTATTTACGGCGTGCTTATGCGATAAGCAATGATGATGAAATTGCAGCCCATTTGAGTGTTGTGCTTTGGGCAGCAGGCCAGCGCGAAGAAGCTCGCAAAACCTGGGAACAAGCGTTGCAAAAAGTGCCAGATAGCGAACACCTGTTAAAATTTAAAGATCGTTTTACGCCGTGAAAAACCTGCCGATTTTTTAGATAATAGATGTTTAGCTCTAGGATAACGCCGTGAAGGATACAAGGACGCTCTTTCTAATCGTCGCTGCACTGCTTTTAGTCGCTGCCTGTGCAACATCACCATCGTCCCAGTTCGTAACCAATTCACCCTGGCCACAACGCAAAGCCACCCTCAACACACTGCAAGACTGGCAACTCTCTGGGCGTGTGTCGGTCACTTCCGAGCAAGACGGTTGGCATGCCACGCTTAACTGGGTGCAGCAGGGTTCTGAATATACTATCGATTTGATTGGCCCTTTAGGCCAGGGAAGATTACGTATCTCAAGGGATGGTGAAAACGTTCAGCTGCGTACCAGCGATGGAAGAGTTTTTTATGCTACAGATGCTGACCAATTGGTGGAAAAAACCCTAGGTCTGCGTATGCCTGTCAACGGTCTCGTATATTGGGTAAGGGGTCTACCGGACCCTCTGCAAGCAAGCGTATTAGCAGGGGATTCTCAGGGACGTTTAACGCAACTGGAACAAAACGGTTGGATTATTGACTATTTGCGCTACGCTCAACAGGGGCAAGGGATAGAATTACCTACCCGTATTCGTGCTCATCAAGATGAGTGGACAGTACAGATGGTTATCAAAAAATGGAACTTGAAACAGCCGAAAGACTCTATAAAACCTGTTTAAAAAGTATCAAATCTTTAAAAGAAAATAAACATTGATGATTGAGGAACCCTGGCCGGCACCTGCTAAACTTAATCGTTTCCTCCATATTGTGGGTCGCCGTGCAGACGGATATCATCTTTTACAAACGGTTTTTCAGTTTATCGATCGCTGCGACTATTTAACCTTTGAAATACGGGTAGACAGACAAATAGGCCGTCGGAATAGCCTTGACGGTATCTCAGAAAAAGATGATTTGGCCATAAAAGCTGCCTGTTTATTGCAGAAAGCTTGTGACACAGCGCAAGGGGTAGCCATAGAAATCGATAAACGCTTGCCTATGGGTGGTGGCTTGGGTGGCGGCAGTTCGGATGCGGCCACAACATTGGTGGCGCTAAATCATTACTGGCATTTAGGATTATCTGTGGATAAATTGGCGCAACTCGGATTACAGCTAGGGGCTGATGTGCCTGTTTTTGTGCGCGGTCAAAACGCCTGGGCCGAGGGGATCGGTGAACAGCTAACGCCTATCATCCTCGATGAGCCCTGGTTTCTAGTGCTAGTGCCCGCTTGCTCGGTAGCGACAAAAGACATCTTCAATGATTCGAAATTGACACGCAATTCACAACCTATCACAATAGACGACTTTAAAAAGGAGAGGACAAGCAATGATTGCGCAGCGGTTGTCTATAGGCATTATCCAAAAGTTGCAGCGGCAGCGGCTTGGCTTTCTCAATACGCTAAACCCTGTTTGACCGGGACGGGAGCCTGTGTATTTGCAGCCTTTTCAGATTATCATACAGCTGAGCGTATTACTGCTCAGATTCCCAAAAATCTGGCAGGATTTATAACCCGTGGTGTACAATCATCGCCATTGCGCCAACGTTTAGATCGTGCGGAAGGTAAAATTTAACGTCATTAATCGATTTTTTGGGCCGTAGCCAAGTGGTAAGGCACGGGGTTTTGATCCCCGCATTCCCAGGTTCGAATCCTGGCGGCCCAGCCAATTCTCATCACTTTATCCTAATAAAAGCAGTAGGTTTTCTGTGCCTGACTTTTCAATGATGGTATTCGCGGGTAACGCACATCCACAACTCGCTCAAAATATTATCCAGCATCTCGATCTACCCTTAGGGCAAGCTGTGACGAGCCGTTTTAGGGATGGCGAAGTGATGGTGGAGATTATGGAGAATGTGCGGGGTAAAGACGTCTTTATTGTCCAACCCACCTGCTATCCTACCAATGACAACATCATGGAATTGTTGCTCATGGTAGACGCTTTGCGGCGTTCCTCAGCGGTGCGCATCACCACTGTCATACCCTACTTTGGCTATTCCCGCCAAGACCGCCGTCCCCGTTCAGTACGGGTGCCCATTTCCGCCAAAGCGATCGCTAATATGATTACCAGCGTCGGCGTCGACCGGGTACTGACGGTGGATCTGCATGCTGACCAGATTCAAGGATTTTTTGATATACCCGTCGATAATATTTACGCCACATCGGTGATGTTGCGGGACATTTGGGAGCAAAAATTTCCGGATTTACGGGTAGTTTCTCCCGATGTGGGGGGGGTCGTGCGGGCACGCGCCTTAGCTAAACGGTTGAACGATGCAGAACTTGCTATTATCGACAAACGTCGGCCAAGCCCTAACGAAGCCCAAGTCATGCATGTGATTGGCGATGTGGAGGGTCAGCACTGTATCATCGTCGATGATATGGTAGATACCGGTGGCACGTTATGTCAGGCAGCCGCGGCCTTAAAGGGAGAAGGCGCCGCGTCGGTGCGGGCTTATTGTACCCATGCCGTGTTATCGGGACGAGCTGTGGAAAACTTCGAAAACTCTATCCTGGATGAGGTTGTGGTGAGCGATACAATTCCATTGCGCGACGAGGCTTTGAATTGCAAAATTATTCGTCAAGTCAGCGTCGCGGGTTTGCTGGCTGAGACAATGCGTCGTATTCATCTAGAAGAATCGGTCAGTTCACTATTTATTTAATTAAATTACAAACAGATTATCTAGCAAACTCGTCGTTACCTCCGCTTAGGCTAGCAGTGGGTTTTGATCTCACATTGTTAGCAAATCAGAGTTTTGTCTATGACCACTGGCTAGGCAAGGGTTAACGACTGGCTAGCTACTAGCAAGTTTGACTGTTTTTGTGGAGAACAACAATGGCTGTGAGTTTTGAAATAAACGCAGAATCCCGTGGTGATCGTGGCACCAGCGCAAGCCGCCGCTTACGACGTCAAGGTAAAGTGCCTGCCATACTTTATGGTGGTGAGGGGGAACCAGAGGCCCTTTCTTTAGAACACCGGGAAATATTGCGTCATTTGGATAAAGAAGCCTTTTATTCCCAAGTTCTGCAGGTCAATATTGGCTCTCGCAAAGAACGTGCTGTGTTACGCGGACTTCAGCGGCATCATTATAAGCCTGCCGTGTTGCACATGGATCTCCAGCGGGTTTCGGAAGACGAGAAAGTACGTGTCCATGTACCCCTGCACTTTATCAATCAAGAGAACGCCGTTGGCGTCAAACAGCAAGGCGGCACCGTCAGTCATCAGCGTATTGAGGTGGAAATTACCTGTTTGCCTAAGGATCTGCCCGAGTTTATTGAGGTGGATTTAAAAAACCTCGCTGTGGGTGACAGTGTTTATTTATCCCAGATAAAACTGCCTGAAGGCGTTGAGATCCTTGAACTAACCCAGGGTCCTGAATATGACGTGGCTGTTGTGAATATTCAAAGCCTCAAGGGCAGCTCTACAGAAGCAGACGGTGAGGAAGAGTCCGAGGACAACGTTTAACCTAAATAACTCAATTCATATGGCGTTACTGTTTGCATAATGACTGAGCCAAGCCTTAAACTCGTTGTGGGTCTGGGCAATCCAGGTGCCCAATACACTTATACTCGTCACAATGCGGGTTTTTGGTTCGTGGACTTACTCGCTCACCAGTATGACGGTTGCTTCCGTGGGGAGCGTAAATTTAGCGCAGAAATCTGCCGAATTCGTATCGGTGAACACGAGCTGTGGTTATTAAAACCCAGCAACTTTATGAACCGCAGTGGCGAGTCAGTGATGCGTATGATGAGTTTTTATCAGATACCTCCCACTGCCCTCTTAGTAGCCCATGACGATTTAGATTTAGCACCGGGTGTAGTGCGTCTGAAACGCTCGGGGGGTCACGGCGGTCACAACGGTTTGCGCGACATTATTAAGCAATTGGGCAGCAATGAGTTTCTGCGCTTGCGTTTGGGTATCGGACATCCCGGTCATAGCAGTGCAGTAACTGGTTATGTGCTACGCCGCGCCCCCCTCGACGAGCAGCAGTTGATCTTAAATGCGGTTCAAGATGCAGGACGGGAATTTACCTTGCTGGTTGCTGGTCAATTGGAGAAAGCCATGCACGCTTTACACAGTCGTCAAGTTGACACAGCTGTGAACGACAATGGTGCAGACAGAGCATAGTCTTAAGTCAGTTAATGCGCCTAACTTCTGGCTATGGATTCAACAATTAACCTACGAGAATTGCCATGGGTTTTAAATGTGGTATCGTCGGTCTACCCAATGTGGGTAAGTCGACGCTTTTTAATGCGTTAACCCAGGCCAATATTCAAGCTGAAAACTACCCCTTTTGTACCATTGATCCCAATGTCGGAATGGTGGCCGTGCCAGATCCACGACTAGACGCATTAGCTGCCATTGTAAATCCACAAAAGACGATTCCCACTAGCCTTTCCTTTGTCGATATTGCAGGATTAGTCGCAGGCGCTTCTAAAGGAGAAGGTTTAGGTAATCAGTTTCTGGCCCATATTCGTGAGACCGACGCCATTGGCCATGTGGTGCGTTGTTTTCAAGACAGCGATGTGGTCCATGTGGCGGGAGGGGTAGATCCACAAACGGATATGGAAATTATCAACACAGAGTTGGCCCTTGCTGATCTCGCCAGCGTGGAACGGGCTTACCAACGTTACGAAAAAGCGGCTAAGAGCGGCGCTAAAGAAGCGCATACTCGCAAAGCGTTGCTCAGCAAAGTGCAAGCCGCCTTGAACGAGGGCATACCGGTACGCGCCCACAAACTCACGGATGACGAAAGGATGGCGCTCCGGGAGTTGCATTTACTCACCGCAAAACCAACCCTTTACATTGCCAATGTGGCCGAAGATGGCTTTATCGATAACCCTTTGCTGACGCAAGTGCAGACCCTAGCTCGCCAAGAACAGGCCGAGGTAGTGGTTATCTGCGCCGCCATCGAAGCGGAGATTGCCCAACTGGATGAAGAAGACAAAGCCGGATTCCTGGCCGATTATGGCTTGGCGGAACCGGGATTAAACCGGGTTATTCAAGCAGGCTATAAACTCCTAGGCTTGCAAACCTATTTTACCGCGGGTCCCAAGGAGGTGCGTGCTTGGACAATACCCATTGGCGCCACAGCGCCCCAAGCAGCGGGGGTTATTCACACGGATTTTACTCGGGGTTTTATCCGCGCTGAAGTGGTTAGTTATCAAGATTTTATTGCCTGTGGGGGTGAACAAGGAGCCCGTGAAGCAGGCAAATGGCGCTTGGAAGGCAAGGATTATATCGTTCAAAATGGCGATGTGGTTCATTTTCGATTCAATGTGTAGCCTGCTACAACGCTTTTTAAATTAACCAAGGGTCAACCGTGCGGTGACAACTTCAGCGAACTCTCCAAGCCTTACCAAGGATAACAACCCTAGCTCATCTCTATTGGCTAGTTTCGCTGAGTTGCGTAGTCAGCTTCAAGAACGTATTATCGGCCAACCAGCGCTAGTGGATCGCCTGTTGATTGCCCTACTGGCAGACGGCCATCTACTGGTGGAAGGCGCTCCAGGTCTTGCCAAAACATCCGCTGTTAAAGAATTGGCCGCGCGTATCGAAGGGGATTTTCATCGTATCCAATTTACCCCGGATCTATTACCCGCGGACCTTACCGGTACAGAAATCTACCGTCCCCAACCGGCTACTTTTGAATTTCAGCCAGGTCCTATTTTTCATAATTTGCTGTTAGCAGACGAGATCAACCGTGCCCCCGCCAAAGTACAATCCGCGCTTTTAGAAGCCATGGGCGAGCGCCAAGTCACGGTGGGGCGAGTTACCTATCCGCTGCCCTCATTGTTTTTAGTCATGGCGACACAAAATCCTATTGAGCAAGAAGGCACTTATCCGTTACCTGAGGCGCAAATGGATCGTTTTTTGATGCATGTACGTATTGCCTATCCTGATGCTGGAGCTGAGAGAAAGATTTTAGCCCTCGCTCGAACCCAGGCCCAAGAGACTTATACGCCATCGACGACTCAACCGATCCTGGTCAGTCAAGACGCTATTTTTCGCGCTCGCAAAGAAGTGGCTTCGCTTCATTTGGCTGAACAGCTTGAGGAATATTTGATTCAACTCTTGTTGGCAACTCGCAATCCTTTCACTTATGGAGAAGATTTGAGGCGCTGGATCAGTTTTGGCGCTAGCCCCCGGGGAACCATCGCCTTAGATCGCTGTGCTCGCGCTCATGCTTGGTTACAAAATCGGGATTATGTCTCCCCCGAAGACATTCACGCAGTGGTGTTTGATACCCTAAGACATCGTGTACTGCTGTCCTTTGAAGCAGAAGCTGATGGCATGGATGCCGACGACTGTATCGAGTTACTCTTACAGCGGGTTCCGCTACCCTAGCTAGCGCTTACTTTTATGTTTAATCGATTATGGCAATCTTTGCGCCAGACATCGCAAGGGATAGCACCGCAAGGGCAAGATCGCTATGCCAGTAGTGGCGTCACCGCCACCCTGGATGAGTTAATTCAGCTCTCTTTGAAAGCTCGTTCTGTGCGCCTGGAAAGCCGTCGGCAAGTGACCTTTGCACCGTCAGGACTGCAATCATCTCGACTTCGAGGTCGGGGCGTGGATTACCAAGAATCCCGTAACTATCAACCGGGTGACGATATCCGCCACATGGATTGGCGCGTCACTGCTCGCACTGGTCGTCCCCATACCAAACTCTATCAGGAAGAGCGAGAACGCTCAGTGATTGTTATGGTGGATTTTAACGCCAGCATGTTTTTTGGTACGCAACAAGCCTTTAAATCTGTAGTGGCAGCCCGAGCAGCGGCGTTTCTCGGCTGGGCTGCTATTTACCACGGCGACCGTATCGGTGGCTTTTTATTTGGCCATCAGGAACACCAAGACGTGCCAGTCACCGGTGGACGGCGTGGTGCGCTGCAATTAATTCGAGCTTTAGTGGCCGCGACAGCTTTTGATAAAATGCCTACCAGCGACAGCAGGTCGCAGGGTTTTGGCGAGACGCTAAAGCGTCTGCGTCGCATCGTCCGACCTGGCAGTTTAGTGGTTATTTTGAGTGATTTTTATGGGGTTGATAAAGACACGGAACTTAATTTGAGCCGTTTACGTCAACATAACGATGTAGTCGCTTGTCTTATCGCGGATAGGGTGGAACTAACTGCGCCACCGCCGGGTCGCTATGCCATAACAGATAGTTTGCAGACGGGTATTTTAGATGTCTACTCACCCCAAGTTCGGGAACGCTATGAATTATATTGCGCAAGCCGCCAGCAGCGGGTGAAAAATCTACTGGGAAAATATGCCATCCCTCTACTCACATTGATGACTTATCAAGACACCGCCAGTCAATTGCAACAGGGATTTCGCGCCCTCAACATGGGGCCAAATAGGGCTGCGATACCATGAATGATACAATCACATTGCCATTGCGGGACATACATACATTACCGACGCCAACGTTTTGGCCACCGGCGCCGGGTTGGTGGATCTTGGCCATGGTGGGACTCGTTGGCGTCATGCTTTTAAGCCGCTTTTTGATAACACGTTTTTATCTGTGGCGACGTCGTCACACGGCCCTTAAAATCCTTGAACAAGTGCATAAAAATTTTGCACAACAACAGGATGCTCGGCAGTTTGCAGCGGAAATTTCCATGTTGCTGCGGCGTATTGCCCTGTTTCGATTTCCCCGGGATAGAGTTGCTGGTCTCAGTGGAAAAGATTGGCTAACCTTCTTGGATCAAACCGGCGGCGCGGGGCAATTTACCCACGGCCCTGGTCAAATCCTAGCTATGGCGCCCTATCGGCGCCACACAGAAATCGATAGGGAAGGTTTATTTAACGCAACCCAGCACTGGATTAAGCATAACGTTTAATTAATTAACTAATGGCATGATTGAGTTCGCTTGGCCCTATGTCTTTGCGGTGTTGCCACTACCGCTCTTGGTTGCTTTGTTGACCCGACCGGCCTCCCAGCAACCTCGAGTTGCTCTGCGAGTGCCCTTTTTCGAAGCTATGCCAAAAAGCGTGTTTGCGCAACATCCTCCACGTCCTTGGTTACGCCGGGTGCTGAGTCTGCTTGCTTGGCTTTTGCTGGTGAGTGCGGCTGGAAGACCTCAGTTTGTCGGTGAACCGGTGAACTTGCCTATTACCGGGCGAGACTTGCTATTGGCCATCGATATTTCCGGCAGTATGGATATCGAAGATATGCAGTTGCATGATCGGCCAGCTACCCGTTTGGAAGTGGTTAAAACCGTGGCAGGGGATTTTATTCAACGCCGGGTTGGCGATCGTATCGGGCTTATCTTATTCGGCGCTCAACCGTACTTACAGACACCTTTGACCTTTGATCGCACCACCGTCAGTACATTGCTGGGTGAGGCATCCGTTGGACTTGCTGGTAAAGAAACCGCCATCGGGGATGCTATTGGGCTAGCCATAAAACGCTTACAACAGCAAAAATCCGCTAAACAAGTACTGATACTATTGACAGACGGCGCTAATACAGCCGGTGAGGTAAGCCCCTTACAGGCAGCCAGGCTTGCCGCTCAGGCAGGTTTAACCATCTATACCATTGGCGTAGGGGCCGATGATTATTTGGCATCCAGCATGTTTGGGTTACAACGTATCAACCCCGCGACGGATCTTGATGAAGCTACCCTTAAGACCATTGCCCAGGAAACGGATGGTCGCTATTTTCGGGCTCGAGATACCCGCACATTGATGGCTATTTATCAGCTCCTCAATGAACTTGAACCGGCTACCCGGGACGAAGAAACCTTCCGTCCTAGGCAAGAACTTTATCCCTGGCCCTTAGCCGCTGCGCTATTTATGACCGTGTTACTGGTGCTAGGAACCTTACAGTTCCCATGGAATTGGCGATTATCCACCCATGTTCGCTGAATTTCATTTTCTACGCCCGTACTGGTTTTTAGCCTTAATTCCCTTGGCCCTGCTGCTATGGATGAGCTATCACACCTATCGCAATGATAGTGGCTGGCAAAAGGTCTGTGACCAGTGGCTTTTACCTTATTTACTCATGATCCATCGATCCGCCAGGCAAGGTTGGTGGGTCGGTTTGTTGGGGCTAGGTTGGCTCATGGCGATACTGGCGTTGGCTGGACCCACTTGGTCTAAACAAACACAACCGGTATTCAGTATGCAAAAAGGGCACATGATTGTCCTCGACTTATCCCGCTCTATGGGGGCCGCGGATTTAAAACCAACGCGCCTGGCGCGGGCCCGTTTTAAAGTGGCTGATATCTTAGCCCGTAGCCAGGAGGGGCAAACCGGTTTAGTGGTCTTTGCGGGGGACGCCTTTGTGGTGTCGCCGTTGACCCAAGATGCCGCTACTATCACTGCCCTACTCCCGGCACTTGACCCCACTATTATGCCTGTGCAAGGCAGTCGCGCTGACTTAGGGCTGCGCGAAGCCGCTGCACTGCTGCAACAAGCGGGGTTTAATCAAGGCGATATTTTATTGGTAGCGGATGGCATCAACGGTGAGTCTGCTCTCACCACGGTCCGTGAATTGCGTAACGACGGTTTTCGGGTTTCTGTACTCGCCGTGGGCACCCAGGGAGGTGCGCCCATTCCGCTGTCTGAAGGAGGTTTTCTGAAAGACTCCAGCGGCAACATTGTCATACCCCAAACTAATTTGGAAGCCATGGAAAGTCTAAGCCGGGAGGGGGGAGGTCGCTATGCCCTATTGAGTAACGACAGTAGCGATTTAGATTGGCTATTGGCGGAACCCATGCATAGCTTGGCGGAAGAAGTTCAGGGCACCGACCAAGAAACCGTCGTGTGGCGGGAGGTTGGACCATGGCTAGTAGTCGGGCTATTGCCTTTGGCGGCGTTCGCTTTTCGACGAGGATGGTTACTCATCTTATTGGTGCTCATCATGCCGCACCCTTCCTGGGCCTTGAGTTGGGGTGATTTATGGCAACGCCGAGATCAGCAAGTGAATCAGGCCCTGCAACAAGGTGATTTTGAGCGCGCGGCTGATTTAGCAACAGATCTTATGCAGCGGGGTATCGCCGCCTATCGCCAGGGTCGTTATGACCAGGCAGCCAGCGCTTTTGCCCAAGCGCCGGGAGCCAACGCACACTATAACCGTGGCAATGCCCTCGCCCGCCTGAATCGTTTTGAGGAGGCGCTGGCTGCCTATGACACTGCTCTGGCAGTAGATCCCCATATGCAAGATGCTAAAGCTAATCGTGATCTTGTGGAAGAATTGCTACGCCAGCAACGTCAGCAGGCTCAGCAAAACAACAATTCAGATCAGGACAATGCCCAAGAAGTAAACAATTCTCAAGGAGAACAAGCTCAGCAAACCAATCAGCAAGGACAAGGACAGAGGCAGAGCAACCCTTCACAAACGCAAAATAATAACCAACAAGCTTCAGCTGACTCTCAAACATCGAAAAACCACCAACAATCTTCCCAGGCTACGCAAACACCAGCGAGTGACTCGCAAACATCTCCCGACGCTTCTGATTCTAAAAAGAAAACTCACCAGACGGCAAACCAGGCTGAGGAACAAGCTACCAAACAGCAAGACGCTAGGCAAAACAGCACATTGGCACAAACTGAAGACGACTTTTCCCGTGCGGAAGGCCAACAAATGATGGAGCAGTGGTTACGCCGGATTCCAGATGATCCAGGTGGGTTATTGCGACGCAAATTTCTCTATCAGTACCAACGTCGCAGTGTACAAGACATGGGTCAGAGCCAGGAGGCATGGTGAATTGAAACAGCTTACAATACTTACAATAGCATGGATACTCCTAGTTTTGATGCTGCCTGCCTTCGCTGCGCCCGCTATCAAAGCGTGGTTTGACCGAGATACCATTTCCTTAGGGGACACCGTGACGTTAACGGTTGAGACTGGGGAAGACAGTCAGGCAGAACCCGACCTTAAACCCCTCGAGAAAGATTTTCAGATACTTGGAACCAGTACCAGCACCCAATTACAGATCATCAATGGCCGTCAAACGGCAAAAACCCAGTGGGTCATTGAACTAGAACCAACCCGCAGCGGAACCCTTCAGTTACCACCGTTAACCATCGGTAACGGACAAACAGCACCCCTTACCTTGTCGGTAAAAACACAACCTACGGCTGCTGGGAAAGATCTGTCACAGGAAGCCCTTTTTCTAGAAGCGGAAACGGACTCCCAAGCGCCTTATATTCAATCCCAGGTGCGTTTTACCATACGGCTATTCTATAACGAGCCCATCTTGGAAGGCGGTTTGGATGTGCCCGATGTTAAAGACGCTATTATCGAACGTTTGGGGGAAGATGTCGCCTATAGCACCCTACGGTCTGGTAAACGCTATGGCGTCATCGAACGCCGCTATGTTTTGTTTCCACAGCGTAGCGGTACACTGACAATTCCACCCGTCGGTTTCGAAGGCCGCATCCGCACCACCGACGATTGGCGTTTTGGGCTGGGTCTGAGACTAGGCCGGCGGGTTCGCCTGAGTAGTGAACCGGTAACCCTTCAGGTGCGGCCGCGCCCGACCAGTTACACAGGAAAACATTGGCTACCAACACCCCAATTAACACTGCGGGAAAACTGGCCTGCGGAGTCGCCTCGTTTAAAAGTCGGTGAACCTCTTACGCGAACATTGATTCTGGAAGCCAAGGGTCTTACCGCAGCGCAATTACCAACTTTGCGCATACCCGAGCAGCCTAACATTCGTCTGTATGCCGATCAACCTAAGACCGAGACCCGTCAAGACGGCGATACCATCGTCGGACACCGAGAAGAGCGTATCGCCATCATACCCACCGAGTCGGGTGAACTTGTGCTACCAGAAATGACTTTGACCTGGTGGGATACGAATATCAATCAAGAACGCATCGCCCAGCTTCCGGCGCGGACCATGACGGTATTACCTGCGGTCGCGGCAGACTCCCCGTTGACACCACCTAGGCAACCTAACGAAAACCCGAATATTAACACAACCAGGCAATCCAATGAGTTGCCTTCACCCAGCCTGCAAGATGTGTTTTGGCCGGGTGTCAGCGCCGTCTTATTGGGTCTTTGGTTGCTCACTCTGTTGATATGGTGGGTCACAAACCGGAGCACTTGGACTTTACCCCAACAAAACCCGGAACCAGAACCCCCTTCGGTGCGAGATGCTAAACGAGCCTTGCAACGAGCTTGTTATCAAGGCGATCCGCAAGCAGCGGCGAAGGCGTTGCTGCAATGGGCTAGCACCGTATGGCGCCAGCCGCCGAAGAATTTAGGCGATCTCGCGGATCGTCTTGCTACTGATTCGACCCTTGTGCGGGATTTAGATCGCAGGTTATATTCTGCTTCTGCCGCTAGTTCATGGCATGGGGGTGCGCTTTGGCTAAGCGTAAAAAGGGGACTGAAGGAAAAGGAGGCATCCGCTAAGATCCCCTCAACAGATTTGCCACCCTTGTATCCAAACAACTGAATTCGCCAAATAATTTGGTCCCTAACTTTCCTAGAAATTACTGAGATCTCAAAGAGCCGGATTTGGAATCCTACCTTGATTTAAAATGTTTTCACGTCTTCACGATAAAATCTCTGGTCTCATTTAGTAAGCAATTTTACAGTAAACCCAAAGTTCTTAGCATAATTATCTATCGTGTTTGGTTTTTTTATGAACTGGTGTGACCCTAATCTTTTTTGTCCTGGAGTCGGGCTTCGGCTTCGTCTTGCTGTTTTCTGGGCGCACCGTGCTTGAATTCCAACATAGTAAGTACTAGCCCAACACCCATCATCATAAAAACGAAAACTGCTACACCTAAAAGCAATGTTTCATTCATTGGCCCCCGTCCTCCTTGCTAGGAGACTTGCCAACTTAAAGTAAATACCAAAAGCGAGGATTGACGGAACCCAAATGGCCGTGAATAAGCCTTGATCGTGGTATCCGTTAAACCAGAGGAATCCGGAGACAATGAAGGACACTCCTACTGCTAGGAGAATAAATAGATCAGACAATTTGAACATTGTTACCACCCGCTCTGTTACTTGGATATTAGTTCCGCCTGTATACTTCTACCACGCTTAGTTAGGTGCTTTATTAGGGTTCGTAAAAACCGATTGCTGCCAGCAGAAGTCCCGCTATTGTAATGGCAGCGGGAGTACGCAGGCCAACGATTCCGAAAACGTCAATCATTGATGGCACCCCTTTGAGTAAACCGATAGGAACCCAAAGGAAGAAAGGCAATGCTATAAAAATACCGACAACTCCAAGGATTCGCCTAAAGTTAGGTTGCATTGAGTTTTGTGTATTTTTTACGTCTCATCCGGACTCATCTTTATTTTTTACTAAAAATTAAGCGCAGTAGCCCATATATGGCACAATTTTTATACCGGAAATATGAGGCGGTTTCGCCACTATGTCAAGTCGGATCTGTATGAGATTTTGAGATGTTTTTGCTAAGCATTGTTGCTACTTTTGTAACGCGAGCCTTTGCCAATATTTTCAAAACCGGTAAAACCATGAGCTTCAGCGGCAAAATCGGCATCTAAAGTATTTCGTATCGGCGGGCTGCTTTTGTCCCATTGTTGCGGTTGATCAATGTATTCCAGGTTATGGGATGCTTGTTCAGGATTGGTCGCGGAAAATTTTTGTAAAGCCGACCTGTTTTTCGATCTGCTATTTAGCACTATTTTTGCTGCCTGCTGCTGTTTCAAAGAGCGGTATTGAGCGTAGGCAATGGCCAATAACATTGTCACTGTTAAGACAACCAGCATTGCTAATTTCATCATTGAACACCTTTGATTAAGTTTATATATGGCATTGAAATTTTTGTACAATTTTTGTTTAGAAAAAATTAGACAATTACATTCTTTTTGTCAAGTATTTTTTGTAGTGACTTAAATATACAGCGAGTCCTCTTCGCTTAAGACACCGCCATATTCAGCCAGCGCCGCTAAAATTTTTCTGTTCGATGAACCCACCTGTTATATCTATGTCCTAGAAAGTTGTGTGATGCGATTTTTTGACCTCACCTAAATAACTATTTCCACAAAGGAGAAAAAACTAATGAACCTACCTTCTGAACAAAACTTAGCTAATGTGCTAACCACTGTAGCTGCTAACTCTTTCGATTCAATCATGATTACTAGTGCTGAATCGGACCATGCCGGCTTACCCATCATCTATGTCAACCCTGCTTTTACCCAACTCACTGGCTATAGCGCCGAAGAAGTGCTGGGTAAGACACCACAAATCCTTCAAGGCCCCAAAACCGATCAGGCGGTATTACAAGAACTACGTGAGAAATTGGATAAAGGGCAAGAATTTTATGGTAAAGCGATCAATTATCGTAAAGATGGTTCAGAATTTATGATGGAATGGAAAGTAGTTGCCGCCCAAAACGAATCCGATAAAACTACTCATTTTGTCGCCGTACAGCGTGAGGCCAAATAACTAGAGTGTATGTTGCAGAACATTACCTATGGATAACTTGAATTAACGGTTGTGTTTCATCCCTGCCAGTTCGTGGCATGGAGGCGCCATTTGGATAAGTGTCAAATAGGGACTTAAACAAAAGGAGGCATCCGCTAAAATTTCCTCTGAGGATTTGCCTCCTTATATCCGAATGGATAAAAATAAATATTTACAAATATTTGAATATTAAATATAAAAAAATATAGGCGATATCTTAACTATCGACGTCATCAATATCATCGTCGTCATCTTGTTCTTTAATGTCCACATTGACGACTAAGTCCCCGGTCCCAATGGCTTTAATTCCCTCTTCATCGTCATCGTCAACAACCACCAGGGCAAAGGTCAACTGGGGTAAAGGAACTTCGGGAGCCAGCTGAAAGGTTAGCGATCCTCGCCCATCGGGACTAATGGAAAAGTTGCATGTAGTCGCTGCCGTATTATAGACAATACCACCTACATTAATATTGGTCACCACTCCACATTGTCCTTGCACATTAAAGTTAATAAGACCCACCATTGCGACAGGCTCAGAAGTAGAGACAAGCGTTCCATCACCGGAAAAAGCCCACCTGTCGTCGGCAACACTTGCATTGCTAAAATCAGCTGAAGCTTGAAACGAACCTAGTACGGCAGCACTAGCTAGAATAAGAGAAGGTAACATTTTATTGACTTTAACCATAAATTCACCTCCAAAATTTTATTAATGGTTGTTTAGGCTTGCCCGCAATTAGGTTAGCACTTATTATCATGTTAAAAAGACTTAAATTAAGCTTAAAGCGAAATTAAATCCAAGTAAAAAGATTATTAAAAAAAGATGAAATTACATATTCAAATTAAAATAATCGTTTCTGTAATCTGAAATATTTTGCTCTAGAAAAAAAATGCATTTATTTTATTCATTAAACAAATAAAGGGTTTTTAGCTTTACTAAAAGATAACAAGTTAAACTCGATAGGTTTTAGGAAAGCAATCGCAAGCGCAAAAAATTCAACAAACTGATTACTGTGAACTGCTGTATTTGAGGACGCTGACCGGGTAGTCGTATACGCTGAACTTCAGTGTCGCCTTGCACGGCAAGCCCTAAAAACACGGTGCCGGGTGGCTCTGCACTATCAGCCTCCACAACGCCGGTTGCAGCAAGACCCACATGGCTATTCAAAGCGCGGCAACTAGCGAGCGCCAGTTCAGCGACAACGGCTTCTGAAAACAACGACTCCCCAGTCACCCCCAACACCTTGGCAGCTTGCTGCGGATCGGCACCACAGACGATGGCGCCACGAAATAGGTCGCCAGCCTCCGCCGTTGCATTGAGTCGGGTAGCCAGTAAGCCACCGGTGATAAATTCAGCCACCCCCAAGGTAAGCCCCTTTTCCTTTAACAGGTCCAGTACCACCCGCTCCATGGTTTGGTCATCCACACCGAAAATCCATGTTCCCAACAAATCTCTCAGATAACGCTCTTCCGCGTCCAAAAGCTGATTAGCCGATAGTTCATCTAACGCTTTAGCCGTGATACGTATTTTGAGTCCTTCAATACCACTGGCGAGAAACGCGAGGGTAGGATTTCCGAGGCTATCCAATTCAGTAATCCGTGCCGCTAAATGCTCAGCCAACCCGGATTCAGACTGACCCCAGGTACGTAAAGTGCGGCTTTTAATTAACGCCACGCCACCCGCTCGACGTTGTAAGTCCGGCAGGATGGTTGCGCTAAGCATTTCTTGCATTTCGAAAGGAACCCCCGGTACGGCATAGACAACTTTACCCTCCGGCAGCGGACAGATTAATCCAGGCGCGGTACCCGGCATCTGCGGTATGCTACTTGCGCCCTGGGGCACATCGGCTTGACGGCGGTTATTATCAGGCATTTCCCGATTCCGGGATCGGAACATCTCACGAATCCGTTCCACCAGTTGTTCATCTCGCACCAGGGGAACGCCCATCACCGCGGCGATAGCCTCCCGGGTGATATCGTCCTGGGTGGGTCCTAAACCACCACACATAATCACCGCATCGCTGCGCTCCAGACCAATCCGCAAAGCCTGAATAATGCGCTGCAAATTGTCTCCCACTTTAGTCTGAAAGTGAGAATCGATACCCGCCAGGGCTAACTGTTCTCCGATCCATACGGAATTAGTATCGACGATCTGTCCCAGCAAAAGCTCTGTACCCACGGCAATGACTTCACAACGCATAAAACAGTTTCCTTAACAATTAATTTAAGCACGTCCGACAGGATTGATTAGAACACGAAAGGATGGCATAAAAATCAGATCGTGAGGCGACAAGGTTTCTAGAAACATAGCAAAGTTCTCGGCAGGTTTGTGATCCTGAAATGTTTCCAAAGCATCTTCATACTGACCCAAACCTTTGAGCAAGATCAATTTTTGTTGCAAGGATGCCTGGGGAATAATTTCTAGGTGTAAGAGCGCCAGACCCTCGCACAACCACTGATGTTTATCAAAAACCGGCAACAACAATAGGCTTTCTTGACCCCCAGCTCCGGTACTTAAAATGGCGCGTCCCAAGCGCAAAGTGCGGCGTTTGCTGCCTGCTGCTTGACGGGGCTCATCGTAATGGGAAACACGGCCTGCCGAGCAACCGATTTTATGGATGATCTGAAGGGTTGGGGCAGCCCCTTTGTCGTGCCAATCACGCTGCTGATCACATAATCGGTACAGAGCGCCACCGGCAACCGCGGCGATAAAAGGTGACAACGTAATTAACAACTGTTTGTCGCGATCCGCCAAACCGGAGGCAGAGACATCTAGGTCCGACAGTGTTCGACGTATCACCGGTGCCATGTCCTGTTGTGGACGGGAAATACCCACGGTCACTGTTTTAGCTTGATGGCGAATGGTGTCGATGGGTCGGCTCAGTTCATCATGGATGTTCTTTAACAGCGTAACTCCTTCATGTAGCAGCGACCGGTCTACTTTGTGCGGATCAGTAGCGTTTAACCGAGCTAGATATTGGCTCAATTGAGCAGCTAACCGAGCCGGCAATGCAGCATCCATGGTACCCTGGGCGATGCGATCAACCTGTGCCGCTAGACTACTCCGCAAATTTGCGAACTCTGTCTGTGTAGGTGGATTATCTAGTTGTGCGCTTAGTAACCCTATCGCCTCACGAAAGGGAACACTACTGGCATCGATGGCTTTTGCCGCATGTAAACCCCAGAGATGACCCGCTACCGTGGCAATCACAAAATCCAGCCCCGCGCCTGCGGAGGGCAAGTAAAGCAGTGTTTCCGCGTAGGGCTCGAAGCAATGCTCGCCTGTTGCTGCAAATACAATGGGCTTACCGCTATGGGCCTTAAAAATAGCCACTTCCTTTGCGGTATCTTGAGCCACCAGATGGAGTAAATCATTGGCTATGACCAGGGTCAACGGCTCTGTGGAAAGATCGATATGTTTTTTATCTTCGGTAAAATCACAGGGTATGGATCGGTAACACAGCTCACTGAGCTTAATACGGATCTCTTCCGCCGCAATTTTATTCGGACCACTACCCACGACAGCCCAGTAGCGATGGTAGGGCGCCGCCGCACTGGCACAGGCGGCAATAGCTGCTTCGTTGGCTAACACTTCGGTAATCCGTTCCGGCAGGCTTTCCACAGCTAATATCTCTTCGTAAAGCGCCGCGGGGTCCAGGGCGTTCAAAACTTCGCCAAGACACAAGGCTGTCAGCTTGCCCGCCACCACCTGGGAATAAAACGCCTTAGTGGAAGCCACCGCCATTTCCACATCGCGCCCATCGCTGGTAAATAGCCGAGAATCGGATTTGCGCACCAAGGGAGAATTACGCCGATTGAGAATCGCATGAACCCAGGCGCCGTCGGCACGAGCCAAATCAACGGTACGGTTGGTATCGGTCGTGGTGCCGCTTTGGGAAATCGCGATCACTAACGTGTCTTTTAACGATTGCTGACCAAGCTGGGTGGAAAGCTCCGACGCTTTTGCCCACTCCACCACCATGGGGATAGCATGTAAGGCCCGTTGAATGAGATAGGCCGTACCCATGGCGGCCACCGAGGCGGTTCCTTGACCAGTCACAATAATACGCCGCAGGGGAGGTAGAGCTGGGTCTTGCAACCGCTTTATTAACGGTTGCAAATCCTTATACGCTGCGGTCATAAAGCTAACCCGGCGGTCTGCTTTTTGGTAACGACCTTGCAGGGTTTTGCGAATGCTCATTGGGGCTTCATGAATTTCTTTCTCGAGATAATAATCATAATCACCACGAAAAATATCTCGGGAAAAAATTTCGATGGGTTCGGCGATTAAATGGATCTCCTGGGCATCATCGATGAGACGCGCCTGGAGAGAGATGCCAGGATCACTCGACAGGGTTACCTGCACACCCCCCTGCCCTACCTGCAATAAGGGGAAACAGTTCCGCGCCCGAGCCGCTAAGCCGTATGCCTCAGAGGCAACCAGCCAACCATCTTGTCCCTGAGCAATGAATAAACTCTGACCACTCCCCCGTTGCACCAAATGCATATGTTCAGGATCGTCAGGATGGATAAAACCTACCGCTATAGAGCCTTCCAAACGGCGCACCGTTGCCAACACCCGTTCAGCGACCGTCTCTCCGACAGGGGTATCTAAGCGAAACAAAAGCGGAATAATTTTGGCATCCGTGCGAATGCCCTCGGGAACCTTATAACCACGGGATTCTATAGCGCTGGTGACTAATGGCTGGTAATTATCCACATCACCGTTAAGTACCGCCATGATAGGCGCATCACCTGGGGATATAGTTTCCTCAGCTGCCAGACTTGCATTTACCGGATGGCAATTGGCCAAGTTGATAATGCCGTTGGAGGCCCAGCGAGTATGGGCCAAGATGCTCACGTGTTGGACGCTTTGGGCCACCGCCCAAAGCAGTGCATCCCTTTGCATGGCGTTACGCAAGCTCTTGCCATTATCTCCCAGTTTACCGATGAGATTGGCTACCTTGTAGATAAATTGGCAAACCCCTCGTCCATCGGGCAAAGTATGCAGCCGTACACTTCCATGCTCCCCGTGCAGCAATGCGCCACGGCCGTCCAAATCCGTTTTAAAAGCTGACTCGATAGCTGTTGTGGAGCTGGCTGAATCCAATACGAGATGCAGCGCAATGCCCGCAGAATCGCGTCCGCGAACTTCTAAGCGATCCAAGTTTTCAAGCACCAGTTCCACCGCCCAAGCGATGAAATGACGTTGCTGATCCAGCTTGTCATGTGATAGTGACGGGGGGAGCAGAGCCAGGGTACGGTGAATATTAGCGAGCACTTCAGTACGAATCTGCCAAGCATAGTCCCGCAATATCTCTACCAAAGGAGTTGTATGCTTCACTTGGTTTTCAAGGGTTTCTAAGGTTGTTGCAAGCTGTTGTAACTGTTGGTTTACAAGAGGGTTTTGTAGGGCGGCAAGATGAGTAGAAAAACTCATTAACTGAGCAAAATGAGCTGCTAATTGATGCAATGCCGTTTCTAGGGCATGAAAATCTTTAGGCTCAGACTCAGACCCAGTGGCCATCTTTTCAAGGTTCGCAAGGCTATTATCAAGCCAATCTAGATTAGCCGGCTTAGTCCAGGCAACCCTAGAGAGAAAGCCTGCGATTCCACACATATCCATTACCTCGACTCGGTCAGTCAGCATACTGATGAATAACGCTTTAGGTGTTTCTAACTTCAGTCGGTTCAGTGTGAACCGGTCAAAATAAATACACCAACCAATATGATTAAAACACGCTATTTAAAACATAAGCTACTAATTTTAAATATAAAAATAAAATAAATGAATTTTTGATCAAAGCTAACACTCATTGAGTAGATGCATTTTTAAATGTAAAAAGACCTGTAAAAGAAACAACAGTCATCTTCAAAAATCACTAAACATAATTAATATCAAACACTTAAACAGTAAACAAAAATATGGCATAGATGCTGCTTTAGTCTGAGTGTCGCACAAAGCGATACACTCAATACCCAACGTACTTAAACTATAATTATTTGGAGATTTAATCATGACTCGTGGAATCAACAAACGTGGTGGTGACGCTCTACAAGCCAATGCAGCTTCTCAAGGGGCCGGAAACATGGCTGATGTCACTACCGTTAGCGCAAGCGGTAATGCTTTCCTAGATGGCCATAGCGGTGACAGCTACTCCGATAGCCACTTGGATCAGGAAGTCTATCAGCGTATGGATCAAGTAAACGACGCCATGGCCGGTGACGGTGGTTACGACAATACCGACGCCAACACCGACATCAGCATCTAAATTCATTTAATAAAAACCCGTAAAACTTATAAGGAGAAAAAACCATGTCAATTTCAAAACGTGGCGGTGACGTTCTACAAGCCAATGCCGGTCAACAAGAAGCGGTTAACATGACTGATGTGACTTCCGTCAGCGCCAGCGGCAATGCGTTCTTACACGGTCGCAGCGGTGACAGCTACTCCGATAGCCACTTGGATCAGAATGTGGATCAGTACCTCGATCAGGTTAACGATGGCATGGGTGGCGACGGCGGTTACGACAACACCGATGCGAACACCAGTATTGATCTCTAATTAACCACAATAAATACCGATAACTAATTAAGGAGACTCAACCATGTCAGTTAACAAAAGTGGTGGTGAAGTTCTGCAAGCCAATGCCGGTGCTCAAGAAAGCGGTAATCTTGGCGATATCACCTCAGCCAGCGCTAGCGGCAATGCGTTCTTAGATGGTCATAGCGGTGACAGCTTCGCCGACTCGGTCGCCGATCAGGCAACCCGTCAGGCCTTAGAGCAAGCCAATATGGGTATCGCCGGCGACGGTGGCGATGACAACATTGAAGCCAATACCAGCATCCACATTGGCTAAGTAATTAGCCTTACGGCTGGTTATAACGGGCACACGGCGAGTTTCGCCGTGTGTCTTTTTTCGTGTGCATCATTAAGCTAAGCATTAAGCTACATTGCGCTTATCGAGATTTAGCGGCGCTAGGTTAAACTGCTCCTGAGCCAAATGATAGTAGGATCCCGCATAATCATTAGCTTGCAGATATTCAGGATCAGTCAATTGTTCATGAGTTCCCTTTTCCATCACCCTGCCGTTGTTGATATAGCAGATCACATCGGAATCCACGATGGTGCTAAGGCGATGGGCAATGGTAATAGAGGTGCGTCCTCGTAGAATGGTTTGCATATTTTCTTGAATGCGTTTTTCCGACTCATTATCCAGGGCGCTGGTGGCTTCATCAAAAATAAGTATTTTGGGTTTGCGGTAGAGCGCCCTTGCAATACACACACGCTGGCGTTGTCCGCCCGAGATGCCCATACCTTTTTCACCGATCAAAGTTTGATAACCCAAAGGATAATTAATAATAAATTCTTGTGCGCCTGCTAAACGTGCGGCTTCTTCGACAGCCTGCATGTCTGGATCAGGATCGCCCAGGGCGATATTCTCAGCGACGGTACCGGCGACAATAAAGCTATCCTGCAATACCACCCCGATGTGGCGTCGTAAACTACTTAAGTCTAGGGTGCGAATGTCTTTACCATCGATTTTGCATTCGCCAGATTTAGGTAGATTAAATCCCAAAATCATTTTAGCGATGGTGCTTTTGCCGCAGCCGCTGGGACCTACAAAACCAACCCGGGTCCCAGGTTCGATGACCAGATCAAAATCACGCATCACTAAATTTTCTTTATTATTCGATACGTAACTAAAATTAACCTTGGAAAATTCGATACGACCTTGGGCTTCGGTAAGTACAATTGGCATTTTGTCAGGAGTAGTGATGGGTTCTTGTTCCGGCTGTACACTGAGAATTTCACCCACCCGATCTACTGAAATCCTTACCTCCAGTAGACTATTCCATAAACCGACCATACTGAGTATGGGGCCGATCACCATACCCGTGAGCATGTTAAACCCCATAAGCTGACCAATACTCATGGACCCTGCCATGACTTGCGTGGCGCCAAGCCATAAAATGGTCACGGTAGAACCTAGACCTACAAATCTATTGAGACTTGTGGACATCAGATTTAACCGCTGTGATTGGAATGCCTTGTTAACATTTTCAACGAAGGCGTTTTCCCAATTGGAGCGGGCCATATATTCGTTGGAAGTTGCCTTAAGGGTCTCGATACCGTTTAAGGATTCAATAAGCCGGGCTTGCGACTGGGAGTTAGTGAGAAAAATTTCTTGGGAGATCGCTTTAATCCGGGGCGTGAAATAAAGGATGATGGCCAAATACATGGGAATAAAAAGCATAAAGACAAAGGTCAGCAAGGTGCTGTAACCAAACATCATTAAGAAATACAGCACAATCATCAGCGTGTTAAGGAGCACTGTGATGGTAGAACCTGAAATGATACGGCGAATTTTTTGATTTTCTCCAAATCGCGCCAAAATCTCGCCCTTATTACGGGTAAGAAAAAAACTCATGGGCAAACTCAGCACATGTCGATAAAACTCAGACATGATGCGCATATCTATCCGCGCTGTGGTATGAGCCAACAATAGATTTTGGGCAATACTACTTAATGTGGAAAACACCGAAACCAAAACCATACCTGCCAGCATCATGTTGAGCAGACTGACATCATGATGCACTACCACGGTGTCCACGATGGTTTGTACGAATAAGGGACTCGCCAAACCCAGTAAGTTGATTGTCAGGGCGGCGATCATGGCCTCGATAAAGTATTTTTTGTACGGCAGGATATAGTTGATAAAATGATAGATAGGCTTTTTAGGCACCTCCTTTTGCTCAAAACGTTGGGTAGGCTCCAAGGCGATAAAAACCCCTCGTTGCGGGGTAGGCGCAATTCCTGTCACTTGCGCCTCACTCCACCCTTCAAGAAATTCCGCCTTACTCAGTTTTTTTATACCCTTTGCGGGATCGGCAATATGCACTTCCTTATGAGTAATCCGGTACACCACCACATAATGATAATTTTCCCAACCAACAATGGCAGGCAATTTTAGGTTTTTAAGATCTGCATAGGTAAGGGCATAGCCTCGGGCCGAAAAACCTAAGTTTTCCGCACCTGTAATAATAAAGTTTGGGGCCATCTCAGGGCTGGAAAGATTACTCAGTTCACGGATCTGGCCCAAGGTAAAATCTTTGCCATAATGATTGCATACCATGGTTAGACACGCGGCCGCGCAATCCGCTTCCGAGTGCTGCCGCACTAAGGAAAAGCGGCGTATTTCTTTGCTTTTTTTATGTTCCAGGAATTCTTCTTCGGTCACTGCATCGCTGAGCTTGATGCGCTGATCGATACCCTCAGCACGTCCCCGCACGGCAATTTCATCTTCTTCATTTTTTTGCAACTCTTTAAGACGTAAGCGAAGCCGTTCAGATAGTGCTGGATTAATTTCTAGAATACGTCGCACAGCCTCTTGGCGAATCACCAATACTGTCGTTTCGCTGACTGCTATGGCGGCATGGGGTTGAGTCACTTCTTGACCGGCCTCCGGGAGTGCGCCCCCCTCACCAAAGAGGTCACCTCGGTAAAGCCTGTCCAGGACTACGGATTCCCCAGAAAGCGGTTGCCGAACCAATTCAACAACGCCTTTCTCGATCATATAAAGACGCGGATCGTGGATACCTTGGGTGAACACAGGTCGACCCTTAGCAATGTTCTTGACACCAATATGCTGAAGAATCTGTACAAACTGCTCAGGTGTGTAGTTGGCTGCCTCCAGCAGTCCCCGCAGACGGTGACTTAACTCCACTAGTCCCAGGCGTTGTTTAAATAACTCAGCCATGGTGGGCGAACGGCTTGCTAGAGCCCGCGCCTTGTCACCGGGTAAATGGAGCACAGTAACCCGGTCTTCGGCTAAGACTTGATGGGGCCACTGAGCTTGCTCAAGTAGGGATAGCTCGCCAAAACTGGCTTCTTTCTCCAGCACGCCGAGGCTAACTCGTTTACCGTTTTGAGCTTGTTTTAAACGCACCCGGCCGGCATAGATGATATACAACCCATCCATGGGATCACCTTCATTAGCGATAACCGTATTAGCTGAATAGTCGCGCACCTCGAACAGAGGCTCTAAAGCGCTCTGCTCTACATTCGATAAAGCATTAAAGAGAATATGATTTCTGACTAACTGACGAACGGTTTCTTGTTTGACATTCATGAAATTCTCCAGCACAAAAACGTGCTGTTTTTATTTGCTATTGTTTATTTTTCTGGTATGAATTAACGGTATAAAACGCTATTAAAATTCGCTTATAGATGATTAATTGTTTACTAACCCAAATCAGCCCCAAAACTTAAGCCGACTCCTCCTCGGGTGTAAAAAATTTCGAGATAGGGGTAAAGAGAATTTCAATAAACCGCTTTTCGCCAGTTTTAATTTCGGCAATACCCTCCAAGCCAATCTCAAGGGGTCTGGGTTTACCGCCTCTACGGCGGATGGTGTCATCGCGTAAGACGATATTTATTAAATACATGGACTCTTTTCCTTGAGGCCCACCTGGGGTTGTTGCAATGGAGGATATCAACCCTGTGGCAATGCCATACTCCTGATAGGGATAAGCAAAATACTTAATTTTGACTTCTTGTCCTCGTTTTAAACTACCAATATCTTTGTTTTCCACAAAAGCATGGCCTTCCAGAACCGTGCTGTCCCGTACAATCGTGACTAGGGGCGCCCCTGCAGAAATCATTTGACCAGTGGCCACATGGACTTTCGTGATGACACCATCGAAAAGGCTGGTATAACGCGCCTCACTACCCTCGTAAACCGTCCCCTCTTGATAAGTTGCGATATCCAAGCGACCCGTCAAACCCTGAATCTGTTCATCAAGCCTTTTCAGATCTCGATCCCGCTGCGCTTGCGTTTGCGTGATCTGTTTTTCGATCTTTGCCTGCTGACGTAGATCTTTAAATTCACTCAACTCTGCTTTCGCGGTTTCGAGAGAAATAGCCGTTTCCGAAATACGTGCGTTAGCGTCGAAAACAGCTTTCTGGGCAGCATTTAACTTTTCCAAGGCGTTATCTCGATCCGACACGGTAACATCACGGTTAGCGAATAAGCGTCTAATCCTTTCATACTGTTGCTGAGCAATTGCCAGTGCATCCTCAGCGGCTTTCTTGGTATTTTGCGCTGTGGCAAGTTGCTCAGAAAAGATATTCACTCGACCTTCAAGGGTTTGAATCCGGGTTCCCCGGTTGCTGGTTAAATCCTCAAGCTCAAACTTGAGCTGTGTCAGCTTATGCTCGTATTCGCTTAACACTTTATCTCGCTCTTTTTTTAACTCTTCACGCTGACTCTCTAAGGCTTGGCGCTGCGCATTGTCAAATGGACGGATTTGTTCCTGAATCACAGCAAGTCGATCGCCGGCTTGCACAAAGCTGTTTTCTTGGATAGCCACTTCAGTCACTTGACCTGGACCAGTAGCTTGCAAAGTAAAGCTGTCTTTCTCAAGTACCAGGGGCGCCATAACCAGAACGTCCTGCCTAGCCCAAAAAGCATACACAATACCTACAGCTAAAATTATAAAAATCAAATAAATAGGAGCGCTTAGAATATAAGAAGGTGTTGTGTATAAAAGTTTAGCGGCCTTGATGGGGTGGCGTACAGGTTTGGCAAGCATGGGTTCAACATGAACGGCTTTTTTGGGCAAAGGGTTCATAATGGTTTTCTCTACTGATTCGTAAAATAGTGTTTTTATAAAAAATCTACTTTTTTTAGACAAACTATCTAGTTTTACTAGACAATTAACGTATGGGGTTTCTGCAATTTATTGACTTTGCCCTCCAATTATTTAATAAAATAATAGTTTTCAAATACTTAATAAAAATTTGTAAAAAAATGATAGTTTTGGCACGTACTCTGCTTAATAGTAAATGTCGAACAAAAAAATAAATCGACATTAATCTAATAAAACTTATGACTAGAGGTAAACAAACTATGATTAACAAACGTGGTGGTGATGCTTTGCAAGCCAATGCCGGTAGCCAAGAGAGTGTAAACCTTGCTGACGTGACATCAGTCAGCGCTAGTGGTAATGCTTTTTTAGATGGCCATAGTGGCGATAGCTTTACTGATACTAACTTAGACCAAAACATGCGCCAGCGCCTAGACCAGGTCAACGACGGCATTGGTGGTGAAGCTGGAAACGATAACACCGAAGCCAATACTGATATCAACATTTAAATTAATGCCCTCTAATAAAGCCTTTATAAAGGAGACATAGTATGTCTGTCGATAAAAGTGGTGGTGACGTTCTACAAGCTAACGCAGGTTCTCAGGACAGCGGTAACCTCGCCGATATTACCTCAGCAAGCGCTAGCGGCAATGCTTTCCTAGACGGTGCAAGTGGTGATAGTTTTGCCGACTCAATGGCTGATCAGGCGACTCGCCAAGCGCTAGAACAAGCCAACATGGGTATTGCCGGCGATGGTGGCGATGACAATATTCAAGCTAATACGTCCATCCACATCGGCTAAAAATAATAAATTACACATAAAATAATAAATTCAACACACAGGAACAGATTTTCCTGTGTGTTTTTTATTACTTTTGTTGCCTTCTCATAAGCCCTCTGAGACGATCAACGAAGTGTATATCTTGCTTTTCTACCTCTTCCAATAGACTTTGAAACTCGGTATAGGTAACCGACAAGGGTAAGCGATTGGTTTTCTTTTTTTCAATAAACTGTGCTTTTAAATCTTGCATCTCACGCAGCTCAGCTCTAGTGGGAGCAATATCACGTTCAAAAGGATCGCCAACTTGGTCAGAAAAATTGTTAAAACGTTGACTAAATTGCCTAAATCGAACCACCACATCGGCCAAATCAAGCAGTTCCAAAACCTCTACAATAGCACTTTTGGCAGTTGAGGCACTTTTAGGTAGCAATGCCCCTATTTCATCGCGAGTTTTATCTACCAGGACTCTAGCATCATAAATACTTTGCTGCTCTGTAAGTAATAGATTTTGAAAACGACGCTCAAATTCGAGAAATAACAGTTTCGCCTGCAGCTCCTTAAAAACAAGACTCTGGGGATATTGGTTTGCCGCAAAATCGACGCCTGCTTTTAAGGTACGAATTTCTTCAAGTTCTTCCTCTGCTTGAGTCGATTGGAAAGAAGCATCCGATCTAACTTCATACTCTTCTAGAAACTTTTGTAGCCTGCTCTCGTAATCCCTGACTAACTGATTCAGCTCTTGCTGACGCTGGTGATTAACGTATAAATAACCAGCACCGGCTAACCCAAAACCAATGAAAAGAATAAGTAGGTAACGTAGGATAGGTTTGCGGACACTAGATCTTTTTTCCTTGCCTGGTATAAATTTGTTGGGAATGGGCCGTTCTGTAGGTGGTTCTTCAGGTGGCTCTGCTTCTTTCTCAGCGGCTGCTAGGGAGGCCAGCACCTCGGCATGTCCAGCATACATGGTGCCTTCTACACCTAAGGGAGAAGACGCCTCCCCGTGCGAATCAGTCGTATCAGAAACAGGCGTGAACCCTTCTAACTCGTAGCGAAAAGGCAAAGGTCCAAATTTGACCATGTCTCCATCGTTGAGTTGGGCGCGACTGACCTTTTTTTCATTAACAAATACACCGTTGGTACTGTTTAAATCCTCGACAGTCCAAGTCGTTCCTTCGAGAAAAAGTCGTGCATGTCGTCTGGATAGTCTCTTATGGGGAATGCAGATTGCGTTTTCAGCACTACGGCCGAGCATTTTTTCACTCTGTATAAGAGAAATCTCAAGGTCTTTAAGATTTTCATCACCCGTGTCATCAAGGCAGACAAGGCGCGCCCTAGGCGCTGGCTGTGATGCCCCTTGGGGAGTAGTACCCACAAAAACAGTGGAATTATTAAACTCGCTATCGCTTGTCAAGAGATAAAATCCTTGCAGCGTAATAATTTAATTAATTAATAGTAAAGGGTGTCGACATAGCGTAAATAATCACCTGGCCGCTCCCATTTTTCTAATTTTCCGTCAACAAAGAAAAACCAGTAGGATTCATCCAAATCTCCCCACCATAAATTACCTTGGTGATATTCAAAAATTTCTACGACAACATCATCAACCTTATGGGAGGCGATCACGCTATCGGGCTGTCCGGCTACTGCAACGAGTTCTTCTTGATTCATACCCAGCTTGACATCTCGGTATGTTGGGTGAGCACAGGCACTAAGAGCCAAAACAGCGAGTATTAGAAAAATTTTTTTCATAAACGCTTTCGACGCATAGCTTCCTACCCCTCTACGTGATGAAGTAGCAGCGCCGCCTCCAAGTTTATAGGGTCGTTAAAATAAGCATTGCTTTTATCATTTCGTCAAAATGCTTGTTTGTTGTTAACTTCAAGGTGCTTATCTTACCTTAGTCTCTTCAAGCTTTGGTACTCAATACAAGCTTTTGGAGCCATTGATTAAAAAGTTGATTAGCAATATTTTTGTACAAGGCTTCATTTAATTCTATGTTACGACGTTCTTCTAAACGATACAAAACCCAGTAACCACTTTGCTCAAAGGGGCCTAATACACTCCCTGGATCCGCAGAAAACACAGCTTTATTAATGGGATGAGGTAAGGTGCCGTATTTGACGGACCCTAAATATCCGCCAGCCACTCGGGTATTTTTTTCCAGAGAAACCTGTCTTGTCACTGTCGCAAAATCTTCTCCCTGAATGACAATCCTTTGTTTTGCCTGTTGAACTGCCTCATGGTCTGGACAGACAAGACGTGATACCGAAGCTGTCATAAAATCGTTTTTGTGTTCTTCAAAATAAGCTTCAACATCTCTGGACAAAATTATTTTATCCCGCAATTTATGGCGTAACAATTCCTGCTGAACCATACTATGCCATTGCTCCAAAACGATACCATGGCATCGACAATGACGGTTTAGATCTACGGTGCTAGCTAATCCGAGTAAACGACGCTTTGTTTCAGCATGTACATGAAATTCGTGATCACTAATCACGATACCCAATTCCTTACACTTACGGATAATGACTCGGGTCTCGATAAGCTGATAAATCGCGTTTCTAAAAGTACCATTGCCTTTTAGCTGTACGATAACATCCGCCACAGTAATGGGTTCACCACCGACTGTGGTTAAAATATCCTGCATTTCCATGAATGTCTCTGGGCAAGGATAAGAATAGTTTTTTTGGAGAAGCGCAATGCTCTATAGAAATCGGTTAATCCAACTTTCTGCATAAATATTATCTATTATTTGTATTTGTAATAACTATCTCTACAATCATCGAAACGTGCGGAAATTAGGCATAAAGAAAGGACAACAGCTTCTGCCTTAGAAGCTGTTTCAAAAATTCTCATAGGTTCGCTGAATCAAGGCGCAGCGCCTTCGAGCAGCGCAGTTTACAGATGGTAAATGAGCAGCGGAGAAGGTGCTGCAACGCCGAGTCAGCGGACATGAGCAGATTCTGAAACAGCTTCTTAGATCCATTTAGCGAAATACTCTACTCTATATACTTTTAGTTTTTTTTCTGTGAAATTTTAAGCATAAAAATTGTGAAATATTCACAACGCTTGTTTTATCAACCAACAACAAAAAAACCATACCATCAGCGATAATCACTTGCCTGTAGCTGAAACTTATGCAAAAGCTGATACACTCGGGACCGAGACAAAGCCATTTCCAGGCAAATTTTTTTTATACTGCCTCGGTGTTTTTGTAATAGGTAAATGAGATATTCTTTTTCGGCATCATTGCGAATATAGGTAAGCTTTTTTTCCTGTTCCAATGAACTTTCTAGCCGCGTTTGCACGTTATTTGCGACGTTGTATGTTTGATATCGCTCAGGCAGGTCCGCCAGAGTGACGGGTGATTCGCCAGCAATATAAGCAATGTACTGAGCCATATTTTTGAGTTCACGTATATTGCCAGGAAAATCATAATGATGATTGATAAATTCCTGCAGTTCGGTACTGATTACAACGGCTTTTTTATTCACCAAAGCACCGACTTGTTTAAGAAAAAACTCAAAGAGAATACCGATTTCATCGCGACGCTCCCTGAGGGGAGGAATCCAGAGTGGACACATGTTAATTCGGTAGTAAAGGTCTTCTCGAAATGTCCCTTCTTTAACCATTTTTTCTAGGTTTTTATAAGTGGCAGCAATCACTTTTACATTTACTTTGACAGGAATTTCGGAGCCAACACGCTGCAGTTCACCCAACTCTAATACCCGCAGCAATTTAACCTGCGCATGGGGCTCGAGATCACCAATTTCATCGAGAAAAATGGTGCCCCCATCGGCCTCCTCAAACTTACCCTTACGATCGCTACTTGCTCCCGTAAACGAACCTTTTACATGGCCAAATAGCTCGGATTCAATAATATCTGAAGGAAAGGCGCCACAGTTGATCGCAACAAATTTCTTGCGGCAACTATTGAGATGGATAATACGTGCAAACAGTTCTTTTCCAGAACCTGTTTCACCTTCCAGCAAAATGGTTAAATCAGTAGCCGCCATTTTGGCAATGATTCTAAGGACTTTGGCGATTTGCTTATTTTGACCAATAATGCCTTCGATTTTAAGATTCGCAGGGTCAGCCCCGGGTAGCATGGCCGATACCGCCTCCTGTTCAGTAAGGGGGTAATGGCGGTTAGCACTGTTCACCTGGATAAAAGCCCCCCGTAATATATCCAGCTCATGTAGCGCATGATCCTTTTCCAGATCATCCAAATGGGGCCATTCCAAAACTTTCATTTTGAGCAATTCGATACGGGCAATATTCTCATTGAGCAAATGATCGACATCAAAACTATAGTCCGAAAAATCGCTAGGCAAATAATCGATATCTTGAATATCATGCATTGTTTTGCAAATTAATAAGGTTAAAAACTCGAGATAATAAATAAGATTAGCGGTTGAAGATGGATTTGTTTACACTAAAAATTACAAAATAAAAGATCTCTGATTATGCAACAGCACACCCCCTGCAATTCCTCTGGACTCTACCTAAATACCCATGGTGTCAGTGATGTTGGTCATAAACGCGCCTTAAACGAGGACTATTTCTGCATTGATGAAGAGCTTAGACTCTTTATGGTCGCTGATGGTATGGGGGGCCATGTCACGGGAGAAGTTGCTAGCCGGGAAGCCGTGGAGATCATTTGCAACCATGTGCGCAATCACCAAACGGTCTGTATGACAGCCGCAGCCGATACCCCGCAGGTACAAGCGCAAGATGATGACGCCACTTTAGAAGATTTTCCCATTATAGAAAGTGAGTTTTTAGACAGTAGTGAACCTATAGAAAGCGAACCTGTAGAAAGGGATGGTGACGAAGATAGCACGTTAGAATATGCACCCAACTCAGCGGCGTTGATTATAGTGGCGGCCCTAGAACAGGCCAACCAACATTTGCACGATCTAAACCAGCAGCGTGGTTTTCCAGAAGGGCAAGGCATGGGAACGACTATTGCGGGCTTTTGGTTGCCAAAATCCCTTAATCATCAAGCCATCATCTTTTATATTGGGGATAGCCGAGTTTATCTTTATCGGGACCATAAGTTACAGCAACTTACGCGGGACCACACCCTTTATCAATACTGGAAAGATCACGGACAGATAGGCCCTCCTCCAGCACGCAATATTATTTTTCGTTCCTTAGGCCCTGCCGCTCAAGTGACTGCAGATATCCAGTTGCAGGTTTTACATCCTGACGATGTGCTACTGATTTGTTCCGATGGACTCAACGCCATGGTACCGGATCCTTGGATAGAAATGGCGCTACACCAGGCAGAGCCAAGCCGTTTGCAAACCACCTGTGAGGGATTGGTCGAACAAGCAAATGCTCAAGGAGGCATTGACAATATCACAGTGGTATTGGCTTGTTGTCAGCACACTTCCACTGCCACCTAAGAGATAGCGCCTATAATTAATTCATAATCAAAATAAACCATCTCTTGGACAGGGGGGCTCGTGATAGGCTGGGTTTTGAAAGGCTTATTTTCTTTATGGTTGATGACTTGTTTGCTGCTACACGCGAATGCTCAGGGACTGACCACAGACAATTTTCTTACCTTACAGCAGGAAAAGGAGATTAAACAGCTTGTTTTGACAACCTTAGCAGACGAGGACTATGGCGCACGCACCTATTTGCAGGAAAAAACCGTTATACTTCTTACCCTTGATGACGCCCTACGCCAAGCTCTCCAGCGTAACCTTTTAATTCAATTACAAAAACAAGATCGGCTTATTGCCGACAGTCTACTGGTGCAACGCCGAGCTGCCTTCGATCCGCTGTTTAACATCACAGGCACCTATACCCATAGCAAAACCTTTGACCGCAACGACTTTATTTTCCGCCAACGAGGCACCAGCTTTGTCGTGGATGGCCGCACCCTCAACCCCGACGGTTCTATCAATGACGAGGGAAACGTCGGGGATCAGTTTACAACACCACCCGGTGAAGAAGGGTTGCAGGTACCGGTTACCGATGCGTTTGGTAATTTTGTCTGCGTTACGGTGAGTGGCGAGCTGGTCAACCCAGAACAATGCGCCTTGGAAACCCAGCGTTTCGGGGCTATCGAGTTTGCCAGTCGGCGCACCAATGCCTTGGAGGCTTGGAATTTTTCTCTGGGAGCAGCCCAACTCTTCCCCTGGGGTTCGAGTCTTGAGGTTCAGTTTCAATCCACGCGACGACTCAAAAACTTTTTTCCCCTGGATGACCTGGGATTAGTGCAACCCTTATCCGAGAGCGATCCCATTGGCCAAGACAGCCGCTTTCCCTGGACCTCAGAGCTGTTCGCTACTTTTACGACACCGCTACCCTTTAGCAAGGATTTTGGACCCTACGGGTCTGCACCTAATGTCAATGTGATGCTCGCTCAGGTGGGTCGCCGCCAGGCGGATTGGACTATAAAAGCGGCGATCAATGAGGCTCTGCGGGATGTGGATAATACCTATTGGGAGTTGGTCCGCAGCCTGTTACAACTACAGATTGCGGAACAACAACGGGAGACCCTGCAAACCCTCGCCAGGAGTGGCGATCGTCTGTTCCAGGAACAGCAGATCACCGCTTACGATAAAGCGCAAACCGACACCGATTTAGCCAATATCGAAAACCGCCTGGAAATCCTCTGGAACACAATTCTCGATAATACTTACCGTTTAGAAGAATTATTGGATTATGAAAGCAGCAATAAGCCAATTTTGCCAAGCCGCTACACGACAGTCTTGCGCCAACCTGTGGTTTTCGATGAAAAACAGGTTTTTGCTACCGCGCAACGGGTTCGTCCTGAACTCAATATCGGCCGTCTAGAGCTAGAGTCCAGGGATATTTTGCTGAAACGGAGTCGCGTGCAAACCCGCCCAGATTTATCCCTTGTCGCGAGCATCAACTTTAGCCAAAGCGATCGCGTATTAGGTTACGAGAGTTGGGAAGACTCTGTCTCTAATGTGTTCGATCCCGATCAAAAGGATTACTTTATTGGCTTGGTTTTCCGTATTCCCTTTGGGAATCGTGCCGTCAAATCCCAGCTTGCCCAAGCCCGACTGCAATTCAAACAAGCTCAAGCGCAATTACAACAAACCGAAAATGCAATCATTCAAGAGCTCAATCTTGTTATGACTGACGCTTATAGCACCCAAGCCCGAATCGCGCAAACCAAAGCCGGCTTGGAGTTTGCCCAAATCGCTTATGATAGAGCGCTACGCCTGCGCAACGAGGATTTAGTCAGCGAGTTTGAACTGTTACAAAGGCTTGACGATTTACTCCTCGCCCGCGCCTTTTATATCGATGCCCTCATCGACCATCGCAAAACTGAAGCGCAACTGCTGGCGGCCGAAGGGGTGCTGGCGGATCGCTATGTGGGAGCAACCCCATGAACATTTTTTCTCATCCGAGGCTATATACGCTTTTGGGATTCGCACTATGCTTTACATTGCATGAGGGGGGCATGGCCGAAACAGCAAAGCGCACTCCAACCGTTACGCTACCCCAGCAACCCATGCGGGTTGAGAACATCGCCCTTGTCGATCAAACCCTGCAGCAGGATGAAGAAGCTATCAATGCTTTGATTCGCGATGAATTTTCCACAGTTTCCGACAGTTCCGGTCGTTTTGTAGGCAAGCAGCTGGTGGAACTGAGCCAACGGCAAGCTGCCTTCGCCGCTCTTGAGAAGAACCTCGCCATTCAGCAAAGTGGGGTAACGGCCACCATTGCCCGCCATGCTTTGTTAGAGGCAAAGGCTATATTTGATCCCGTCTTGCTACTGTCATTTCGCTACGACCGCTCTGAACGTTTTAAACGCACCGAGCGGGATGAGCGCTTTCGACCCGCGACTCGCCAAGACGATCAAGGGCGTAATGTGCTCGGCTCGGATGATCCCGTTGATCCCCGTGATCCCATCGCCGTATTCGAAGACCCTCAAGTGGATCGTTTCGAGTCTACCGCTATCGCGGCAAGCCAAGAGTCACTGACCGGCGCTCTGGAAACGTATACTTACAATATTGCCTTGGACCAGCAGTTACCTTGGGGACCCCGTTTGGAGTTGGTGTATCAAGCCATCGAAGAAGATAGTTTCTTTGTGAATAACGCTAATCTTTTAGTGGATAACCCTAATCCCCCTCTGGATTTAGTGAGTGCAGGGTCCTACGACCGTCCCTGGATCTCGATCCTATTAACACGGCTTGCTTTGCCCGTTCCTGGCAGTAAAGACTTTGGACCCTACGCAGAACAAGAGGTGGCCATTAAGCTGGCCAAACTCGACACAGAAAGCGCCTACTGGGATGTAAGAACTGTTATTAATAATACGCTTCTGCAAGTGGATCTCACCTACTGGGCGCTTATCAACAGTCTGCTCAATCTGCAGGTGATTATTGAAAACCGCAAAAGCGTAGAAGAGTTATTAGCGCTCACAGAGCGGCTTTTTGCCGAAGGTGAGGCGACAAACTACGACAAAGCTCAGGTTGATAGCGAACTCGCCCGACTCCAAAACGAAGCAGCGCAAGCCTGTAACAGCTACGTTTTAGCCTCCGATGCCTTAGTACAATTGCTTGATATGCAAGCAGACACCCTGCTGTTACCCAGTGGTTATAGCAAAGCCATAAAAGAGGTCCAGGCAATTCCCCAAGACCCCCGAGGGGCATTGGCTACAAGAGGCAATCCAGAGCGGTTTGGCGCTGCCGTGGCTATAAAATCAGCCCAGGTTGCAGAACAAGCCCGTACTGTACAGACCCGACCGGATATTGGTTTCATAGGTGAAGCCGAGTTACGCCAGAGCAATACAGCCTTCGGTTATGCCAACTTCGGTGAATCTCTAGAAAACGTTTTTGATCCGGATATCATCACTCAGCGTTATGGCTTGGAATATCGCTATCCGTTAGGTAATCGGGAGGTTAAAGGTGCGTTATTACAGGCTCAGGCGAATACTCGCCAACAACAACTTCAAGCCCGTTTAGTTGCAAACCGCATCCGTCGTGAATTCCTTACTGCCCGCGCTGCCTTCGCCAGCGCTACAGAACGGGTAGCCATTACAAGGCGTCAGGAGGAATTAGCCAACTTAGCCTATGAACGCGCCCTTCGCCAACAACGGGATTTAACCGTGCGGGCCTATGAAGTGGTTGAGCAAAATGTGCAGCGCTTACAGGCCCGCCGAGACACTATTCAGGCACTTACCGAACGCCAGCAGGCCGAAGCCCGGATGCTGGCCGCCATGGGGGAATTAGCCCAAGTTTATGCAGAACGCACTGCCCAGACCAAGCTAGACCGCTATCGCCTAGGTTTGCTCAAGGAAACGGGGGCATTGCGCCATTTCGGGGAAATCTATAGACCGTGAAACAAAACCGCATAAAAACCCAACTGTTGAGCACCGGCAACCTCCTACTTGGCGCAGCTTTGCTGGTGGCTACCTGGAGCGTCACATCAGCTATCGCCGAGCAGAAGCCTAGGGCGCAGGTGGCCGTTAAAGATCTGCTGCAACCCGAAGATAGGCAACGGGAACAGCAGTTGATCAAACGGGTTGAACAAGTACTCGCTTCGGAAACCAAGACGGGGGCTTGGCAAACTGTTAAAAACCGTCAATTACTAAAACTCTCTTTGCAAGACGCAGCCCTTGCCGGAATTGAAAAAAATCTTAGTATTGCCATTAGCCGTACAGAAGCCTTACAAGTCCGCCGAGCCATTCTCGAAGCCAAAGCTATTTTTGATCCCGTTTTCGAGCTGAATATAAGCTATGAAGAACAGGAAACGCGCAACCGTAGGCTGACCGGCACCGTCAATGCGCAAGTCTTTGAACCTGCCATCTCGGGTGATCCGGATCAGCCTCCAGAACGGGGTAATATCATTTTATCTCCGGAAGCCCAAGATCTCAGTGGCGTTGAACGCATTGTCTTTCCCAATACCCGCTCCCGAGTAGAACGGGTCCAACAAACCATCTTTGCCAGTCGTGAAGATCCCAACGGCCCCACCGAAACCACTACCTATAGCATCAATCTGGACCAACAATTGCCTTGGGGTGTCCGTTATAACGTGGCGGCGGTGACCACCGATCGCGATGTATTCTATGACAGCCGGGGTAATTCCTTCGACGCATCTTGGTCGTCTGAACTGCTCTTCAATCTTGAGATACCTATTCCAGGAAGCAAAGATTTTGGGCCTTACGCCATTGCTGACACCGCCCTTAAATTAGCCGAAAACGCCAGTGAGCGGAGTTTTTGGACGCTTAAATCAACCCTTAACGACACTTTGCTTGATATTAATCTGGCTTACCTTAACCTGGTGCAAACTCTGGCAGATTTAGAAGCGGCATCCCAAAACCGCAGCTTGCTTGAGAACCAAAAAGCCCAAATAGACCGTCTCTTTCGAGCTCAGTTGGCAACCCGCTACGATTTGGCACAAATCAATGCTGAGATAGCCCAAGCTAACGCCCAAGAAGAGGTTGCAGCCAATGCCTTTATAGCCGCTTCAGACAGGTTGGCGCCGCTGATTGAGTCTTCCAGTAGAGCAATTCGTCAGCGCATCTATCTCCCCGAAGGTTACACCCTTTGGTTAAAAACACCATTGGCATTCGATGCCGGTGCGGCCCTGACCCTTGCCCAACGCTATCGTCCGGCGCTGCAAATAAGTCGGGTGGATCTTAAAGCTAGTAAAATTCTCAAAAGACAAGCGGCCCAGGAAACTCGTCCAGATGTCACCGTCGATGTTTCCCTCGAGGCGCTTCAAGATGGATCGGTATATGGTTATAAATCCTACAACGAGTCCCTTACGACCCTGCATGATCCCGATACGTTTAATCAATCCTATGGGGTCCGTTACCGTTATCCCGTGGGCAATCGTGCCTTTAAAGCCCGCTTAGCCCAGACTAAAGGCGCGGTCAAAAACAGTCGTTTGGGTTTACAGGCGACCTATAATGAGGTGGTTCAGGAAGTCAACGATGCGCTAATCAGTATTAAAACCGCTCAAGAACGCATTACCCACACTGAAAAGCGGGTTACCGCCGCACGCAATTCCTATGACAGCTTGGTTCGCCTGAAAGATGCGGGTGGCGATGTCACTACCAATGAATTGATTATTACCACTCGCCGTCTATTGGATGCGCAATTTGCGAGGATTGCCGCTGATATTGACCGAAAGCGTGCCGAAGCAAATTTGCTTGCCGCCCAGGGTTTACTAGCGCGACATGCGCCGGGTTGGATTTCGCGTAATCGTTTTGAACGCTACCGCTTGCAGCGGCTGGCTGAGTCCGCCGGTTTTGATTATTTTTTAAATTAAAATAGGTGATTAATTCAATGGCTACCCTTAGGATTGGTCTGTTTTCTCCACCCCATGATGAGCAAACCGAACGTCTCTACCGGCAATTGGAACAGGTTGCACCCGGTACAGCTCGACAGTTTAGCTTAGCGCCCCGGCAAGGATCGCCACGGATTGCGTTGGGTGAGGAGGGCATTTATTGGGATGACGTTAATGTTGCCGAATTGACATGTGCCTACATACACGGTTTTAACTATGCCAATCCCGTGCTTCCTGCGCCTTTGGATGATGTGGATTGGACCCTATGGCAAGCGGACTATCTGATCAAACAACAAACCACCAGTCTTATCCACGGCACATTCTTGGAAATGCAACGGCGTGGAGTAAAGCTGGTTGATCCACCCGATACCCATGTCCAAAATTTTATGAAGCTTAACCTGCTGGAGGAAATCCGCAGGAATGGCTTTAAAGTACCGCGGTTGGCTTGCACCAATGAGGTAGAGACGGCCAAACAATTAGCCACTCGCATAGATCCCCTGCTCTGGCGTCCAAGCACGGGACGCGCCCCTTGGCAACTTTTTGGCGATAGACAAAGAGCGCTATTGCTGGCCCCTGACAAACCCCCTATCCTGCTTGCCGAAGCGATTCAAAGACCGCTCATTCGAGCTTATCTGTTCAAAGGAAAACCGCTATTCTGTTTACAATATCGAGTCCCCGCGCCGGTACCGGTGGAACGTCTGGAGGTTTTTCAAGCCATCCAATGTCCTCAAGTCTATGGTGAATTGCAACGCTTGACTGAAGCCCTTTCGTTACCTTGGGCATTGGTGTCACTGGTGCTTAAAGACGGCGAACCGTGGATCTACGATATAGATCCAGACCCCGTTTTTGAGGGGTTACCTGAGCTCTATCAACAGCGCTTGGCGGAAGGCTTGGCTAAAGGGCTTTTAGGTGAGGATATCGACACGTTGCAGCCACTCACCGATACCCCACAAGCCCGCCCTACCCTTTTTCTGCGGCGTATGCTGAGAGTATTGTTTGATATAGAAGTTCTTAGACAACAAAGCAAATCTTGACAGGACTTACGAAGCTCGTGCCAGAGGACGCCGTGAACACTTCCTTGTGGGCTTGACGACGGCCATCCAGGCCGCCGACACCTCTTTCACGAGCTCCGCAAGTCCTTTTTTCGCAAGTTCCAGCATACCTAAGTCTTCGGTCGACAGGGCTGCACCGCTCGCGACGCTTCTTCCAATGAATGGGTGCGTGCGTAGGTCAGCATATAATCCGCAAGAGCTTGCAATACGCCACGGGTATTCTCTTCTCCAATCCATAAAATAAACGGTCCGGGGTTGCAATCCAGGTAAACATAACGACCATCGGGGGCAGCCAACACATCCCAAGCAGCGTAGTGCAATCCAAGCATACGGTTCGCTTTGACAATCTTTTGTTGTTCTTCATCCGGTAACCGAAAATACTCAAATCCTTTAGGACTGGTTCGGGAGTCCACCTGACCGTCGGAAAGCACCCGTAGGGCGAGCACCACGCTGTCACCCACGATATGCACCCTAATAGTGTCTCCCGGAAAATATTCTTGCAACAAGACCGGCGAAACACGAAGTTCGTCGAGACCCTCGATATTGGCTTCTGTGACTTTGCGGGTGGAGCCAATACCCATGGCCGGCTTAGCCACCACTTCATGGGCCTGTACAAACGCAAGGGCTCTGACGGGGTCATTGGTCATCAGGGTGTTAGGGGCGGCGAATCCGTGGGCGCGGAGTTTTTGGTAAAACTGCGCCTTTGTATCGTGATCGATATAAGCACCCGTGGGAAGATTAACAACCAATTTGCCCTGGGCTGCAAGACAGGTGAGAAAGCTAAACGTGGCTGCCTGATAGGCTTGCTCTTTAAAGTATTTGGCCCGCAGTTCAGCATGGGAGGCCGCATTCAAAACGGCGGGTACCGCTGCCGGGGTATTCACCGCAATGCCTCGGATATGAACCGCATCAATATCGCTAAAATCCACATCGTCCCAGATCAGTTTATCACCTTCAAAACTCACCTTCGGCGCAGACTCCCCACCCAGCGGTAACGCAAAAACCAGGGGCTTTGCGCCCTTTTCCAGGAGAATATCCCGTAGCACGTTGATCTGACCGGTGCCTCTACTGAACAGCGCGATTTTGGTTGACATATTTTTATTAAACTGGCATGTAGGATGAGGTTGAAAGTTTAAAAACTGGCCAGAGGAGAATACTCCATAACCCTATTGTTTAGGGCTGCAAATTAGCGACAAGTATAGTTAATTGTGGGAATCTACACTAGATTCAATTCACCAAGTGTTCATCTATTTGTTGGCGAAACAACTAACCCAAACCCGGTACGTCGTGCTCCACCAATCGTTCGAAGTACGCCGCAAATCATTACCGTGCTAGACTGATGATGCTTGTGAACGGGCAATCTGTATTACGGTGCAAAAGCATGTTTCATGAGCATTTAAAGTCATTCCCAGCAAATTTCCTATGGGGAGCTGCTTCCGCAGCATACCAGGTAGAAGGCGCCTGGAATGTGGATGGAAAAGGATTATCTGTTTGGGATCTGTTTAGCAAACTTCCTGGCAAGACCTTTAATGGTGCCAATGGTGATGTAGCTGTAGACCATTACTATCGTTATAAAGAAGATATTGCTTTAATGGCAGAGATGGGATTGAAAGCATATCGCTTTTCTGTAAGCTGGCCTCGCATCTATCCTCACGGCAAAGGCGATCTTAATGAGGCTGGACTAAAATTCTACCACAAACTTATCGATACGCTTCTTTCTCAGGGTATCGAACCCATCTTGACGCTCTATCACTGGGATGTTCCGCAAACTTTGATGGAGGAATACGGTGCTTGGGAGTCTAGACAAATCATTGAAGACTTTAACAATTACTGCATCACTTTATACAAACATTTTGGCAATAAGGTACGCTACTGGGTATCTTTAAATGAACAGAATTATAATTTCCAGCATGGTTTTATAACTGCCCTACACCCACCCGGCGTAAAAGACCGAAAACGGTTTTATGAGGCTAATCATATTGCTTTCTTAGCCAATGCAAAAGCCATTGAATCCTTTCGACACTATGTTCCCCATGGACACATTGGACCCAGCTTTGCCTACTCGCCGACTTATCCACTCACGAGCAACCCCAAAGATATATTGGCGGCTGAAAATGCAGATGCGTTCACCAATGAGTGGTGGCTGGATGTCTATTGTTGGGGAAGATATCCGCAAATCCCATTGCGTTACCTATGCGAACAGGGACTAGGCCCAACGATCCACGAAGGGGACCTGGAATTGCTCCGCAAAGGCATTCCTGACTTTGTAGGGTTAAATTACTATCAAACAATAACCTATGCATTTAACCCACTGGGGGGTGTTTCAGAAGGCACGATGAATACCACAGGACAGAAGGGAAGCGGCCAAGAAACCGGTGTTCCAGGGCTATACAAAACAAAGCGGAATCCTCACCTGGAGACCTCCAACTGGGATTGGGCAATAGACCCGGTGGGGTTGCGCATAGCACTTCGTCGTGTTACCAGTCGCTATCAACTCCCCGTTTTAATAACAGAAAATGGCTTGGGTGAGTTTGATGTTCTGGAGTCGAATGATACCGTGAATGACGATTATAGAATTGTCTATCTTGGTTCTCATATTGAGCAGTGCAAGCAAGCTGTCAATGATGGCGTTGATCTCATCGGTTATTGCGTCTGGTCTTTTACAGATCTATTGAGTTGGCTTAATGGCTACCAAAAACGTTATGGTTTGGTATACGTGAATCGGGATGAAACGGATCAAAGGGATTTAAAGCGTATTAAAAAACGAAGTTTTTATTGGTACCAAAACATTATCAATAAATAGTTGCGTCGTTGTGCGGCTGGTTGTTTGGTCCGTCCCATTGTCCCATTATGCATGTTCAATGCATCCCCCTTAATTTCGTAATACTTGCTATTGTGCGTCTCGCCATGCTTTCGGCGTTTGACCTTCAATCTGCTTGAACACCCTTGAAAAGTGGGCTTGGTCAGCAAAACCGCTGGACAAAGAAACGTCGATTATAGAATGGCTATCATCGCGCAGCTTCTTTTTCGCCTGTTCCACCCGATAACTCATGACAAATTGGTAGGGACTCTTTCCGATAACTTCTTTGAACAACCTCGCAAAGTGCGAAGTGCTCAATCCAGCTTGTTTCGCCATATTTTCTAGATTGATAGGCTTGCTGTAATTTTCTGCCACATAATCGAACACTCGCTTGTAGTTTTTTGAGGGAAAGCGTTTGCTGAACAGGATATCTTCATGCCGTTCAAGCCCGTATTTCTGGATGAGCTTGATGAGAAAGACTCGGGCAAGGCACTCAAATATGACCGCAGAGCCTATTTGACTATTCAAGGCGTCGAAAAGCATCATGCCTACTTGGGTAATGTCTTCGTCGGTAAATTGGGGGATATTTTTTAGCTGAACGTCGGTGAGCAGCATACCGAGTTCACTTTGGGCAAATGTTTCCAGCTTTTTTGGTTTCAATGTAATCACAATCACCTTGGATTTAGTATGCCATTTCCAGCCGGATTTTACACCGGCAGGGGTTACTATGATTTCATTCTTGTGATAAGTAAAATCCCGATGTTCGCCATCACGCCAATTTTCCACACGGTGGGGTTCTTTGCGTAAGTTGATCAAAATGTGATGTTGATCAAACACCTCATAGGGCATTTCTCCGGGTTCCGCTTCAAAATACTCTAGGGTCAGCATGTCTGCTACAGAGGTGTGTCTCAAGCTTGTACTACTTTGAAGCGGTTTTTCAGGATAGATGTCTTGATAACGTTTTAACATGACTAAATCGTAGCATGGGCCTGGTGAAAAATTTGTGAAAACTATTTCCCTACTATGTACTGCGCCACAGCACACTTGAGCTTCTTTATTAATGACGATGAATCAATCCCAGTGACCCGCATGGGCGATGATGCATCCATAGTAATACTGCACGGATTGAGTAGCCAATCATCTTTAAATTTAAGAAGCAAGGCTACAAACATAGAGGCTTTCTTTTCACAATAAAGTTAGTAAGCCGAGTTTAGCCACTCTTCAACGAAAATCATATTAAATGTAAAATAGGGCATATATTTGACTAAAATGTATGGTTATTAGTAATGAGTAGTTATGAAACTGATTTTTATGCTTGGACGAATGAACAAACCCAGTTATTACGGTCAGGCAAATTAGGGGAAATTGACGTAGCCAATATTGCTGAGGAATTAGAAAGTTTGGGTAAATCTGAAAAACGTGAATTGGAAAACCGTTTAGTGGTTTTATTGGCACACCTTTTAAAATGGCAGCTACAGCCGGAACATCGGGGTAAAAGTTGGCTTGCGACCATTGACGAACAACGACGACGACTAAAAAAACATTTGAAAGAAAGTCCAAGCCTTAAACCTACAATACCTGATGCGGTCGAAGATGCACATCAATATGCTTTGGCTGAATTGCTGCGAGTAACACCTTTTGAAAAGAATGATTTGCCTGCCGAATGCCCGTATTCAATTGAGCAGATTATTAACCCGGGTTTTTACCCAGATGAGTAAATTTTAAAAAAAACTATCGGCGAAACTTTACAAATTTGTTAGGCATTTTCTTGAATTACTTTAACTACTACTGTTTTAACATAATCATAGATGGTCAGACAACCGCTGGCTCTCGGACCCGCTACATTTAGTGTTTCAATAGCAAACTTATCGATAAAAGCCTCTATGTCGGTTACTGCTTTTTCCCAACCCACTAGGCTTATATCTATTAATTTATAGGGTTTTTTAGCTTTAATGCAAAACAGTAAGGTTTGCTCAGTACCACCATATACCATAGATTCATAAAATATCACGGTGCCATCGGACGCTTTTACATTTGCCCTCGTCCGTTGCCGATAACCGCCCTGGATCTCAACCAGTGGGTATATATCCGCAATAAGTCCATCTTCTGCTACGCGACCTTTGGGACAAAAACCACCCACTGGAAACGCCAACTCCAAACCTGCATCGAGGGCTGCTCGATCTGCGCCTGTTTGCCCACCACTTACAACTTTTTTTAGCATATCAATTATCACGGCGTCCTTTGGAATGAGCTGCGTCAGTCCAAATAGTGAACTTTATAAGTTTGTGTGCTGATCATTTCCCTCTCCATCAACGGTTTTAGGAATCTTAAAATCCTCGCGTTGTGGTCATAGTTGCCTCATAATGAGGTCTTTTGGCAGCGGGGCAGCGCTAACGCAATGGTTCAATCTAATCCCACCATAACCCATATTATTTACGACTTGGACGGTCTACTGCTAGACACTGAAACCCTTTATACAGAAGCAACTCAGCAAGTCGTTGGCCGCTATGGTAAAACCTTCGATTGGTCCATCAAAGCTAATATGATCGGTCGACCGGCCTTGGACTCGGCCCGACATTTAGTGAATGCTTTAGATTTGTCTATATCGCCCGAGCAATACATAGAAGAACGTGAGCAACTGCTGGTGGCAAAGTTCCCAACCGCCCAACCACTACCCGGCGCGGAGCGGCTAACTCAGCATTTAGCAGCGCATGGTATCCCACAGGCTTTGGCCACTAGCTCATCACAGCATCTTTTGCAGCTAAAAACTCAGAATCACCGGGACTGGTTTCAAATATTTGATACCGTGGTCTTTGGCGACGATCCGGAAGTAAAACACGGTAAACCGGCGCCCGATATTTTTCTTACCGCAGCGCAGCGACTCGGCGCTGAACCTGATCATTGTCTGGTGTTCGAGGATGCCCCCTCCGGTATGCAGGCGGCGCTAGCCGCCAACATGTCGGTGGTAGTGGTACCAGATCCTCATATGGATAAAGGGGTTTATGCTGAAGCCAGTCTGATCCTAAACAGTTTGACCGAGTTTGATCCCGCCGCTTGGGGATTGCCACCCTTTATCAATTAAATCGTGGTAAACAATTTGTATTATACGAATTCTTTACCATTTTACTATTCACCCAATCTAAACGCATATTTGAATGGCTCAGGATCGTAATATTCGCGAAAGAGTTTGATTTTTCCGTTTTGTACGTGGAATAGCCCGCCATAGGTTTGTAGATATTTCCTGCCTGTGGTAATGATATCAACATCGCCCTTATATTCGACAAACACCATTTCCGGATCGATCATTGGATAGAAGCGTAACTCACTTGTAAAATCCGCATCACCGCTGACATCAGGCCAATTGGAAAACAGCTCTACAATATTCGCCTTGCCCCTTACACGCTTGGGATGACCTTCTGGTGAGAACGGCATCTCCTGCACCATATCATCGGCCAGAGTGTTTGCAAAACTCTCCATGTCCTTGCTTTCCAGCGCGGTGAGGAAATTGACAACGGTTTGACGTGTTTGTTGGCGCTTGATGTAAGGGGCAGGATTTTCTTTCGCATTTTCAATGGCGGGACCGAAAACATCCCGCGTTCCGCTTTCTTCCCGAAGATTTAACCTGTGTGCGGTAATCAACCATTGATCCTCATCTTTCACAAGGCGGTAGATGTAATCACCTTTCACTTGCCAGAATAGATCATTCACGTAATGCTCGGCAATTACATCAGCGGTTGCAGTAGCCGTCTGCCCATTGCTGCTCACCTGAATATTGCTGATCTCGTGGCGGGTGAGGTCAAAGCCGGGGAGAACACCTGCCCATTGCGTCATCAGAGCTAGCGGACTTTTCAACTCGACCTCGCCACCCGCGAGGGAGGTGTAATCTACCTCAACTTCCGGGGCATAAAGCTTTTCGAGAGCTTCAAAATTTCCTTGGTCCGCAAGACTTCCAACGCTTTCAATGATTGTTTTGATTGCGGCTTCGTCTTTGGCGTTAGCGTGAGCTTTCAGAGGATTCAGGGCTACAACAGTCATCACTATGGCTCCTATTGCTAACGGTTTTATATATAAACTTTTCATTATACCCCCCGTTTAGTTCAGGGTTTTCTTGAAGTGATCAGCAACCTTGTCAGCGGCCTTGTCCATTGCTTCAGGCTGATCATAGAAATCAAACTGTGTGACGTTCTCCATCATGATCAGCTCGACGTTCTCACCGCCTTTTTCAGCGAAGGTCTTCGCGCCTTGCGGGATCGCTGCGGCTTCTGAATGCACCAGCAGCACTGGCTTGTCGATTTTTGAGGCTGTCTGGATTGCGTCATAAGTGAGCCATGGGCCCCATGACAGCGTGCTGAATTTGTTATCATAGGCTTCGATCGCGCCGCGATTAGGGTCGGTATAATAGTCCGCGCTCTTCATCACTGCATCGGAATCTGCATCACCGGCGGCCTCTAAAATAACCGGCTGACCGGATTCCTTTGCATCAGCCGTTGCTTTTAAAAGTGCAGGCACATTCTCCCCATACACTTCATCAACAATCTCCTTGTCATGGAGCCATGGTGCTATACTTGCCGTCGTGGTGATCTTGTCACTTATATTGGCCGCGTCAATCGCATACCCGGCAGAGGCACAAACACCAAGCGTCGCCAACTTTGTGCTATCTACTTCCGAGCGCGTAGTCATGAAATCAGCCGCCGCAAGAATATCTTGCGTTTTAGCTTGAGGGTCTTCCACAAACTGAAGGGATATAGGCGTTCCTTCATTGGACTCACCCCATCCGCGGTGATCGAAAGCTAGAGCTGCAAAGCCGCGATCCGCAAGTTCCTCGGCATAGCCACCCGCCATTTGTTCTTTCACGGATGTCCATGATCCAGTCACAATCACGCCGGGTAATTTATCGCCGTCTTGATAATCATCCGGCAAGTATAAATCGCCGACAATCGTCTGGTTGTGACTTTCAAATGTGACGCGTTTTTTCATCACGGCCTCCGCGTCAGATAGGGTTGAAAATGTGATTGCGCCGATAATGGCACTGGTTGTCAGTAGTTTTTTCATTGGTCTGTTCCTTTTATTTGATAAATGCGTTTTACAAGATCTCATCGCCTCACACTTCAAATATAAGAAAAAAGGCTGGCTCACTCTTGAACCAGCCTGCTTAAATTTTGAAGATTCCTGCTTTTTAATTAAGAACCCAAAAAGCCCCGCAATATGAAGGGCTTTTTAAGTATCCATTCATCACCCTCCAGCCCAAACTCTCGGGGGATACGCAATGCTTGATTGCGACCACTGCGAAATAGACGGACGTGTCGTTCAGAGGGTAGCATCATCACTACTAAATATTAAAAATCGGTCAAAGCGCATGCCGCGAACAGGAGCATGTCAAAAAAGTCCTTTCGCTGGAATTTGTAAAGAATCAGTTGCTATTAACGTAGTTTCAGTAGATTGTGACAAAACTTTTTTACTGCATCTAACGGCTGCAGCATCTTTATACATTCTGTCAGCTTAGTGATATCGAGGCTAGGTAGCAAACCACTGTGGGGAACATGTTGATAGCCGTTGTTTTCAGCAAATGCATTCGTGTTGTCTCGATTCAAGCTATAGATGGAAAAATGTCCATCGCGCCAAAACCACACTTCCTTTTGGAAAACGAAGAATTGTGTCAAAGCGCCCTAGAGTTTTATCGGTCTTCAGGAGAAATAACTGTTTTCAAATGGGGATAGCAATTAGAAAGAAAAGCAGAGTTAAGCCTGCAAGGTTGCACTAATACTGATTTTAGAAAGTGACGGCATAGCTTCAGCTTCTAGTAATTATCTTTAATGCTAGCTTTTTTAATGGGTTGAGGCGGTGCGTTCTGGTCTGCCTGATGCTTAGCATGAAGCATCCGCACTAACTCTGCCTCTCCTTGCGTTAGTCCACATACAGTAACGATTTCTTCTACGTCAGCGCCCTGCAAAGCCATCTTAGTGGCAACCTGGAAAGAGCGATGATCCGCTTCCTTGTTACTGGACATGGCCTGCTGTCCTTGACGATCCTCAAGGCGACCTATCTGGGTTTCCAGCCGCGCCAAACGTTCGCCCAAGACGCTTAGGGACATACCCAGACCCTTTAGATCCTGACGCAGTTCCTGGGTAGAAACGTCTTGATCGTTTGCCTGAGCTTGGGACTGACGATAAACACGGTAGATCAACGCTCCCAGCAGCACAAGAATCACATCGCTGACTAAAAGAGCGGTAATGGCGATACCGTAAAGCAAAATATCGTTCATAAGTTTTTAGACAAATTCATCGATATGCTGGTCGTGGGAATCTTCCTCTACGGGTATTGCATCCGGTTGTTCGTCCTGAGCAGGCGTTGGGTTCTGGCGCTCACGTTTTACTTTAGGCCGCACCGGCGGCGTTGGCCGCAAGGGACTAATTTCTTTTATCTGGCCCATCTTCCAGCTCACGGTTGTAGCGAAGACCCCCGCGTCCCAGACTCACGCTGTGCCATGGCAGGGGTGACGGTTGAAGGAGTGTCGTTTTCCATAGCGGTGAAGTTTGACTCTTCATGGATACGCCGGTCAATATCGGCGTTGTCCAAAATAACCAAAACCACCCGCCGATTTTGAATGCGTCCCTGTTCCGTGGCATTATCAGCTATCGGGCGATGTTCGCCATAGCCTACAGCCGCCATACGTTCTGGCGCCAGACCTTCATCCATCAACAGATGCACTACACTGGCGGCTCGCGCTGCGGAAAGCTCCCAGTTAGAAGGATACAAGGACGTACTAATAGGAATATTATCGGTAAAACCTTCCACATGGATACGATTGGGGATATCCCGCAACACCCCAGCGATTTGCTGGATAGAGGGCACAGCATCCGTATTGATAACACTACTGGCGCTATCAAACAACATATGGTTTTTCATTTCCAACTCAAGCCACGATCCTTCCCGACGGATACGCACCAGATCCGCTTCAATCAGTTCGGATACTGAATTTTCTAACTGGGTTGCGATGGATAACATAGGGTCGTCGTTTTTCTGTCCCGATGGTTCCTCAGCAATAGAATCAGCAGGTTGGTTTTCGACAACCGCTTCCTCCTGCGGATTGGGGTCAGGCGCATGGGCAACCCTGGCCATTTGTACTGGCGGTTCAACGACAGATTCTTCCGGGGTTGGACAGGCAGTCTCGGTAGGCTCAATGGTTTCTTCTGGAGCCGCCGCCATGGGCAAGGGCCGTAAATCCGGTGCAATTTGGTAAGGTAAAATTGGGGTTGCCACGGTTTGCCCTGAAAGATTGGGGGATACTGAGGAATCCGCGGATGCCCACTGGTGCTTATTAGTCATTGAAACAGGGCGAAAAGCGTCTGCCATGGCTTCAGATAAGACACGATATTTTCCTTCATTTACGGAAGATATGGCATACATCACCACAAATAAAGCGAATAATAAGGTGATAAAGTCCGCATAGGACACCATCCATCGTTCGTGATTTTCTGGCCCGTTGTGCTGACGACGCTTTCTAATCATGCTACCCCCGTTAATCCTGTAGAAAGCCGTGTAAACGAGAGGCGATGGTGCGCGTATTGCTGCCTTGGGCGATGGCGATAACCCCTTCGATAATCACTTCACTGTGGCGAGACTGTTCCTGCACAATACTTTTTAGTTTATTGGCTAAGGGAAAACAAACTAAATTGGCCAACCCCACACCATAAATGGTGGCTACAAAGGCCGCTGCGATGCCTCCGCCCAATTTGCTAGGATCAGCGAGGTTTTCCATCACATGGATAAGACCTAGTACGGAGCCAATGATGCCGATGGTGGGCGCATAACCGCCCATCCCCTCAAAAACCCGCACGGCTTGATATTCACTATCTTCCCAGAGGGTCAGCTCCATCTCTAGGGCATGGCGAATGTCCCCCGGCTCGTTACCATCCACCAACAACTGCAAGGCTTTACAGGCAAAGGCATCGGTTTCATTATCCATAAATCGTTCTAACCCTAACAGTCCTTCTTTGCGGGCTATACTACTCCACCCCAATAGCTTGCCAATGGTTTCTTCTAAAGAATGGACTGGTGGCCACAATACCCAGGGTGCTCGCCGTAAGGCGCGCTCAAAAACGGGTCTTGGCGCTTGTAGCAAAATAGCCCCTGCCGTGCCACCCATAACAATGACAAAGGCAGAGCCGTTGATTAACGAGGTTAAATGACCACCCTCTAGGGTCTGACCTACAACAATAGCGCCGAAAGCTAAAATAAGCCCTGTTACACTGAGCATATCCATCGCTATTTCATTTCCCCCTTATACTGTGTAACTCAAGCATTGCCCGCTAGTTGGCCCAGGACCGCAAACGCAACAGCGCTTGACTATGAAGTTGACTGATCCGGCTTTCACTGACACCTAAAACTTCACCGATTTCTTTAAGGTTAAGTTCCTCATCGTAATATAGGGAAAGCACTAAACGCTCACGCTCGGGTAAACCCTCAATGGCTTGGCTCAAATGGCCGATTAAATGCTGTTTCTGGACAGTTTCCGAAGGTTCTTCCTGGGGATCGATCAATTGGTCGCCGAGACTTTCCCCCTCTGCGCCTGGGTCGTCCAAAGACAACATCTTTTGACCCCGGAGGTCCGCCAACGTCTTATGATATTCCACCAGGGACCAACCCAACTGAGCCGCGATAGCCTCGTCTTTGGCTTCCTCACCGGTGGCAGTCTCCAGGATGCGAATCGCTTCACTGATATCCCGAGCTTTACGGTGTACGGAACGCGGCGCCCAGTCATTCCTGCGCACCTCGTCTAACATGGCGCCGCGGATACGTTGTTCCGCAAAAGTATTGAAACTAGCGCCGCGGGTGGCGTCAAAACGACGGGCAGCTTCCATTAAACCCAACATACCGGCTTGAATAAGATCATCAACTTCGACAAAAGCAGGCAACCGTCCTGACATATGGTAAGCGATGCGCTTTACCAAAGGCGCGGATTGGGCGATTAGGTCGTCTGTTTCGCGTCCACCGGTTTGAGTATAAGCGCTCAAGCCCCTCATTACTCAACGGCCTCTTGGGAATAAGCCGGATTTATTAAGCGCTCGATAAAAAACTGTAGATGACCTGTGGGCGCACAGGACACCGGCCAATGCTGAATACGTTCCACCAACTGCTGGAAGGCCACCGCGGAACGGCTGCCCGGAAAAACCTCCACCACCGCCCGTTGCGCTTGTACCGCCTTGCGTAACTGGGAATCCTCTGGCACACAACCTAGATAATCCAGACCCACATCCAAAAATCGGTCGGTGACCTGCATTAACCGGCCAAAAAGCTCTCGCCCCTTATTGTTATTAGCAACGCGGTTGGAAATAACGTGAAAGCGCTCAACCCCGTAATCTTGACTTAGTAATTTAATGAGTGCGTAAGCATCGGTCAGGGAAGCAGGTTCATCACAGATCACCACGATGACATCCTGAGCAGCCCGACTGAAAGCCACCACGCTGTCTGAGATACCGGCAGCGGAGTCGATCAATAGCACATCAAGATCCTCTTCCAGCTCGCTAAAAGCTTGAATGATACCGGCGTTTTCCTCGGGTTTAAGCTCCGCCATGCGTTTTATACCAGAACCGGCGGGAATAACCCGAACGCCCCAGGGTCCTTCCATGATAATATCTTTTAGCGCCAGTTCCCCATTGAGTACATGGGATAAGTTATAGTGGGGTTGCAATCCCAAAATAACATCGAGATTGGCTAAACCCAAATCCCCATCCAATAACATGACTTTTTTTTGTCGAGAAATGAGGGCAAACGCCAAATTCACCACGATACTGCTTTTCCCCACACCACCTTTGCCGCTAGCCACACAGATGGCGCGCACTGGGCGTTGCCGGGCAGGGCCTGAGGGCGCCATGGTGTCGTACCTCGCTTCAGCTAGCATTGACCATTCTCCTGCCAAATGTTAGGGCAAGTGCTTCATTGTCGGCGGTACTGCTGTACAGTTCGACAAATCGCTCACCCAAACTCAACAGCTCTTCGATTTGAGCCACTTGAAGATCCTCCGGAACTCGCTGACCGTTGCTGACATAAGCTAACGGCAGTTTGTGATCATATAAAACCGAGAAAACACCCCCTAAGCGGGTTGCTTCATCCACTTTGGTGAGAATGCCACCGGCTAGCGGCGCCTTCCCAAAAGCCATAACCGCTTCTTCCAACATGGCCACTTGGGCATTGGCAGAAAGCACTAAATAGGTCTTAATGGCGGGCGCCACGTCGAACAATGCAAACTGCTGTGACAGACGCATATCCCGCTGACTCATCCCTGCTGTATCGATCAGTACCAGAGACTTATCGCTGTAGCCGGTAATAGCATCCTGTAATTCTTCTCGACTGCTCACCAGACGTACCGGTAGGTCCAGAATCATGGCAAAGGTGCGTAGTTGTTCAAAGGCGCCGATGCGGTAACTGTCCGTGGTGATCAGCGCCACCTGCCTTGGTCCATGACGTAAGGTGTAGTGGGCGGCTAGTTTGGCGATGGTGGTGGTTTTGCCAACCCCGGTGGGACCCACCAAGGCCACCACGCCACCTTCGCTGAGAATCTCGTCTTGGCCCACCATTAACCCCTGGGTTAATGCGTTAAGGGCCATCGACCAACCCTGTTCAGGCTGTGCAGCCGCAGCGTCCGCTAACTGAACGCTCAACTTGGCGGTCAAGCCAAAATGCATCAGCTTCTCCAGTAAATCTGCCCGTTGGGGTTGACGCCGTCCCAAATCACCCCAGGCCAGTCCCGAAAGCTGCTGCTCAAGCATGTGCTGCATGCGCTTAATATCGTTTTGCATGTCCACCAACATGGGGTCCTGGGACCACACCACCTGGGATTTTTCACCTGTGGGGCGTACCCCAGGGGGGGTCGCGGAAGACGGCATGGTCTGGGGGGGTTGGGTAGGCGTGGCTTTAGGCGCAGGCACAGGCTTGGCTGTACTGGTAGTCAGTGGGGGTTTGTTGGGTATTGCCGACGCAGACTGCGGCACTGGCGGTTCAGCTGCTGGATTCGCGTCTGTTGGTGGACTTTTTAAAAACTTTTCGTCGTAATCGATGGCGGCAATAATTTCCAAACCATTGCTCACGCGACGGTTGGAGAGGATAACCGCCTCAGCACCCAACTCTTCGCGCACCTTGCGCATGGCTTCCCGGATATTAGCTGCATAAAATCGCTTAACTTTCATATGGAGCGCCTCGGCAGCAGACTTTCTACGTATTCAGAAGGCTGCGGCCCGTTAAATTATCTTCCTACCGTTGCAATCACTTTTAATGTCTTGTCTTCAGGTATCTCGGCAAAAGCAAGTACGTGAAGGTTTGGAATACCATGCCTTACAAACCGTGCTAGGGTTCCTCGAATGGCATCGGAGACCAACAAAACCGCCGGTTGTCCCACTAGATCCTGCTTCTGGGCCGTGTCTGATAACGCTGTGTGTAAGCGTTCTGCAAGCCCAGGCTCTAGGGACACTTGCTTCTGCGTTTGTACAGAATTTTGCAATATCTGTTCCAAGTTTCTATCTAAGGTAATCACCGGCAGTTCATCGGTTAACCCATTGATATTTTGAATAATCATACGGCCCAGTGCGATGCGCACCAAGGTGGTCAAAACGTCGGGATCCTGACTGCTGGCTCCCACCTCCGCCAAAGTCTCGGCGATGGTGCGCATATCGCGGATGGAAACACCCTCCGTCAATAAGTTTTGCAGCACTTTTACCACAACCCGCAGCGGTAAAATTTTTGGCACCAAATCTTGCGCTAAGCGGGGTGCTGTTTTAGCCAGTCTATCCAACAATTCTTGGGTTTCTTCATAGCCTAAAAGCTCATGGGCATGGTGCATGAGCAATTGATTGAGATGGGTGGCGATAACAGTGCTGGTATCCACCACCGTGTAGCCCAACGTCTGGGCGTGTTCTCTCAGGGAAGGCTCGATCCATACGGCGGGCAGTTTAAAGGCCGGGTCTTGAGTGGCCATGCCAGTTAAGGTTTCTTGGATATGCCCTGGATTGATGGCCAAATCCCGACCTGGATGGGCTTCCGCTTCAGCAGCCGTCACACCGAGTAAGGTAATACGATAGTTATTGGGGGTAAGATCTAAATTATCCCGAATATGGACTGGTGGAATAAGAAATCCCAGCTCTTGAGACAGTTTCTTACGAACGCCCCGAATACGATCCAATAATTCGCCATTTTGGTTCCGGTCCACCAGGGAAATCAACCGATAACCCACTTCCATACCGATGGTGTCTAAATTGGGGACATCGTCCCAGCCCACCTCGCGATTTTCAGCTGGTTTTGGATCACTGGGTTGCGGTTTTTCCTCTGCGGAAGCCGCCTGTGTGATCTGGCGGTTATGGATACGCCAGGCTAGATAACCTAAGCCGCCCGCAAAACCCAAAAACGCCACATTGGGCATACCGGGTATCATGCCTAATAAGCCAATAATACCCGCGGTGACCGCCAAAGTCTGGGCGCTGCCAAACAGTTGGTTGACCACCTGTTGCCCCATATCCTCAGTTCCCGAATTGCGAGTCACCATGATGGCGGCGGCGGTGGACAGCAATAGTGAGGGAATCTGCGCCACTAACCCATCACCGATGGTAAGCAGAGTGTAATTTTCTAACGCGGAAGCCGCGGGCAGCTGATGTTGCAAGGTGCCCACCGCAAATCCGCCGAGGATGTTGATAAACAAAATAAGGATGCCGGCGATGGCATCGCCCCGCACAAATTTGCTGGCGCCGTCCATGGAGCCGTAAAAATCCGCTTCCTGGACCACCTCAGCGCGGCGCTGTTTAGCGCCAGCTTGGTCGATGAGACCGGCGTTCAAATCCGCGTCGATGGCCATTTGCTTACCGGGCAACGCATCCAAGGTGAAACGAGCGCTGACTTCGGAGATACGCCCAGCGCCCTTAGTCACCACCACAAAGTTGATGATGATTAAAATGGCGAACACCACCAAGCCCACCGCGAAATTACCCCCCACCACAAAATCACCGAAGGCTTTGATGACCCGGCCCGCCGCATCGGGACCCGTATGGCCTTCCAGCAAAACCACCCGGGTGGAGGCCACATTCAGGGCCAAACGCAGCAATGTCGTTACCAGCAACACTGTGGGAAATACGGCAAAATCCAAGGGCCGCCGACTGTATACGGTGGCCAGCATCACCACGAGGGATAAAGCAATATTAAAGGTAAAGAAAATATCCAGGGCGAACGGTGGCAATGGGATCACCACCATCATCAGGATCACGATCAACAACACTGGTGCGCCTAAACCACTGCGGGCCAAACTACCTAGGGTCTCGGAAACGTTGAGGGTTTTATCCATTAGTGAGTTCTCAGCTCGGAAGGCACGGGAACGTCCGTCATGACGATGGGATCATCGCTGACGTGCTGTTCTTGACGCAATTGAAAGACATAGGCCAATACCTGGGCGACTGCTAGATACAACGCAGCCGGAATCGGTTTATCCAGCTCTCCGTTGTAATACAAAGCCCGGGCTAATAAGGGGGATTCCACCTGGGGTACGCGGTTTTCTCCGGCCAAATTACGAATCCGCAGAGCAGTTAGCTCGGTGCCCTTCGCCAACATCACTGGGGCGCCCATGGCCTCTTGATCGTATTTTAGGGCTACGGCAAAGTGGGTCGGGTTGGTGATCACCACATCAGCCCCGGGCACCTTCTCCATCATGCGGCGCTGGGCGAATTCCTGTTGCAAACGGCGAATGCGGCCTTTTACTTCAGGTTTACCCTCGGTATCTTTCGACTCGTCTCGTACTTCTTGTTTGGTCATGCGTAATTGACGGGCATGATCGAATAACTGAAAGGGCACATCCACCGCCGCTACTAACATGAGGGGTAAGGTTAACAGGAGAAAAATCCAGCCCAACAGTTGCGCGGTATGGGCCAAAGCAGGCAGTAACGGTTCGCTACCCAAATGCAGAATTTCTGGCTCTTTAAGCCATAATATCGTCACTCCCACAGTGGCGGTTACCAAAAATTTAGCTAAGGCTTTGACTAACTCCATGAGCGCCCGCCAGGAAAACATGCGACCCAAACCCTTGGCCGGGCTGATGCGCTCCCATTTTAGACCCAGGGATTGTGTGCTAAAGCTCCAACCACCTAACGCAACGGGAGCCGCCAACGCGAGTAAAAAGAGCAAGGCTAAAAATGGCGCGATAAGCCATATACCTTGCACAATGGCCTGACGCAGTGTATTGAATAAGGTCTTGCTGTCGAAAATTTCTTGACCATCCATGCGAAAGCTATCCCGCATCTGATCCACCAGCCCTTCCAAGAGCAACGGTCCAAACAACAGTAAACCCCCCGCCGCACCCAATAATAAGGCAAAGGTAGTCAGCTCTCGGGAGCGGGCTACTTGGCCTTTTCGAGCAGCGTCTTGTAAGCGTTTTGGGGTCGCTTGTTCAGTGCGTTCTTGACCTTCATTGGCACCGGCCATGGCCTTGTCTCCTTAAACCTTACGCGTGGGCAACAAGTTGCCCACCCTACGACTTCACCCCTAGAGCATTTCCCACTCAGTTGTACACGGCGTTAGCCTTCGGTCTCGGCGTGCTCATGTACTGGCATGTACACTCCACGCGCCTCGCCTCGGCTGCCTTGTGTACAATCGAAGCGAAAACGCTCTAGTGGGTAGCCCGGATGAAACGAAGTGGAATCCGGGACATCCCCGGATTTCGTT
>CAYRGG010000012.1:0-89523 GCA_964423745.1 uncultured Candidatus Competibacteraceae bacterium | reverse complement strand
ATTCATAACTTTGAAATTGACCTAGCAAAGTGACTTTTTCAAGAGGTCTAATGTATTATTTCCCTATGTTTTGGTTAAATTAGCTCTTTAAGTCAAAAGTGACACTTTTACGTCAGTCTCGAACAGTTTTTTTGCACACTATCCGCAATAGTAGTGTTAGGGAAATCCATCCGCTTAGGTTACTGTTTGGCTCAAGTTAGCAGCTAGATCACAATCACGGCATAGTAGTTGCACTCTCTGGCAAGATGTGATTACAGCAATAAGGAACCTCGCAAATGAGTTTAGTAAGGATGATGTATGCTAGCCGCGCCACAGAAAATTTTGATTCCATTCAGATCGGTACTATTGTTACTACGGCGCAAAAAAATAATCCTTCACTGGGCCTGACCGGCGCTTTGTTCATGAGTGACAGTTGTTTTTTCCAGTGCCTAGAAGGTTCTAGAGAATCGGTCAATACGCTTCTACGTGCCTTATATAAGGATAACCGGCATAAAGATCTAGAAATTCTAGAACTCAAAGAGGTGGAGCAACGCTTGTTTCAAGGATGGAATATGAAATTGGTTACCTCCTCTAACGTAAAAAAAGAAATTTACAAACAAACAGGCAGCCAAAAGTTTAATCCCTATAAACTTGATAGCCAAGGCTGCGAGAAGCTCCTAGCGGTTTTCTTGCAAAATAAACCACCTGTTGATACCCGTGAAGACGCTGCAGAAGACGCTTCAGTTCAGTCAACGCCATCAAAATTCTTTTTGTGGCGATTATTTGGTTTTTAAACGTCAGGATTATTGCTGCCGTTTAAGAGTATGTTACAGGGGTCTATCACAGACCGCTGTGAAATCTCTCGTTTCTCTTTGCCTCGTAAAAATTCTTTCGACATGATCACTTCTGTTATACCAATCCTGCTAAATATGGCTCTACCATATCATGTCCAAGCTACTAATATAATAAGGTTTGATAGAACCCTAATTTGAAAGATCGGTATTACATAATTTTCCACGTATTACTCAATTACTGTAGACCCCATCTTTCCTCTAAAGGTTTGCTATGTCTCCGTCTTCTAATGGTTGTTTACTGATCTATATTTTCAAAAATGGAGCAAGAGAGTGTATTAATAAGGCAGTAAACACTTTAGTTTAGTAGGGGCATCAACATGAAAATCTTGCACACTTCCGACTGGCATATAGGACGAACCCTTTATGGACGTAAACGATATGATGAATTTGAAGTATTCCTGAGTTGGCTAGCGGATTTGCTTGAGACCCAGTGCGTGGAGGTGCTGCTGGTGGCTGGCGATGTTTTTGATAACAGCACACCGAGCAATCGAGCGCAGCAACTTTATTATCAATTTCTCGGTCGCATAGCCCACTCTTCCACCTGCCGTCATGTGGTGGTTATTGCAGGGAATCACGATTCTCCGTCTTTTTTAAATGCTCCTAGAGATCTGCTGCGTTTTCTCCATGTCCATGTGGTGGGTATGGCCACAGAGCCATTGGCAGATGAAGTGCTCCTGCTCAAAGATGACGCTGGTGTGGAAAAACTGATTGTTTGCGCAGTACCCTATCTTCGGGATCGCGACATTCGCACCGCGGAAGCAGGGGAGAGCTTGAAGGACAAGGAGCGAAAATTATTGGAGGGTATTTGCTCCCACTATAATCATGTTTGTCAATTGGCCGAGGAGAAGCGAGCTGTATTGGGGCGATCCATTCCCATGGTAGCCATGGGGCATCTCTTTACCGCTGGGGGACATACTGTGGAAGGGGACGGGGTGCGAGAACTCTATGTGGGTTCTTTGGCCCATGTGGCATCCAACCTGTTTCCAGGGTCCATCGACTACTTAGCCTTGGGTCATCTGCATGTGCCTCAAATGGTTGGTAATATTAAGACTAGGCGCTATGCGGGATCACCCTTGGCTATGGGGTTTGGGGAGGCACAGCAACTGAAAAGTGTTTGCCTAGTAGATTTTGGTGAAGCCGTACCCCAGGTAAATCTCATTGAAGTACCCACTTTTCAAAAGCTTGAGCGTATCTCGGGTAGTTGGAGCGTCATTTCCACCCGTCTGTCAGAACTTAAGTCTAGTGGGACTAAGGTATGGTTGGAAATTGACTATCAAGGCGATCAGATGCAGGGTAATTTACGAGAACGCCTTGACGACGCCATTGCTGGCAGCGCCATTGAAATATTACGTATAAAAAATAATCGGGTTTTAGAAAAGGTCTTAAGTGGTAATCACCCCAAGGAAACCCTTGATGACTTAGATCTCGATGGGGTTTTTACTCGATGTTTGGACCTCCATGAAATACCCTATGAACAGCGTTCGGTATTACTAAGTGCCTACCGAGAGACCGTTAATTCTCTTTACGAAGAAGACAAGGCGGCGGAATAGGGACCGATGCGCATACTCAATTTACGGCTTCAGAATCTGAATTCTTTAGTCGGTGAATGGGAAGTGGATTTTAACCATCCGGCCTATACTGGCGATGGTCTGTTCGCCATCACCGGCGCCACGGGAGCGGGTAAATCCACTTTACTTGATGCTATTTGTCTGGCCCTTTACGGTAGGACGCCACGTTTAAATAGAGTCACTAAAAGCACCAATGAAATCATGTCCCGGCAAAAAGGCGAGTGTTTTGCCGAGGTGACCTTTGCGACTCAAGCCGGACGCTATCGTTGTCATTGGAGCCAGCGTCGAGCCCGTGGCAAGCCTGGTGGAGAGCTACAGGTCCCTCAACATGAGATCGCCGACGCCAACACGGGAAAAATTATCGAGGCGAAACTAAAGCGCGTTGCTGACAAAATCCAGCAAGTGACGGGTATGGATTTTGATCAGTTTACTCGGTCCATGCTGCTCGCCCAGGGTGGTTTTGCCGTTTTCCTGCAAGCTGCGCCCGACCAAAGAGCGCCGATCCTGGAGCAAATCACAGGCACCGACATTTATAGTCGGATTTCGGTAAAGGTTCATCAACGGCGTGGCGAAGAACGCAATAAGCTAAATGCACTCCATATGGAATTATCCGGCATGTCTCTATTGAATGACGAAGATAAAGAACAATTGCGCACTAAACTTGCAGAGCGCCAGCTTGCAGAAGAGAAACAAATTACCCAAATAAACCAGTTACAGAAAGCCAGGGTATGGTTGGATGATTTGGCAACGCTACAAAAAGATCTTGATAAGTTAGAAACAGAGTGGGATGAATTTCAGTCTCGACAAACCTCGTTTCAACCGCAACTCAAACAATTGGATCGTGCGGATAAAGCCTGCTCCCTCGACAAGGACTATGCACATCTTGCATCAATCCGTCGACAACAGGAAGAGGAGTCTCAACGTTGTAACGCCACTCAACAAAAACTTTCTCAACAAGAGACTGCTTTGGCAATGGCAATACAGGCAAAGCAGCAGGCTGCTTGTGCTTTAGAGTACGCCGAGACTGAGGAAAAACAGCAAAAGAATATCATCAAAAAGGTTCGCGAACTAGACACACGCATTGCCGATAAAAAATCTCAAATTAAGAAAGTTAGCGAAGCCATAGCAAAAATAGAAAACCAACTTGAAAGTCATTTAAAACAGCAGCGATTTTATGAAAAGCAGTTAACAGATGTTTGTCGCATTCAGACTGACATCGAAGGCTACTTCCAGCGGCACTCTGTTGACTCAGGTTTGCGGGAAAGTTTGGCCGATATCCGCAGTGCTTTAGAGGCTCTCCAAACTGCCGGTCAACAACACAGCCAGTTGTGCCAAAGTCTTGCTGAAGCAGAAGAGCGCAAAGCAGTCACCGTCCAGTTCTGGCATGAGTCCGCAAATGCCTATAAAAAACAGCGTGAAGAGCTAGTAAGCAGTGAACGCTTATGCGCTCAACTAAAAGCTGCCATGGCAGACATGTTATGCGGGCGCACACTCAATGTTTGGCGTCACGAACTTACCGATCTCAAAGATCGTAAGCATCGCCTCGATCAGGTGGCCGAGGTATTAGTGCATAGCGCAAAGACTCGTCGCGAGGAAGAAGCGGCGCGGTTGGAGCAACAGACGCTGGAGATGAAGGAGAAAAAATTGGCCAATGAAATTGTTGCTCGCTCAGCAAAACAATTACAGCTTGAACGGGAGGTTCAGCATCTGGATACGCAAGTTGCCTTGCTCAACCGAATTCAGAGCCTCGAAGCAGAACGTAAGTTTTTAGAAGATGGCAAACCATGTCCCCTTTGTGGGGCTACGGAACATCCCTTTGCGCAAGGTAACATTCCACCGTTGGATGCCACTCAATCAGTGTTACAACAGACCAAGGATGACCTTGATAAGACGATAAACGCAATTGCGGAACTTAAAATTAACCAGGGGAAAACGCAAACTAAGCTGGAACAATTACAGCAGACCCAGCAAGCACAGATCATCCAACTAAAAGCGGATGAAGCGCGTTGTAACACTATTTTTGCTGCATTACAAATGAATGTAACTGCCAATGATCCATTAACGGGTGTGCGCAGTGGGCAACATCAGACCGACAAGCATATAGGTGTGTTGTCTGCTGTTATTGAAAAGATAGAAGACATTGAAAACCAACTGCAATCAGCTCAACAAGTTGTTGAAAACGGGCGCACAATTTTTAATCGGGTAGAAAAGCAGTGGCAGGAAGCGGGTTTTAAAAAGGAAGCAGTAGCACAGGACTGTGAACGACTTGCTCAGCAATGCCATATCGGTGCAGGTCAGGTTACTCAGTTGCATCACAAAGTGCTCCAAGTCCTGGCACCCTTCGGAATTAATAATGTGTCGATGGCGGATCTTGATCAAATCCTTGTGGATTTGATGGCACGACAGAAGCGATGGCAACAAAAGCAGGACCAGAAGTTGGAACTTGAGAAAAACTTATCGACTTTAAACAACTATCGGGATCAAAAAATCGTTTTAATCGAAAAGCTCAAAGAGGATGAATACAGGGAAAAACACATCCATGATGGTTTAATGCAAGAATGTGATGCGTGGCTTGCACAGCGCCAGGCTTTGTTTGCTGATAAGGATTCGGATGAAGAGGATAACCGATTAGTAGGGGCGGTCAAGCAGGCTAAAGAAAATATGGAAAAATCTCGAAACGGCGTTGAGTTCGCTCATCAAGCCCTAACGAATTCTCAAACGATCATACAGTCTTTGCAAGAGACCATGGAAAAACGCGCAAAAGCACTTCAAAGGGAGGAAAAACAATTCTGTGAACGTTTAGCGAGTATGGGGTTTACCCATGAAGTAGATTATCATGCCGCTTGTTTGGCTGCTGATGAACGAAAAATCCTCAAGCAAGCGCAAGAAAATTTGCAGAAACAAGCCACTGAGCTAACTACGCTCCGTCAAGACAAAATCGCCTCGTTAGCCAGGGAAAAAGCAAGACGGATAACGGATCAGTCCTATGAGCAGGTGCGCCAGGAGGAAAGTGGCTTGGTCGCAAGCCTAAAAGAGATTCAGCAGGACATGGGGGGAATCAAAAAACAGCTCGCTGACGATCAAGACCGGCGTCACAAAAAACAAGCTCAGATCATAGGCATCGAAGCCCAAAAGAAAGAATGTTTCCGTTGGGATGCATTACACGAACTTATCGGTTCGGCCGATGGTAAAAAATATCGTAATTTTGCCCAGGGTTTGACGTTTGAATTACTGGTGTTCAATGCGAATCGCCAGCTCAAAAAGATGACGGATCGCTATTTACTACTACACAATGACAAGCAACCTTTAGAGCTTAATGTAGTGGATAACTACCAAGCTGGTGAGATTCGATCGACGAAAAACCTTTCCGGTGGCGAGAGTTTTATCGTGAGCCTAGCCTTGGCCCTAGGACTCTCTCAAATGGCTAGTCGAAATGTACGGGTAGACTCGCTTTTTTTAGACGAAGGATTTGGCACGTTAGACGAAAACACCCTTGACACGGCCCTAGAGACCCTGGCCAACTTACAACAGGATGGCAAATTAATCGGTGTCATTTCTCATATACCAGCCCTTAAAGAAAGGATAGGTACGCAAATCCAAGTCACGCCTAAAACTGGCGGAAGAAGCAGAATAAGCGGGCCTGGATGCCGGTTTGTAAACCTATAGTCTCTGAACTCATAAAATCACCGTTGCGATAACAGCCTATTTTTAAATGACCGAGCCTGCTCAACCAAAGGCCGAGTGATCGGAAATTGATCATACCAATTAAGTTTATGTAGATCAGTACGCGAGCTTCTTTGCCTAGCCAGGTTGGGTGATGCAAGGTAGATTTTTACGTCAGGATTGAGCATGCGAAAAAGGTTAAACCCACCATCTCTAAACATGGGACCGCCTTCGGGATGACCTCCCGGTCGAGTCATGCAACCCTCTAAAAAATTGACTAGGCGAGGTAAAATTGTGCTGTTTACTCCATAAAAATGTCCACCCTGAGTAGGACCGTCATAGGGTATAAGGGCAGGTCCCAGAGGTAGTTGTTTCGGTATGAGGAAACCGAAATAGACGATATCCCATGGCACAGTTTTTAAGTGTTTGACGACTTCTAAACCATGGGTTTTCACCGTATTAAGTATGGCGATGTCGTCCTCCATGATTAACACACGGTCTAAATTTTCCTCAAGGGCCAGCTTCATCACATTGGTGTGACTCATAAAAGATCCTCGGGCTCCAAGGGTTGGGAAGTTACCCTGCTCAGTAGGGCGTTCTGTTGTATAAAATTTGACCTGTTCTAAAGGGTTTGCGATGCCCTGTTTTTTTAGTTCTTTTAGGGTGTCCCCATAACGGTCTTTGCGTTCTCGAAGGTTGATGATGTAAGTTTCTTCAAAGTAATCAAGAATGTATGATAACAAAACTATCGCCTTTTTAGTTATTGTTTTTTTATGGCAACTTGATAACAATGTCGCCGCTGCACTTTCCGTAAACCTACGGCTCGTTATTCTCTCTAGGCTCGAGGGAAAGTTATACGATCCTTTGTGAAAATTTATTGAGCTGGTTGCAATCTGTTTTCAATATTTATCGTTTTAGATGACAGCGGACTATAAATCCTTTGCGATTCGTGTAAGCGGTTTTCAGCGACTTGAAACCTAATGTGGGTTTTATAGGCTATTTATGTTTAAAAAAAGCCCGATTTTTTAAACTAGCGCCCTTTTTATTTGAAATTGTAGCTTCTTTCTTTATACGCTTTATTTATAGAAGAATTTTTAAAGTAATAACACTAAAGTCATAATACTAATGATCTATTGATTGTGGAAAGTGGATCATATAGTTTGTTTTATTGCTGTTAGTGTATAAGGTTAACGTTTTCAAAATCTGTAAAAACCAATTACCCGAACAGCAATACATATTAATATTGACGTAAAAAAGAACAACTTTATCTGTTTATCAAAAACGGTTATGCAGTTCTTATTTTTTTATAAAGGAGCAATTTATGCTTGATAGTGTTTTAGGCGGTGTTAGTAAAATGGCTAGCGGCTCTATCGGTGGTATTGGAAGTGTCGGTGGCAATAATTTTTTACCCTTGCTTGGAGGCATATTAAAAGGCGACCAAGATGGTAACGGAATGGTGGATGAGGCTGCAGGAGTCGCTGCCGGTGCGGCTGTAAATTATTTTTCTGGTGGCACGCTTTCTTTCCTTGCACCCTTTGCTGGGGATTTTGTTAACGGTCTTGTAGACGGTTTTTTAGACTAAGTAATATTAATTTTTAAAAACTGGTAAATTCTGTTATTTAATAATTGGCGGCGTATATGAAACGTCGCCAATTTAATAAAATTATGATAGCAGTTTACACTATTGGCTTTTACGCTTTAATCTAAAGGAGAGTGTAATGGAGTTTTCTAAAGTAATAGTAGCTAAATTGATGGCGTTAGGTGTAATGGCTAGCGTTAAAGGTTTTCCCAAAGAAGCCAATAGTATTATGGAAGGAATTCGGGAAATCCATCCCGATAATGTTTATGTTTTAACCGGTTTAGCCCTTGCCAAAACAAATATAGGGTCTTACGAAGAAGCCATTACTATTCTTCAAACTCAAGTGTTGAATATGGATCCTCAAAATTCAATGGCACAATGTGTTCTAGGTATGGCTCTCAAATTTTCAGGTCAGCGAATAGAGGGTGAAGCGTTACTGCATAAAATTTCTAACTCAACATCCAACCAAAACACAATTGCCGAGACTGCACTGGCAATTCGTTAGATTTTCTACTGCGCACCAAAAAAACTCAGCCAGCAATTAGCTGAGTTTTTTATTTATGCAAACCTTGCCATTATTCCTCGTCAAGGCTTGACGACGGCCATCTAGACCGCCGAGAGTTCTTTCATAACAGCCTTCTGTACCTCGCACCACCATACAACGTACTGCATCATTAACATGATGTATGTAATCCGCCATGCCTTGGTGGAGGGGTTTATGGTTACAGCGGGCGTCTTCGCTAGTAAATATTTCAATCACACAACTAAGTAAAACGCCCTAAGTTATCCGGTGTTATGGAAGGGCCTTCGCCGTTGGGAGACGGCGATGGAGCGTACAGGGACGTATTCACAGCGTTCCTAATATAACACCGGATAATTTATAGGCAAGTACTTATCAAGTGCCCTGTGGTCAACTTCTGGTGAGCAGCCATTGGGTTAGTCCTATACCCAGTAATACGCACAATACAGCGCCCAAATTGTTGAGCAAAATATTGACGACGGCGATTGTGTGGGTACCGTTACGACTGGCGTTAACAGTTTCTAAAGCATAGGTTGAAAAGGTCGTCAGTGAGCCTAGAAACCCTGTCATAAAAAAAAGCCGTCCCGAGGGGCTAAGTACATTACTTCGATCAGCCAGTGCAAAGGCAGCTCCTATAAGAAAGCAACCACTCAAGTTGGCCAGCAAGGTTCCCCAGGGGAAGCCGCTACCGATCCAGCGGACAGCTAATAGAGCAATACCGTAGCGGCATAGGGCGCCTAGGCTACCACCTAACATGACTAACAACAGTTTTATCACGAACGCTCTGCCTAGCCCTTATTGATAGACGTATGCTGCATTGATAGACGTATGCTGCTGTAAAAAAAGAAACGGCACTTACTGCTGCAAAGCTGCTCAACCTCCAGTAAGGACTAAGTTGGAAATAAAAAATATCCGGTTTCTAAGTAAAACGCCCTAAGTTGTCCGGTGTTATGGAAGGGCCTTCGCCGTTGGGAGACGGCGATGGAGCGTACAGGGACGTATTCACAGCGTTCCTGATATAACACCGGATAATTTATAAGCAAGTACTTAAGAGGGTTTAATGACATGATTTGTTGTCTACTCTAGTTCAGAAAAATGCAATGGAATTTTGCGTTCATCCAATAATCGGGTTTGTTCAAGATCGTTGTAAACCCTGATCTGAACGCGATAAAAAGTCTCTATTTGTGTGCGAGGTTGGGGACATTCGTAAAAATGCTCCGTTTGAGCACTGAGTTCTTTGCTCAACAGACAATTTGTTAATCCATCCGGCGTTTGAAATAGGACGCTGACCCATAAGGTTCTGTCTAAGTTGTTAGTAAGGGCCAATCCCAGCTCTGGTCTACTAGAGCGTGACAGCAAAAGTTTACCATCGAGCATTTTTATAGGTAGGTTATTTTTATCTGCGGATTCCCGTTGATTTTCAAACCAGGCGCAACCGGTTAACCAAAGACTGAGTAGCAAGGCCGTATTGCAAAGCAATAGCTTGTAATAAGATTTTTTTAGCACGCTTAACCTATCAACCCCGTTGAGTGGCTCAAACAAGAACAGATGGAAAGAACAATCCTATCAAGATAGGGTCGGAACAAAAGTTGGCCAATGCTGGGAAATATTACGATGCATGGTGCGTTGCCTAAAAGATACATTCTAATCGTTCTATGCTGTATGAATATCTGTGCTTGCGGTGATGGGGATACAGCAGAAGCCCTCTTAGCAGATTATCTAAAACGCGTGGAGAGAGCTACCGGTATCCAAAGTATCTTGTCTACTCCAGTGAACTTGCTTCCTTATCCATCTCGCCGCGAACAAAACCTACCGGTAGTCCCACTGCGTATGGGTATGGTGAATTTTGCCAAATTATATTCTTGCGATTTGTTCAGATTGATCAACGAGCGTAATAGCATTATGGGTCGAGTCATGCCTATTTCCCAAAAGTTGGCTTATGAGATCGCGTTTTTGCAGAACGCCGAAGTGTGTTATCAAAAGCTTGCGACAGAGGCTACTACAAACAAGGAATTTCTCACGCTATTTCTTGAAGTCATTGAGAAAAAACGCACTAATTTACCGGTTATTTTTTGGCAGGCAACTTTTAATAGTCCTGAGCTAAAAAAATTATTTAGTTTGGCCGTATCGTCACTGAACCCCGAAGAAAATCAAGTGTTTATTAATGCCCAACAGAGCATTACTTATTTACATGAGTTGGGTAAACACTTGCACAGTGCGTCTCTCGATATCGACATAGAAGAACTAGAGACACATTATTTTCGGCTGCAACGGTATCAATATGGAGGACGCTTGTTACAGTCGGTTGCTCAACTCACTGAATATTTGAACCGCGCTGCCTACTCCCTTGGGATGTTAAACAAAGAATCGACGCTGTGTGTACAAAACAAACCCACCGAAAAAGCCCATATATTGAATAATATTTTTAAGAAATATTATGCGCAACGGGTGGGTGCTTATATTTCACAAATACATCGACAAGGTAAGGCATGGCTAACTGATATTGAAAATTTAGTCCAAGTCCAAACCATAAAATTACCTATTGCGTTTACCCGTTACAGGACGCAAATGCTAACCCCCGATAAGGGGATTTGGAAGCGTTTTGACGCAGCTATACAACGCCATACCCAGGCATGGCAAACTGTGTTAAGCCAATGTGGACTCATGCCTGCTGGAGGATAATCTTTTGCAGGCTCATGCCTGCCCCAAAATAATTTTTTTGGCGTCATATGACCTATACTGAGCAACATTGACCTGTTAACCCAGGAGATAGGTATGCGTAAACCTGATCCAGCTGCACTTGCGCAACAAGTGCAAAATCAAACATTGCCGCCCATTGACCGTTGGAATCCACCATTGAGCGGTGATATGGATATGCGAATTGCTCGAGATGGAACCTGGTACCATGAAGGGCAACCCATTGAGCGACAAAACTTAGCTCGGCTATTTTCTACTATTTTACGATGCGAAGAAGATGGTGATTATTACTTGGTCACCCCAGTAGAGAAGTGGCGTATTCGTGTTGATGATGCGCCTTTGGTAGCGGTTTTATTGGACGTCATCGACGAAGGTAAAGAGCAAGCTTTGCGTTTTACTACCAATCTAGGTGATGTGGTTATTGCCGGGCCAGAGCATGCCCTTGAAGTGGAATATATTAAACCCGATGGTGAACCGTCTCCCTATATTCATGTAAGAGATCGCTTACGGGCTTTACTGTCTCGGTCAGTATTTTTAGAGCTAGCGGAGTTAGGTGAAGAACGTCATGTGGATGGAAAGCTCGTTTACGGTGTGTCTAGTCAAGGTGTTTTTTTTATATTGGGCAGTTTGCATGAAGAATAGGGGACAGGACTTACGCAGCTTGTTTTAGAAGACGCCGTGAACACCTCCCTGTGGGCTTAACGACGGCCATCCAGGCAGTCGACACTTCTTTCACAAGTTGCCCAAGTCCTTTTTGCGTAAGTCTTGGGGGGAAAATTTTACCAGCGTCGGCATTTTGGTTCACGAAAAATGCTTGTTTTTATCGTGAAGAACTTATCGCTCAGGTAAAAGAAACTAGGCTAAGTAGTCCAGATGACTCCTATCGATTCGGCTAACTTATTTTTATTATTGTAAAAATCCAGGTTATCCACAAAACCTGTGGATAACTCTGTGGATAACTCTAAACTAAGTTGTCTAAGTCCCCGTCTTTATTATCCAAATGACAATTTGATGACTTTTTAACCAAATAAAAAATGCATTATAATTCAATAGTTTATAATTTTAATTCGAGTTAGGTCTGACTATGACGCAGTGCACAACAACCTTCAAGCTCGAGATCAAATACTTGTGTATAAGTCAAGACTTGCGCATCAATCAAAATGGGTTATTGGGCAAAAAAATCCCTTGCAATCTTATCCATCAACCTGTCGTAAAACTAGCATGATCTTCAACAGCCACTGACTCCCACTGTACCTCTGTTACTTGAGCCCGTGGAGGTCCTACTTGTAACCATTCGCGTAATTGAGTAACCGCGTTTTCCTCGCCACATGCTAGAACTTCAACCCGTCCATCAGGCAAATTACGTGCATAGCCTGTGATGTTTAACTGTAACGCTCGATCCCGCGTGTAAGCGCGGTACCAAACGCCCTGTACACGTCCGGATACATAGCAGCGTAAGCAAATTTTCATTTTAATGTAATGGTTTAATCGGAAGATTGAGCTTTTATAGTATTTGTTCTGTCCATGGCCCGGATAGCTTTCTTACGAGCCTCGACAGCATGTCGTTTGGCCTCGAAATAGGAGCCTGCCTCAAGCTTAAGCTCGGCTCTTTCTAGCGACTCTGAAGCTTCATTTAATTTTTCAGAAGAATGGGTTGCCGCGCCCGCTTCGCGGGCTGCGCGAATGGCTTGGCGTGCATCGCTCATTTCTTGGACCGGCGCACTGACACAGGCCGCTAAAAAAAAAGCAATGGCGACTAAGGAACCAAATTTTTTATAAAATTGACTAAAAGGTTGCACTACGCGACCATACGTCAATGCATTAATATGTCAACCTATCATTCACCTGGGAACCCGTCAAGCTAACTGTATAGGACTGTTCTGCATGATGATCAACTCCACTGGCTTATGGATTTTGCGGATGCGTAAATCGACCTACCTATGGCCACTGTACTAGTACTCTATTATAGCCGTAGCGGAGGTACTGGGGAAATGGCTCGCTTTGTGGCTCGAGGCGTAGAGGAAGTGCCCACAATGGAAGCGCGTTTGCGTACTGTACCACCCGTCTCGTCCGTGTGCGAGGCAGTTGCTGATACGATCCCGGCTGAGGGGCCGCCTTATGCAAGTCTAACAGATCTTAAGGAATGTGCAGGGCTTGCCCTGGGCAGTCCTACCCGTTTTGGGAATATGGCGGCGCCTTTGAAATACTTTTTAGACTCCACCAGCAGCCTCTGGTTAAAGGGAGATTTGGCCGGTAAACCGGCTGGCGTATTTACCTCAACTTCCAGCTTGCATGGGGGCCAAGAAACAACCCTGGTGTCGATGATGCTACCGCTTTTGCATCACGGCATGTTGATCATGGGATTACCCTACACTGAGGCTACCCTGATGGAGACTCGCAGCGGCGGTACCCCTTATGGCGCCAGTCATTGGTCTGGTGGGGCAACACAGCCCATTTTAACCCTTGAAGAGAAAAATCTTTGTCGTTGTTTGGGTCGTCGCCTAGCTGAAGCGGCGCGTCGTCTAAGTTTAGTCTAGCATGATGACTCAAACCTGGCGCATCATCGCTTTAGGCGGCTACTTTGGATTACTCAGTCTCTTGGTTGCTTGGACAGTCTGGTTGGCTCCACCGCGTGGTTTGCCTATTGCATTGGTTCTGATAATCCTCGTTGGCCCTCTCCTGTTTCCTTTACGAGGTATTCTGCATGGCTACGCTAGGGCTCATTTTTGGGCAAGTCTGTTAGCCATTTTTTATTTCGTTGCCGGTGTTTTTCATATTGCCGGTGGTATCGAGCAAAGCTGGTTAGCATGGTGGGAAATTTGGCTGAGTATTGTATTGTTTGCCGGCGCATTAGGTTACGTGCGTTGTGCTAGCCAATCAGAATAGGTGACTTACATTATTGGGTTTTTGAAGGTACGTCCAGCACACTACGCAAAAAAGCCGGTGTCAATTTGCGTTTGGCCGCAAGGGAGGCTTTATCTAAAGTGTCCAGGGCCGCAAACAACCCATTCGTGTCTTGTTGAAAGTGACGCATCAAGTATCGGCCTGCTGCATCGGAAAGAGTAAGTCCGCGTCGATTTGCCCGCAGTTGTAATGCTCTTAATTGATCTGCAGGGTCTAATACATTGAGCGCCAGCACTAAACTAGCGGTAAGTCTCGAAATAAGTTGTGGTAATCTCAGTTCTATGTCAGTCGGTGGGCCATTTCCAGTAATAACCAGTCCACCACGCTTTTCTTCAATGCGATCAAATAATCTTACCACTGCGGCTTCCCAATCACGATTTCCAGCAATGCTATGAATATCGTCGATACAGACGATAGTGACGTTTTCTATACCGTCTAATGCATCATGAGAAAACTGCCCGGTCTCCCGCAGGGGAAGATAAATAGCGGATTCGCCCCGTTCACCAGTGGCATGGCAAATGGCTTGTAACAAATGGCTTTTGCCTGTACCCCCAGGACCCCACAGATAAATATTGGGTTCCCAGGCATCGCCGGTTAAACGCCGTAAATAGGTAACGGTTTCCCCATTTGTGCCAGAGAAATAGCTGGCAAACGTGGCATGATCCTTCAAACCGATAGTGAGGGGCAGTTGTTGCGCATCCATCACAGGTAAACCTTTTCAGTTATCGTTGTCGTTGTAGACAATCACTCAACGTGCATCGTCAGTTAGTCTCCGTATAAAGCGCTTTTTAAATACTCATCGTGAGTATGCCGTAATAAAACCATAATCACTGCGGCGATGGGCAAGGCTAGCAACACCCCAATAAAACCAAATAGGTGACCACCCGCCATTACGGCAAAAATGACCGCCACAGGATGAAGACCAATGCGGTCTCCTACCAATAGCGGGGTAAGCACCATACCTTCGATAAGTTGAGCAATAGCGAATACAATCACCACGGGTACCAGATAGAAAGCGTCTTGAAACTGAAAAATAGCCGCAATACCGGCCACTAAAATACCAACAATAAACCCCAAGTAAGGTACAAAACTCACCAAACCCGCCAGCATACCAATCAACAGAGCAAGTTCGAGACCTATAATGAGCAATCCTAAGGAATAGATAGCGCCTAAGGCTAACATAACGATAAACTGGCCTAATAAAAATGCCCCTAGAACTTCATCCACTTCTTGCATCAATTTTACAATAATGGGCTCGATGCGTCGGGGTAATAAATCTTGGATATTAGCCATTAAAATCTGCCAATCCCGCACTAGATAAAAAGTAACCACGGGAATCAGTATTAAATTGGCTAGCCATCCCACCAACGCCACTGATGACTTGCTGAGGGACCCTAAGACACTACTAATTAATCCTCTAATTTCATCTAAATAATCAATAAGATAGGATTGTAGATCGATAAGGTTAAACAAGCTGGGATCAATTTCTAGGGTTGTTCGTAACCAAGGTATGATCGTAACCTGCAACCAGCCAATATACTTTGGTAAATCATGAACCAATTTGGTGATTTGCGCTACAACGGTGGGAACCACAAAAAAAAGGGCCAGCAAGAAAACGACAAAAAGGATTGCAAAGGCGGTTATAACCGCCCAGGTGCGGGAAAGTTTTGGTTGCCGGGCGTCGATGCGTTTTACAATGGGATCAGCAAGATAAGCTAACGCTGCCGAGACTACAAACGGCGTCAATACCGGCGCTAAAAGGTAGAATAGCCCCACTATCAGGGTGCCAAAGATTAACCAAATCCATAATTGAGTTTCACGAGACATCGCTACGCTGTACCTTGCGCAGAGTGCGCCCGCCCCAAGTGATAACATAAGCTGCGCCGCTTAGCAATGTGGTCAAACCCGTGCCGTAAATGAGTAGGGTTATAAGCTCATCAGGAAGTTGCAAGAAAGATTTGCTAAACAAGATAGCAGTGACTAATGTCAACTGCATCAGCGTGTTCAGTTTACTAATCAGTAAAGGTTCGGCCTTGAATGGCGCAATTAAGTAGTGGTAGCCGATGGCCAAGGTGACAATCATAACATCCCGAAAAATGATCGCTAATACTAACCAAGAGGGAAGCTCGCCTTGCCAATTTAAGGCTAATACGGTACCTACCAAGAGCAGTTTGTCGGCCAGGGGATCGAGAAAACTGCCTAGCTTACTGCTCCAGCCACAGTGTTTGGCAAGAAAGCCATCAACGGCGTCGGAAACACCCGCGACAATGAACAAAAGCAGCGCTTCTGAATAGCGGTTTTCCATAATAAGCCACAGAATGGGCGCCACTAATAACAGTCGTAGCAGGGTAATCAGATTAGGTAACAGGTGTAATTTCAAGGTAACCGACGATCAGGCTGGAAAGTTAAGAACGGGACATCTCCAGTAACTTATATTAATAAGGTAACATAACTTTATACGCCTGAAGAAGGCGTTTTAATTATTCGATCTATGCGATGAGAATACTCTGTGGAAGAGAAACCTGTAAAAGCCAGTTCATTAAATTATCGCCAAGCGGGTGTCGATATCGACGCCGGCAATCGTTTAGTCGCCCATATTAAAGGGTTGGCTAAACGCACTAAGCGCACGGGTGTATTAGACGATATCGGCGGTTTTGGCGCTCTATTCGAATTACCTGTTGCGCGTTTTCGACAACCGGTGCTGGTGGCGAGCACAGATGGCGTTGGTACCAAGCTTAAACTTGCCCTCGCCGCAAACCGATATGATGCCATAGGTGTGGATCTAGTGGCCATGTGTGTCAACGATATCGTTGTAAACGGTGCAGAACCCCTATTTTTTCTCGATTATTACGCCACTGGCCAGTTGCACGTAGAAACGGCGGCGAAGATTATTCAAGGTATAGCGGATGGCTGTGAACTCGCCGGTGCCGCCTTGGTGGGTGGTGAAACCGCTGAAATGCCAGGTCTTTATCAGGGGGATGACTATGACCTGGCAGGGTTTTGTGTAGGCGTGGTGGAAAAAGAACGCCTTATTAACGGCAGTCGAATTACCCCAGGTGATACCCTTATTGGACTTGCGTCTTCAGGGATTCATGCCAATGGTTATTCTCTAGTGCGTGCCATTTTGGAAAAGCATAATATTTCATTATCCGGTCCCTTTGGTGAACATACCACGTTAGGCGACGTGCTCTTAACGCCGACTGCAATTTATGTCAAGCCCTTGCTGCGGCTTATGGACACCGTTGAAGTTCGAGGACTTGCCCACATCACCGGTGGCGGATTGGTAGAGAACATACCCCGCATGTTACCCAAAGGAACACGGGCCGTGATCCATACGTCGAGTTGGCAGCGTCCAGCCATTTTTCACTGGTTGCAAGAAAAGGGACAAATTCCAGAAACTGAAATGTTACGAACTTTCAATGTGGGTGTGGGTATGGTGGTGTGCGTATCCAGGGAAGATGCGGATAGTGCCTTAGGACTACTGGGGCAAATGAACATCACGGCCTGGCCCTTAGGTGCTATCGCCGCAGAGCAAGGGTCAGCGGCAGTGGAGATTGTGGCATGAGCGATTGTGGGATAGTCGCCTTGGTTTCAGGGCGCGGCAGCAATCTGCAGGCAATCCTTGACGCTGCCATAAAAGGTGAGTTGGCCGCTGACATAAAAGCTGTGATTAGTAACCGTCCCGGTGTAGGTGGTTTAGAACGGGCCCGACGCGCAGGCGTACCCGCCATTACTTTAGATCACAAAGACTATAGCAACCGAGCAGACTTTGAAATCGCTTTAACGGCTTGTATCGATGAGTTTTCTCCTCATCTTTTGGTGTTGGCCGGTTTCATGCGTATACTTCAATCTGACTTTGTCAATCATTATCAGGGTAGAATGCTCAATATTCATCCCTCCTTGTTGCCTAAATACCGGGGTTTACATACTCATGAGCGTGTGCTTGCCGCTGGGGAAAGGGAACATGGCGCAAGTGTCCATTTTGTAACACCGGATTTGGATGCCGGTCCGGTGATCGTGCAGGCGCGGGTGCCGGTATTTGCAGATGATGACCCGGCGACACTGGCAGACCGGGTTTTGACCCAAGAACACCGCATTTATCCTTTAGCGGTGCGTTGGTTCGCCGAAAAGCGCATTGCCTTGGCCGGTGACGCAGTACTGTTTGATGGCCAACCCTTAGCTGCGCCAAAACTACTCGATCCATGTGAGGATGATAAAACTTTATGATATTAAAATATTTGATGGTTTTTTTGCTAGGACTGCTTTGGTTAAGTTCGGGGGTGGCTGCCGATAGTCTTCCCGTGACACCTTTTGAGGCGCGTTATAACGGCTTTGTGGCGCTCACGGATGCGCCCATTAATATGCGTGTTAATGGCAAGTTAGAGATGAGCTTACGGGATAGAGGAAATGGCCAATATCGGATGGACTATGAGTTAAAAGGTCTTGTTGGGTCCGTCGAAGCGCGCTCCAAAGGTATTTTTCAAGACGATAACCTGCGTCCGCTGAGGTTTCAGCAGAAAATCAAAGGCATTAAACAATCCCGCACCGACATGGATTTTGATTGGCAACAAAACACCCTGGCCGTCAGCGAAGATGAGGAAAGTGAAACACTGCCATTGAATGAGCGGGTTGTAGACCCGTTGAGCCTTCATTTGTTGGTGATGTGGGATATGCAACAGAATCAAACACCTCGTCAATATACTTTAGTCAGTGGTGTTCGTTTAAAAGATTACAGAATCATAATGGAAGGCGAAGAAATCCTGCAAACACCGGTAGGCGATCTGCGTACATTGCGGGTGCGTAGCAGTCGTGTCAAAGAGGGTAGCGACCGAGTCACCAAACTTTGGCTAGCCCCTGAGCTGAATTATTTACCAATACAGATGGTTCATGAAAACGATGGCAAGGAATCCATGCGGATGCTGTTGGAGGAGGTTAAAGAGGGCGAAGAGGGCAACTAAAGATCATCCTCTCACTCACCCCTGTTTCTTGACTGGCAATCCTTGCCTTAGGCCCTAGAAAAAATGAATTCTATGCGCTTATAAATCTGCAGCCTAATCCAATTACTTTTACAGTGAATTCGGGTGTGGCACAGGGTTGGGTGATGGCCATTCCCGCATGTAGCCAATTTAGCGTTATAAGTTTTAGTTGCTTATCTCTAAATCGGGTAAGCTCTGGCCATCGCGACTGATGTAGTATGTCATTTGCACGTTACCGTTGTCTGTTGTTTCCCGCCAATAGTAAGTTTCGGTCTTCGTAAAGCCTGTCATGGCAAGAAATTGATGTAGAAAGGTCTGCTCAGCGCCATCATTATCGTGTTCAACCTCAAGGCGACATAAGCTGGACTGACATGCAAGGTCGATAAGTTGGCTGTCCGCAAACTCCTGTTGTTCCAGCGCTGTCTGCATGTCTGCCTCCATTCGAGGGGCCCAGTCGGCATCATAAGGTTCACCTGAGAAGTGGCTATCGAGGGTCAATAAGCGTTGTTCTTCGTAAGCAGCTTCAGCCCCTTGAAGTTGATCAAAACTCATTTCATCGGATAGCGCTTCAGCAAATGCCTGGTCGAATCCTTCATGTCCATGCTGGAGATTTGATGCACTGTCGGAGGACTCATCCGTTTCCGAGCTAACCAGGTCGTTGACTGATCTACCTAGGTCCTCTAGAGTACGGGCTTGTCCCCGCGTGTAATTCTTAAGTTGCGCCAGTTCGCTGCGCAAATCGATCAAAGTAGATTGAAGTGCAGCGTGATCGGTGTTGTATTGTTCTTTGTCAACAAAATCTGGCGACTCCGCTGTTAACAATGAAAGCGAGGCGTCGCCAGAGTCTTCATGGTGTAATGCAAATATCATAAACGAGAGCAGTCCTATTCCAATGCTGCTATAGAGTATAGGGTTATACTTGAACATAGAAATTTCCTGAATTAGAAAGCAAGGAGGCGAGGTTAGCGATACCACTAACCTCGTTTTTATTGAAGTATTACTCCTCGGTTACTCGGTAGCCGATCAGCCGTGATTGATCGTTGAATGACGATGAAGCTGATGGCGGAAGGGCACACCAATAATAGAAAGGCCGGTTGTTAGAACCTGACATGGCATCAAATTGTAAGGTTCTGTAACCCGTCCCATTGGCAGTCGATACAAATTGTTGGATACCAGCGCCTCCAAAGTAGCTTTTCACCTGAAGAACGCATTGAGTAATTCCTCCAGCTTGGTACACACGTATTTGGCCTTCTTGAATATCTCCACTTACAATATCCCTTACCACGGGGCATTCGACCGTCAAGGACCCGGTCGTTGAATCGTTGAGTATCGTACCACCCGCATGAGAACCATTTCCAAGGACTGGCTGGCACATGGCGCCTGAAAATACTTTGCCGTCTGCGGCTATGGCTGACTGTCCATTCAAAGCACTGATCGTTAAAACTGCTATAGCAAGTACGTCTTTTAAATGTCCATTGAACATTGTCATATTTCCTCTTATTTTGTTTTGAATAAGTAAAATAAAAGGTAAAATCCGCTCAGAATGTGATCACCCCCCGACTCTCATGATTTGGATATTACCCTTGCATACTAAAGCAAGGTTTCTCCATTCAAATCTAGGAACGGTGTCACAAAAAAACCGTGAATTTGTCACATTTTGACTGTAAACATGCCATTGTGGCTTGGCGCACAATTTCCCGCGTGGGCAACAAGTTGCCCACACTACTTGGCTAGGCTGGCGGAGATGATGGAGGAGGGTAGGCAGTGGGTAGCCCGGATGAAACGAAGTGGAATCCGGGACATCCCCGGATTTCGTTGCACTTCATCCGGGCTACTTGCTGTAAAAACGCCATCATGGCTTGGCGCACAATTTCCCGCGTGGGCAACAAGTTGCCCACCCTACGCAGATTTACTCAATATAAGAATGCTTTAGAGGATTGTTAAACAGGGTAACTAGGGATATAAAGTGCGCTACTTGGAGCTACCATCGTTTGCTTCATCAGCGCCGATGCGGCTTGGAATAGGTCGTTGTTGGCCACGGTATTTGGCGCTTGAACGGCTATTATAGGGACGCGCCGCAGGTCCAGAGAGGGTTTCGAAATTCATGGCGCAGATGGTCATACCGGGACGCAGGGCAAGGGGTAGTTTGCCGCTATTAAAGCATTCCAGCACAATGCTGCCACTCCAGCCGGGGTCGATGCGATGAGCGGTCACATGGACCATCAGCCCTAACCGAGCTAAACTTGAGCGACCATCCAGCCAACCGACAATATCGTCGGGCAATGTTATGGATTCTGCGGTCACGGCCAATGCCAATTCGCCGGGGTGGAGAAAAAACGCCTCATCTTGGCTGATTTCGATTTCCTTGCCCATGATCTGATCGATGGCTTTATCCACTTCGTGGCGCGGTCCGCTTAAATCGATATAGGGCGCTGCGTGGTCATTAAAGACGCGGAAATAATGCCCTAAACGAAGATCGACGCTGACCCCGTTGATGCGGGTTGATCCGGGTCGTGGATCGATGCGGATTTTGCTATTGTCTAGGTACGCTTCGATATCCCGGTCACATAGCCTCATGATTGATTACCTTTATAAAAAACAATAATTAGTATAGTCAGTAATGCAGACAGGATAACAGGTAAAATCTACCTTTAGCTGACGGGATTTGTTGAATCTAAAAAACCTGCTGCTGAGACAAAGGGGATTTATTATGAAGGAACTCTTCCACATAGCGCACTATGGCCTCTAGCAGTACCTCGCGGGGAAAGGCGTTGCGGTTGACTAACATAGCGCCTAGCCATGGGCACACTCGGGCGATGGGTAAGGTGATTGCCCAGTGGTCGGCATTGACATAGCCAATTAAGGTACTACCTGGAATAAAGCTATCGTAAAAAATCACTTGGCTGTCATTGCGTGGATCCTCTTTAGCTAGCATCCGATAACTGGGACGCAGCGTTCTTGACACTGCTTCAGGTCGCGGTATGCCGGTAATGGAAAAGTAGCTGATTTCAGCAGGCAAAGTGTGGTGTTGTAGCCAAGCTTGACGAATGGCAGGTTTTAGGCTTTCCAGACTACGACCATCGCCGCTGGCGCAGTGATAGAGCAGCAGCTTATCCGCAAACCGAAACAGGCGGGGCGCTTTATCCACCAAGGGGGTACCACGTACCGTACCGGCAAGGCTGACTACAGCGATGGTACGTGTGCGTACCTGGGGGTAGCGAACCAACGCCTCTAAGATATCCACTACGCCTTTGGAATAACCGATGAGCACCAAACGATCGTTGAGGGGATAATCGCCGTTGGTCAGTGCAGTATTGATTTGCGCAGCGTTATGTTCGCTGCTAGAGCGTCCACTCACCCAAATCACAGACGACTTAAAACCATGCTGTTCAAGATGATCCCGGGCGAAAGCAAAGGGGCTAAATAGGTTTTTAAAACAGTCCGCCACCAAACCGGGGACGACGACGATGCGCAAGGGCAACCGAGATGGGCCTAAATGTACCGCCTGTCCCCTTGCGGGTTGTTCTCCGGGTAGCCTTACTAGCGCCTCTTCGCAGGGACGATCGTCGGGCAATTTATGGCCATGATCGGCCCGTACAGCTTGATAAATTTCTCGAAACCGACCACGACCGTCTATGCCATGAGTTAGTTTGCCAGGCGCTTCATTCATCCTCTTCAACGAGCCGCTTGATGTCATCGTTGGAAGTGGCGCCCGTGAGCATTTCAGCCTGTACTGCAGCCACCGCCTCGGGGTTTATAAATCCCCGCTCTGCGGCGTGCTGTGCGGCTGCTAAGGAGTCCTTGGCAAGAATCAAATCGATAGCCAATTCATTGAGTTTTTCCGCTAATCCCCGCACTTCCTTATCGCGCAGGGGTTGCGGGCTGACATCGCGGATATAAATAGCTTGAATACGATGAGGGAAATGGTTTGCAATTTGATGATAGATTTCAGGGTCATGCTGACCGCTATCGCCAATCAGGATAAAGGGCAGGTTTGTATAAGTATTCAGCAGTCGCTCGATCTGGGTGCGCTTATGGTCGAGATGGCTTGATTTTATAAATTTATTTTCGTCTAGACCCAAGTCCCGCAGCATAAGCGGTCCAATGGGAATATCGTTATACGTTATAAAATTGACCAAAAAATCATAGAGATTCCAAGGACTACTGGACACATAAAAAATGGGATTTAAAATCTCTTTTCCAGTGCCCCGTTGTAATGCTCGGTAAAAAGCGGCGACGCCGGCAAAAGGTAGGCGCGTCCGCGCACTTTTTAAAACTGTCAGACGCACCATTTTAAAAAAGCTAGTCGCATTGGTAACTACGATTGTGTCATCGATGTCGCTGATAACGCCGAATCGAGCATTCAGGGTGGGCACTAGCACCTTAGCGTTAACCATGGGCACCGTGTCTTTAAAGTCGGGCAAAGATAAGCTGACCCTATGCCAAGGTTGTTGTGGCGTTGCTTTCACTGGAGTGTGCAAGTCAAAGGTAAAATAGCCTTCCTTGTCACTCAACGTCTCCTCCACCCTATCTTGATACTGGGCGTGTACCCGCACCCCTGGCACCTCGTCGCTTTCAAAACGCCGATAGGCAGCGAGTATATTCCGCCACCGGGATTCGCTGGCGCTATCCGTTTGGCGTCGGCTATGATTTGCCAGTACGCGGCCTTGCAAATGAAGTGTTTGCGTGGTTCCGAATCCGTAATAATCCACAATTTGCACGGGTTTATCACGACCCAAGCGACGTTTTATCTTCCAGCGCAATTCGTCAAAATAACTTTCAGCGCGGTGAACTAGACGGTGAAAAATTGTTGACCAACTTGCCATAGTGATATTTCTCTCGTTTTATTTGCGCATAATCTTATGTATCGTAGTCGGTATGGGGTGTATGCATTTTGACAAATTGACCAATTTCCTTGAGCGCCTGGTGACTTTCCGGTAGCCAAGTAAATAATTGGAACACATGGGGCATCCGTTGCCAGACTTGAAGGTCCACCTTAACACCGGCGGCTTTTGCTTTGGACGCTGCATGTAGGGAGTCATCCAATAATAATTCGGTGCTGCCTGTCTGAAACAGGAGCGGCGGCAAACCTTGAAAATCAGCGTACAAAGGAGAAACGCCAGGATCGCCAGCAAATGCGCCTTGTAGGTAATGGTGTTTCAAAAGCAGCAAGGTCTGTAAGTAAAAGAAGGGGTCCTCCCGTTCCTTGGTTATCGCTGACAACCCAGAAACCGTCATATCTGTAGCCGGTGACAACAACGCAGCACAGGCGGGTTGCGGTTCCCCTGCATCCCGCAGTTGAGTCACGGTCACTAAACTAAGGCAACCGCCGGCGGAGTCGCCAGCGATGATAATATCTTTAGCATCATGACCTTTATGTAACAACCACCGATAACCGGCTAAGCAGTCTTGCATTGCAGCAGGATAAGGGTGTTCTGGTGTCAAACGGTAGTCGAGTAGTAAACCTTTGGCTTGGGTTTGACGACAAAGTCGGGCAAGAAAATTCCTATACAAGTTAGGACCACGCAAGCAAAAGCCACCACCGTGCAGATAGAGAATAACCCGTTTGCTAGTGGATTCCGGTACTTCCACCCAATGCGCTGATACGTTGTCAGCGTATAACTCGGTGGTGTGGATGTCGGAGGCCAACTTAATAAAACGGGTGTCCATCCGTTCAATCCGTTGGCGATAACGGGTAAGGTTGGTCTCTGGTCTAAAACGTCGTTTTACCAACCAACGTAAAAGAAAACAAACTAGATAGGTTTGCCAACTGACGGGGATGTCAGCTTTTGCGACGCTGTCTTTTTTATCCAATGAATAACCCAAGCATAACCACCTTGACCAGGTCGGTACGGAAGCTATTATTGTTTCAGATCCTTTAAGCCCTCAGCTAGTACGGCAACTCAAAGGGGGAAAGTAGTATGTTAAATAATATAAAGTTATGGACCATGTTGTGGCTATTCTGTTTTTTTCTATGGCTGCTGTTGTCCGGCTATACGGCTGTGGCTTTATTGCTGGGTTTTGGCGCGATTTCATGCGCCATCGTGGTATGGATTTCATGTTGCATGGATCGAGCAGACCCCGAGGAGGAGCCTTTACATCTCGATATCAGTGCGCAAATCATTTTTTACTGGCCTTGGTTAGTGTGGGAAATTATTAAGGCTAATATCGATGTTACCAAGATTATACTCGATCCCACCTTACCCATCAGTCCTACTATGATCAGCATAAGACCTTCACAACGCACGGATTTAGGCCGGGTTATTTACGCTAACTCCGTTACCCTTACGCCAGGTACGGTCACAACCTATTTAAGCGGCGGCACGGTGGATATCCATGTGCTAACCCAAACTGCTGCCGATGCTTTGCTGGAAGGCGAGATGGACCGGCGCGTCACCGCACTGGAGGGAACCTGCCGATGATCTTTGGCATAGCGGCGCTTGCTATTCTCGTCTGTATGACGCTGGCCATAGTACGGGCTTTGCTTGGACCTACTGTCTATGATCGGGTTCTGGCAGTGAACGCCTTTGGTACAAAAACTGTGCTGATGATCGCCATTCTCGGTTTTTTGATGGGACGCCCTGATTTTCTAGATATCGCCTTGGTTTATGCATTGATTAACTTTATTAGCACCATTGCTATCTTAAAGTTTATTCGTTATGGCGATATGGGCTGGCCGCGTAATGTGGTGCAGCAAAATGAGGAAGCGGAGAAAGGCCGATGATAATTCTCGATCTGTTGACCTGGCTTACCTTACTTGGCGGTGTTTTTTTCATTGGCGTGGGGAGTGCGGGCCTGCTACGCATGCCAGATTTTTATACCCGTTTACATGCGGCGGGCATCATCGATACGCTGGGTGCGGGATTGATTCTTATCGGATTGATGTTTCAAGGGGGTTGGACCCAAGTAACCATTAAACTCATATTAATTTTGCTGTTTTTATGGCTTACCAGTCCCACTTCTACCCATTCACTGGTAAAAGCTGCCCTTTCTGATCCAGAGAATCCAGAACCGCTAACCTATTCGGAACCATCTATTATCAATAAATAATCCATAAGGAATCGCCGCTATTGAAATTGTCATTGATGTTTTTTTATTGGGTTTGTTGGTTGTCACAGCGGTAGCCCTTATCAAGTTACGGGATCTGTTTGCCGTCGCCATGTTAAGCGGTATTTACAGCCTACTGTCGGCGGGTATTTTTGTGGTGCTGGACGCAGTGGATGTGGCTTTTACAGAAGCTGCAGTGGGTGCGGGTGTTTCCACAGTCTTTATGTTGAGCACCTTGGCTTTGACCACCAGCCACGAGAAACCCCCGGTGCGTAATCCTTTGTTACCGTTAGTGGTGGTGTTGGTGACCGGCGCGGCTCTAGTCTATGGTACCTTTGACCTTCCTCCCGTGGGGGATCCTGCTGATCCTATTCATCAGCATGTAGCGCCCCGTTATATCGAGGAATCGCAACAGGAAGTTGGTATTCCTAACATCGTTACCTCGGTTTTGGCCAGTTATCGCGGTTATGACACCCTTGGGGAAACCGTGGTTGTATTCACCGCGGCTATCGGTGTGTTGATTTTGATCGGTGGTCGCTACCGTTCTGATGAGGACGATGATTCATGAAACACTATTCTATTCCTCGGGTTGCTACCAAATTGATTGTACCTCTGATTTTGGTGTTTGCCTTGTATGTACAGTTTCACGGAGATTTTGGACCGGGTGGCGGCTTTCAGGCTGGGGTGATTTTTAGTGCTGCCATCATTTTGTATTCTCTGACCTACGGGTTGCATAACGCACGAAAAATTTTTCCTCCCTGGTTGTTACGTTTAGGTATTTCAACGGGTGTTTTACTCTATGCCAGCGTCGGTGTGGCGAGTATGTTCTTGGGTGGCAATTTTCTCGACTACGGGGCACTAGATCATCACGATCCAGTGCATGGTCAACATCTGGGTATCTTACTGGTGGAGTTAGGCGTGGGCATCACCGTTGCCTCGGTGATGACCACGGTCTTTTTCACCTTTGCCTGGCGGGGGCGGTGAACGGTGGCGGTGTTAGGGCTTTATAATTATTGGATCGTCATTGTGTTGATGATGACCGGTTTTTATATCGTGATTTCCTGCGGCAATCTGGTGAAACGGCTGGTGGGCTTAACCATCTTTCAAACCTCGGTGTTTATTTTGTATATCAGCATGGGCAAAGTAACCGGCGGTAGCGCTCCCATCTTAGCCGAAGGTATTGAAAAATACAGTAATCCTCTGCCCCATGTGCTCATTCTCACCGCCATTGTGGTGGGTATCGCCACCACGGCCTTAGGGCTGGCCTTGGTGGTGCGTATTAACGAAGCCTACGGCACCATTGAAGAAGACGAAATTCACAGTCAAGAAGAAGAAGAAGCCTTGTGATAACAACCCATTTACCCGCGCTCCAGGTGGTCATCCCGCTCCTGGCAGCTCCCCTTTGCGCCTTATTGCGCCGTAGCCTACCCGCCTGGTGGCTAGCGATGACGGCGAGTTGGGTTGCTTGGTTTATTGCCGTGGCCTTGTTTTCTGAGGTTTTGACGACAGCTAGGGCTATCTCTTACGAAATGGGTGGGTGGGCGCCCCCCTGGGGTATTGAATATCGGGTGGATTATATCAATGCCTATATGTTATTGATCGTCGCTACCATTGGCGCTGTGGTCATCACCTTTAGTCGGCTTATCGTAGATTTTCGTATCCAGCTTCCCGCCAACAAACGGCCTTGGTTTTATACCGCCTACCTATTGTGTTTGACCGGTTTGCTGGGTATGACCATCACCGGGGACGCCTTCAATGTGTTTGTGTTTTTGGAAATTTCATCCTTATCCAGCTATGCCTTGATCAGCGTCGGCCGGGATCGGCGGGCTCTGACAGCCGCTTATCAGTACCTAATTATGGGCACCATCGGCGCTACCTTTATTTTAATCGGTATCGGATTTATGTATGTGATGACCGGTACCCTGAATATGGCGGATTTACACCAGCGTCTGCCGGCTGTGGCGGATACCCGCACAATCCGCGTCGCCTTTGCTTTCCTGACCGTGGGGCTTGGCTTGAAATTGGCGCTGTTTCCCCTCCATCTTTGGTTACCTAATGCCTACACTTATAGTCCATCGGTGGTCACGGCTTTTCTGGCTGCGACCGCCACTAAGGTGGCTATCTATTTGATGTTAAGAACCTTTTTTACCATCTTCGGCGCTGAGTTTTCGTTTCAAACCATGCGGCTTGATCTGGTTTTAATGCCGCTGGCATTGGTAGGTATCTTTAGCGCTTCGGTGGTGGCTATTTTCCAAAGCAACGTCAAACGCATACTCGCCTACTCCAGCGTGGCTCAAATCGGCTACATGGTATTAGGTATCAGCTTAGTTTCGGTGACCGGTCTCACCGCGGGTATTGTGCATTTGTTTAATCATGCGTTGATAAAAGGCACCTTGTTTCTTGCCTTGGGCGCCATGTCGTTTCGAGTGGGTTCTCCTGAAATCGACCGCCTCGCCGGTTTAGGCTGGGCCATGCCCTGGACCATGGCGGCTTTTGTCATCGGTGGATTGAGCCTCATCGGCGTACCCCTGACAGCAGGCTTTATCAGTAAGTGGTATCTCATTTTAGGCGCCTTGGAACGGGGTTGGTGGCCCGTGGCTGTGTTGGTATTGATGACGTCTATATTCGCTGTCATTTATGTCTGGCGCGTGGTGGAAATAGCTTACTTTCGACCTCGGCCCGATGGTTTAGCGCCGGTTTCCGAAGCCCCCCTGGCGCTGCTTATCCCCACTTGGGCCCTTGCCCTGGGTAATCTTTATTTTGGCATAGACTCCTCCCTCAGTGCCGGTGTCGCTAAACAGGCCGCTGTGAGTCTTCTGGGAGGCGCTCCATGAGTGCAGAAACAGTAATGCAACTGGCCCTGTTTGTTCCTCTGGTGGGCGCTTTGTTGATTGTCTTGAGCGGTGCTTATCCAAATCTGCGTGAATTGGTGACCTTAAGCACGGCTTTTCTGCTCTTATTGATAGTCCTGTCCTTGCTGCCCCTAGTGCTTGGGGGGGATCGTCCCAGCGTTGAGCTTGTCTATATTTTGCCGGAGATCCCCCTGCGTTTTACCGCGGAACCGCTGGGGATGATTTTTGCCTGTGTGGCTTCCTTACTTTGGCCCATCAATTCCCTCTATTCCATCGGCTATATGCGTGGCAATCAAGAGGCCCATCAAACGCGGTTTTACGTGTGTTTTGCCATTGCTATAGCAAGCACCATGGGGGTCGCGCTGGCAGGTAATCTCATTACCCTGTTTGTTTTTTATGAAGTGTTGAGTCTTTCCACCTATCCCCTGGTCACCCATCACGGTACGCCGGATGACATGCGGGCGGGCAGACTCTATCTGGGTATTTTGCTGTCCACCTCCATCGGCTTTTTTTTGTTGGCTATTTTGTGGACTTGGTATGCCACGGGAACCATGGATTTTACCGATGGTGGTATCTTAGCCGGTCATGTGGATGGCTTGGCGCTAGCCGGTCTGTTGTTTTTATTTATGTACGGTATCGGCAAAGCGGCCATCATGCCTGTCCATCGTTGGTTGCCAGCAGCCATGGTGGCGCCTACGCCAGTTAGTGCTTTGCTTCACGCCGTGGCTGTGGTCAAGGCCGGTGTCTTTAGTGTAGTAAAAGTCATCGTTTACGTCTTTGGATTAGATCTTCTTGTCAACGAACCCAGCGCTCAATGGTTACTCTATGCGGCTGGGTTTACCGTCGTTATGGCGTCCGTGATCGCCCTAAGACAGGATAATTTGAAGCGCCGTTTAGCGTTTTCCACCATCAGTCAACTGTCCTACGTGGTGTTAGGAGCCGCCATACTGGCGCCCTTATCTGCAGTGGGCGCCGCGTTACACATTGCCGCCCATGCCTTCGGCAAAATCACCTTATTTTTTGCGGCGGGTTCCATTTATACAGCCTCCCACAAAACAGAAATCAGTCATCTCAAAGGTATCGGCTGGCGCATGCCCTGGACCATGGGCGCTTTTGCCGTGGGCGCCTTATCCATGATCGGACTACCACCGGCAGCCGGTTTCATCAGCAAATGGTATATATTGACCGGTGCTTTTGCCTCCCAGCAGTTGCTAGCGGCCAGTATTATTATCGTGAGCACCCTATTGAATGCGGCTTATTTTATGCCTATCGTTTATGCCGCATTCTTTGAGTCCGAGGACCGCCATGGTAGCCATACCGTCGAACATGGGGAGGCGCCGTTGCCCATGGTCATTGCTTTAGTGACCACGGCGGTGTTGACGGTTCTGTTGTTTTTGTTTCCTGGTGTGCCCCTGCGGCTGGCTGAACAAATGGTGGGGTTATAAAAACCATGACAGAAGAATCCAAACATTGGCTGGTACGCGCTAAAACTATCCGTCTTTTATGGATAGTGTTTATAGGTGTGCTAATTCTATTGTTGATTCCCGATTTTTTTATTCACCAACATGCCCATTTTGGTCTTGAAGGCACCTTTGGGTTTTACGCCTGGTACGGGTTTGGGACCTGTGTGGCTATGGTAGTAGTGGCCAAACTATTAGGTATCTTTTTAAAGCGCAAGGACACCTACTACTATGAACATGACCATGACCCCAATTAGTTGGTTACCGCCGGGGCTATTACTGCTAACAGTACTGCTGCTGTTACCTTTTCCACCGGCGTTGCTCATGCTCGTGGGCGCCCTTTGGTTGCCTTTTAGCGAAGGCCGGGTCCGTTCTGCTGTGGTGCTGGGTTTACCAATTCTAGTGTTGGCCCTCATTTGGCGGATACCGGATGGTACCCTGTTTACCCTGCATTTTCTGGATTACCAGCTAGAGCCGGTGCGGGGCACCGTGGTGGGTCGGTTGTTTGCCACCGTATTCGCCATCATGGCGTTTGCCGGTGGGTTGTTTGCCCTGCGCCAGGCTCGTTTGATAGAGCTCGCCGCCGCCTATGCCTATGCAGGTAGCGCCATCGGCGTCACCTTTGCGGGTGATTTATTGACCTTGTTCATATTCTGGGAACTGATGGCCATCGGGTCCACCCTGGTGATTTGGTCTGCCGGTACACCGGCTGCTTATCGAGCCAGTATGCGTTATCTATCGATACATTTACTGGGCGGCGTGGTCTTGATGTGTGGCATCGTCGCCCATGTGTTGGATACAGGCTCCCTGACTTTTCAAGCTATGCTTCCAGAGACCCAAGGCACCTGGTTGATTCTCATTGGTTTCTTAATAAATGCCGGAGCGCCGCCATTATCCGCTTGGATCGCCGATGCTTACCCGGAGGCCAGTCCCAGCGGTATGGTGTTCTTATCCGCGTTTACCACCAAGACCGCTGTCTTTACCCTGTTGGTGGGTTTTCCCGGGGCAGAGATCTTGATTGCGGTGGGTCTCTATATGGCCTTGTATGGCATTATTTATGCGCTACTGGAAAACGATATGCGGCGCATTTTGGCCTATAGCATTGTCAACCAGGTGGGTTTTATGGTGACGGCCGTGGGCATTGGTACGCCCATGGCCTTGAATGGGGCTGCTGCCCATGCCTTTTGTCACATTATCTATAAAGCGTTACTGCTGATGTCGGCGGGCAGCGTTTTGTATATGACAGGCAAACGTAAATGTACTGATTTAGGTGGTCTTTTTCAGAGTATGCCCGTCACTGCTTTGTACGGTATTGTTGGCGCACTGGCGATTTCGTCATTTCCGTTTACATCGGGTTTTGTGTCCAAGTCCATGACCAATCAAGCGGCGGCTGATGCTCATCTGGTTTGGGTTTGGTTTCTGCTTACAGCCGCTTCAGCCGGGGTATTCCTCCATGCTGGTATCAAGTTTCCTTGGTTTGTGTTTTTTCAGAAAGACTCTGGTCTGCGTCCTCCCGACCCGCCGCGAAATATGCAATGGGCCATGGGTTTATTCGCTTTTTTGTGTATTGCTCTGGGCTGTTTTCCGGGGCCGCTGTACGCCATCTTGCCTTACCCGGTGGACTATAAACCCTACACCGTAGAACATTTAGTGGCGCAGTTTCAGCTCTTATTATTCGCGGGACTTGCGTTTTTTGTCATGCTGCCCCAGATGAAGCGCACCCTAACCGTGAGTCTCGATTTCGATTGGTTTTATCGTCGTTTTGGTGCAACCCTGGGTAATGAGTTTATGGTCACGGGAGTGCGGGTCCGGGAACAGCTGGAAGCTATGCTTAAACAGCGAACCAAACAGGTCGTGCTTGGGTTGTTTGTTCATCATGGCCCAAGGGGACTATTGGCGCGTACCTGGCCCACGGGCAGCATGGTGCTATGGGTAGCCCTACTACTAGGCGCCTGTTTGGTTTTTTACTATTTGTAACAATTGGGCATTATGCTTTTTTACTGTGATGTTCTAAGTTTTACCGCTATAGCAACATCAAATGCGCCTCCGGACATGGTTTTGTTTGTAGACTCTTCTCAAAAACCATTCGCGTCTGCCTATAATCAATAGTAAGACTGTCCTTCTAGAAATTTTTATTGTGGAATGTATGTCTTATCACGTTGACGTGTACATACTTTCAAAGTGTACTATCATTAGAATGTAATAACACTATAATAGTAATTTATTATAATAATTTTTACATTATTTTCTGCATAAGTGATTGTTTTTTTTTAGTTTAACTTTACTATATTGTAAAGTTTTGCGTCATACAAAATACGCTCAATATTTGTCTAAGATTTCTTCACCATGTCGGTTAGAAGCATAGGTAAGTCTATTTTTTAACATATCTCTAGAGTATCTCTGTCATATCATCAGCCTCCAATGGATTGCGTTTGTAAGCAGGATGCACGAATTTTAAAGAGTGCATGATACCTGCTCTAGACACGCAACAGTAAAACAAGAAACGACTGCAAAAGTCTGCCAAAAACTGAACGAATTAATCTTTAATTGGATGGGGGCTAAGGAATCATGACTCGTTATATAAAACTGCGACGTGAGCGCGTCGCTAAGGCAAAACGTGCGTTTACCACCCGGCGTGTACCAGCGCGGGATATGCAGACTCTCATTAGTGGTAATGTAAAACCGGTTGCTGGAAACTTACTGCTGGCTACCGTCCACGAGTTAGGCAAACACCGCAAAATTGAGCGGCTGAATGGGCGTCGCGCATTGATGATGCCAGGTGACGAAATCATCGTCTGTTATGGCAACCGCTATGCGCCTGATCAATTCGAAGCCTTAGTCTGTGAGGATCTGAGCCTATGCGACTTAGTGGCGGGGGGTGGAATCGCCTCTCGTGAAATTAATCGCCACAGCCGTATGGCGCCACCCACACAAATTATGCCTATTGGACTCATCGGTAACCCAGAGGGTGCGTGTTTAAACATTGCCGACTATCGTATTAATTTTCAAACATCCAAAAACAAAATTAAGGTCATTTTGGTTGTTGGTACAGCGATGAACGCAGGAAAAACATTCACCGCTGCTTCTATGATACGGGGATTGAAGGGAAGCGGGTTTCGGGTTGCCGGTATAAAAGCCACGGGTACCGGTTCAGGCGGGGACCTTTGGCAAATGAAGGATATGGGCGCCGATGTAATCTTAGATTTTACTGATGCTGGTTTTGCCAGTACTTATAAAGCCCCTGATGAAGCCATTGAAAAAGGTGTACTGGGTTTAATCCATCATGCAGCACGGCGCAAGTGTGAATTCGCCATCGTCGAGATTGCCGATGGGCTACAGCATTTGGAGACAGCAACACTTTTGCGCACCAAAACACTGCAAGCCATAACATTTGGCGTTGTGTTTGCGGCCTATGATTCCCTAGGTGCGAAAGCAGGTTTTGAAGAATTGCGCAAACTGGGTTATTCCTTACTAGCGATTAGTGGTCAGATAACCCGGTCACCCCTGGCCATGCGTGAAGCAGCGGCGGCGACCAGTATATGTCCTATCCTCACACCGTTTCAGATACAGGCAGGTATGCTTGCACCCGTTATTACGGGTGCGAACAATCGCAAAACAGTTACGGTATTGGAGGAACGCATTCAGCGGACCATGAGCAATCCCAATAATTTTATTGTTGATTTTGAAGAACACCAACACCAGGCCATGCAGAGTTGGGATGTTGACAATTTAGAAAATGCATACGATTTTGTTTATCCGAAGGATCTTGGGGAAACGGTTTAAGTGTATGGCAAACGCGAGATGTATTTGTGAGTGCAATAGAAGAATCCCAATGGGTCGAAGCCGTTTCGGCAAATAAACAAAATCTGCTAACCTCAGCCTGGCGTAAATCCTATGCCGGTTTGGCAGCTGTTGGCATATTCAGTGTATTCATCAATATTCTAAAGTTGGCAACGCCTATCTACGTGTTGCAGCTTTTAGATCGTTTAGTCGCCAGCCGTAGCCTTGAAACCTTGGTTATGCTAACCCTTATCGTGTTAGTGGCCATTATAACGGGTATCTCCCTAGAAGTTATTCGAAGGCGCATGTTTATGCATTGGGGGAATTGGATTGAACGTAGCTTCGGCCCCCAATTGTTTACCGTGGGATTGCAAAAAGATTTAGGTCAAACGTCCTCCTCAGCAAACCTGTTGCGTGACATATCCACCATTCGCTCATTCGTCTCTGGAACTGGACTCATTGCCTGGATGGATATCATTTGGGCTCCCCTGTTTGCTGGCTGCGTGTTTCTAATCTCTCCACCATTGGCTTATATCGTCATCATTGCGGTCTTAGTAACGCTTGTTCTAGGCACCTTAAATGAGTTCATGACTCGAGACTCTCGAGACATCACTTACAAGGCAAGAAAAGACGACCGCGAATGGGTTGCATCCGCCGAACGTAACCGGGAAACGGTCGGATCCCTAAATATGGCGGCTAATCTCGCCAAAAGATGGTCCCGCAGCGCATTTGCGCGGCTCGATGAGGGGATGCGAAGCCAAACATTAAACCTCTATTTCGCAGCTGCCATGCGTTTCGTTCGGCGCTGTTTGCGTATTTTTATGCTGGGAGTTGGTCTTTGGTTGGTTATCGAACAGCGGCTAACCCTTGGAGCAGTTATTGCAGCCAGCGTGCTGGGTCGTATGGCTTACTCGCTGGTGGAAAATGCGATGTTGAAATGGCGTGACATGTTGACCGCAAAAAGAGCCTATGAACGCATCAAAACATTCCTGAACAAAGATACCAGCCGTCAGGTATCTTTGGTGAAAACGAATACAGCCGCGCCACTGTTCATTGAACAAGTCAGTTACCGCTATCCCAATCAAGCTATGTCTGTGTTTCGCAGTATAGACCTAAGAGTGGATCCAGGAGAGGTGCTTTGTGTGATTGGGCAATCTGCCATGGGCAAAACCACCTTTTCAAGACTGGTGAGTGGTTTAATGAGTCCCCGCTCAGGAAAAATCCGTTTAGGTGACGTGGATGTATCCCGTTTGCAGCAGCACAGCACAAGACGCGATATCGGTTATCTTCCCCAGGATACAACATTGTTTCGGGGTACTGTACGAGAGAACATTGCACGTATGGCTGAAGGCAATATTCGGCAAGTTATCAGAGCAGCTAAACGAGCGGGTATTCACGAAACCATTTTAAAATTACCGGAAGCCTATGACACTGAAATTGTAGAAAACGAACCCTTGCTATCGGCTGGGCAAAAAAAAGGCATTGCCATTGCACGAGCCTATTATGGTTCTCCGGCTTTAATCGTTATGGACGAACCAACACCACATCTTGATGAATCCGCCTGCTCAGCACTTTTTGTGGCCATTTCGAGATGGAAAAGAAAAGGCGCAATTGTCGTCTTAACAACCCAGTCCAATACCTTTAACAAGATCGCAGACAAGGTTATTTGGTTTAAAGGTAACAAAGTTGACATACTGAAAACGTCGGAAGAGGTCGCTGCACTGGGACGGACTGGCGGTATTAGCAGTATTGATAGCAGTCGTAATAAAAATTCTAAAAGCGGTAGTGCCCGTGACAAGAGCCGTACTGCAAGAAATAATAGTTTTAAATCAGCTTGACCTATGCAACAACCATCAAAACCTTCCTTATCAAAACCCGTTGATGCCACTTCCGCAGCGGTGCAAGCCTCTCAGGTGGAACCTATTGATGCGGCTTCCACAGCGGAGCAGACCCCTCAAAGGGAATCCATCGACGCCACTTCGGCATCAATGCAGACCCCTCAAGGGGAATCCATCGACGCCACTTCCACAGCGACGCAAGGCCCCCAGAATGTTAATCAGAATCAACGCCCCTTCCCACGGCGCTTAATTGCGGCAGGGTTTGGCTTAATAACGCTATTTTTAGGTAGTTTCACCGTTTGGTCTTTGTTGGCTCCCATTGAAGGGGCTGTGGTGTCGCCAGGTATCGTTAGCGTGGCTAGCCATCGCAAACAGGTTCAGCATCTTGAAGGGGGTATTGTGGAAGCTATCTTGGTGCGTGAAGGGGACCGCGTCACTGCTGGTCAACTCCTCATCCAGTTACGCGATGTGCAGCCCGCGGCGGTGTTGCGGCAACTAGACAGGCAATATTTTGAAGCCCAGGCAAGCGTCGCACGGTTGCTTGCTGAGCGGGATAATCGTCAGGTAATTACTTTTCCTGACGAATTATTGGCATATGCGGATGATCCGTCTGTGGAAGCTGTGATGACTGGGCAGAGAAATATCCTGGTGAGTCGACGAGCCCTTGTAAATGATAGAAAGTCTTTACTCGAGCATAAGATTGCTCAGGCCCGAGAAGAAATTAAAGGCTTCGAGGGTCAAACCCAAGCCAAGCAACGGCAGCGAGAACTGATTAGCGAAGAACTGTCGGGAATCGAGCAAGCGCTCACTGAAAAGCTTGTCCGTAAATCGGAAGCCTTGAAACTGCGCCAAGAACTTGCTGAGATGGATGCGGATTTGAGTGCCTATCGCTCAGAAATTGCGCGACTTGAACAGAATATTCTGGAAACCCGCCTCCAGATGAGCGAAGCGGATGCTCAACACATTGCCGAAATCAAAGAGGAGCTCCGCATGCAACGTGCTGAGCTCTTTGATCTCTCCCAAAAGATTGTCGCTGCGCGGGATGTGCTGCATCGTACAAAAATTTTATCACCCATCGATGGCTTCGTAGTAAATCTTCAGGTTCATACCCAGGATGGGGTGATTGGAGCAGGTGAACCTCTTCTTGAGGTGGTGCCTGCGGAAGACGATTTGGTTATCTATGCTTTTGTGAATCCCGACGACATTGACGAAGTTCGAATTGGCATGCCTGCTGATGTACAACTGACATCCTTTAGCCGACGTAAGCGTGTGCCTTTGGAAGGAACCGTCGCTGGGCTTTCGGCTGATCGGGTGTCTGACCCAGATACAGGGCTAGACTACTACCGCGCCCGCATTGAATTGGCCGATGATGCCATAGAATCAGCAAAAACTAATTTAGTGGCGGGTATGGGAGCAGAAGTTTTTATAAGGACTGGCGCCAGAACTTTACTTGATTATCTGTTATCCCCGATCACTAGAAGTTTACAGCATGGTTTGAGAGAAAACTAAGACTTAAATAATAATGCTTTCGTGACACAAAACCACCATGAAAAAATGTTCTTATCTGATCGATCCGTTACCTAACGGATCTATACCTGGTGAGCCACACACGCCGTCAAACGGGGCTAGACAAGTATTGAAACGACCCTGCTTGACCAGAAAAAATCAGGGTATTCCCATTATTGCCGTCGCTGGTGATAAGGGTACCGGCACTACAGCACGGATTTTAGACATGATCCTGCGTGGGACTGGCAGATCCGTTGGTTTGGCATTGAGGGCACGTTCATTTGTGAATGGCAGATCGGTGGACTTTACGGATGAACAACAAATAAGCGCCGCCCAAGCATTGCTCTGTAGTCCAGTCGTCGACACCGTGGTGAGTACTGTGTCGCCACGCTTAGCTGCAAGACGTGGTCTTAATTTGGAGAGCATCCGGGTTACGGTGATAATGGATAAGGTTAAAGATATAAAAACGGAACTTTTTCACGCCGGTCTTGATGTTGTGCAACGGGCTACGACGGATTGTTTTGTGGTACAAGCAGGTAATATCGTCGCTCTTGATCGACTGCAAGCACTTAAAGCCAGGCAATTGATACTCGTGAGTGATCGCTTAAACGATCCGGGATTGCAAGCGCATCTTAACAGTGGTCACAAAGCCGTGGCGACCTTATGGGGGCAACAAGATGGAGAAGCCCGGATGGTTCTAGTGTCCGGCAACCAGGTTATAGTTTCTGTACAAACCAATATCGGTTCTTCCCGTGACGGACGCACAAAGAAAAGACGGTTTAAATACGCAATGCTGTTTGCTGTCGCAGCCGCTTTTGGTTTAGGACTATCCGGATCTGAAATCACAGCAGCTCTCCGCAATGCACCTGCCATGGTTACAGGTGTTGATTAGTGTCAACTTTTCTTCCCCACGGCGCAAGCCAGATGACGACACTAATCCGTGGTGAAGAGTTGACAGTCTTCACCTATCGACCTGACCCTACTTCGACATCGGGAATATTGTTTTTATTTGATGGATTGCGGCGCGATGCATCAGGAATACGTAATAAAGCGATTGTTTTGGCGAAGCGTGCAGATCTAGTCACATGCGCACCTCTTATGGATCGAAATCGCTTTCCCAACTGGCGCTATAGCAGAGCCGGTGTCATTCGACGTGGGCAAAAACAACCTCGTGAACATTGGACAGGGCCACTTGTACAGAAGCTTTTTGAGTGGATGCGCGACTTGATTGATCAACCTTCCGCACGGTTTTTTCTATTTGGCCATTCTGCCGGTGGACAAATGCTGTCGCGAATGTGTGCTTACTCACCACTTTCTGGCACAGAACGGATTGTTATCACCAATCCCTCGGCCTATGTGGGTCCTTGGCTTGACGAACCCGCCCCTTTCGGATTCAAGAATATTTTTGCGCCTGGAGAGGCAGCAGCGCGTCTCCAAGCTTATCTGGCGCTACCTATTACTATCTATTTAGGACAAAAGGATGTGGAAAACCGAAACCTTATCACATCCGAAGCAGCCATGCGCCAAGGAGCAAACCGGTTGGCTCGCGGACGCTCAATCTACAAAGCTAGCCTAGAGGTGGCTCGTCAACACGCCTGGGCCTTTAATTGGCGGTTAGTTGAAGCGCCAGGGATTGGTCATTCCTCTCGGGCAATGCTTGAAACTAAACAGTGCTACGAGGCGCTTGGTATAAAAGTTTGAATTGCCGATATGTCAACTGTTTATAGAAAAGCCTTTGCTTGGGGAAATACAGCAGGGTGTGGATATGGCGTCATTAAGTCTTTGCAATGTGTTTTAACATCCCTCGTTTCGATGACCTTCTATATCCCTGTGGTTTTGATTTTATTGATGAATACTGAAAATACTTTTGCAAACTCATTAGATCGGATGGACCGGTCCGGCATTCCTGGTGTTCTTTTGATTTGTGGTGGTGGTGACTTGCCCGACGTGATTTTTGACCGCTTCTTACAAGAAACTGGTGGCAGTCAAGCCCGTTTAGTGGTGATACCGACAGCTAGAGTTAAATCCCAGGAAGTTCCCAACGCCGACAGGATTAACGCTGAATGGCGAGATCGTGGGGTGGAACAGCCGGTCTCCGTGCTACATACACTCTTCCGGCAAGAGGCCGATAGTGACACCTTTGTCGAACCCCTACGTCACGCTACCGGTGTCTGGATTAGCGGAGGTTCCCAGTCCCACCTTGCCAGTATATACCTCGGAACGGCTGTCGAGCGTGAACTTTACGCCTTGCTTGCCCGCGGTGGCGTCATCGGTGGAACTTCGGCTGGTGCTGCAATCCAGTCGCGCATCATGATTGCTCGGGGAAATCCAGACGCCGAGATCGAAACTGGGTTTAATTTTTTGCCGGACAGCGTCATCGACCAGCATTTCTTAGCACGTAATCGCAAACAGCGTTTAACGCGGGTTGTCCAGGAAAATCCAGGTCTCCTTGGATTTGGCGTTGATGAAGAAACAGCCTTAGTGGTTGCAGGGAAGCATGTCCAAGTGCTAGGGAAATCCACCGTCACTGTACTTTTTGCGTCATCCGAGACACATCCAGCCCAGGAGATGGATTTTCAAGCAGGAGCTGTCATTGATCTCGAACTCTTATATCAGGCTGTACGCGAGCGCACTAAAACTGCAATAACAAGAACTCACTTTATTAAGTAACGCCAGCTTTCTAATAAAAACAGCCTGATAATAATATTAACGCATACCACGAGTCGTAAAAAATAATGAATATGCAATACTCCTCAAAATCATCGATTAGCAGTATTAATGACTTGAACGAGTTACAGCTAGAGCATAAGGAAATATATGATTATTATAAAAGTAACTCAACATGCGTTGTTAGTTCTTGGTGGAGTCAATTTACCCTTTTTTATGGACAAACCTTTAGAGCAAAACGCCAATCTTATTGGATTATCTTAGATAATTTATTTGTGCCTTTTATACTAAGTAACGGCGTTTTATCAATAATAGTTCTTCCTTTTGGTAAAGGAACCCCAGACGATTATATCAACGTCTTAAAGAAATGTGCAAGTTTTTGTAATAGTTTTAATAAACGCAGGGCTAATAATATACTTGTCAGATGGTTAAATGATGATCAAATTGCCTTTTTACAAAAATCCAAAGATTTTAGTTCTGTGTTTTCCTATCAAGAATACAGGGTTGGTCCAGAATACCGTTATAGTTTACAAAGTCTAATTCAATTATATGGAAAAGAGTATGGTTATATTAGAAGAAAAATTAACAAACTGAGACATAATCATAAAAACATCGTCATCGAAGACTATAACGACATTTATTATAACAACATTATAGAACTTAACAATTCTTGGAGTCATGCTGCATATCAGAGATACGATAGTTTGTTTGACAAAGACTATTATTCAGAAATCATCAAAAATCATAATTTTCTGCATCACATCATTTTAGTCGCTATAGATAACAAAAAAATTGTCGGAATGATAAGCGGCGAAATTGTAAATAATATTGGTTATTGTTTATTTAGAAAAGTTTCTGAAGTTTATGATGGTCTTTCGGAGTTTCTCATTAATCAGCTTGCTGTCAAATTTTACTCTGTTGATGCTAACGTTAGAATATTTAACGATGGGGGCGCCGGAAAAACAGAGGGTTTACACTTTTTTAAAGAGCGTTTTCGCCCAATCGATAGACCAAAACGATGCAAATTGCGACAAAGTTTTCGTATTTTAAGTTCTACCGCATATCCAGGTCCAAGTATTGTAAGTTTAACGCCATCTGCGCGAGTTGTTGTTGAGGGATCTGGTAATCTATTAGAAGAAGTAGACAAAGACAATATTGGAATTTTTCGACAGGTAATTATAGATGTATTAGGTGATGATTTAAAAGTCACTACAATTCAGCTTGAGAATAAACTAATCCTTATAATCCCTCAAGTAATAGTATTGATACAACAAGCATCTCGCCATGAAGTAAGGCACTATGGATACCACAGTATCTCAGAAAATAGACACGAAATTGTCTTTGAAATCATTCGATCAAGCATGTTACCGAAGCTTGTGGAATGTATTCAAATTCTTTATGACCTTATAATTTTTGGCAAAAATGCACAGGAATTAAAGGAGTTTTATCACCAAAATCGACAGAAATTTGCTTTTACGCTAGATGAATATATCGCTAATGAAAGAAGGCAGATCGCAAGAAGACTCGGTGTAAGTTCTTATAACGATTTTGGCAAAAAAGGTTGGGTTGGTGAAGGAAAGCACAGCAAACTATTGTCCTTTGGATACTCTGAAAAAACCACCGCGATTGGATGTCATATTGCTCGGGATAAATTAACAAGTTTAAATTATATTAAACAAGCAGGAGCACCCGTGCCAAATCAACACAACATCAAAGATGAAAAATCGTTACTAAAGGTATTACCCACATTATCTTTTCCTGTTGTATTAAAGCCTAGGCGAGGTTCTAAAGGAAAAGGAGTTCAACTAAATATTAACTCTCCCCAGGAGCTTGTTGAAAGCTATAAAAATAATCCCTTCACCAGTCAAGCAATGGTTGTACAAGAACATGTCGCTGGGCATGAATTTCGTTTGCTTGTTATTAATGAACAGTTTATTGCAGCAGTTAAAAGAATGCCTGCAACTATTGAAGGTGATGGATTCCATAGCATTGCAGAGCTCATAGAAATAAAGAATAAAGTAGAGCGACGTGACGGTTTATGCTTAATGCCAATAAAAATTGATGATAACTTAAAACAAGTCCTGAAAAAACAGAGTTTATCTATCAATAGTGTCTTAAATCACAATCAAAAGGTTCAAGTACGAGAAGTATCAAATGCTTCACTGGGCGGTATTTCCGAAGACTGTACAGACCTAGTTCATCCAGACAATAAAGCAGCGGCGGTTAGCGCAGCGAAAAGTTGTTTACTCGACGTTGCGGGAATAGATTTTGTTTCAAATGATATATCACGGTCCTGGAGAGAGGGTTCAGGCAAAATTATCGAAATCAACAATAATCCAGGTGTGGACCTTCACATGTTGCCCACCTTTGGTAAAAAACGTGACATTACTAAACATATCTTGAAACCTTTTCTCGACGCAAATAGATCAGGATCGATACCAAAAATTGTCATCACAGGGCATAAGAGCAAAGGCAAAGTTGCAGAAAATTGTTTTACGCTTTTAAATAAAATCGGATACATTACGGGGCTACAGGCAGATGATAAAATAAAAACACTTTACAATGATGCAACATTGGTGGGTTCGTTTATTGATCGGTCGCATCAGTTTTTATGTCATCAAGATCTAGATGCGGCTGTGATGAGCTGGAAATTAAGCGATTTGATCGCCTCTGGTTCTCCGTGTAATTCAATTACCTGTACTGTGATTACTGATGAACTTATCGATCCAAAGATTTTAAAACGCAGTCATGACGATATTATCCATCATCGTGTATACAAGCTTTTAGCTAGTATTTCATCCCAATCCGTTGTGATAGATCTAGAAAATGAAAGTCTTTACCACATACTTACAAAAACTATTCCAATAAAAAATCTGGTATTAGTATCCTTTAATGCAAATGATTTTAGCAACACCAAACTGCAAGAACATATCAAAAAGCAAGGAAAAGCACTCGCTGTTGTCGATACTCATAAAGACTCTGACACAAAAGCTTTACTATGGGCTAATGGCGCTAGTACGCAAATTATTTCAGATAAAGTTACCCCATCACGGAGTCTGTTATTTTCTCTCGCTGCTGTACTAACAGTTAACAGTGATGTTGAACACATTAACAAAGTTATATCCTTATCATCCCATCAACGCTTTTTCTCTGCCAGCTATTCGTTAGTTAAATTAGATCATTTGGGTGCTTATGTTTGTGATCCAAGAGATCATTATGCGCTGAAGCTGTTTAAAAATTGGTCTTTAAGAAAACGTGAATGTATTTGGCTGATTGTGACAAACAATGTCGGCTTACCGGTTGATTGGCAACAATGGATTAAAGTATTGCAATCTAAAAACTTACATATTGTTTTTGTTATGAACACTAGGGATAGTTCTTATAAAAACTCAACCTCGTTACCTGATGTAGAGACCGCAATAGAGTTTGTTTACAATTATCTAGGTGCAAACGACATAGTTCTTTTTCTTGATATAGGCTTATCCATAAAAGAAAAAGCATCGATTAAATCAGAAAAAGACGATTCATTATATATAGGTGAACTATTTTCACCTTTAAATCTAATGCGACTATTTCAAGGGCAGTGGTCAAACGGCCATTGCGAAACAGATTATATTCGTAGAGTGAGTCTAACACCCTGTATGACAATGGATGACAGTATGTTGGTTATCCCTGAATATGTTGATATTCCTGAATCGTTAGCTATGGTTGAGAATGCTTTCGAACAGAATTGTAATGTAGTAGTAACACCTGTAATACCTGATAGTTTACCAAAATGGAGACCAACTTTATTAGCCTTAAATCCTTTCTTAGGTTTGATGCGTATGGCTAGAATTATTAGATCGAGAATGGAAGGCATTGTTTTTGGTATTATTGGTAATGAGAGTACTTATAATGATTTTAAGGTGCTTTACAAAGTAGACAACAGCAACGATATTTATCCTGCTTATATTTCTGAATTTTTGAATAACAAAGGACTTATAGAATTTGAGAATTTGTTATTAGCGATAATTAATAGTTCAAGAGATGGTAACAACAAACTTAATTTTTTCTTTCTACCAAATAGTGACATTACGGCTTTGAGGATATTAAAACCAAACATAGTACTCATCGATACCTTGACTCATAGAATTAATATGAAAGAAATATTTTATAAATTTGATGAGATTTGTACTATTTATCTTCTCATTAGAAAAGAAGAAGAAAACCACTGGAGATCCGAGATGAAAAGTTATGGTTTACAAAATATCGTTCTTGTGTTTAAAGATACAAAATCCTCAGCATTTACGCTGGATATGATGGTAAAAAATATTGTAAAAAATAGTATTTTTACTAAACCGCAGGAGATGGCTAGTTAGTTAGTAGAAAGATATTACGGTAATTTTAAGTTGAAGTATTCTCCAAACTCATCGGTCTCGGTTTTAACCTGATTTTGAAACTCTTTTTTGTCATGGCTTTTGTCTAAAAATAGAGTGAAGGTTTCAAAAACTTCTTGTTTATTGGCAAACCGAGGTTGATAAAGGGTTATGCGATTGTTGGCTTGCAGTGGATAAAGCTTAAGACCTGTATCAAATTTTGGTTTTTTCTCATTCAAATTAAAATTTAGCTGAGCCACTAAACCTATTGAGGGTATCTCTGGTCTATTACGAAAACCTCCTGGCGTTAGAAAAATAAAATTGCCAAGACCATAGACAACAGGGACGTTGTTGAGATAGACGATATTTTGTGAGAAATGGGATCCATGTCCAATGATTAGGTTAACTCCAGCTTCAACAATCGCTTCAGCAGAGTGTTCTTGCTGAGAAGTCACCCATTGATAGTCTTTTCCCCAATGGGGATAGAAGATAACAAAGCGCTCCGGATCATTTTGTTTTATATCTTTAATATGGTCAGCCAATATTCGTCTAGTTAATTTATTCACACCTGATTTGTTTTTATTAGCATAAAAATCATAGACCTCATGATACTTTTTGCGATACTCAAAAGCGGAGAGGATGGCCACCTTAAGAATAGTTTGATTATCTTTAGTAAAATCGACAAATAACGCTCTTTTTGCCTCCATAAAATCTTTTCCAGCGCCGATATAGGGAAGTTTTTTATCTTTTAAATACTCTAACGTTTTTAGTAATCCGTCGGGGCCATAATCTAAAATATGATTATTAGCTAAAGTTATAGCTTTAACATTTAGTTTTTCCAATACTGAAAATATGAGATCAGGAAAATCTCTATGGTAGTATTGTTTCAAATCACCATAATAGCGAGGGAGTTCCTCATTTAGGACGGGGGTTTCAAGATTCGCTATGACAAAGTCTGCTGAATTAAACAGTGGAAAAAACGGCGTTGTAAGATAAGTAAAATCTGTGACGTCATGTAAATGGAATTTTTTTTTGGAACTAGCAGCCATTTTTTGGTGGTAGTTGGTGGCTAGATGGACATCACCTGTAAGTATGAGTTTTATACTTTTAGGGTTTTCTACCTGGATTTTTATTTTTTTTTCATTCATTGGTCATTAGTCAGATCAGCCCCTACAAGAATTGCCCCAAAAAATATAGAACCATCAAACTCAATGCGCTAGGAAAATGTAGTATTTAATTCTCACTGCTTAGAGTTCAATTCAAATAGTCTCAAAAGGTGCTGTTTCAGAATAGCTAATTTTAACTGATTTGAGTGAGCCAATTCTGACTCACTCATAAGTAAACTCAATGGATAAGTTGGTTGGGGGCAGTGGCTTACCCATGAACGGTTTACCGTCAGAGCGCCGACCAGGAGAGAATAATTTACCGGCCGACAGAGTGTTATGGGGCACCCACTTACCGATGAGTTCTGGGTTTCTTACCGTCGCTTGATCGAGGTTTAAACTGCCATCGATATGCTCAGCAGCGCAGGCAACACCGGCACAGTCTCCCCAGGAAATTTGAGAGTGAACTCTGCCACTGCGATCAGCCAAAGTTATTATATCGCCACTGTTACTCATATTGATCTTGCCGCCAAAGGCTGCCCACTGCACTAGCGCTCCGCCAAAATTTCCGGTAGGCAACCCATCGCCAAAGACAACCAAGGCTGCGCCGGGAGCGAGTCGAGTACTGATGGGGAAGCGATGGCGTTCCGGCTCAGCGGCATCCCCAAGGGTCCAGCCTGTCAGACAAATCTCGGTGGATCCAGTGTTGACCAGCTCTACAAACTCGTCGTCATTGGCATCTCGTGTGCCATCATTGTTGGCATCACCCGCAGAACCCTTAGGCGGATCAGCCAAAATTTCGTTAATCACAAGCCCTTTAGCCTCGGCGGCCGTGCTGGGTGTGCAAGGGCGCTCTCCAGCTTTGCGAAATAAGTACCATCCTGCAGATGCGGCCACCTCATCCTTGTCATGGCCCGCCCCCAACACGGTGTCGGTGAGCCAAGCAAACTTTGACCCTAGGGTGGCAGCTTGCGAACTGGCGTGGTTATAGTAAGACTTGCCACGCTGCAATCGGTTAGGTCCTTGTGCTTCTGCCTTGGTCGAGCCACGTACATTGGAGTCCTCCTTAGCGGTAAGGGTATCTTCACTGCCAAGTAGCACCACGAGCTCGCGGCTGAAGGTCTGCTTAAGATCATCGCTTGTGAGGGGACTGCCTTGCAAACCGTAAGGCATGAAGTAATTCCGATCACTACCATTACCATTACCATTACCATTAGTTGGTAAAGTATACCAACCACTGTTGGCAGCCACAGCACGAAAGACGCGAGCATCCGGACGAAAGGTGAGCAAGCGGTGAGTAAACTGACCACCGGCACTGTGGCCAAAAATGCGGTAACTGCATTGAGGGCTGTTGAGCTTAGACTTGAGCGCTTCGAATAAGTGTTCGATCTCGGAGTAGAGATAATCCGCCGACGCCCGCCATGCCTTAGGTTGATACACGCCATCCGAGGGTGTGCCTTTAACACCGACGCCTAGGTTGTAACTCTCTGAGGTTGGGTAGGAATTTTTCTCAAACATAGGCGCCACGGCCAAAGCTGAGTGACGCTCAGCAATCGGCTTAAAGGCGTTAAGGTAAGACTCTGCGGTTCGCCCTGAGCCATGCATGACAAACAGAATCGGCCCATTACCGTCAAACTGGCTAGCGCGGTAAGTGAAGGCGGTGATTGTGTTTCCATCTCGAGCCTTAAAGCGAATGCTGCCATGGCGCTTGTTCAAACCGCTGCTATCGATAAGGTTTGCGGGGAAAGGATCCACGATCTTACAATCGGTTGTATATCCAAGTTTTGGATCACTTTTTCCTAATTCGATACCCTTTGAGTTAGCAACAGTGTCACTGATTGAGATCCCTGGAAAACACAAAAGAGAAACCAAACTCAGGCTTAAAAATAAGTCGCGTAAATAAAAGCAGTTGCTGCAACCTGCTAAATTAAAAATAGGTTTTCTAAAAATGCATAAATGCATCTGCGTCGAAAAATAATTAGCAAACATCAATTGACCTCTTCCCTACTATCGATTTTGGTTGTCCTTCATCATGCATAAGGTCGTAATACAATATATGTGCCATCTATTGTGGTGTCTCTCCAATTTCGAAGGTTAAGTACTTGCCTATAACTTATCCGGTGTTATATCAGGAACGCTGTGAATACGTCCATGTACGCTCCATCGCCGTCTCCCAACGGCGAAGGCCCTTCCATAACACCGGATAACTTAGGGCGTTTTATTTAAGTGTCAATCGTATCGGAGATAAACGTAGTTTTTGCGTAATCACGTTAGAATTCATTCAAAAACAGTACTTCAAATGGCTCGTAAGAGAGGTGCCGATGGTTTGAGAGACTTTCATTACGTCGACAGGAAAATGTTAGAGTATCCTTTGGAACTAGCAGTAATAGCCTTGTATGTAAGGATTTTAGTCAAATAGAAACAAGTTTTTAGATTTTGCAAACCAGAATTTTACTGACGTTTTTGAACACTTTATGCGATTTTTGCGTCCTTGATAAATTAAAGAGAGCAAAAATAATGAACATATCAGCGTTAAATTGATTATATAAAAGTTGTATCAACCTATTTTACCGGTGTTTTTGCTTAATTCGTCTCAGGAGTTTGGGGGCGTTTTATTTAACAGACCCGCCTCCTTAAAATAGTGCATAGCTCCTTCATGCAGAGGCACACTGCTGTCATCAATAATCATGCCTTCGCGGGTTTGATTATGCAGCACATGGTGGGCTCTGTTAAACTCGTCAAAGTTTTCAAAAACTGACTTAACCACTTGGTAGACAGTTTCCTGTGGTGTATTGGTCGAAGAGACCACCATAGCCCTCACCCCAAAGGTTTTGATATCTTTATAATTACCACGGTAAATACCACCAGGGATAGTTTCGTGGGTGTAATAGGGATTATCCTGAACAAGTTTATCCACTACAGGATCGGCAACTTGCACAATATGTGAGTCACAGACAATGGTGGCTTCGAGAATAGATCGGTTGGGATGGCCTACTGTATAGATGATGGCATCCACTTGGTTGTCGCAGAGAGCTTGGGACTGCTGATCAGGTTCCAACTCCGAAACTTCGCTGAACACAGCAGACGTCCAATTTTTGGCTTGCATTAGTGCTTCCATGGTTGCCCGTTGACCAGAACCGGGATTACCTATGTTAACCCGCTTACCTTTGAGATCATCAAAGGTTTTAATGTTGCTGTCGGCGCGGGCCAGCACCGTGAAAGATTCGCTGTGGGTTGAAAACAGATTGCGTAAGTTCTTATTGGAACCCTTTTCTGCGAAGGGGCCAAGTCCTCGATAAGCGTTGTACTCTTGATCGGATTGGGCTAATCCAATATCTAACTCACCGGAACGTAAGCCATTCAAATTAGCGATAGAACCACTGGTTTCGTCTACAAGACAACGAATACCATGTTGTGAGTAATCCCTATTTACTAAATTACATACTGCTGTGCCTAGAGGATGGTACACACCTGTCGTTCCCCCAGTGCCGATAGTAATGACCCTTGATGTGGTATTTTGGGTCATACCAGCAGCACTAGTCATCATCAATATCAGCGAGAAAAAAATCCTGGTTAGGGGTCTAATAGTTGTCCCCATCGGGGTGGCTCTCAGTTAGTTAGATTAGAATTTGTCATTAGACATAAGAGTTTAGGCTATACTTCCTTTGCTGACGAAACAATAAACTCAGTTAACAATATGTAACATTTTATGTCTAACCAATATTAAATATTAGCCTACGTTTATAAGGCTAATACGTAGCAAAACCGTTAACGCGGTGTGGAAAGAGAATAAGCACGGCAGCTTAAAAAAATACTAAATGAAAGCGGGATTACCCGCCTTTCTGTATCTGTCTATAAATGAGGTAGTCTATGCCGAGTAAATTTTTCTTTAAGAAAATCCCTGTCATCGTGTCAGCAACGGTCTTAGCCGTTTTGTTGAGCAGCGCAGGATGGGCTAACACGTTTATCACCATCGGAACAGGTGGGCAAACGGGTGTTTACTATGTGGTGGGTCAGTCCATCTGCAAGTTGGTGAATCGCGGCCAAGATGAACATGGTATCAAGTGTACTGCGCCTTCTACAGGCGGTTCCGTTGAGAATCTTAATGCCATCGCTGCTGGTCAGCAGGATATGGGTGTGGCTCAGTCTGATTGGCAGTATCATGCCTATAACGGCACCAGTGAATTTGAGTCAAAAGGCCCTAATCAAGACTTACGTGCAGTGTTTTCGGTCCATCCCGAGCCTTTTACAGTAGTAGCCCGGACTGATAGTGGTATTGAAACCTTCGACGATCTTAAAGGAAAGCGAGTCAATGTGGGTAATCCTGGTTCTGGGCAACGAGGCACTATGGAAGTGCTGATGGAGGCTAAAGGCTGGACCATGGACGATTTTAAATTGGCCTCTGAGCTAAAATCTGCTGAGCAAGCTCAGGCCCTGTGCGACAACAAAATAGACGCCATTGTATTTGCTGTCGGTCATCCCAATGGTTCTATCAAAGAAGCAACCACCGCTTGCGACTCTGTCGTTGTACCAGTGACAGGACCGGAAGTCCAATCACTTATCGAGGAAAATTCTTTTTACTCAAAAGCGGTCATTCCGGCGGGTATGTACCGGGGAACCGATGAAGATGTAGAAACCTTTGGTGTCGGCGCTACCTTTGTGTCTTCCAGTGAGACCGATCCAAAAGTTATCTATGAGTTAGTAAGCGCTGTTTTTGATAACTTTGATCGCTTTAAGCGGTTGCATCCAGCCTTTGCGAATTTGAAAAAGGAAGAGATGATTACCAATAATCTGTCGGCACCTCTCCACGAAGGTGCAGAACAGTACTATAAAGAAAAGGGCTTAATGTAATAGTACTTACTTGCTAAGAAGGTAGGAGGAGTAGGAGCGGTTCGCAGATCGTTCCTACTTTACTTGCCTACATAGTGACCTGTGCGTTTCTCTAAAAACGCATTTAACGCCTCAATATGATCATCCGTATGATGACACATGCCTTGAAAACAGGCGCATAAATCAAGGAATTCAGGTAATTCTTGACGTTGAGCCACCTTCATAAGACGCTTTGTAAAACGTATCGTTTGAGGAGGTTTTGCAGCAATCTCCGCAGCCATTTCTTTGGCACGGGGTAGTAACCTCTCAGGTTCTACGACCTCTAGTAACAACCCCATTGCATGAGCCTCATGGGCTTTCACTAACCGACCAGTAAAGGTCATTTCCGCGGCTTTCTGATAGCCGATGAGGCGTTGTAAAAACCAAGCGCCGCCGTCACCGGGAATCAATCCTAAATTAATAAACGTCTCTCCCAAAACCGCCTGGGTTGATCCGATACGAAGATCACACATACAGGCTAAATCGAGTCCTGCGCCCACCGCTGCGCCGTTGATGGCGGCAATCAGCGGTATTTCCGCATTGGGCACCGTTAACGAGATTTGTTGGATGCTTTCCCGGTAGCGTTGCTGAATGTCTAGCGCACTACCTGCAAATGTACCCTGACGATCACGCATTTCCTTGATATTACCGCCCGCCGAAAAAGCACTGCCAGCCGCGGTAATGATCATCACTGAAACGGCTTGATCGCGATTGGCCCAGTGAATAGCGTTAACAATATCAGATACCAAATCCGTACCCGTTAAAGCGTTACGTACATCATGGCGTTCAAAGGTTAAAACGGCAACACGATCTTCTAAGGTCAATGAGGCATCGCTTAATTGCGGTAACTGAGACATAAAAAATCACCTTGCGAGAAGCTCTACTGGAATGAAGAAGTCAAACAAAAACTGTTTTTGTAGAGTGTTTATTTGATGATGACCATAACAGATTGGGGAGTCAACGTTGCTCGGTATCATAGGTGCGCGTTAAGTCTTCTGGTTTGACGATTTCTGTAACTCTCCAGTCGGTTTTGGTTTTCTCTTCGAGCTGTCGAATCAGCGAGTCAGGATGAGCTTCTTCGATCAGCGAGGAAGGTTCTATAATCTCTTTACGGTTACGAGCTCGTCTATTTCCTTCCGGTTTCGGCTGTTTTTTTAGTTTACTCAATAAACGGTGAATCGATTCATTTAGTTTTCTTTCCCAGATATCCTGCTTTTCCGGTGGCAAATCTGAGAAAATAAAGGCGGTAACGCTGCCGATAAGGGTAAGACCTCCTAAAAATAGGACTAACGGCTGCGCAAACGCGATTGTGAGCAATGCTAGAAGAACTAACACATAATGCCTTATTTTCAAAACCACCTCCGCTTAACGATCGATCCCCTACGATCCTTTATTCTCCTATGCTTTAATTCATCAACTGGGATCGCATACGTTTTTTGATAAAAAACCACTGTTTAACAACCTTTGACGTGTCATTGCTTCAATAAATGCAGATTTTTTGTACACTTTAAAAATTAAGCAAAAAATGAGCCTTTTTTAATCGCAATGGATTTATCTTCAGAGAATATCGCTTGGCCGCCTGAGCTGCAACGTTTCATATATTACCGCCCTCAACAGTTAGGTCCAACCCCAGCTAACCTGCGCCAATTAGAGCAACTGCTGTATAAAATCTGGAGTAAGAAAAGCGGTAAAACAAAAGCAGATCAGCAGGTTTTGACCCAGTTTCAACGACATTGCGGGTTGCAGCAATCGACTATTGTTGAGCAGGAGCAACATATACGGCAATTGCTCAATAAAAACCAATCTGTACTCATAGGGTTTGGCGCCACTAACTACCATCAGATAGGGTCTGCCAGTACCCTGTGCCTATGGGTTGCCAACTGTACAACACAGCTGTTTCGTGAGATTCTAATTCGCATTTCTTCGGCTGATTTGTCACTTCCTGACAGCGTTCAACCACCACCCATCAGATTGCTCGATGCCCAGAGCTTGTGTTCTGCCTATATTCCCTATCAAGCTCCTCAAGAACCTATGAGCACAACGTTGTCTTTACAAATAGATGTCTGCGATCATCAGGGTATATGGCACGCTTATAAGAATCGTGGCAAGTTATTTTTAAATTTTCCGGGTGTGAGCGTTGACTCCCAGGTCAAAGTTCATGCAACGGCAATAGGCTTGGATGAACTGGATTTTCACCAGTTATCCCAAGCTTTTCAATTATCTCAATCAAAAACCCATGACGATGCCGCCCCGCAACCGTCTTCTAAATCATCGCTACCTTCGTTAGACCAAGCCATCACACTTCCCCTAGAGCGGGATGAAATTCACACCCGCCATTTACGTGGCATCACCGTAACCAATAGGAGTCCTGCAAGTCGTGGCGCACTGTTGACTCGGGCGCTTCTGCGTAGCCAAAGTACCCCATATACGGCAGAGCGCATTGAATTGGTGTCCAGACCCTTTATGGTATTTGGGCGTTATAACGAGCGTACCCAAACGCATTTTGGTGATTTCGCATTGGGTTTTGTTCCAAAATATGAGCGCATTTCTCGTATGCATTTTGCGATTGGCGCTCGACCTGAAGGATTAGCTATTATTCATGCTGGATCCCACGAACGCAGCTACACAGCCCTCAACGGTAGGGAGTTAACGAGAGGCCGTTGGTACGATTTGGCTTCAGGCGATAAGCTGGATATTGCAGGGCTATATACCTTAAACATCGCTTTAGAATGGGATATGACACAGACGTCAAGCACCCTTCAAGACACTGCAAACCACAACGAACGCTGTGGTGAATACCTCTTAGAAATCGTTAATCTTATGCAGCAGCTTGGAAATACGGCTGATAACGAGCTAAAGCGGCAACTCAAAAAAGCATTTAACGGGTTAAACTGTCTGCAGGAAAAAAACGGCAAACAGAACGGCATCGACACTAAAGGTTCATTACTGTACGCCCGTTTCCAACGGGAAGGCGTTGGGCACGAGCGTACGATGCACATCTATCTCCCCAAGCGTATATCAATGGGAAGCGCACCTCAAAGGGGGCTACAAATCGAAGCTGAAGGTGTTTATCCTTATCATGCCGATCTACTTTACAAAGACAGTATGTACTGGATTCAAAACTGCGCCGATGCAGGTGAGGTCCAAGTTTGCCACCATAAACTGGCTAATAATGAAATGGTGGCGTTAGAGAGCGGCGATACCATCGACCTTGGCGCAGCCCGGTTTATTTTTGAGGCTTTTTAGGACAAGCCCATCAGCACTACAGCTCTCCCAGCGCAATGATAATTTCTTTAAAGGGAGGAGGGGATACCTGTGCATTGCCATGGAATAAGCCGTTAGCCTGCCACTATCTATCTTAGCAAGAACATGTTACGAGAGACCCCTAGACACCGATGGAGCAAACACCATGACCAGCCCTCATCGCCTACAAGTACTCGGCGCGGGTGTCATTAGCCTGATCTTGACGCTGGGTATTGCCCGTTTTGCCTATACGCCCTTGCTGCCCATCATGCAGCAACAAGCCGGACTTGGGATTGCGGAAGGTGGCTGGTTAGCCGCGATCAACTACATGGGTTATCTTTGTGGTGCACTCACCGCCGCCTTGATTAACGATTTACATCTAAAAGACCGCCTGTATCGCATTGGACTGGTGGTTGCTGTTATCACCACCGGGGGGATGGGGCTCACCAACGATCCCTGGTTGTGGGCGGCCTTGCGCTTTTTCGCGGGTTTAAGCAGCGCTGCAGGCTTGTTGCTCGGTTCCGGGTTGATTTTGAACTGGCTGATTCGCCACGGTCACCGTAGCGAACTGGGCTTACATTTTTCAGGGGTCGGTCTGGGAATTGCCTTTGCGGCCTTCGCTGTGGAGCTAATGAATCACTATTTGGATTGGCGAGAGCAGTGGTTTGTGCTCACTTTGTTGGGGCTTGTGCTGCTCATGCCCGCCTGGCGCTGGCTTCCACCTCCGGATAGGACGCTGTTCACTAATAGCGGTACTAAACTAGAAGACTCTCCACCCGGTAGGACCTACATGCAACTTTTTATGGCGGCTTACTTTTGTGCGGGCGTAGGCTATGTCATCAGCGCCACGTTCATCGTGGCCATCTTGGAACAGCAACCGGCACTTAACGGCTGGGGTAGCCGAGTCTTTCTGGTGATCGGGCTAACGGCAGCCCCCGCGTGTATCGTTTGGGACCTGATCGCAAGACGTTTCGGCGATATCAATGCGTTGCTCATGGCGTTCTCTTTGCAGATTTTAGGTGTTTTGTTACCCGCCATTAATGACAGCCTTGGCATTGCCCTAATCAGTGCCATGCTCTATGGCGGCACCTTTATTGGTATCGTCAGTCTCGTATTGACGATTTCCGGTCGTTACTACCCGACCCGTCCGGCTAAGATGATGGGAAAGATGACGCTAGCTTACGGTGTGGCGCAGATTGCAGCACCCGCCATTACCGGACATATGGCGGCGAGCAGCGGCAGTTATGAAGATGGTCTGCTCATGGCGGCAGCCGTAATGGCATTGGGTACTTTATTGATTGTGTTGCTCAAATTGTATGGCCGTAAGGCGCAACAAAAAAATCCCTCTGCAGGCATAAGTCCTGTCGGATAATTTTTCGCGATAGCATTACAAGAAAAACCTAACACGCTCAAGCAGCTCTATGCTTTCTCGTCTCATGTCTTGAATGGCGGTAGCGCGTCCCTCATACTGGCGTCGATTTTAAAGCTGTCATGGAGAAAACTGGTGTGCAGCCCCTTTGAACTTACCACTTATCGCCACTGTATCTCTGAAGGTCTCAGGGTGCTAGGGGTGGATAATCTTTTCTTGCAAATCCATGATCCCAGTTTTCCTAGTTTTGAGGCGGAAGAAACCACCCGTGGTTCACCCTATACCCGCGGTGCTGCTCACTTTCTTAGACGCATACGCGACATAGGTTTTAATGGTCTGCAACTAGGCCCTCAGGGCGCCACATCAGCCGGTAATCCTTCACCCTACGACGGCACCTTGTTCTCGCGAAACCCTCTCTCTATTTCTTTGTATGCACTTTGTGAAAATGATTTATTGACGCCTCAAGAGCTAAACCATTGGTTAAAAAAACGGCCACCAGGACGAGGTCGTGTGCACTACGGTTTTGCCTTTGACCTCACCGAGAAGGCTTTGCGCAGAGCCTATGACCGGTTTTGCCAGCGTCGTGAACAGGGTGAAGAGGGCATGATGGCCCTCGCAGCACGCTTTGCAGCATTTTGCAGCAACCATTGGGATTGGTTAGAGGGGGATGCTCTATATACAGTGCTCCGCCAAGAACACGGTGGGCAAAATTGGCGACAATGGTCCGATGAATCCCAGCAACCCCACTTGGATCAGCGGCTGCCAAATCCACCTTTAAGGGAACAAGCGTGGAGTTTTGAACGACGCCAAGAACTCGCTAAACGTCGCGCTGTCGCTCTAGAATACTATGCCTTTATTCAATTTCTCGCCCATGAGCAACACCATCGATTACGTGCTCTGTCTGCTGAACTAGGACTACAGCTTTACGCGGATTTACAGGTAGGTATGTCCGATCAAGACGCTTGGAATTATCAAGGATTGTTTCTCGACGGGTATCGCTTAGGCGCACCCCCTAGCCGCACGAACCCAGAAGGTCAACCATGGGGATTTATGGTATTGGACCCACGCCAATACACTGACGACGACGGCAGTCCTGGGCCGGTTTTGCAGTTTGTGGAAAAGCGATTAAGAAAGGTTTATGCTGAGTACGATGGCGTCCGCGTGGATCACCCCCAAGGATGGGTAACGCCCTGGGTCTATCGAACCGATCTCTCTAATCCTTTTCAAGCGGTACAAGAGGGTGCGCGGCTCTTTTCCTCACCTAATTTGCTAGATCATCCCCGTTTGCGGGAATTCTCGTTGGTGCGCTCAGAACAACTCAATCGCCATTTGCCCCGCCATGCGGACGATTGGGTGCGGGAACTGACGGAAGACCAGGTCACCCACTATGCCACACTCTTTACCCATTTAGCGCCTCACAATGGTCAAGGTTTAAAACAGGTGATGTGTGAAGTGCTTAGCACAATGCCCTATCCGTTGCACCGTGTCATGGAGCGGCATGGGCTAGGGCGCTTCCGGGTCCTGCAAAATGCTGATCCCAACAATCCAACGGATGTCTATCGTAGTGATAATGCCCAACCGGCGGATTGGATTATGCTCGGTAATCATGATACTCGGCCCATCTGGCAACTGGCGGGGCATTGGTGCAGAAGTGGTCAAGCCCAGGATCGAGCAAGTGACCTTAGTCGGCGTCTAGTGCCAAATGAAACTGAGCGCCCAGCATGGGTGGCCCATGTCGCTAACAATCCTGGCGTATTAGTACATGCACTGTTCGCTGATATGCTCAATAGTCAAGCACGCAACATCATGGTCTTTGTGTCCGATATGTTGGGCGTTCAGGAACGTTATAACAGCCCAGGTACCGTCAGTGAAGAGAATTGGTCCCTGCGTGTGCCACCGGACTTTGAGGAAACCTATTTAGGCAGACTAGCGGAGGATAATGCTCTGAGTTTGCCTTATGCCATGTTAATGGCCTTAAAGGCGCGGCCCACCGATCAGGTGGATAAGGCATTGCTAGAGGCAATGGCCCATGAAACGGAACGTTTGCGTACCGAGGGGCATAGTTTGGCAAGGCATTTTGGTCCCGAAGCCCTTTATTGATTGTGTAGTCTCAAGTCTGTTTCATCTCTTCGAGCTTGTTTACCCAACACTCGTGGTAGACGATTGCAATGTACCACTCTTGATCCGGCACTTTCTCACAGACAGCCAAATACCCTGCGAAGATGCCTGTATCATAGGTCGTGTCACGCAGGAAGATCGTCAACATCTGCCTATCGGTTGACCCTATGCACCGGGTGATAGTGATATTGGGATGATGCTTTTTTTCTACGGGGAGGAGAACCTCGAATCCATCTACACTGAGGAATTCGACTAGATTGGCATTAAGGAAGTAATCCCATCCCCAAGGACCTTCATGTTTCTCAATAATTCGGTCCCATCGATATTTAGCTACCCGCTTAATATATTCTGGCGCTACCTCTTCAAGTCTCATTTTTTCTCCAAAACTTAAATTCTTAATGCTTCTCTCTCTTCAAGTCTCATTTTTTAAACCCTTAACGCTTCTCTGCCTTTTAGACGATACGAGAACATCTCCCCATTTCAGCGCACGATACAGCGCTTGCCCTGGAATAGAATGTTCAAATAATACGGCGCTCACTAAAGTATTTGTGTCGAGAACGCAGTATGCACTACTGCTCATTCAAAATAGCTTCTAAAATTTCTAGTGTCAGCCCGCGCTCTTGGGCTTTGCGGCTCATCTCGCTCATGATGACTTCTAAGGGGCGTTTTGCTTGTGTCACTTCAGCGAGCTTCAAGCTGAGCAGGGCATCGAGCTTTCGCCGTTGTTCAGCAGATGCTGTCTTGTAAGCAGACGCTGCTTCAGGACTGACGCGAATGGTAATAGTCTTTGTTTCCACATCCATCACCTTAATTTTTATAGGCATGTTTTCAATGTACTATCATGCCTACAGTTTGCGAAGCGTTTAATAGTGCTAATAAGCTGCGCCGCTTTTCAGTGGCTGAGGGGCGCAGTCAGGCAGGGCATTTTGACCTTGAAACGTCTTAGTGACTTACCCTGCGAAAAAACTGATATCTTTAAAACCTTTGTACATAAGGACTAATGTAAGTGTCGTATTTAATGACTATTTAAGTTCTCATCAACTTCTTCCTGGAGTTTCTCAGCTTCATCAATGATTTTTAAGAAGCGATAACCGAAGTCGGTAAAATGATACTCAACATGGGGTGGAATCTCTGCAAAATCCACTCTTTGTAATATGCCGAAAGCAGTCAGCTTTTTAAGACGCTCATTGAGTACTTTGGTGGATAATCCTTCGCAGGTGCGGCCGATAGCGCCAGGTCTGACTATACCTTGCTTAATGGCAGTCAACACGGCGAGAGACCACTTGCAGCCTATGACACTTTCCACCATTCCACCGACTGATGTGATTTTCAAATAGTTGCTATTTTTTTTCATAGAAAAATCAACTAAGCGAACCGTTTGGTAAGTAGTAAACCATTTTGTAACCGGTTGTATTGATTGATTAATATGTCATCCTGGCAGTTGGCCTTAGCGGCTATTCCGCTACGGTCTTTACTCACGCAACTAACGGAGATGACTCATGAACAAAGCGATTTTCTATCATGCGGGATGCCCCGTTTGTTTCTCTGCTGAGCACACAGTGGCTGAAGGGCTTGATCCGTCTAAATATAGCATTGAATCGGTTCATCTAGGTGAGAATAAGTCCCGGCTCGCGGAAGCCGAAGCGGCGGGTGTAAAGTCCGTACCTGCCTTAGTGATGGAGGGCAATGTGTTTCATATTAATCATGGTGCTGACATCGACGCGCTCCGTTGAGCGTTAGGCGTTGCAGAGGGGGCAAGGAAGGTGTTTGCTCGCCCCCTCCATTTGCAGGCAGAAGCGACCCTTTCGAATTTATGACAAACGGATATAGCGCGGATAAATTTAGAGTAAGCCTTACAGTAGCTTGCCCCATACTCTTTGTTTGTACGTGCTATTTATTTACCTGGCAGCTCTTCATGCTTAATAAGTTCATTTACTTCTTTATACCAGGGAGCTTTTGAACCCCAAAATATATTTTGCGAGGGTTTGATGCCGGGATCCGTATCCAGTGTGCCTGCGGGAACGATAACCGCTTTTTTTTGTTTTCCTAGCCAGGGTAGGGAAGAGCCGCAGTGCTTACAAAAAGATGTCGCAAAATGTTTAGTATCTTTGGGTTCAAAGCGACCGATATAGGCTTCACCGGTAAGCCATTTAAATTGATCAGGCGCAACCAATAAATTTGTGGCATGGGCGCTGCCGGTAAACTTTCTGCATCTGGAACAATGGCAATATTGAAACACGCCAAGATTGCCCGATAGTTCGTAAATCACCTGTCCACAAAGACAGCTGCCTGTTACTTTGGATGAAGGCACAGATTTTCTCCCGATTGCTCACTTATTTATGCAAGTGTAGATTATTATTGATAAGTCGACTTGCAGGAGAATCAATCCTCGTTATCTTTGAGGGCTTCAAAACCACTGACCACATCCAATAGCTCGCCGGTGATGGCGTCTTGCCGCATCCGGTGGTATTCAGCGGTCACTTCTTCCAGGCGCTCTTCTAAATTCTTCTCCGCCGACTGCATGGCGCTCAAGCGGCTGCCGTGTTCGCTGGCTAACGATTCGGCGCAGGCGCGAAACAAGGTCACGGCAAAATATTGACGCAACAACGCCGATAGCAGCTGACGGCGGTCCATGGTATAGGTGGGTAACGACCGAGACGGCCAGGATTCTTTTTGCAAGCGTCGAAAACGTCGCAAGTTAACCGGTAACAGCTGCACACCGGTCGGTTGATAACGGGAGGCTTCTTCTTGTCCCCGGTTATAAAACAAATACACATGGTCTATGCCATGCTCTTCACGCCAGGCGTCGATAGTGAGCAGCAGTTGCTGCACCGTTGCAGTGATGCGCGAGGCGGAGTCGGGGGTCGGAATGTCTTCCTTCAACGCAAAGCCCGCTTGTTCTAAATTGCCTGCCGCCCGGCTACCCACGGCCAGCACAAACGCCTCCTGATCCTGAGCAACCGCTGTGTCAAGACGTTCTGAGGCAAACCCAACGATTTCTTCGTTAAAACGCCCGCACAAACCTTGATCGGAACCAAAAACGATAGCGCCGACGCCACCGCTGTCGCCTCGGGGTAAGACCGTTTCACTCAGAGCAGCATCTCGCAGCAACACATGTAAACCCAATTCAACGGTGCGGTAATACAAGTTCAGGGACTGCGCCGCCTGTTCGTATTGACGAATGCTCACAGCCGACAACGCCTTCATGGTGCTGACGATGGATTGTAGATCTTGAAAACTTTCAATCCGTTGATTGAGTTGTTCTAAGGTTTCCATGGTTGGCGCTTAGGGCTGTTGCGTTTTTTCGCGCTTACCCACAGCGCGTTTTATAATATCGAGCCACTGGCGGCGATCCTCGTCGCTCATTTTTTCACCCGCTTCAATCCGCCGACACAGTTCTGACGCTTGTTGGTGAATGGCCTTTCGCACTGCGGTGGCGGCTTGGGATATGTCATCGATGGGTAAAGGATCGAAAAAGCCGTTGTTGACTGCTTCCAACACGGCGATTTGATCGCTTACCGGCAACGGCTCGTGCTCGGGTTGTTTAAGAATGGCCCGCACCCGGCGTCCCCGTTCAATGGTATTACGGGTTTCTTCATCGAGGCGGGTGGCGAAGCGCGAAAAGGTCTCCATTTCCTCAAACTGGGCATAGGCCAGTTTAAGATCCCCAGCCACCGCTCGATAGGCGGGGAGTTGAGTTTTACCGCCCACGCGGGACACGGATTTACCCACATCGATGGCGGGCATCAACCCTTTGCGGAACAGTTCCGGGGATAGGTAAATCTGCCCATCGGTGATGGAGATCAAATTAGTGGGAATATAAGCCGAGATATTCTGCGCCTGGGTCTCCACGATGGGTAGGGCAGTCAGGGAACCGCCGCCGTATTCTTTACGCAAATGGGTGGACCGTTCCAATAAACGGGAATGAATATAGAAAATATCACCCGGATAGGCTTCCCGACCCGGTGGACGCCGCAGCAGCAGGGATAGTTCCCGGTAGGCCCGGGCATGACGGGTCAGATCGTCATAGACGATCAATACATCATAGCCCTGTTCCATAAAGTATTCCGCCACGCTGGTGGCCGCATAGGGGGTAATAAACTGTAACCCCGGCAGATCGTCACCGGTGGCCACCATCACCACACAGTAGTCCATGGCCTGATGATGACGCAAGGTTTCCACCACCCGCGCCACCGCCGTGCCCCGTTGACCGATGGCGCAATAGATACAAATGACATCTTTATCACGTTGATTGATAATAGTATCTATAGCGATGGCGGTTTTTCCGGTTTGCCGGTCGCCGACGATCAGCTCGCGCTGGCCGCGACCGATGGGAATCAACGCATCCACCGATTTAAGTCCGCTTTGTAGCGGCACCGTCACCGGCGCACGATCTAAAATGGCGGGGGCGTCACGCTCCACCGGACGGCGCTTTAAATTTTGTAGGGGTCCTTGGCCATCCAATGCCTGTCCGGTAGCATCCACTACACGTCCCAATAGGGCTTCACCCACCGGGGTGTCGGTCAAGCGCCCACTGGCATGGGCTTGTACGCCAGTGGTCAAGACTTCGCTGTTCTTAAGAAGGGCAACACCGATTTCGTCGCTCTGTAAATCCAACGCCGTACCCACGGCATTGCCAGGAAATAGCACTAACGATTCAGCCCGCAGACCCGATAATCCTTTAATCCGCACCACGCCACCCCCCACATGGGTAACGGTGCCGGTGGCTTTCGCGGTAAGTTTTGGCTGTTGTTCTTCCAACGCCTGTTCCCAGGCGGCAAAGGCAATGTCAGCGGCCTCCTGCAGGGTACTCTTCATGCCGGTGTCTCTCTATGTTGTCTATAGAACTTACGCACAACTTACTCATGAGCAGGATTTGCGTAGCTCGTGAAAAGAGGTGTCTGCGGCCTGGATGGCCGCAGTCAAGCCTACAAGGACGTATTCACGGCGTCCTCTGGAACGAGCTGCGTAAGTCCTGGTTTATTGTATTGTCTCGCCGATGAGGATTGCTGGGGTTTATGCGCCAAGGTTTTTTCGAGATCCGCCTCCATGTCATCGAGATAGTCGCTCAAAGTCCAACCCACCGTTACAGTACCGGTACTGAGTACAATCCCACTTAACAAATCAGTGGACTGTTCGAAACTCACCTGAGCACGATCGCCTACACCCATTGCCTGACCCACCCTTTGAATGATGCGGGAACGAGCGGCTTCATCTAAGAGAAAAGAAGTAACCACATGGACTCGCGTTTCCTCGTCTTCAGCCGTTTCCCTAAGCCTTTGGCGGGTTCGCTCGTCCAGGGATCGCAAGCGCTGCAAGAAAACCTGCACCATCCTTTCTTCCAGTTCACTGTCGGCCAAATCCGCCAGTGCACGGCGCATACCTTGGACGATGGCTTGCGCCGTTTGTTGCTTCACGGTGTTAAGGGTGTCTTCGACTTTTGCTTCTTCGGCATCTTTAGGTTGTCCTTCTCGTGGAGCCGGCGCCGGTATATTGGCCAGGGTTTTTTCCAGGTCTGCCTCGATCTCGTCCAGATACTCCGCCATATTCCACCCCAGGGTTTGGTCACCCGTGCTAAGCTCAATACCACTCAAAAGCTCTCCTGAACGTGCAAAGCTCACGGGAGTCTGCTCGTCCATCACCTGGCGCACAGCCTGGGTGATACGCGAGCAGACCGTTTCATCGGGTTCAAACGAGGTGGTGATACGAGCCTCGCGGGTGTCATTCTCGGTTGCCTCTACTAGCCTTTGACGAGTTTTTTCATCAAGGGATTGCAGGCGTTGCAGAAACAGCTGCACGATGCGCTCTTCCAGTTTGGTATCGGCTAAATCTGCTAACACGCGACGCACGCCCTGAACGATGGCTTGCGCTGTCTGACTGCTTACCGCCTTGTAGAAGCTCTGTCGTTCACGCTCCATCTCCTGTTGCCACTGGGCGCGGGTTTGTTCCACAGTGTCACGAGCTTCTTCTATAAGTTGTTGGCGTTGCTGTTCTGATTCGGTTTTAGCTTGCTCAAACAGTTCCTGGCGTTGCTGCTCAAAGGCCTGGTTTTTATCCCGGTATTGATCTCTTTCTTGAGCCGCCTGTTGTTCCCGTTGACGGGCTTCCTCCAGACGGTCGGCAATGCGCTGTTCGCGTTTTGCCATGGCGTTCATCACTGGATGGTAAAGAAATCGCTTGAGCAGATAAATCAGAACCAGAAAATTGACGATCTGTGCGCCGACTGCTAACCAGTCGATTTGCATGGTTGTCAGCCTCCCGCCTGGGATACAGCTTGGTTCCAGAAAGGATTGGCAAACAGCAGGATCATGGACACCACGAAGCAATAAATGGCGGTGGATTCAATCATCGCTAAGCCTACGAAGAGGGTACGGCTGATGGTGCCTGCTTCATCGGGTTGTTGGGCAATGGCGCTAAGGGCCTGGGCCACAGCGCGCCCTTCTCCCAATGCGGGACCAATCGCGCCAATGGCGATGGTTAAACCCGCGGTGATGACAGAGGCTAAGCCGATCAGTGTTAAGCTATCCATGGGGTCTCCTTAATTTAATTAGTTAGGTCACGTTGTTGAGTCAGCAGCGGTGTTATTCTGATTGTCGTTTTGCGTCTGTTGATGCTGCACAGCCGTGGCGGAGGCGATATACACCATAGCCAGTACTGCAAAGATGTAGGCTTGGATCATACCTGTGAGCAAACCCAGCAACTGCATCAAAATAGGAAAGAAAAACGGCGCCAGGCTGAGCAGGATGCCTGCAATCACCATACCGCTCATGATATTGCCGTACAAACGTATGGCTAGAGCCAGGGTGCGGGAAAACTCACCGATGATGTTGAAGGGCAGCATTATGATAGTGGGTTGAATATAGTGTTTAAGGTAGCCCCCCAATCCTTGATGGGCGATGCCATAGAGGGGCACCGCGATAAACACACAAATGGCTAGGGCTGTAGTGGTAGATAAGGAAGCGGTAGGCGGATGATAACCGGGTACGATGGTAAGCAGATTACAGGTTACGATAAACACAAATAGCGTGCCCACGAAAGGCAAGTAACGTCCTGGTTCTTGCCGACTGACCTGGCGAATTTGATCATTCATACCACTCACCAGCACTTCCAAAAAATTTTGCCAGCGGGACAGTTTTGGTCCCGTAGAGAGCCGCCGTGTGATAAGGTACGAGCCACCTACCAACAGCAGCATCACCACCCAGGTATAGACCAAGGTAGCATTGAGAGTAAACCATCCCCACTGCCAATAAACGATACTGTCGGGACTTATGGTCATGAATATTTTATTCTCCTAGCACATCACGTATGTTTAAATCGTTTGTTTTTAAATACACTACATGGGAACTAGGTAGCTCGATTCCAGGGGACGCCGTGAATACCTCCCTGTAGGCTTGATTGCGGCCATCCAGGCCGCAAACACCCCTTTCACGAGCCACCCAGTTCCCTTCTGTGCTTCTACTCTATTCATAAGACAGGGTTAGCGCACCAAAATTTCAGCATCAATAGAATCAAATACTTACATTTGCTCAAGTCATGTTTTAGCCATCATATAATACCCTAAGTTATTGTTTTGGCGTGCTATGACTCTTTTGATGCGCTAGCCCTGATTCATAAGATGGATGACTATTTGTCCATGTGGGTTAGTGAATAAACGGCACCTGCGCCCCGAGCGGGTGCGCTTGGCGGAGCGCTGTTTGGCGCCTGCTCAGGCCGGGAGCCAGAGCAGGCGACAGTCATACGGGCAATGCAGGAAAGCATTGCCCGTTTGCGCGAAGACAAGACGTACCCGCTCAAAGGGGCGCTTTGTTTACCGCTACCGCTCATCAAAACTTCCACCCTATTTTCCGCGTGGGCAAGCAAGTTGCCCACCCCAAGCATGTTTAAAACACGGTTAGCGCTGATCAGCCAGTTGTTGGGACCATTGCTCTAGCAGAGGTCGCAGTAGCGGCGCTAATGAATACTTGCTGACAACACTGTGGCTGCTAGCAACCATCATGAAGGGTTTTGAATCACGCATAAATACAGTCGTTAATCACGGTGACGCTCTTGTCCAATCCAATACCAAGCATTCCAACAGCCGATGACAACGCCTATAAATAAAAAGGTCAAGGTCCAGGAAACCCGACTCGGCCAGGTGCTATCGATCCACCAACCCAGGGCAATGCCTGCCAAGGTAGGCACAGTGACTGCCCAGCCGATCAAACCAAACATACCTAAGCCAAACCAGACCGAGCGATCTTTTTGATTGAGACCCCGACGTTTGCGAGCCACTTTGCGCTGCACTTCGCGGGTAAAGCGTTGTTCCGTTTTGACCGCGTTATTATCCTTATTAGGATGGCGGGGATCAGCCACGACGCCCTTCCTCCGCAGTCATAAACCGGCGGATGGCGCCGGCTTCCAAACGGGCTACGGCGCTGCGGGCCCGGCGAGCTTGTTCATCCAGATCGTGAAACCATTTCTCCACATCCTCCTCCAACGCGGCTAAGTCTGTACCCAGCACGCCATTGAGGACTGAAACCAATACCTCTTCACCCTGTTTTACTAAAATACCTTCGTTGACCGCGGCCAGTCGTTGTTCACCCTCCACAGGCCAATAAAATAAAATGCCCGGCACCAACGCTGCCACGAAATCGATATGTCGCGGCAATAGACAAAAAGAACCGTTGGCAGCGTCGGCCACCACTTTCGATACCTCTTCGTCCACCAGTACAGTTGTTGGCTCCAGCAGTTTTAACCGCATTCAAAATCCCCTAGGCTAATGGCAAGCTCGTTATGCACGCTGCCGCTTTTCTTCCACCTCTGTAATGGGACCAATCATATAGAGGGATTGCTCCGAGGTATCGGCAAATTTTCCTGCCAGGATGCGTTCACAGCCTTCAATGGTCTGCTCTAAGGAGACAGTCTTACCCTGATAATTGGTAAATTGCTCGGTGGTGAAAAAAGGTTGGGTTAAAAAGCGCTCTAGCCGTCTTGCTTTGCTGACGGTGGCGCGATCCTGCTGAGATAGTTCCTCCAATCCTAACATGGAGATAATATCTTTCAGTTCCTCGTAGTCGGCCAGCGCCCGGCGTACTCCTTCGGCCACCCGATAATGACGTTCCCCCACCACCGAAGGATTGAGCATTTTGGATTCCGATTGTAACGGGTCTACGGCTGGATAAAGCCCTTGGCTGGCGCGTTTACGGGATAGCACAATGGACGCCGAGAGGTGGGCAAAGGTATGAGTAGCGGAGGGGTCGGTCATGTCATCGGCAGGCACATAGACTGCCTGTACCGAGGTCATAGCCCCGCTCGCAGAGCTGCAGATGCGTTCCTCCAACTCAGCCAGTTCCGTGCCCAAGGTGGGTTGATAACCGACCCGGGAGGGAATTCGTCCCATGAGTCCCGACACTTCAGTGCCTGCCTGGACAAACCGGAAAATATTGTCGATGAGCAGCATCACATCCCGGTTCATCTCATCGCGAAAATATTCCGCAATGGTCAGCGCTGCATGGGCCACCCGAAAGCGGGCTCCCGGCGGTTCATTCATCTGCCCAAAGATCATTACCGTATTATCCAGCATCCCGGTTTGTTGCATTTCCCGGTATAAATCTTCGGCTTCTCGGCAGCGTTCACCGACGCCACAAAACAAGCTAATGCCCCGATAGCGTTCCACCATATTGTGGATCAACTCGGTAATCAGCACCGTCTTGCCAACCCCAGCGCCACCGAACAAGCCCGCTTTACCGCCCCGTTCCAGGGGCGCCAATAGATCGATAACCTTGATGCCCGTGGCGAAAATCTCTTCGCTGGTCACCCGTTGCGCCAAGGGTAGGGGAGCACGATGAATGGGACGGCGTTGCTGGGCGTTTAGGGAACCGCCTTTATCGACGGTGGCGCCGAATACATTGAGCATACGCCCCAACAAGGCTTCCCCCACCGGCACGTCAAGCTGACTACCGGTATCCAGCACCGGCGTGCCTAATGCAAGCCCCCGACTGGGATTGAGGGCAAGACAACGGATGCGATCCACCGCCACCTGGCTATGGACCTCCAGCACCACGCGGCTACCACCTTCGGCCCATAACTGGCGTTGTAGGGGCGGCATTTGTCCTGTGATGTGCACATCGATGACATTGCCGCGTATGGCGGCCACTTGACCACAACTTTTCTCTTCAGCTGAATCGTTCATGGCCTCCCCTACAGCAACAAATAGGCCAGATTTTAGGAGCTATAGCAACACCCGTCCATATACCTAATTGATTCCTTATTTAAAGGTGAAATTTGTAAAAGCTACAAATCTTGCTGTAAATCTTACAAGCTTACAGGGGCAAAACCCGGAGGTTTTGCTGCCGGTTCCAAAAACTAGAACCGGCGCTTTTCGTGTGTTTATTGTGTTTTGGAAAGACGCTTGGCGCCAGGCCGATTGGCGATAAAATCATCCATGGTTTGTTGCTGTTCTGGATCAAGTTGGGTATAGAGATCATCGGCCGCTTGGGCGACTTCTTTCATACCCGACAGGCGTTGCTCCATAAATTGAATCCGGTTATCGAAATGGTCTGTAAAACTAGCCTGTGCTTGTTGATTACCCTGCCCAGGTCGCTGCTGCCACATGCTCTCATGATGGTTATTTTGAGCCTGGATAAAATTCTCCCAAGCCGCTTCTTGCTCGGGGGTCAGCTCTAAGCGGTATTTGAGCAGCTCCATACGCTCGCTGTGACGCTGTTGCATCATTTCAGCCCGTTGTTGCATACGGCCGCCGCCCATCATGCCGTGATGACCGCCCGATCCATAGCCACCACAGCCGCCCATACCCATGCCTCCGGGGCCAGAAAAAGCCACTGCGGACATAAGACCTATACCTAAGGCAGAAGCAATAGCGAATTTATGCGTTGTGTTCATGATAAATGTCCTCCTAAAGACTGTCAGTTCATGGAACAGGTGTTATTAAACGCTTATTGTGTAACGTACCTGTGTCCTCATTTGAGTTTTTTGTAACCGCTTGTAACACGTAAGGTTCCCGATACAGAGGGTTACAAACAAGTTTCTTGCCATGCCGTTGTAGGGTGTATAAACAGGACTATTGCTGCTCGTTCCAGAAGACGCCGTAAATACATCCTTGTAGGCTTGACGACGGCCATCCAGGCCGCCGACACTTCTTTCACAAGCAGCGATAGTCCTGTTTTTGTGTAAGAAATGTAAAGAAAGTTATGAACGATCATATTCTTATCGTGGATGATGACCCTGAACTGCGCGAGCTGCTGGGGGATTATCTGCGCAAAAATGGTTTCCGGGTGACAACTGTAGAAGGCGGTCCCGGCATGAAAACCACTTTAGAACACCAGCGTATTGATCTCATTATTTTAGATCTTATGCTGCCCGGTGAAGATGGATTAGTTCTGTGCCGCAACTTACGAGTTGATTCCGAAATACCGATTATTATGCTCACTGCGCGCGGGGATGATATGGATCGTATTCTCGGGCTAGAGATGGGCGCCGATGATTATTTACCGAAACCCTTTAACCCCCGGGAACTGCTAGCGCGTATTAAAGTGGTGCTGCGTCGCGCCCGACGTTTGCCTGATGAGTCGGGTGAAGTCCGACGGTTTCGTTTTGGCGGTTGGATGTTGGATACTACTGCCCGCCATCTAAGTACCCCCGAGGGTGTAGTTATGCCCTTAGGGGGTGGTGAATACCGCCTATTACGGGTGTTTCTGGAACGCCCGCAACGGGTGCTTAACCGGGACCAACTGCTAGATTTAACCCAAGGCCGCGAAGCTACTCCCTTTGACCGCAGCATCGATGTTCAAGTGAGCCGGTTACGACGGCGGCTTAGGGATGATCCCCGCAACCCCGCCATTATCAAAACTGTGCGTAATGAAGGTTATGTGCTGGCTACCAGCGTCAGCCGGGAAAACTAATGCAGCTGCTACCTCGCACCCTGTTCGGCCGTTTGCTACTGTTGCTCATGAGCGGTTTAATTATCGCCCAATCCCTCGGTATCGCCATTCAACTGTATGACCGGGGGCAGGTGTTGCATCGGGCCGTCGGCGGCCATATCGCCCAGCGTATTGGTGGGCTGGTGGAGCTATTGGAAACCCTGCCGGATACGGAACGACGCCGTTTAGTCAGTGCTCTCAACGTACCGCCTATGCGCATGAGTTTGGATATCCCCTGGCGCGACCCTATTGCTGACGCCAATAGCCAAGTGCCTTTCCTGGTCACCTTGCTACGCCGTTATCTACCACCGGGTCATGTCCTACGGGTGGAGATTGAAGATGCACCTGCCTTTTTCTGGCGGCAGCATGACGATAGGCCGGCTCAGAGACCGTTTCGCCATGGACGCCGCCACCATCGCTTTATGTTAAATAGCAAAACCTTTTTAGTACAGGTGAAACTTAACGACGGCGCGGTGCTTACCGTTGGCCAACAGGTGCCCGAAGAAGTCTTCACCTGGCCTTACCGGTTGTTGCTTATCTTGCTCATTTTGTTGTTGTCGGTGGCTGCCCTTTCTGTATTGGCGGTGCACTGGTTAACCCGGCCGTTGGCTTTTCTCGCCAATGCCGCCACCGAACTGGGTCGGGATATTCAGCGCCCACCCCTTGTGGAAACCGGTCCTCTTGAGGTGCTCCAGGCGGCGAGAGCCTTTAACACCATGCAAACCCGGCTGATTCGCTACATCCGCGACCGTAGCCGAGTGCTCGCTGCAGTTTCTCATGATTTAAAGACGCCCATCACTCGATTAAGACTGCGCAGCGAATTACTGGACGACCCAATGCTTAAGGAGAAATTTCAGTCCGATTTGGACGCTATGGAAACCATGGTGCAGGCCACTTTGGACTATATGCGGGGCACCGAGAGTCAAGAGGCGGTGGCGCCCATCGATATCAACGCCCTTTTAGAAAGCCTCCAGGACGATGCCAACGAGACAGGCGCAAAGGTTACCCTGCAGGGAACAGCGCGGACGCCTTTTCCAGGGCGGCCCTTGGCGTTAAAGCGGTGTCTCATGAACCTGTTGGACAACGCCCTCCACTACGGCAAACAGGTTAGCATTGCCGTAATAGACGAGGCTGAGCGACTCGTCATTACCATTAAAGACCGGGGGCCTGGCATTCCAGAAGCAGACCTAGAACAAGTTTTCGCGCCTTTTTACCGACTCGAAGGTTCCCGCGGTCGCCACACGGGGGGAACCGGTTTAGGATTAGGAATAGCCCGTAACATCGCCCGCGCCCACGGCGGCGAACTCACCTTACGCAATCGCGCCCAGGGTGGTTTAGAGGCGCGGGTAGAGTTACCTCGCTAACCTAGTCCTAAATATAACTTCCCTACCGACCAGCGAATAGTGTCAGCCTATCTTGAGACAAATCGTTCGGCACTGCTACAGATGTCGCAGGGTTTTTTTACACTCTCCGCATCTGCAGAAAGCCATGCCTACGCAAAAAAACAAACCAGTTTTTCCAAAAGCTAAAGACAGGCCGAGTCCGCTGCGCTGTAAGGGTTTTTATTAAGCGGACGGAATGAACTTCAGTGGTGCTAAAGAGAAATTGATGCGCAATCCTTGGGTGCATGAGAACTTTCCTCTTCCTAACTTTGATGGGTGTATAAAATAAAGAGCATTTTCAATGCCAGCTAAGGGATGCTGTAAGTGATAGGCAAAATAACCGGCTACAAGTTTGAGGTCACGGTTTGCTGGATATAAGTCCAAAACTTTTGGAACTGTGCCATCCAAAAGGTTATTGACCCAGTGTAGTACAGAAACCATAATTACACCATATTGGTTTATCTGAGATTATGTTGATGCCCACCATCACCTTGAAAAAGATTCCTAATGCTCTTTATGAAAAACTCAAAGAAGCTGCTCGCCTGCATCACCGTAGCTTGAACAGTGAAGTACTTTATTGTGTTGAACGTTCACTCAATACTTATAAAATTGATGTAGCTGATCATCTTAAGGTTGCTCGTCAACTACGAGCGAAAACGGCTGCACATAAATTTACTGATGAACAGCTCAATGAGGCAAAAAATGCTGGTAGACCATGATTGTTGTTGACACCAATATTATTGCTTACCTGTATATCCACGGTGAATGGTCCCAGCAAGCTGAGGAGTTACTGGTTAAAGACCCAGACTGGACAGCGCCAAGTTTATGGTTGAGTGAGTTTAGAAATGTTCTTAGCCTTTATCTCCGTAAAAAGCTATTAACACTCCATGACATTTTATTCATTCTGCAGCAAGCAGAAGCATTATTGGCTGATAGTGAATATAAAGTCGCCTCAACTCAAATCATAGGGCTTGTGGAGTCAAGCAATTGCTCTGCTTATGACTGTGAATTTGTTGCTTTAGCTCAACACTTAAACATTAAACTAATCACATCAGACAAGAAAATTCTTAGATATTTTCCCAAAACAGCAGTTGCCTTAAGCGCTTATCTTTCTGAATGAATCCACCATTGACCTATAAATCTCTTATTAGCAAAACAAACCCAACTTATATCTCTCTCCCTTGCACCCGACTACACGCTACCCAATGTCCGGCTTGGATTTCCTGTAGCAGCGGCGCATTTTGACGGCAGGCTTCTACAGCGCTAGGACAGCGGTTGGCAAAGGCGCAACCTGCCTGTACCTCTTTAAGATCAGGCGCATCACCGCTGACCCCTGGGTTGCGCTTTTTTAGGTCAGGATGGACGGCTGGAATGGCCGCTAGCAATGCCTTGGTGTAGGGATGCTTCGGTTGCCTGAATAGGCTGTTATTATCCGTCAACTCGACGATGCGGCCCAGATACATAACGGCGATCCGCTGGGCCATAAAGCGTATTACTCCCATATCGTGGCTGATAAAGAGATAGGCGATTCCCTGTTCCTGTTGTAAATCTTTAAGTAAATTCAAAATCTGTGCTTGAACCGACACGTCTAACGCCGCTACCGGTTCATCGCAGATCACCAGCTTCGGATCAAGGGCCAATGCACGGGCGATGGCGATACGCTGACATTGTCCTCCGGAAAAGGCGTGGGGAAAGCGCCTTAGGGACGCTCGCGCTAGACCGCAGGCATCGAGTAGTTGAGCAGCCTTTTGCCGAGCCTGGGCTTTGTTCAACAAACGGTGATTAATAAGGGCGTCGGTGATAATTTCCTCCACCGTCATCCGCGGATTAAGGGACGCCAAAGGGTTTTGAAACACCATCTGCATCTTCAGGCGAGCTTTGATGAGTTGCCGTGGCGGCAGCTGGTTTAAATTCAGTCCAGTGAAGCGCACGTTACCCGCCGTCGGCGGAATAAGCTGCATCAAGGTACGCGCTAGAGTCGATTTACCACAGCCGCTTTCCCCAACTAGACCTAGGGTTTCCTCTGGATAAAGATCCAAGCTGACGTTATCCACTGCCCGCATATGGTCGACTACCCGCTGCCAGAAACCCGCACGGATGGGAAAGTAAGTTTTTAAATTGCGAATTTCCAAAAGTGGTTTCATACTTTAGTCAGTCCGCGTTATAACAGCGCCAGCTGTGATTACCGACCCCAGTCATGGGTGGATACACCTGCTGACAGATCTCTGTCACCCGCGTGCAACGGTTTTGAAAAGGGCAACCTGCTGGCAAAGCGGTGAAGCTCGGCACTTGCCCTGGAATTTGAACTAACCGCTCTGCAGAGGTCAGAGCGCCTTGTAAAGGTAGTCTAGCCGCCAGCAGACCACGAGTATAGGGATGCTTGCTGGCGTCGAACAGGGTCTTTACAGAACTCGTTTCGACGATATCACCGGCGTACATGACAGCGACTCGTTGGGCAGTTTCTGCAACGATTCCCAGATCGTGGGTGATAAGCAAAATACTGATCCGATATTTCTCTTGCAGTTCCATCAGTAGATCGATGATTTGGGCTTGAATGGTGACATCCAACGCCGTGGTGGGTTCATCAGCGATGAGCAGGTCGGGCTCGCTGCTCAAGGCCATGGCGATCATCACCCGTTGCCGTTGACCGCCACTGAGTTCATGGGGATAGCGTTTGAGCTGGTGACGCGGCTCTGGCAAACCCACTTCATTGAGCCAGAATAGCGCCTGCTCATGGGCCTCACGCTGGGTCAGTGGGTGATGCAAAGTGAGCGTCTCAATAAGCTGATTACCGATGGTATAGACAGGGTTGAGCGCCGTCATAGGATCTTGAAAGATCATTGCGATATGTTTGCCGCGCACTTGACGCATCTGCCGATTGCTCAAGGTCACTAAATCTTTGCCCTGAAATAAAATTCTACCCCCTACGATGCGTCCCGGCTTAGGGATAAGTCCCAGCACCGCAAGCCCCGTTAGGCTTTTGCCACAACCGCTTTCACCCACCAACCCTAAGGTTTCGCCGGGATACACTTGCAAGTCTAGGTGACGGATGACGGATAAGCTGCCTTGGCGCAGGGAAAACGCAACCTGCAAACCCTGGATAGCCAGCAGGGCGTTAGTGGATGATAAAGAGGATTGCCCAGCCATGACCTGATTATGACGTCGCCAGCTTGGGATCGAGGGCGTCCCGCAGGCCGTCGCCGACAAAGTTAAAGGCTAATACCGTCAACACCATAGCGGTCACCGGCGCAAACAGCAAATGCGGGTAAGAGCGCAGGGCCTCGGTGGCTTCGGCAATCATAGCGCCCCAACTGGGCATGGGCGGGTTTACCCCAATGCCGATAAAGCTCAAAAAAGCTTCAATGAGAATATAATCGGGAATCGCCAAGGATTCCGCCACCAAGCAAGGACCGAGTATATTGGGTAACAGGTGTTTGCGGATAATACGTCGCCGACGGATACCCTGAGCCACGGCATTTTCGATAAACGCTCGCTGTTTTAGAGCCAATACCTCACCCCGGGCGATCCGGGCCATGGTAATCCAGGAGGTTAGGGCGATGCCGAGAAAAATGGTCAGCAGTCCACCCAAGGCGGCATCGGTGTGATAGAGGGCTGCCCGTAAACCGGTCAATTCGTTGGGATCGCCGGAACGGAAATACACCATAATCAGAATAATCAGCACCAAGCTCGGCAATGCATAGACGAGATCCACAAAACGCATCATCCATTCATCCATCTTGCCGCCTAGATATCCCGCTATCATCCCGTAGCTAAGACCTATCAAAAAACTCATCAGCGCGGCAATAAAGGCCACCGCCAAAGATACCCGCGCCCCATAGAGCACCCGGCTCAGCACATCCCGGCCGAGAAAATCCGACCCCAAGATAAACTCATCACCAGGGGGCAAGTAGGTGGCGAAGATATCCTCTTCGGCATAGTGTTTTGGCGCAATAACCGGTGCACATAAAGCGCCCAGCACCATAAAAAGCAAAAAGATGGCGCTGGCCACCGCCAATCTGTTTTTTAAAAATTGTCGTAGGGTTTGCCGAGCGAGGCTTTCACTTGGATTAAGAAGCTTGTCATGATCGCCGTTCATAGGGTTGTCTATTCCCATAGCCTGCTAGCTCAACCGAATGCGAGGATCGATGAGGGCATAGCCGATATCCACAAGGCTGTTGGCGACGATTAAGACAAAGCCAAACAAAAGCGTGATACCCATGATTAATGGATAATCACGGTTATTGATGCTCTTGACAAACTCGCTACCCAGACCGGGGATGGCAAAGATCTGCTCCACCACCAAGGTGCCGGTAATTAACACCGCGAAGATGGGTCCAATAATACTCAGCACGGGAATCAATGCATTCCGCAAAGCATGTTTAAAGATGACTTTGCTTTCTGACAATCCTTTGGCCCGCGCGGTTAGTATAAAAGGTTCCTGGATAATCTGCAGCATACTCGCTCGGGTAAGGCGGGCAATCACCGCACTGGAGGATAATCCCAAGGTAAGCACCGGTAAAACCCGCGCATCCCAGGTTCCCCAACGGGCCACGGGCAGCCATTGCAAGGTCAACCCGAATAACAAAATTAATAAAGGTCCGAGGGCCATATTGGGAATGCTGCGTCCCAGGATGGCGAGAAAACTGGCGCTATAGTCGATAACGGTATTGTGATAGTAGGCAGCCAGCACACCCAATGGCAGGCCCACTGCAATGGCCAGCAACAACGACCAAAACCCCAGCTCAGCGGATGGCGGCAGTTTAGCGGCAATGATTTCTTGTACGCTGCGTCCAGGGTTAGTGTAGGATGGCCCCAAATCACCTTGCAGGACATTGCCCATATAGCTCAAGTATTGCACCCAAAGGGGTTTGTCGAGATTATATTTGGCTTCTAAATTAATTTTCACCACCGGCGCCAGCGTTCGTTCCATATCAAAAGGGCCACCTGGCAGGGTGCGCAGTAAAAAAAAGAGTAATGTGATCAATAACAGCAGCGTTAAAAAAGTGCTCAGCAAACGGCGGGTGATAAAGGTCAGCATGGCAAATTAAAATCTGGGGAAAAGAAAAAGATTATTATAATCTCGATCACAAATCGTTAGACGTATTCATGTCACCTTATGCTTAGTTACGCAAAGTTTATTTCTCACTGATTTTTTTGTAAAAAAAAGTGTCAAGCACAAAACAATCTATATTCAAAAAGGGTATGCGGGATGCCAGCTAAACTCTCTGTTGAACTGCAACGTCATTTCTTGTCCGAAGAGTGTGCCGACCAAGTTTCTCTCGCAAGTGTTTTAGATTTAGCCGGCGAGCGGGTTTTTGGGTTTTTATTTGTGCTTTTAGCTTTACCCTCAGCGTTGCCTGTTCCAGCCCCCGGTTACTCGACTCCATTTGGGATTTTATTGCTGATTTTAGCCGTTCAACTGATCATCGGCCGCCAACGTCCCTGGTTTCCCAAGAAATGGTTAAATCATCAAATCCCTAAAGAAAAAGTGCAGGGTTTTATTCGGGCTGGATTGTCGTGGTTGCGAAAAATTGAATTGATTTCGCGTCCGCGACTAACTGTGGTTTGTACGAGCTTTGTAGGACGGGCAGTGATTGGCTGCGCCATCGCATTGATGGCGATGTCCATGATGATTCCTATTCCAGGCACTAATACATTACCCGCCATTGGTGTTTTTATCACGGGTTTTGGTTTATTAGATGATGATGGCGTAATCAGTTTAGTGGGAATAATCGTTTGTTTGATGGGATTAACGCTATCACTCTTTATCTTGATTTTCGGATACGAAGCGGTAAAGGGCGGAATTAATTTAATTCGCCAAACTTTATAAGTCAGGACTTACGTAGCTCGTCCAAAGGACCCTATAACGCCTAAAAGTTTCCGCTGTCTGGCTTGGTTTTTAACGAGACAGTTGCCAATCACGTAGATGATTACCTCCCAGGGGCATCTTTGCCCAAGTTTTCACGCGGCTTTTCACAAGATGGGGGTCGGCGTAGTAGAACAGGGTGGCTATGGCGGTTTCTTCGGAGTTCAAAATCGTTTCGGCGCGTTTATAAAGCTGTTTTCGTTTTTCGGCGTCTTGGCTTTGCATGGCTTTTTCCACCACTTCAGCGAATTCACGGTTATTCCATTTAATCTCATTTCTTGAATGGGTAGGGTGAAACAGCTCATAAAGCCAGTTATGCGCATCCATATAATCGGCGCACCAGGCATGGCGCATCATATGGGGCGCATTGGGAGATTCGCGAGTTTGCATAAACACCTTCCATTCCTGATTGGCTAGCTTGATGTTGATCCCCAGATGACGCTTTAAGCTCGCCTGGATGGCCTGGGCGATGACAGCGTGGTGTTCGGCGGTGTTATACATATAGGTCACTGCCGGAAAGCCTTTGCCCTCGGGATAACCCGCTTGCGCCAGCCAGCGCTTAGCTTGCGCGGGATCAAACGGGATGCCGATGCTGGCATCATCCGCAACGCTGCCAAAGATTTTCGGTGCCACAAAGGTTTGCGCCGGTTGCCAGCCGTTTCTTAACACCCGTTCAGCAATGGCTTTGCGGTCGATGGCGGCGGTGATGGCTTTGCGCACCAGCGGGTTATCCATGGGCGGCTTACGGTTGTTAAAGGCGATGAAATAGGTACACAGAGAAGGTTGAATAGTGAATTCCTGACTCAGCTCGGGATCCCCTTGAATGCGCACCAAATCTGGGGTGGGTATGGAAACATAGTCATTGGATAACACATCCAGTTCATCGTTTTCATACATGGCCAGCGCTGTGGAGCTTTCCGGAACAATATAATAATGTATGGCGGGGATGGCTACCGGCCCTAAAGTATAGGCAGGGTTTTCTTTTAAAATTAAACGATCCCCCTTGCGCCATTGGGTAAGCCGATAAGAACCATTGGTGATGATGTGGTCAGGATCCGTCCAACGGGGACCGTGCTCCTCGATGACATCCTGGCGCAGCGGACGATAAACCCAAAGACTCGCCAGGGCTGGGAAAAAATTGGCTGGGGTCGTCAACTGAAATTGAATAGTTTTAGCATCCAGCGCTTTTACGCCCAACTTATCGGGATCCAGTTCACCTTTGTTGATGGCCTCGGCATTATCGATGATATACAGCATATAGGCATAAGGCGATCCCGTTTTTGGCGCGATATTGCGCTTTAAGGCATATTCGATATCCTGAGCTGTTACCGGTTTGCCGTCGCTCCAAGTCACATTTTCACGTAGCACAAAAGTATAAACGGTGCCGTTATCGCTGCTGCTCCAGCTTTGCGCCAATTCCGGCACCACGTCATAAGTCTGTGGGTCATAGTCGGTCAACCCCAAGAATAACTGCTCGATTACCTCTACGGAAACCGCATCTTGAGCTAACCCTGGGTCCAGGGTGGGGACGGGCGCTTGTAACGGCAACCGCAGGTAAGGAGGCCCTTCGGCCCAGGCAGGCGATCCCACGAGCAGTATTCCCAGTACGCTAGCGATGATGGTGCGGATAACGTGGGTAACGCCTGGGATAAATCGCATTATTTTCTCCTCTTAAAAATCATGCATACTTTGCTTAACACAGGTTAAATTAGACAACGGTAAAGCAAAAGTGCAAAAGGCACAAAAGGGCATTGAAGCTAAAACGAGGTAACGTCATGCACAAGCAGCAGCAGGTTGACATAGACAAACCCCGCCCCCGGCATCGCTGGACGGTGGCGGATTATCACAAGATGGGCGAGGTGGGTTTGCTGGCCGAAGATGCGCGGGTTGAGTTGATTGAGGGGGAGATCGTCGAGATGGCGCCCATAGGTAGTCCCCATGGGGGAAAAGTTAAGCGGCTTATTCATTTGTTTAATGGCTCAATAGGTGGCAAAGCTATTGTTGCCGCACAAGACCCCGTTATTCTCGGTAATCACTCGGAACCGCAACCGGATATTGCACTGCTTAAATGGCGTGATGATTATTATGAAAAAGCCCATCCGCAACCGGAAGATGTCTTCTTGGTGATTGAAGTATCTGATTCCACCGTTCGCTACGACCGGGACGTTAAGATACCCTTGTATGCACGTCATGGGATTATGGAAGCATGGTTATTGGATATACCCAATCGGGGCTTAGAGGTTTATAGAAATCCTCAAGCAGGAAAGTACCAGCAGATGATGCGCTACACCGAGGGACAACTAGCGCCCCTCGCGCTGCCCGAGGCAATGCTCGATGTGGTTGAACTAGTTGCAGGTTACTAAGTTAAAACGAGGTGGCACTGTGCATAAACAAATTGACATAGACAAACCCCGCCCCCGGCATCGCTGGACGGTGGCGGATTATCACAAAATGGGTGAAGTGGGTTTATTGGCCGAGGATGCCCGGGTTGAGTTGATTGAAGGGGAGATCGTCGAGATGGCGCCCATAGGTAGTCCCCACGGGGGAAAGGTAAATCGCTTTGTTCATACTTTTTCCAAGTATTTAGGTAACAAGGTAATGATAGCCCCTCAGAACCCTGTCGTCCTTGGGTATCACTCGGAACCGCAACCGGATATTGCGCTGCTCAAATGGCGTGATGACTACTATGAAAAGGCTCATCCGCAACCAGAAGATGTCTTCTTAGTAATCGAAGTGTCCGATTCCACCGTTCGCTATGACCGGGACGTTAAAATACCCCTATATGCACGTCATGGGATTATGGAGGCATGGCTATTGGATATACCCAATCAGGGCTTAGAGGTTTATAGAAATCCCCAAGCAGGAAAATACCAGCAGATGACGCGCTACAGGGAGGGACAACTAGCGCCCCTCGCGTTGCCCGAGGCAGTACTCAATGTGGCTGAACTGGTTGCAGATTACTAGAGCAGAAGATTTCTTGCTTGCTTTTAGTGTGATTTAGTAGGAAAGGGGTGGTGCCCCGAGCAGGATTCGAACCTGCGACCTACCGCTCTAAGGGGTGCTTTAAAGGGACAGGACTTACGTAGCTCATTCCAGAGGACGCCGTAAATACCTCCCTGTAGGCTTGACTACGGCCATCCAGGCCGTAGACACCTCTTTCATGAGCTACGCAAGTTCTGCTTGTGTGTAGGTTTTGCGTAAGTCCTAAGGGAAACATTTGGTAGATGGTGCCCCGAGCAGGATTCGAACCTGCGACCTACCGCTTAGGAGGCGATCGCTCTATCCATCTGAGCTATCGGGGCATAATAAATAGATTCTTTGAGCGATAAGCGTAGTAATGTAGCCAGAGAAAAACCAACCGAAAAGTTCAGGTTGGTTGTAAAGATTGGTGGAGCCGAGGGGGATCGAACCCCTGACCTTCGCATTGCGAACGCGACGCTCTCCCGGCTGAGCTACGGCCCCAGAGCAAATTTGACTAATAATAATACAATGGCATGGCTGCCTTCCGCTACCTTCTCTTGAGAAATTTTATCTACCGCTGCTGATTGTGGTGAGCATCGGTTTACGCCGTTGCGGTAATTTTTCGGTTAACTGAAAGCGATCAGCCAGTTGCTGTAATGCATTGGCTGTCTGCGCAAGGGCTTGGGTGGCTGCGGTTGCGTCGTTAACACCTCCCAGTGTGCTCTGGGCGCCATCAGCCACTTGGGTAATACTGCCCGCGATTGCGCTGCTACCTTTAGCCGCCTCAATCACGTTACGGCTAATCTCATTGGTAGTTGCAGTCTGTTCTTCAACCGCTGAGGCGATGGTGGTTTGGAAATCGCTGATCTGATTGATGATCTGATTAATTTCGCTGATGGCCTGAGTCGCCGCCCCCGTGTCTCCTTGGATAGTGACAACCTTGTCCTCTATTTCCTTAGTCGCTGCCGCGGTTGCTTTAGCAAGTTCTTTCACTTCGTTAGCCACGACGGCAAATCCCTTACCGGCTTCACCGGCTCGGGCCGCTTCGATGGTGGCGTTGAGGGCAAGCAGGTTAGTCTGCTCGGCAATTGAAGTAATCACTTTGATGACGTTGCCAATATCGCTGCTACTAAGGGAAAGCTGACTTACCTTTGCATCGGTTTGTTCTGCCAGTTGAACGGCATCCACAGCCACTCGCGCCGCTTCAGCGGCATTAGCGGCGATTTCTCGAACTGAGGCGCTCATTTCTTCAGCGGCTGCTGCTAGACCGTCTACATTGGTACTGACCTGTTCAGCAGTGCCCGAGACAACATTGGCTTCAGTGGCAGCGTCATTGGCCGTCGTGCCCACCATACGATTGACTTTCTCCAGATCATTCGCCGCCGTTGTTAGGGAGCTGGCATTGGTTTTAACTTCACCGATGAGCTGAGTAAGCTGATCGATGGTGGTGTTGGCATCGGTTTTGAGTTGACCAAATACGCCTCGATAATCCGTGTCTATGGTCTCCGTCAGATTACCCTTGGCCAGTGCCGCCAGCACCCGTTGCACATCGCTGATAACCTTAAGTTGCATGGCAACTAATGCGTTCAAACCCTTACCTAAATTGATGAAAAAGGGGCTTTGACCGGTGGTATCGATTTGTTGAGTAAGATCACCCGCAAGGGCTGCGTCGACTAAGCTTTGAACGCCCCGTTCAATGGCGACTTCCTGGGTTCGATCCGCCCATTCCACAACGGCGCCGAGACGTTTGCCGGTATCATCAATAACGGGATTAGCAATAATGCAAAGGATATGTCCCCCAATCACATGTTCGGCTGTAAAGCTCTCTTGTAAATTACGAAGCAGATCTCGCTGATGAGCTGGATTTCGATGGAATACATCGATATTTGCGCCGATCAGCGAGGCGGCATCAAATTCGGGCAAATCAGCGCGAAGATCCCTTTCGATAGTGCTAAAAAGGATTTCCGCAGCGTTATTCATATAGATGATCTGATAATCTGCATCGGCTACCATCACATTTGTATTAACGTTATCGAGGGCTTGGCGAATACGGGTTGCAGTATCAGCCGTATGACGGGCCTGATCCATGTCAAACGCCAGTGCGATCTGCATTGATTTAAGGCTTCGCAATAATGCGCCCAGCTCATCGTCACGCTGGATATCGATACGCCCTGTATAGTTACCTTCGCTGATAGCCCGACAGTGATTGAACAGTGTCTGCAACGGCTCTAGTAAGCGCCGGAAAAACCAGCGGCGAACAGCCATTGTAAGACCGGCTGAAGCCAGCCCAACGCCTACGGCTATATAGCGTAATACAGGGCTTTCGATACCGATAAAACCCCCTGCTCCCAGTGCAAAGCTCAAGATCAGCATTATCAACACAAAGCCGTTTACCGTTGTGCTAAGGTCGACGGAGCGCCTCTGTAAACGGTTAAGCAAATCAGGTTGATCCCATACGTTGCGGTAAAGTACCTCTGCCTCGCGAATCTGTTCGCGACTTGGCACAGTGCGCACGGAAAGAAACTCTACGATTTTGCCGTCTTGAAATACCGGGCTGACATTCGCTTCGACCCAATAAAAATCACCGTTTTTACAACGGTTTTTTACGACTCCGGTCCAGGGTTTGCCGGCTTTAATGGTATCCCATAGATTCTGAAAAATGGCAGGCGGTACATCCGGGTGGCGCACTATGTTGTGGCTTTTACCGAGAAGCTCCTTGGCGCTGAAGCCACAAATCTCGACGAAGCGCGGGTTAGCATAGGTAATAACGCCTTTTAAATTAGTCTTTGAGACAAGGGGTGAACCGTCGGGAATAAGCCGTTCCTGATTGGTAATGGGTTCGTTGCGTTTCATAGCCGTGTCATCTCCCTGTGCGTATTATTTTTTATTGCACTTAATAACCACTGTAGTGTGGTCAGCAACGCTATACGTGTATGCATATTGAATGAGCATGATCAAGAGGTGTCGTAGTAGGTGGTTATTTTTTTGTTTTTTTAAAAGTCGTTTTTAATGACAGTGGGCGTCATGTTTTTAGCATGATAAAAATGGTTTGTTTTCTTTATCGGCTGCTGGAGAAAAAACTTTAGAAAAAAATTTCTTTTAACTTAATCTATCAGTTTTATGAATACCATTTCCATCGTGATACCTGTCCTCAACGAGGCAACGATCCTGAAGACTTTCCTTGAATTCCTTCAACCCCTGCGCCAAAGAGACTGCGAACTTCTGGTGGTTGACGGGGGTAGCATTGACGCTAGTCTAGAAATCGCCGCGCCGTTGGTGGATCAAGTGGTAACTAGCCACCAGGGTAGGGCGGTGCAGATGAATGCAGGTGCCCGGGTTGCCCAAGGCGATATCCTTTGGTTTTTGCACAGCGATTGCTCGCCACCCCCTGAAGCCGACGGGTTGATCCGTTCAGCCCTTACTGATCCAAATTCTGCCTGGGGTCGTTTTGATGTGAGTCTGTCAGGTCGCCATTCGTTACTGCGTTGTGTAGAAACGTTTATGAACTGGCGCTCTCGGCTAACGGGCATCGCCACGGGCGATCAAGGCATCTTTGTGCGCCGTGATGTTTTCGAGAGGTTGGGAGGTTATCCAGATATTCCCCTTATGGAAGACATCGCCTTGAGTCGGGCATTGAAGCGCATCAGTCGTCCTGTCTGTCTGAGTCAACGTCTACATAGCTCCAGCCGCCGCTGGGAAAAGCACGGTGTGGTAAAGACTGTTCTGCTCATGTGGCGTCTGCGCTTAGCGTATTTTTTAGGGGCTGACCCCGCTCGTTTAGCGCGTATCTATTATGGTTCTTAAAGAAAGCCATGGAATTTCCTGAAGCCCGTATCATTGTGTTCGCTAAAGCGCCGGTGCTAGGTCAGGTAAAAACCCGTTTGGCTGGGCATCTCGGAAACTTCGGTGCGGCTTTATTACATCGGCAACTGCTTAGCCACACCCTGCGTCGTTTGACTCAAGCTCGGCTAGCGCCGGTGGAATTGTGGTGCGCACCCGATACCCAGCACGGTTTTTTTATCGCCTGCCGACGTGACTATGGGATTCCCTTGCGACGACAACAGGGATGTGACTTAGGCGAACGCATGGCCCACGCATTGGCGACGGTTTTGCAGGAAGGAAGCCCCTATGCAGTGATTGTCGGCAGTGATTGCCCCATGCTCGATGCCACCTATCTGCGTCACGGTTTGATGGCGTTGAGGACGGGTCAGGATGCGGTGCTGGGACCCACCGAGGACGATGGCTATATGCTCATCGGATTGCGCCGGTCATGTCCTGCTCTTTTCAAAGGTATTCGCTGGGGAGGTCCTGAGGTGCTGGCAGCGACCCGCAGACGATTACAACGAGGAAGCTTAAGTTGGTCGGAACTGCCTCTAGCATGGGATGTGGATCGACCCGCCGATCTGCGACGATTACGTCAGCAAAAGATTATATTATTCTACCAGCCACCATCTTGACCTCTACTTGCCATGGAAAGCATCGTCCAAAATTTCAGCAGGCAAAGTAATGAATCAAATTAAAGTAGGCTTAATAGGGTACGGTATGGCTTCTCGTGTTTTTCACATACCCCTTATTCAAGCGGTTCCCGGTCTTACGCTAAAAAAAATCGTTCAGCGCCGGGACAATACAGCACGAAAACATGTATCTTCCGTCGAGGTGGTACGTGAAACTGTCAGTCTTCTTCAAGATGACGAGATAGAACTGGTTGTCATTGCCACCTCAAACAGCTCTCATTTTGATCTAGCCCGCCAATCCTTACTGGCCAACAAGCACGTAGTGGTTGAAAAGCCATTTACAATCACCTCAGCACAAGCTCAGCAGTTGATCGATTTAGCCCATAAGTCCAATAAACTCCTTAGTGTTCACCACAACCGTCGCTGGGATGGGGATTTCCAGACGGTTAAGAAAATAGTAGAGGGCAGGCTATTAGGACGCTTGGTGGAGTACGAATCTCATTTTGATCGTTTTAGAAACACCCTGCGGCAGGGCGCTTGGCGAGAGGAAGCCGAAGAAGGTAGCGGGATTTTATACGATTTAGGCTCCCATCTGATCGATCAAGCGCTGGTTTTATTCGGTTTACCGCACATGCTGACAGCAGACATTCGCATTCAGAGGGAACAGGGGAAAGCGGATGATAATTTCGAGTTGATACTCCATTACGAGGATTTAAAAGTGACACTGAAAGCAGGGATGCTAGTGCGAGAGCCAAGCCCCCGTTTTATACTACATGGTACTGAAGGCGCTTTCGTCAAGTATGGACTTGATCCACAAGAAGATGCCCTAAAGAAGGGATTTTTACCTTCAGAGCCGAACTGGGGTGAGGAACCTCGCCAGCAATGGGGCAATCTCAATACCCAACTAGGCGGGCTTCACCTGGAAGGGCAGGTGGAAACGGTTGCGGGTTCCTATCAGGCTTTCTATGAGAATATTGCCGATGCCATCGCAGGTCGAGCGCCATTGGTGGTCAAGCCCGAAGAGGCTAAAAAGACGATACGAATGATTGAATTGGCGATGCAAAGTCACCGCCAAAAATGTACGCTTCCGATCTCACAGTGAGTTCCGATTCAACACTTGCGCCGTGCCCATCGTGTGGGCGCTCCAACGTTTTGCCGCGGCCATCATCCGTTGAACTACAGAAGAATCCAGTTGCCCACAACTCCATTGGGCCTGTTCCAGCAGCAAACTGGCAATATAAATTTGCGCCAACGCAAAAGCAAACTGACGCGCACCCGCTTGTTGCCAATAAATGCCAACCTCCTCCCCATGCCGCCTATACTCGATTAACTGCCCTAGTGCGTTGCGCACCTGCTCAACGGTATTGGACAGAAAACCTGTGGCAACGGTTTTTACACCCTCGCCCTTGGCGCCAAGCAACTGCGCCGGTGTGCCGCGCAAACTAAGTTCCGCCGTGGGCATGGCGCGGGTGCCTAATTTGTCTTTGAGCCGATGAATTTCAATCTGATTGAGTAAACCTTTCTCGTCTCGAGTCTCTAGATAATAGAGGCTGAGTTTGTCGCTGTGCTCGGTTTTTGCCAGAGCCAACGCCATCTGTGACGTGGTCGCGGAAGTAAACCATTTGGTTCCATAAAGTCTATATTCACCCTCCACCCAACGCGCTTCCGTTGACGTACTACTGACGTCGGACCCTCCCGTGCGTTCGGTCATCCACTGTCCCGACGTCCAGAACCTCTTAGGGTCACGGCTCGTCAATCGGGTAAAAGCCTTGCGTTTTAAATCGTCGTCAGCGTGCTGTTCCAGAACGCGGGCTGCGCCATCGGTCATGGCCAAGGGGCAACTGACCATGGCCGACGACGGATGAAACAGGTACAAACGCACAAACTGATGCAGCCGAGACCAAACACTGTATTGACGTTCATAGGCCGTCGCCACGATGCCCTCCGTTGCAGCAACCCCATGTAACGCTTGCCAGCCGGCAGCGATTTGTAGGTGATCGATGCGCCTGCCCCAGGGATCAAAGTGAACCAGTTCGGGTGGATGGGCCTCTGCATCCACGCTCATAGCCAAAATATCACTCACCACCCGCTCACCCATTTGGGTTAATCCAGGGACTATAGCGGCGTGTACTTCAGGTGGCAAACGCCAGGCTAAATAGTTGCGCAAGGTCTCGTCATGGGTAAACGAATTGGGCAACTGTGGCCACGTTTGGAAAAACGGCTCTTTGTCATCTGGCATATTGTTTCACTTAACTTATACAGGGAGCTGATGTGCTAACTTGTCGGACGATATTTTATCTATTGTAGCGGATGGTCGAAAGGTAAGCAGCTGAAGAGCGCTGTCACCTGGGATGCGATACGGAAAAAATATCCTGGCAAAAAAATTGCACTGATGACCGGAAGCGCCAAAAACGTGACTGACACAGTCACCATGGTTTCCAACATATACGGAAGTAAACTGAAGGAATCTAAGAGCATGGACAGATTTATAGCCTTAACAATCCGAAAAAAACTCGTTCTTATTGTTTTTTCGCTGGGTCTAGTGTCTCTCTTAACGGCTACTTGGCTATTTTTTCATAAAACCAATGAAGCGCTTGACAACGCCAATGCACTGGCTAAGGACGCTTTAAAGGAGCATGTGTCTCAACAACTTACGTCAATTGTTGATGTCAAACGTACGGCAGTCGAAACCTATTTCGAACACATCAAAAATCAGATTCTGACATTTTCAGAAAATGGCATGATCACCAACGCCATGTTCGAGTTTAAGGTTGCTACCGGCAATTTTTTTAATGAGATGAAGTTTGCTTCCGTTGATCCTGACAAACCACAAAACGATTTAAAAGATTATTATCAACAAGATTTCGCCACTGAATATCGCCAACAAAATCCCGGCAAGACAGTGCCTGTTCAGGATTATCTGAGCAAACTGGATAATACGGCAGTGGCAATGCAGTATGCCTATATTAGCGCCAACCCTCATCCCCTGGGTTCGAAACACCTGTTAGATAAAGCCACAGTTTTTAAGGCCACTTACAACCGCGCCCACCAGAAATATCATCCCCTAGTGCGCAATTACCTGGAAAAATTTGGCTATTACGACATTTTTTTGGTGGACCACGAGACTGGTCGTATCGTCTACTCGGTGTTCAAAGAGCTGGATTACGGCACCTCGTTGCTAAATGGCCCCTTTGCAGACACGGGCCTTGGCAAAGCGTTTCGCGGGGCAAACGCTGCCAACGATAAAGACGCCGTTGTGCTGGTGGATTACGCGCAATATGCGCCGTCCTATGAAGCACCGGCCAGTTTTATCGCCTCACCGATCTTTGATAACGGTATCAAGGTCGGCGTGTTGATTTTCCAGATGCCGTTGGACCGTATTACCCAGGTGATGGGTGAGCGGGCAGGTCTGGGTGAGACAGGCGAGACGTATCTAGTGGGTTCAGATGGTTTGATGCGTTCGGATTCCTATCGGGAACCCGAGCAATTTAATGTAGTGACATCGTTTCGCAATCCCCTCGCGAGCAAGGTTGAGACGCCATCGGTCCAAAGGGCTCTAGAGGGTCGTACCGGTGTGGACGTGATTGCCTCCTATCACGGTAATCAGGTATTGAGCGCCTATACGCCTGTCGAAATCGGTTCGCATATAACCTGGGCGTTGGTGGCGGAAATGGATGAGGCTGAAGCTTTCGCCGCCATTACCAAAATGGCGCAAAACGCCGCCGAGACAAAAACCGAACTCCTTAAAAATGCAGCGCTGATTGTAGGGGGAGCAAACTTAGCTATGTTGATGTTGAGTTGGCTGTTTGCAGGGCGTATTGGGAAATCGTTGCTTCGCACAGCGCAAGCTTTGAAGGCGGTGGCGGCTGGGGATCTGAGCCAACGGCTTGAGGTCACTACTCAGGATGAGCTTGGTGAGATGGCGATGGCCCTCAACCGAACGGTGAAAGGCATGCGCGATGCCTTAGGCACCGAGCAGGTCGATTGGGACGAGGTCGCTAAATTTTTCGTGGAAATGCGGGCTGATCTTGCGCAAATCAAAGCCATGGTGGAGGGTACCCCATCCAGCGTCATGATGGTAGACGCTGATTTGAAGCTCACTTACATGAATCCGGCTACCCGGGACTTGCTCAAGCGGGTTGAAGATCACTTGCCCGTGCCTGTGGATGAGATGATTGGGCAATCCATTGATATATTTCATAAAAACCCGGCTCATCAACGGCAGTTTCTGTCCGATCCAGACAATTTTCCCCACCAGGCAATGATTCGTTTGGGCAAGGAAGATATGGAACTAAAGATAAATGCCATTTATGATCAAGAAGACAACTATTTTGGTCTCATGGCAACCTGGGAAATTGTGACCGAAAAGCTCGCTGAAGAGCGTAAGAAGTTTATGGCCGAGACCGAACGGGAACGTTTGCAGGCGGCGGAGCTGCAACGCAAAGTGGATACTTTACTGGAGGTAGTGAATGCCGCGGCTGCAGGTGATCTTACCCAGTCGGTACCGGTGCAGGGCGACGATGCCGTTGGTCAGGTTGGCGAGGGTTTAACCCATTTGCTTGAGGCGTTGCGTATGAGTATGGGCGGTATTGGTCAACATGCCCAAACGCTGGCGGGGGCTGCCGAAGAGTTTACCGCGGTGAGTGTCCAGATGAGCACGACAGCCAAAGGCACCGCGCGGCGAGCCGATGAAGTATCAGAATCAGCGAGTCATGTGAGTGGTAACGTGGCAGCCTTGTCAGCAGCCTCTGAAGAGATGACCGCGAGCATCCGCGAGATCGCCCAGCACACCGCGGAAGCGGCCCGCATTGCCAGCTCAGCGGTAGCGCAGGCAGATCTCGCCAATGCCACGGTGCGCAAACTAGGGGACTCCAGCACCGGCATTGGCCAAGTGGTTAACGTGATAACCACCATTGCCGAGCAGACCAATCTACTGGCGCTGAATGCCACTATTGAAGCCGCCCGCGCCGGGGAAGCGGGTAAGGGGTTTGCGGTGGTGGCCAGCGAAGTCAAGGAACTGGCAAAAGCCACTGCCCAGGCCACTGAGGAGATTGGCCAGAAGATTGTCGCTATTCAGACCGATACCAGTGAGGCAGTCGTCGCCATTGGCGAGATTGGCGGCATCATCGAGCAGATCAACGCCCTGCAGACCACGGTGGCCGGTGCCGTAGAGGAGCAAACCGCCACCACCAACGAGATTAGCCGCAGTGTAACGGAAGCCGCGCAAAGCAGTGGTGAGATTACTAGCAATATCTCCCAGGTGGCCCAGGACGCTCAAGACACCCTAGGGGGCACCCATGAGGTACAAACCGCCGCCGCTGAGCTGGCCCAGATGGCAGCCCAGCTACAGCAGTTAGTGGGACGCTTTCGGGTAGAGACGCACGGTTCGAGCAAAGCCAACGCGGCTTGATAGGTTGGAAATAGTCTCCATAGTTAGCATGTAGAGTCTATTTCGTTTTTTCGAAAGACCGAGGTCAACCTATAGGGATTTTCTCAATTATGAATGGAATTAAAGTCTTGAAAGCTGTATCTATAAAAACCAAACTTATTGTTCTTATGCTTGTTGCATTGACATTGGTCACGGGAGGTATAACCGGAACAGCTGTTCACCAAATGTATACACTCAGTGAGCAAGAGATAGCCACGTTCCGCAAGGATATGTTGGCTCAGAAGCAGGCAGAACTTAAAAACTATGTGGAGCTTGCGCTATCAGCTATTGATAAGGTTTACCAAGATGCATCTCCTGACGATTTAACGGCCCAGGAAAGAGCCGTATCAATTATCAGAAATCTGATTTACGGCGAAGATGGTTATATTTTTGTTTATACCTATGACGGTATCAATAAGGTTACAGCACCAAAACCAGAGCTGGAAGGCAAAAATCTTCTTAATTTGCAAGATGCAGAAGGTAACTATGTTATTAAAGACTTGATCGCTATCGCCCAACAAGGCGGTGGTGAATACAGGTACTTGTGGGACAAACCCTCCACGGGTG
>CAYRGG010000011.1:0-91660 GCA_964423745.1 uncultured Candidatus Competibacteraceae bacterium | reverse complement strand
CTCCACCAGCAAGATGGTTTGCGACGCGAGTGGATAGATTCTAAGGCTTGCGAAGGTCTACTCCAGTAGCCTATTATCAATACTTTTTGATTGCTTTGGAGCAAAACATGGCCTGGAACGAACCGGGAGGTGGTAATCGGGATCCCTGGGGAGGCAATGGTCGCGATCAGGGACCGCCCGACCTCGATGAAGTCATTCGTAAGCTCTCCGATAAGTTGGGAGGGTTATTTGGTGGTAAAAGCGGTGGTAGCAGTGGCCGCGGTCCGGGCCGCTCTGGTAGTAGTGCGGGTATCTGGGTCATTGTCGGTATCGTTTTTGTGCTTTGGTTAGCCTCTGGTTTTTATATTGTCGACGAAGGTAAGCGCGCTGTGGTGCTGCGTTTTGGCCGCTATGTGGACACCACCCAACCGGGGCCTCATCTAAGGTTGCCATTTCCTTTTGAAAGCCACGAAATTGTCGACGTGGAGCAGCGTCGTGCTGAAGAGATTGGCTATCGTTCTGGTGGGGCACAGACAGCCATTCGCTCACTGCCCAAAGAAGCCCTGATGTTGACCCAGGATGAAAATATCGTCGATGTGCGTCTCAACGTACAATATCAGATACAAGATCCACGCAATTATCTGTTTAATGTGGTAGAACCTCAAGAGACGTTGCGTCAAGTCATGGAAAGCGCCGCCCGCGAAGCGATCGGCAAAAGCACTATGGATTTTGTGCTCACTGAAGGTCGTAGTGACATCGTTGCGGACATCAAAGCGCTAAGCCAAGAGATTCTAGATCGCTACGGCGCCGGATTGTCTATTACTAACGTTAACTTGCAAGACGCCCAACCACCGGACGAAGTACAGGCCGCCTTTGCAGACGCCATCAAAGCTCGGGAAGATGAGCAACGTTTTAAAAACGAGGCTGAAGCGTATCGCAATGAAGTGATTCCCAAAGCTCGCGGTCAGGCAGCTCGGCGTTTGGAAGAATCTAGCGCTTATCGAGATCAGATAGTGGCAAAGGCTGAAGGCGAGGCGAGTCGTTTTGAGCAGCTCTTAAATGAGTATCAGAAAGCCCCTGAAGTGACTCGCCAGCGGCTCTACCTAGAGACTATGGAGTCAGTCTTAGGTCGGACTAATAAAGTTATTCTCACCGGAAAAGGTGGTAACAACAGTTTATTTTATTTGCCTTTAGATAAATTGATTGAACAAGGAAGCGGCGCAAGAACTTTGCCTGGTGACAGCGATATGCCGCTAGCCAATGAAATACCTTCTTTACCTGACATGGAAGAAAGCGCCAGGTCACTGCGAGAAAATAATCGTAGCCGACCCGTCCGGTAAACAAACCTATCAATACACAACTTTACTTTCTGGAAGACCATGTTTGATCGTCTCTTGTCAAAAAACGTCCTAATAGGCATAGCGGCCGTTGCGGTTTTCTTTATCACCTTTTGTCTGTTTACGGTATACGAGACAGAAACGGCTATTCGGTTTCGGTTAGGCGAAATTGTGGCCTCCGATTATGACCCAGGTCTGCATGTCAAATGGCCATTTATCAATAATATTCGTAAGTTTGACGCTCGCGTGCAAACCTTGGATACCGAACCTGAACGTTTTTTAACGGCGGAAAAGAAAAACGTTATTGTGGATTCCTTTGTTAAATGGCGTATTGCCGATGTGCGCCGTTATTACACGGCTGTTGCTGGGGATCGTCTACGCGCCAATTTGCGGTTGGATCAGATCATTAAGGACGGCTTGCGTAGTGAATTCAGTAAACGTACGCTGCAGGATGTTGTGTCTGGCGATAGAGCCCAGATTATGGAAATTCTTTCCACTGCGGCTGCCGAAGAAGCGGATAAGCTGGGCATCGAAGCATTAGATGTGCGCATTAAACGGATTGATCTACCGGCTGAGGTAAGCGATTCGGTCTTTCGACGTATGCGTGCTGAGCGGGAACGAGTAGCCCGGGAGTTTCGTTCTCGGGGTGCTGAGAGTGCGGAACGCATCCGTGCCGATGCGGATCGTCAAAGCACGGTAATCTTGGCGGAAGCCTATCGGGATGCCGAACGTACCCGCGGTGAGGGTGATGCAAAAGCAGCGGCTGTTTATGCCAATGCCTATAACAAAAATGCCGATTTTTACGGTTTCTACCGTAGTTTGGCGGCCTATGAAGATGCCTTTAAACGCCGACAAGATATGATGTTACTTGAGCCAGATTCTGATTTTTTCAAGTATTTTAATACTTTGACACAATGATTTTGGATAAATTGAAGGCAGAAAAACCGGGTAGGCGAAAAATAGCCTACTCGGATTTTTTTTGGAAAAAATAATGTGGCAAGATATTCTTGCGGCGCTAGGTTTAGTGTTAGTCATCGAAGGTATTTTTCCCTTCTTGAGTCCTGGTAGAGTACGCGAAACCTTGCATCAAATGCTGCAGATGGATGATCGGACGTTTCGTATTGTAGGGCTTATAAGTATGTTGATAGGGCTTGTCGTGCTGTATTTTGTCCGTGGATAGCGCTGATTACCGATGACCATTCCAGATAGCTGGTTGTTACCTGAAGGCGTTGAAGAGATGCTCCCGGAGGCGGCGCAAAATTTAGAGCAATTGCGTCGTGATTTAGTAGATCTTTATACATCCTGGGGCTATGAGCTGGTCATTCCACCCCTTATCGAGTTTCTTGACTCCCTCCTAACAGGTACCGGAAACGATCTCGATCTACAAACCTTCAAATTAACCGATCAACTTAGCGGGCGGATGATGGGTATGCGCGCCGATATGACACCCCAGGTAGCCCGTATCGATGCCCATCGTTTGAAACGGGAAGTGCCCACCCGGCTTTGTTATTTAGGTAGTGTATTGCTTACCCGCAGCGATGGCCTTGGCGGTTCCCGGAGTCCTTTTCAAGTGGGCGCTGAATTATACGGCCATCGGGGCTATGAAAGTGATATTGAAGTGCTTTCTCTAATGTTAGAAACACTTTCTATTGCTGGTATCAGAGAAGTGTATCTGGATCTTGGGCATGTGACGATATTTCGTAGTTTAGCGCGCCAGGTTAAGCTCCTTGAAGAACAGGAACGGATTTTGTTCGATGCTTTGCAACGAAAAGCATTACCTGAACTACGCGAGCATCTCATAACCTGCAATCTGACCAAGAACCAGCAGCAACATTTTTTAAATTTAGCTGAGTTGAGCGGAGGAGAAGAGGTTTTAACAGCGGGTTTGGAACAGCTGGGATCTATTAATCCAGAAATCGAGTCAGCCCTGCAAACCCTTTCCCGGATCGCGACTGCTATTCGCCAACGGCTACCTGAGCTTCCTATTCATTTCGATTTAACCGAGTTGCGGGGTTATCACTATCATACGGGAGTGGTTTTCGCCGCTTATGCGCCAGGTCATGGCCAAGAGGTAGCTCGGGGCGGGCGTTATGACGGTATTGGCCAAGTGTTTGGGCAGGCCCGGCCTGCCACCGGTTTTAGTACCGATTTACGAACCCTGCTAGCCTTAGGTAAGGTGAACCCTCAGCCTGTAAAACGAGTTTATGCACCGCCCATGGGTGATGCCGGCCTCGATTTATATGTGGATAAATTACGAGCTCAAGGCTTGCAAGTGGTGCGTGCACTGCCGGGAGCCGATCTTGAACCGGAGAACCTGGGCTGTGACCGGGAGGTGTGTTACCAAGATGGTAAGTGGGTGGTTGTTCCAGTAACTTCTTTATGAGTAATTTAACGTATTGCTTCTTGTATTCAATAAATTTCTAAATAGAGGAAACCTGTGAATATGATCCCAACGAGAACATCGTGATGGGTAACAACATTGTTGTCATTGGTGCTCAGTGGGGAGACGAAGGTAAGGGTAAAGTGGTTGATTTACTCACCGAGAGTGCGACTACCGTAGTCCGTTTTCAGGGTGGACATAATGCGGGTCACACTTTGGTTATCAGTGGCCAAAAAACTGTCTTACATCTTATCCCGTCTGGTATTTTACATACTCATGTGACTTGTCTTATCGGCAATGGCGTCGTGCTGGCGCCCCAGGCATTGCTTACAGAAATTGATACCTTAGAGGGAAATGGCATTGAGGTTAGAAATCGCTTACGGGTGAGTGAAGCCTGTCCCCTGATTTTGCCGTACCATGTGGCCCTTGACATGGCTCGAGAAAAAGCCCGGGGTACCCGCGCTATTGGCACGACGGGGCGTGGTATTGGACCTGCCTACGAAGACAAAGTTGCCCGGCGGGCAGTGCGGCTGGGTGATCTGCTTTACCCGACTGGTTTTAGCGCCAAGTTAGAAGAGATTTTAGATTTCCATAATTTTGTACTACAGCATTATTATCACGCCGATACCATAGATTTTCACCAGGTTTTGGACGATACCTTAGCTATGGGTGAGCGATTGCGTCCTTTGTCGGCAGATATTACCGACATGCTTTATCATTGTTGGAAAAAGGATGAGAAGGTGCTTTTTGAAGGTGCTCAAGGTACCCTGCTCGACGTAGATCATGGCACCTATCCCTATGTCACCTCGTCCAATACGACAGCCGGTGGCGCCGCTACGGGGACAGGACTTGGGCCATGTTATATGGATTATGTGTTAGGTATTTGTAAGGCTTATTTGACGCGGGTTGGCGGTGGTCCTTTTCCCACTGAACTTCATGATGAAACCGGCGCTTACCTGGCCAAACAGGGTCATGAGTTTGGCGCTACTACCGGTCGTCCCCGGCGCTGTGGTTGGCTTGATGGCGTTGCCTTACGTCGTTCTATTCAAAACAACAGTGTCACTGGACTGTGTATCACCAAACTGGATGTGTTGGATGGTTTGGAGACGCTTTGTATTTGCGTTGGTTATCGCGTAGACGGCAAAGTTTTGTCCACCTGGCCCTTAGGCGCCGAAGCTTTTGCAGCCTGCGAGCCAGTGTATGAAACGCTACCTGGTTGGAAAGCAAGGACAGCGGGTTTACGTCGTTACGATGATTTGCCCTATGAAGCGCGACACTACCTGCAACGTATCGAAGCCATTACCGATACCCCCATTGACATCATATCAACGGGTGCAGATCGGGCAGACACTATTGTGCTACGGGATCCCTTCAAATAAAAAGCAAGTAGCCCGGATGAAGTGCAACGAAATCCAGGGATGTCCCGGATTCCACTTCGTTTCATCCGGGCTACCCATTAGGGGTAAAGTCACAGCCGTAGGGTGGGCAACTTGTTGCCCACGCGGAAAGTTGTGCGCCAAGCCTTGCTGCTTTAGTTTACAAGCAAAGCGAAAACACGTTAGCTTTGCAAAGGCTCAATGAGTAATTTCTGACCAGGCATTAATAAATCATTGACGTCGATATTGTTCCAGCGGGCCAAATCGTGGTACGAAAGCTGATAATCTCGGGCGATACCATAAAGGGTATCGCCGCGCCTAACCACATGATAGTCATTACGCAGTTTGGTGTAATTGTCTAACCTTTGCACTAAAAGGTCGGCGTTTTTAGGTGGAAGCCAAAGGTTATATGGCGAATCAGGCGGCGTGAGATCCCGCCGTAAAGCGGTATTAAAATGTTTGATTTTTCGCAGTGTTACTTCCGCTAAGGTTGCCAGCTCAGCAAGCCTCATTCGAGGACTCACCTCAACACTAACCAAGTGTGGGCTATTCGGTATTTTAGGAAGATGTACTTGGTATTGGTCTGGATTTTTGATGACATTTGCCAAGGCAAGAAGTTTAGGCACATAAAGCCGGGTGGTGGAAGGCAACCTTAAGTTCCAATAATCAATCGGTTTGCCAAGCCGTTTGTTAATCCGAATTGCCCGGCGAACTCTGCCTTCCCCAGCGTTGTAAGCAGCCAAAGCAAGAAACCAATCCCCGTGAAATGATTGATGTAAATACTCTAAATAATCCAGCGCTGCTTCTGTGGAGGCATGGATATCGTAACGACCGTCATACCAACGATTACTCTTCAGTCCCAGGTGGCGGCCAGTGGGGGGAATGATCTGCCACAGTCCGGCGGCATGGCGATGGGAAACAGCGGTGGGTTGAAAGCCGCTTTCAATCATCGGTAACAAACTTAATTCCATAGGTAAATTGCGTTTTTCTAGGGCTGTTACGATGATATGCAAAAAGGGCTGAGCGCGTTCAGCAAGTACCCGAAAATGGTAATCATTGTGACGCAGACGGTCGGTAATCTGCGTGATACGGCGATGTTTTTTTGCTTTGAAAGCAAATTTTGCCCGCATATATTGCCAGAGGTCCTCAGTTTCCTGAGTCATTACAAGATCGTTTGAAACGTCAGTTGACTGACTCAATGTGGTATCAACAGCAGCTTGATTAAGCTCAGATCGTTTGTCACTGGATATGAGAGCAATGGGCGATAAAGCTTCAGCAGAGGGGCTTGACTCGCTGTTTAATGGTGCAGCCATGACGCCATTCTCTAAATAGCTATGACTTAATAGGATAAGCCCAAGTCCTAAAATGACTTTTTTTTTGGCAACCATATTTCTTGGTATCGCAGGTTTTCGTTGTAAGATGATAAAACAAATTCACAGAAACTATGGCTTCGGTTAAGCAATAGTCATACCAAATCTCTTGGTGATAGATGGACAATGAGATTGAGTCTAAGACCCAGCAACGCCAGGGCTGGCTGAACATGCAGCCTTGGTACATGGGTTCTTTAGGAAAATTGTTTAAGGCTACGGAATCGGCTTGTTTAGAGAGTATGATGCCAGGCTTATTTGGCTATCATCTTATTGTGCTGGGTATGCCAAGCGAGTGGACTCTTTTTGCTGATAGTCCCATTATGCATCAATGGCAGTTGGAAGCTTTTCAACCGCCAAATCAAACCGTAGACCTATTAGCGGATCCCGCTTTTTTACCCCTAGCGACAGAATGTATTGATGTGGTGGTGTTGCCCCATACCCTCGAGTTCGCCGTGTCGCCCCACGCAATACTGAGAGAAGTGGATCGTGTGCTGATTCCCGATGGCTATGTCATTGTTCTAGGTTTTAATCCTTTCTCCCTATGGGGTATCTGGCGGCTACTATTGACCAGACGCCACCAAACACCATGGGATGGACGTTTTCTAAGTGTAACTCGGATGCGGGATTGGTTGGCGTTGTTGGGTTTTGAAACGGTTGCAGTCCGTTATCACTTTTATCGCCCCCCCCTGCAGCAGACCTCAGTACTCACCAAATTGTTGTTTTTGGAATCCTTTGGGACGAAATGGTGGGCTTTCGGAGGTGGTGGGTATGTATTGTTGGCTAAGAAACGGGTTTCCACTTTAACGCCTATAAAGCCCCGGTGGCTTACCCGTCCTGCTCGCTTGAGCACAGGTGTAGTCAACGGTGCATCGCGGCGTTCACGTCCTCAAAAGGAGGAGTTCATTGAAAACGACTAAAACAACCTGTCATCATCAATTCAAGAGGTTGGTATGACCTATTCGATTATTGGGCGAAACCTGGAGTCCGGGGAAGTAGGTGCTGCTGTGCAATCGAAGTTTCCCGGTGTTGGAACCATCGTTCTGCATGGTCAGGCCGGGGCGGGTTGTATCACAACTCAAGCCTTTGCCAATCCACGTCACGGTGAAGTGGGGCTGCAATTGATGAAATTTGGGGCCTCTCCAGAACAGGTCGTGGCCATTTTATTACGTGGAGACGACAACATACATCAGCGTCAAATCGCTGTTCTAGGCTCTTTGGGACCACCGGCAGCCTATACTGGGACCGAGGTGCAAGCCTGGGATGGTTGGTCCGGTGCTGCAAAAGGCTCCCACTGCGTGGCAAGTGGTAACACGCTGCGCAGTGAAACAGTGGTTATGGCTATGGTTCAGTGTTTTGAGACGACTTCCGCTGACATGGCAGACCGGTTGATTGCTGCGTTAGAGGCTGGTCGCGACGCGGGCGGTGAGCTGCGGGGACAACAATCTGCGGCGCTACTGGTGGTAAAGCCAGGTGGTGGCTATGGGGGTTGGAGCGGTCGTCATGTGGATATATCGGTTTACGATCATCCCAAACCCATCGAGGAACTGCAACGCTGCTACCAGTTGCATCGGCTGTCTTACTTTCCTAGTGACCCAAAGAATTTGATTGAAATCAATGGACGAGTCGCTCATGAGCTGAAAGCTATTATGCGGACTGCGGGTTTTCGTGATTTTACCGATACGCCAGCATGGGGTGGCGAGGAAATTAGCGCTCTGCAGCGGTTTATGGGTGTCGAAAACTATGACAATCGGCTGCGCACGGATGCGCTTATCGATAAAGAAGTGCTAGAGGACTTACGCGCTCGGTATAGTAAATAATGGAAACTAACCCAATGGGTAGCGTTAATTTTGTGAAAAATTTTTCATAATGCACGATATTGACACTAGTTTGTTGCGTACCTTCGTGGTGTTGGCGGAGACTCGGAGTTTTACCAGAACCGCGGAGCGTATTGCACGCACCCAATCGGCCACTAGTATGCAAATACGCAAGCTAGAAGAGCTGCTGGGAACGCCTTTATTTAAGCGCAATAATCGAAATGTAGAACTGACCGCAGCGGGTGAGCGGTTAATGGGTTATGCACGGCATATCGTCGGGTTATGCGAAGCCATGATGGACCGTTTTCAAGAAGTCGAGGTGGAGGGGGAGGTGCGTTTTGCCGCGCCGGAAGATTATACTACGCATTATCTACCTGATATTCTTGCGGATTTTGTTGCTTCTCACCCGCGTATCATGCTCAATGTCAATTGTGAACTGACCCTTAAATTGATTGAAGGATTTGAAGCAGGTCACTACGATCTAGTGGTTATTAAACAAGAGCCCGGTCAGCTCTATCCCCATGCGGAATCCCTGTGGCGGGAACAGCTAGTGTGGGTAGCGGGACCCGATACCTTTGACGGTGTCAGACATTTTGATGAGGTGCGGTTGCGCTTTCAGACCGATAATCAACCTCTGCCGTTAGTGCTTTCTCCATCTCCCTGTGTTTACCGTAAACGGGCTCTGGAAGCCCTAGGCGCAATCGGCATGCCATGGAAAGGCGTTTATACCAGCCCTAGTCTCGCTGGCACGACAGCCGCAGTGAAGGCCGGGCTGGGTATTACGGTTTTACCCCGAAATATGGTGCCGGAAAGCCTAACCCCCTATGAATCAGAAAAAAACTGGCCAATGCTTAAAGAGGCTGAAATTTGTCTGTTAGCAGCGCCTGGCGCAACTCAAGCGACCCGGACCCTGGCAACTTTTATCCGCGAAAACATGTCATTTAATAAGAAAAATTGAATGTCAATATAAGAAAAACTGAATACTAGTATAAGAAATATCAAATTTACGAATAAAAGTTTGTGTGTCATTCTTCTTATCATTAAAAAGTGATTCCTAGAGGATGACCAAACATGACACAGCTGCTAACTATATTTCAAACCCGCACAGTGCGTAGTCAAACTGAATGGTGTGCACTTCTAACAGTCACTGCCTGGGCTTTGTTTCTTATTACCTTCAGCGTCGGAATCGCTTGTCTTGCCAGCGGCGAGGCCATGGAACTGTCCGGGCTATTGCGCTTTGATGCCTTGGCCGCCGTCATGGCGATTTTAGTAACCCTAGTTAGCGCATTGGTGCATAGTTTTTCCCAACGTTACATGGAGGGTGACCGCCGAGTTGGGCTTTTCTTTAGCAAACTGACGGCCATTACGGTTTTAGTGTTGCTCACGGTTTCTGCCGAGCATGTGGCCATGCTGGTGGTGGCTTGGCTGGCCATGGGGTGGTTATTGGCGAGCCTCATGGGTCACGTCAAAGGTTGGCCCGAGGCTCAGCAAGCGGCAAGCCTAGCGCGCCGAACCTTTATCCTAGGCGGACTTTGTTTAGCGGCTGGCGTAGTATTGCTGAAGTGGGCAACGGGACATTGGACAGTCAGCGAAATTCTCGCTTCTATAGGTCAAGGGCAAGTTTCAAGCGTCCATTACCTGGCTGCCGCTCTACTGATTTTGGCGGCTATGGTGCAGTCGGCGCAGTGGCCATTTCACCGTTGGTTGATAGGCTCCATGAATGCCCCTACGCCGATTTCCGCGCTGATGCATGCGGGGTTAGTAAACGCCGGTGGTTTTTTGTTGGCCCGTTTTGCCCCCGTCTTTACCGCTAGCCCTGAAATCATGACGCTGATCTTTACCGTTGGCGCCATCAGCGCCTTGTTGGGAACCGCTTGGATGCTAGTGCAAAGCGACATTAAACGTACTCTGGCTTGCTCAACCATGGGACAAATGGGTTTTATGGTCATGCAATGTGGTCTCGGCTTTTTTACCGCGGCCATCGCTCATTTGATTATGCACGGTTTATTTAAAGCCGCGTTATTTTTAGGGGCTGGCTCGGCTGTGCAGGATACCCCAATCCCTAAAGACGACACAACCTTGCCCGCGAAATCCGTCCCGCTAAATCGGCTCATGGCTGTTATGTTACCAGCCATACTGGCTGCGGCGGTATTTGCCCTGCTCACTGGAAAAACGTTGTATCCCGCCGATGGTGGCACCATGCTGGTGGCGTTTGCTTTTCTGGCTGCTTTGCAAGCGGGTCTTTCAATACCGGTACGGGATAATCGGGTCACTATTTCCCATCTGCTGGGTGTTACCCTGTTACTGATAGTTTCGGCTGCCCTATATGCCGGAGGTTTTGATCTGGTTCATTGGGCGCTAGCCACCTCACCGTCTTTGACCGTGCCGCAATCCTGGACTCTCTTTGATAGCTTGGTTTTGGTGATGTTTGCCGCTGGTTGGGTGGTGCTGGCTTTCCGTATGCACACTGTGGACAAAGATATTCCTGCTGTCATGCTGTGGTTATATGTCACCTTGCTCAACGGGAGTCAACCAAAACCTCAGGCTATTACGGCCTTAAGAAAGAATTATCGTCCCTCATGACCAAGCAAGTAACAATAAAACCGAACAAGCGTTAAACCAAAAGCTTAGGTAGAAAGGAAATAAACCATGCCAAAAGATAATGTTGCTCCCTCGACCCCGTCTGGGGAGAGTCAATTTGCTGAAAACGTCATGAATCGACCAGTAGAACCGCTGGCGGTCCGTGCCCTGGTGGACAACGCGGCGCAATCTATAGCACCGCTCTGGCCCCTGCGTTCATTTATCGCCCGTAACCCATTGGTGGGGTTTGAAGAGAAGTCTTTTGAGAAGGCTATCGTCAACGGTATAGACTCTTTTGGTGGCCAAGGATTGCCTTCCCGTCAGATGGGGCAAACCGCTTTTTCCCAGGGAAAAATCACTGATCGGCACTTGCGTCAAGCCTTCGCGCGTCATACCCAGGGGTTCAAAACTTCCCTATCGGTGCGCGGTTTGACTGTGCCAACCAGTGAGCTGCTACGGGTGTATATGACAACTGCTGAAGCGGCGCCAAAGTCACTACCCGAGTCGCAGGTTCAAGTGGACAGAATGCCCACCGATCAGCGTTTGCGGACCGACCTCACCGGTGCTATCAACCGCTTCACCATCAAATGGGTGGCGGCCTTTTTAGATGAGGGTCAGTCGGCTTGGCCAATGCCAGGGCGTCAAGAGGGTTTCTATCGGGCCTGGAAAAACCTTGCCCGGTTTGATAAATCCTTGCGCGATTATTTGGATACTCCGGCTTGGCACCGGTTTATAAACACCCTACCCGACAGACCCGAACAAACCATCTTTGAAGCACTGCAGACATTAGATATTCCCTTCAACCAATGGGAACGCCATATCGCAAAACATGTGGAAGAATTGCCGGGTTGGGCAGGTTTTATTAAATGGCGCAGCAGTCAAACCGAGCATGTTCTGCAAAAGCGCTACCCCATCTCCTTGACCGATTACGTAGCTGTCCGACTGGCCATGGAATATCTCATGGTGGAGACGGCACTGCGCCGCCACGAAGGCCGCGGTGTGTCCTTACAACAGCTATTAGATCTGGAGCAGACTCAAAAGCGTGCTGCTGAGGCGCAGCTTTCTAAAGAGGACGTGACGGCTTTCATAAAAATTCTGAGTCGTCATACGGGGCTTGCAAAGCGGGATCTCGCCCCATTAACACCTGCCGAGCAGCAAGATATTGAAACCTTATTGACCGAATTTATGCTTGTAGAAGGTCAAATATGGTTAGAGGCTTGGGAGGAAAGTTACCGTACCCGGTTAATCAGCGATATAGCCGGTGTATTGCCACCCTGTGGCCAGACCTTGACCCGCAGCGAAAACCGTCCTGCCGCACAAATGGTGTTTTGTATCGATGTTCGCTCGGAACCGTTTCGCCGCCATTTAGAAAGTCTTGGCGCCTATGAAACCTTTGGTTTTGCGGGTTTTTTTGGTATTCCAGTGCATTTTACCCCCTTCGGCGCCAGCGACGGTGTTGCATCCTGTCCGGTGTTGCTACAACCCAAGCATAATGTCACTGAAATACCTCGATCCAACCATGAACATCAAGCCCATCGGCACTTGCAAGGGTTATCTTTTAGCAAACGCGCAAAAATGTTGTTGTTGTCTTTGAAGCAAAATATTGTAGCCCCCTTTGCTTTTGTAGAGACCATGGGAAGTTTGTTTGGCTTGTTGATGACACTACGGACCTTGGCGCCGGTGACTCTAGGCCATTGGCGGAAAAGAATTGCCAGTCGGTTGATGCCTAGTGTCGCTCTGCAAACAACGATCAACCTGTCCCCCTGTGAAGCCGACCATGAGCATATGCTGGGTTTGAGTAAAAAGGAGCAAATTTTTTACGGAGAAGCCTCGCTGCGCATGATGGGACTGATCGACAACTTCGCGCCCCTGGTTGTGTTATGTGGGCATGGTAGCGAGACCATCAATAACCCCTATGCGGCGGGACTGGATTGTGGTGCCTGTGGCGGTAATCACGGTGGCCCCAATGCACGCATCATGGCGACCATTTACAATGATTTGGGGGTTCGCGAGGGGCTGCGTGAGCGGGGTATTATTATTCCCGATGATACTCGTTTTCTGGCGGCTGAACATAACACCACTACCGACGAAATTAACCTTTACGAGGATGCCGAGGCGGCGGTTTCCCACCAAGATGCCATAGCCCGGTTGCAAACCGACTTAGACACGGTTCGAGAAAATACTTGCCTGGAACGTTACCGAAAATTAGGTGTTGTGACAGCGGATAAACAGCGTGCCCGGGTGGGTACTCTGCAACGTAGCCAAGATTGGGCCCAGGTACGTCCAGAATGGGGCTTAGCGGGTAACGCGGGGTTTATTGTCGGGCCTAGAACCCTGACCCAACCCCTCAATTTGGACGGACGCTGTTTCTTACATTCCTATGATTGGAAGATCGATGCTGACGGCAAAGCCCTGGAGATCATTTTGACGGCACCGTTGGTGGTGGCGGAGTGGATCAACACCCAGTATTACTTCTCGACGGTGGATAACAACCACTACGGCAGCGGCAGTAAGGTGACGCAAAATGTGACGGGTAAAATCGGTGTCATGCAGGGTAACGCCAGTGATTTGATGACCGGACTACCCTTGCAATCGTTATCTTTACAGGACGGTGAGTTTTATCACGAACCATTACGTTTGATGGCTGTGGTCTATGCGCCCCTGTCTCGGGTGGCGGAAATCATCGCCCGTAACACTATTTTGCAACATCTATTCGACAATGGCTGGGTGACACTGACCGTCATCGAACCCACTAAAGGAAATGTGCAACGTTATAAACCAGGAAAGATCTGGGAAGACTGGTCTGGCAGCAATAAAACTGATATGCCTGCCGAGGGGTCCCATGGGGCTGTGCCAGTCTCGGGAGAAGAAACCAGTGACAGCCCAGCCGTGTTAGAAAGTAGCTTGTAAACTAAATTAATTCAAATGAACACGGAGTAAACAGACATGTATGGTACCGACGATATTAGTTTTCACTCCCTCAAAAAGATCGAGATTATTGTGAAAGGTGAAAAAGAGTCTTTCGTCCGCGACCTTCTCAATCAGGCTAAAGTAACGGGCTATACTATTGTTAGAGATGTAGCAGGTATGGGGCATCATGGTTTCCACGAAGGTCGTTTGTTGTTTAATGAAACATCAAGTCTGGTTATGTTTATGGCGGTAGGACCCAATAGCACCATCAATCAAATTGCAACGGGGCTAAAACCCATCTTTGAAAAAAATTCCGGAGTTATGTTTATATCCAGCGTAGAAGTTGCTCGCTTTGATTATTTTCAAAATCGCTGATATAGGTTAACTGAGCAGGTCAGGTTGCCAGGTTGCAAAACAGCCTGGCCTTCATTTGTTGAGACTTGGCGTGATACTCAGAACCGTATAAATACCTTAAAACCCAGCGGCTTTTTTATTGTTTGAGACAAGCGTATGATTGTTGCTTAATGAAGACAAGTAAGCATAAACACGAGGTGCCTATGACGGTTAATGGGAGTCTACCTGTCATTAAACCTGTATTGTTCCCACTTTTAATAGCTAGCCACCGAGCAGGACGCCCTCAATGGCTAGGTTAATCGAGAAACACTAACCCTATGCCGGTATTGTCTCGACGGGTTCATGATCATTCCATTGATCCCCGTGAGGATAGTGAAGCCGACCCTCTCCTCGCAATTATCATCCCCATAATCGCCATGGGAAGTCATCCCATAAACGCATTTACAACTCATATTGTGATGCCTATTGCAACAGGCCATTATGGGTGTCGTTAAAGTTTTTGGATTATTGGTAACAATCCCGAATGCTTATCCTATTCATTATCAGGGCATGATGCCCATACCTGTCTGTAGTAACTCTACATAGGTAAGTGGGTGTTTATGAGCCTATTTTATACCTCGCGCCCGCCAAATTTCTGTATGGATATCCACTGTTCGTCTGTAAAGATCGACTTTTTCAGGGGGAAATGTTCCGATGTATGAAATTATTCAACAACTCAATGAAAAGCGCACTGCCGCTCGACTTGGCGGCGGTGAAACACGTATTGCAAAACAACATAAACAGGGCAAGTTGACGGCCCGCGAACGTATCGAACTTCTTCTAGATCCAGGTACCTTTGAGGAATGGGATCTGTTTGTGGAACACCGCTGTACCGACTTTGAGATGGGGGATCAAAAAATTCCCGGCGACGGCGTGGTCACCGGCTACGGTACCATCAACGGTCGGGTGATGTTTGTTTTCGCTCAGGATTTCACCGTATTTGGGGGGTCTCTCTCGGAAGCCCACGCTGAAAAAATCTGTAAAGTCATCGACCAAGCTATCAAAGTGGGGGCGCCTGTTATCGGTTTATGTGATTCCGGAGGCGCACGTATTCAGGAAGGGGTTGCCTCCATGGCAGGTTATGCCAGTGTGTTTCAACGCAACGTCATGGCTTCTGGGGTGGTTCCACAGATTTCTGTCATCATGGGTCCCTGTGCCGGCGGGGCTGTTTACTCGCCTGCTATGACCGACTTTATTTTTATGGTCAAAGATACGTCGTATATGTTCGTGACCGGACCCGATGTCGTCAAAACCGTTACCCATGAAGATGTAACCCAAGAAGAGTTAGGCGGTGCCGTGACCCACTCGGTTAAATCCGGGGTAGCGGATTGGGCGTTTGATAACGATGTACAGGCCCTCTTAGCGACCCGGCGGCTTATGAATCATCTACCTGCTAATAATCGGGAAAAACCTCCTGTAAGACCTACACCGGATCCCTATGATCGGATCGAACCGTCTCTGGACACTTTGGTGCCACCCAATCCCAATAAACCCTATGATATGAAGGAATTGATCTTTAAGGTAGTGGATGATCATGACTTCACGGAAATGAAGCCGGACTACGCCAAGAATATCATCACCGGTTTTGCCCGTATGGAAGGGGCCCCCGTGGGGATTGTGGCTAACCAACCCATGGTGTTGGCGGGCTGCTTGGATATCGATTCCTCTACCAAAGCGGCGCGTTTTGTGCGCTTTTGCGACTGCTTTAATATTCCTATTATCACTTTTGTGGATGTGCCAGGCTTTATGCCCGGTACCGATCAAGAGTACAACGGTATTATAAAACACGGGGCCAAGCTGCTCTATGCCTATGCGGAAGCGACGGTACCCAAAATCACGGTCATTACCCGTAAAGGGTACGGTGGCGCCTATGTGGTGATGAGTTCTAAGCACCTTCGGGGTGACGTGAACTATACTTGGCCATCGGCGGAGATTGCGGTGATGGGTTCCCAGGGTGCGGTGGAAATTCTTTTCCGCAAGGAAATTCGCGATGCCGAGCTGATCGCCGAACGCACGCAAATTTATCGCACTAAGTTCTCCAACCCCTTTGTCGCCGGTAGTCGCGGTTTTATCGACGATGTGATTATGCCCCGCACCACCCGTAAACGCATCTGTCGTTCCCTCAATATGCTGAAAAACAAACAGCTTGAAAACCCCTGGCGTAAACACGACAACATTCCTCTGTAGGGTTGGGCATTATCTATGTTTAAAAAAATTCTTATTGCGAACCGGGGCGAAATCGCCTGCCGGGTTATTAAAAGCGCCCGTAAAATGGGTATCAAAACCGTGGCTGTCTACTCTGAGGCGGATCAAAATGCCTTACATGTGGAGATGGCCGACGAAGCCGTACTGATTGGGCCGCCGCCTTCTTCGGAAAGCTATCTGTTGATCGACCGCATCGTACAAGCCTGTCAAGATACCGGCGCCGAAGCGGTCCATCCCGGCTATGGTTTTTTATCGGAAAATGCGGCATTTGCCCAAGCCTTAGCCGAAAATAATATTGCTTTTATCGGTCCCAATACCCACGCCATCACCATGATGGGGGATAAGATCACCTCCAAAAAACTCGCTCAAGAAGCCGGTGTCAACACGATTCCTGGTTATACCGGTGTGGTCAAGGATGCCGACCACGCTGTCGGTATCGCCCAAGAGATCGGTTATCCCGTCATGCTCAAGGCCAGCGCCGGGGGTGGTGGTAAAGGCATGCGCATCGCCTGGAACGACAGCGAATGTCAAGAAAGTTTTGAACGCGCCTCCAGCGAGGCTCGCTCCAGTTTTGGCGATGATCGTTTATTCATCGAAAAATTCATTGAACAACCCCGCCATATTGAAATCCAAATAATTGCCGATGGTCATGGCAACGTGGTGTACTTGGGTGAGCGGGAATGTTCCATTCAGCGTCGCCATCAAAAGGTAATCGAAGAAGCGCCTTCACCCTTCCTCGATGAAAAAACCCGCCAAGCTATGGGGGAACAAGCGGTAGCATTGGCCCGTGCCGTGGAATACCAATCCGCCGGCACTGTGGAGTTTATCGTCGATGCCAAGCGTAACTTTTACTTTTTGGAGATGAATACGCGTCTCCAGGTGGAGCATCCGGTTACTGAGTTGGTCACTGGCACCGATTTGGTGGAGCTGATGATTTGCGTCGCCCATGGCGAAAAATTGCCCTTTACCCAGGCGGATGTAAAACTTAACGGCTGGGCTATTGAAGTGCGTATCTACGCCGAGGATCCATTCCGCAATTTTATGCCCTCCATAGGAAGGCTGGTGCGCTACATGCCCCCTGAGGAGAGCGAGACCGTGCGGGTGGATACCGGAGTCTTTGAAGGCGGTGAAGTGTCCATGTTCTATGATCCCATGATCGCTAAGCTAGTGACCTACGGTGCTACCCGGGATCAGGCTATCGACCATATGGGGACCGCTCTGGACGCATTTTATATCCGTGGTATCGCCCATAACATGGGGTTCCTAGGGGCTTTGATACGACATCCCCGGTTTGCCGAAGGACGGCTTACCACTAATTTTATCCCTGAAGAATATCCCGACGGGTTTACCCCCGCCGATATTCCCCATGACGATCCTGCCCTTTTGGTGAGTGTGGCGGCGGCTATTCACCGTCGTTATCTGGACCGTGCGGCGCTGATCAGTGGTCAGATGGTAGGACTCGAGCGGCAGGTGGAAGATGATTGGGTGGTCTATATGGGGGGCAATTATTACCCGGTCATCGTTAAACCGGTGGCAGGGGGGCATGATGTGGTTTATAACGGCGAATTGTTTGAGGTGCGCAGTGATTGGCAATTTGGTCAACCGCTGTTTTGGGGTACCTTGAATGGCGCTGATATTTGTGTGCAGGTGGAGCGGCGTTATCTGGAATACCGGTTATTTCATAAAGGCTCCCAGGTGGATGTTTCCGTGCTAACCCAACGGGCTGCGGAATTACACAAACTGATGCCTGTTAAAGCGGCGCCAGATATGTCTAAATTCTTACTGTCACCCATGCCAGGGTTATTAACACACCTGGCTGTCACGGAAGGTCAAGAGGTAAAGAGTGGCGAGATAGTGGCCATTATAGAGGCCATGAAAATGGAAAACGTGTTGCACGCTGAGCGGGATTGTACCGTAGCAAAAATCCTAGCCCATTCAGGAGCTAGTTTAGCTGTGGATCAACCCATTATTGAGTTTGCTGAATAAGTAAGGAGGTTGTTTAGAGTGTTCAGTGAGGTGGAGCAGCGTTTTCACAACCTGATGCCAGCGGTTGATTTCTGCTCCTTAAGACTTGTGCGGGAGCGCCATGAGGTGCTCACCGTACGTCGCGATGTGGTGCAACCGGTGCGTTTTACGGAAGACAGCGGCGCCATGGTAACCGTGGTTGACGGTGGTGTAGGTTATGCTGCTACCCCGGATCTTAGTCAAGCAGGTTTAAAACGGGCTATCCAACAGGCTTGTGATTGGGCCCATGCGACAGGGGATATCCATTTACTCAATACAAAGACTGATTTAGCCCGCGAACCTCAGGTAGGCAAATACCGGTCCCAGGTTCAGCGTCCCTGGACAGGGATGCATTTGGAGGAAAAGTTAGCCCTGCTGAGACGCGAGTGTCGACGCCTAAAACTGGATGACGCTATTTTAGATTGGCAAGCAGGGTTTTGGCATAGCGACATCGACACACTTTATGTGACCGCTGAGGGCGGACATCTGCGACAGAACTATGAAATGCTTTTACCGTCCTTGTATGCGGCTGCCCACCGCCAAGGCGAAACCCAAAGCCGCAGTTTTGGCGGTAACGCTTATTTGCGTCAAGGGGGTTTAGAAGTACTGGAGGACACGGGCTTCTTCCAGGCTGCCCCCGTTATCGCTGAGCAGGCGCTAACGTTGTTGGAGGCACCTAACTGCCCAGCAGAAACCTGCTCTTTACTGTTAGCACCGGATCAGATGGTTCTACAAATTCATGAATCCATTGGTCATCCGCTGGAACTTGACCGCATTTTGGGGGATGAACGTAATTACGCGGGCACCAGTTTTGTTACCCCTGATATGTTTGGCCACTATCGTTATGGCTCACCTTTGCTGAATGTGACCTTCGATCCAAACCGCCGTGAACAGATTGCCAGCTATGCCTATGATGACGAAGGGCAACCGGCTACCCAGGAGTATCTGATCCGCAATGGCATTCTGCTGAGACCCCTGGGGAGCACCCTATCTCAGCAGCGGGCAGGCTTGCCAGGAGTTGCCAACGCCCGGGCCTGCAGTTGGAACCGTCCCCCCATCGACCGTATGGCCAACCTTAATATCGAACCCGGTACTGCCAGCTTTGAGGATTTGTTAAGCCAGATCGAGCGGGGTGTTTATATGCAAACTAACACCTCTTGGTCCATCGATGATTCCCGTAATAAATTTCAGTTTGGCTGTGAATGGGGGCAATTGATCGAACAGGGTCAATTGACCAGAGTGGTCAAAAATCCTAATTACCGGGGCGTTTCCGCCCAGTTTTGGCGTAGTCTTGCGGGTGTCGGTGATGCTGCGTCCCTGCAGGTCATGGGGGTTCCCCATTGTGGTAAAGGCGAACCTAATCAAATCATTCGCGTCGGCCACGCTTCGCCCCCGTGTTTGTTCCAAAATGTGGCGGTGTTTGGTGGTGTGTGAGAACCTTCCCATGCAAGACCATTTTTTCACCTTAGTCGACACGCTAGCTGAGTCACTGCGGGCGGCAGAGATCTTTACCTGTACCTTTGCCGGAGAAGTGTCGGATTTTGTGCGTTTTAACCGGGGTAAGGTACGTCAAGCCGGTCATGTCACCCAAGCAGTGATGACGCTAGACCTCATAGCAGGAGGTCGTCATGCTTCTGCCACAGTCACCTTAACCGGTGACATGAATGACGACAGAGCTCGCTTAGCGACCCTTTTGGGGGACTTGCGAGGAATTCTTGAGTTTGTTCCTGAAGACCCTTTTTTGTCCTATGCCACGGAGGTCCATTCCAGCACCACTGTTTATCCCGATACCTTACCGGAAAGCGCCGAGATCGTGGCGCAGATTGTGGCGGCGGCTGCCGGTCATGATTTGGTGGGTATTCTTGCCAGTGGGTCTGTGCAGCGGGGTTTTGCCAACTCTTTGGGGCAACGCAATTGGTATAGCCGCAGGGGTTTTAATCTTGATTGGAGTGTCTACCACCATGCGGATAAAGCGGTCAAGGCACGCTATGCCGGTTTTAAATGGGAAGACCAGCAGTTTGCAAGACGTATGGCGGAGACACTAGCGCAGCTGACGAGAATGGGGCGACCAGTACGCACTATAGCCCCAGGCCGCTATCGGACCTATCTGGCGCCCATGGCTGTGGAAGAAATTATCGATCTGCTTTGTTGGGGTGGTTTTAGCGTCAAATCTCAGCGTACCGGTAGCTCACCCCTTATGGGGTTGGTGGAGGAGGGGCTTTGCCTGCACCCCAGCGTTTCCATTAAAGAAAATACCCAAGGTGGTATTGCACCCGGATTTCAAGAAGCGGGGTACAAACGGCCTCCGGAGGTGGTTTTAATCCACCAGGGCTGTTATCGGGATGCACTGGTAGCGCCACGTTCGGCGGCGGAGTACGGACTGCCTTGCAATGGGGCAAGCAATCAAGAAGCACCGTTGTCTCTAGACATGGCGCCGGGTACCTTAGCCTCTAACGATATTTTAAGAGAGCTGGGTGAAGGGCTTTATGTTAATAATCTTTGGTATCTAAACTACTCAGATCGCAATGCTGCGCGGATGACCGGGATGACCCGGTTTGCCACATTTTGGGTGGAAAACGGCCAAATTCAAGCGCCTGTGAATCCCATGCGCTTCGACGAGACACTATATCATCTTCTTGGCGATCATTTGCTAGGTTTGACGGCTGACCGGGAATTTCTGTTAGATCCAGGGAGCTACGGGAGCCGCGCGACGCGCAGCGTCCATGTGCCTGGCGCACTCATCGACGCCATGTATTTCACCCTCTGAGCAGGAGGGTGTTTACATAAAATCGGTGCTTAGATCTTCCAAGCTACGTAAGGCTATATCGGAATTACTGACAATACCGATGACCTCATCATTTTTGATGACCGGCGCATAGGACAAACCAAAGTTCTCAAAAAGCCTAGCGCAATAGCGAATATCCATTTCCGGTCTTACGCTTATCACCGGCTTCGCCATAATCTCGTAGACATTCACCCGTTTTGTAGAACGGTTGAGGGCGAGCACTTTTTTTGTAATATCAGACAGAAGAACCATGCCGTATTCATCGTGCTCATGGCGTTTCTTAACGATGAGGGCATTGGCGTTAGCCTGTTTCATCATGTTGACAGCTTCTTCTACAGTGATTAATCCATCTACCATGATGACGTCGGTTTTCATGGCTGCTTGAACCTGGACCACGGTACGTTCGGTCATAATTCCTCCGCTACACAACGACTGCCAAGCTCCTGGTTTTCTACAGCTGTTTGTCTCTGTAATTCTATGTGCTCGGTCATAATTCCTCCGCCACGATATTAGCTAATTCCTGGGCTTGATGGGCAACGCCGACGGCATCCTCCACATCGATCTGCACAGCAATGCCCGCGCCTGGTTTAGAGTCAAACCCCCCCACATCGTTTAAGGTTTCAAGGATATGGCGGCTTAAATGCTCTTCCACCAGCAAGAGTATCACGTCCCGTTGGGTTTCTAAGGACAGCCCAAAAAACGTCTTGCGTTTTTCGATGCCTTCACCGCGGGCATGGTTGATCACTGTGGCGCCAGTGGCGCCGGCCGCCCGTGCCGCGTCCATAAGGTCGTTGGTCTTGCTTTCTTCAACAAAAATAACGATAAGTTTAAAGTGCATCGATTAAATTCCTCTTAATCCTTCTGGAGAAGGAGCTTAGCTTCTGCTGCTTTACGTAACCGCGCGGCCCGCAAAGCGCGATATTCAGAAAGCTGAGCATACCCCATGACCGATATTATAGGGAATAGACAGGCAAATGCGATAAGCCCAAAGCCATCCAGTAGTGCGCTGCGCCCCGGAACGGTTTCCGCTAAGCCTAATCCCAACGCCGCCACAATGGGTACCGTTACTGTGGATGTAGTAACACCCCCAGAGTCATAGGCCAAGGGAATGATCAGTTTGGGTGCAAAATAGGTTTGTACGATGACAATGACATAGCAGGTTATGATAAACCAGTGAATAGGTGCGCCGGTCACGATACGAAAGGTGCCTAGCCCAATACCCACCGCCACACCGATGGCAGCAGCGATACGCAACCCCCATACTCCGATGGCGCCGGCTGACACCTCATTGGCTTTGATGGCCACCGCTATCAGCGACGGTTCGGCAATGGCGGTGCTAAAGCCAATGGCAAAACCAAAGATATAGATCCAATAATAATTCATCCAAAGAGAGCTACTGGAAGCAATGGTGGTACTGGCAATAAACTCGGGATGGGTTAACTGCTCCGCCATTAACCGTCCTACCGGAAACAGAGCTTTTTCTAATCCCAATAGAAATAAAGATAACCCCAACAACACATAAATAAAGCCGATCACCATCCGTTTTAAATTGGGAATAGGACGACGAATAACAAATAGCTGTGCGCCTACAATAATGACAGCGATGGGCAGCACATCCTTGATGGTCTGCAGAAAAATTTGACCAAAAGCGAACAATAGGTTCATTGGATGAGAATACCGTAACCCATGACGAAAACAATGGGTAAAAGCGAGGCAAAAGCAATCAGTCCAAAACCGTCCACCATAGGATTGCGACCCCGAATCGACGAAGCCAGACCTACCCCTAATGCAGTGACCAAGGGAACTGTGATAGTAGAGGTGGTAACACCGCCGGAGTCATAAGCGATACCAATAATTTCTGCCGGGGCTAAGGTGGTCATAATCACCACCAGCAAATAACCACAAATGATCATAATGTGAATAGGCCATGCCTTAAGAATACGAAGCACACCGAGAACGATGGCGCATCCTACTGAAAGGGCAACAGTAAGGCGGAGCCCAAAGGCGTAGTCCTTACGAGCCTGTTCATTATCGGCGATCATATCACCCTTAGCGGCAATTTTGGCCGCTTCGTCGGCAACGGCAATAAGGGCCGGTTCTGCTACCGTGGTGCTAAATCCTAGAGCAAAGGCAAAAGTCAACAGCCAAAATACACTGCCTTTGCGGGCAAAGGCATAGGCCATGGATTCACCGATGGGGAATAGACCCATTTCCAACCCATATACAAAAAAGGTCAAACCTATGACAACAAACAGGGTGCCGATGGTGAGATTCAATAAATCTGGCAGATTTTGCTGTATGACAACTAACTGAAAAAAAGCAATGACTAAGATAATAGGGAGCAAATCTCGCACACTTCCCAGCATAGATGTAAACAAGGCAAGCAGTGGTTTTTTCAACAGAAACTCCTTTACTGTAGGCGCATCAATGTCTGGTATGCCACTTGACTTACTCGCGCTGCTGTCTGTAGCCGGTGGCATTATAGTCGAATAACTATTAAAACGCCTCCCTTTATACGTTGTCTAAAATTTCCACTGCTTTTAATTCCAGGGCTAGAAACTGCTCCTCAGGTAACATGCGTTCAGCGGCTGCTAAAAACGCATCTTTGAATTGCGGTGATTTTGTATTCAGGGCACGGTTTAAGGCTTTTTGATCGCCATTGATTTGGCCTAGCTTTTTGCGCAGAGCTTCCCGCTCTTCAACCAAATAGCCAAGTTTGGCTTTCATACGCCGGATCTTCCCAAATCTTTCACGACCTGCTAAACCACTTTGGCCGTAAGCTTCATTGGAATATTTTCTTAAGGCATCACGTAGTCTTCGCTTTTCCTCGTCTAGCTCGTTCATAAGGGCGATCAAAGCTGTTTTGTCATTACCAATATCATCGAGTTTTTTTGCTATCGTTTGATTCATGCTGCACTCTTTATCTATGGGCTTATCAAAAATCTGTGTTGGTTTGTTTTTGCATACAAGCAATCAAAGTAGTCAGTCGTTTTTATAAATCAATTGGGCAGACTTCGCCAAGGGTTTCGCCGTTCACGTTAAGAGGTCGTAAAAGATTATGATAAAATTGTTTGCTTATCCCAATACACGGGCTACTCGGGTTTTATGGACTTTGGAAGAAATCGGCGCCGATTATGAGTATATCCTGGTGGATTTACGCAAAGGAGAAAGTTGCAAGAAGCCTTATATCGACCTCAACCCTGGTGGCAAAGTGCCTACCCTTGTGGATGGCGATTTAGTCTTGTCAGAATCTGCGGCGATTTGTACCTATCTGGCAGATAAACACCCAGCCTCCGGTCTGGTTCCCGAACCTGGCACCCAGCAACGTGCTTTGTACAACCAATGGAATTTTTTTGTATTAAGCGAGCTAGAGCAACCTCTTTGGACCATGGCGAAGCACCGTTTTGCCCTACCTGAGCACCGGCGCGTGCCTGCTGCTATGGAAACGGCTAAGTGGGAGTTTGCAAAAACCGTTAAAGTGTTAAACCAAGGACTCGATGAGCGAGTTTTTATGGTGGATAATCGTTTTACGGTAGCGGATATTTTAGTAGCCCATACCCTCAGTTGGGCAGTGGCTTTTGGATTAGTGCTTGAGCACCCTCGACTCAACCAATATTTGCAGAAGATGTCATCAAGACCCGCCCTGGCGAAGGCTCGTGCCCGTGAACAACAGAGCTAGACTGTAATAAGTCAGGCATCTTTTTTGCTTGTTTTTTAGACAAGATACTGTAGTGATCTTATAAAAACCACAACGTCAAAATTTATATAAAAGGGAATTTAACCCATGTCATCGTTAATGGATTTCTTTACCAAGTCTTATATAATTAGTTTGCCAGAAAGACGTGACCGACGCAAAGCCATGACGTTGGAACTGAAGCGTATTGGCATATCATTACCTGCTTCTACCCAGATCGCCTTTTTTCCTGCAGTAAAACCACCTGATCAAGGTGACTTTCCAAGTGTAGGTGCTAGAGGCTGTTTTCTGAGTCATTTGGCGGTATTGACTGAAGCTAGAGATCAAGGTTTAAAAAATGTTCTCATTATGGAAGATGATCTCTCATTTACCAGCACCTTAGCTCGATATCAAAATGAGATTATCGCCAAATTGGCGAACACAGAGTGGGATATTGTTTATTTAGGCCATGAAGAACCTCTTGAGTCAAGAGCCACCGTAAATCTGCAGCCTTTTTTTGGACCTGTTATGAAATCCCATTTTCTCGCTATCAATGGCCGAACACTCGAGAAGGTGGTCACATTTTTTGAAACTGTATTGAGTCGTCCAAGTGGTCATCCATTGGGTGGACCCATGCATGTGGATGGTGCTTACTCTACCTTTCGACAGCAAAATCCCGATATCATCACTTTGTTAGCAACTCCTATAGTGGGTTTTCAGAGACCTTCACCTAGCGATATTGCTCAACGACACGTGCTCGATAAATTGCCTAGTATTCGGCGACTGCTGGGTGTTGGGCGTAAGGCGCGGCTTTGGTACATACGGCGTGGCCATTCCTCACATTCCTAAAAAGCTGTATATCAATTTATCTCGCAGTTGATACCCCTATTAAGGGAAGAATTTTGCTACACGGACGGGATATTACGTCGTATTTACCTAAACTTAAAAAAAAGTACTACTATTTTAATGAGTAGGCAACGATGAACATAAAGGGGTGTAAATTATGGAGTTACCTGTGCAATTGACTTTTCGCCACATGGATCCTTCTACCGCAGTAGAGGCGCGCATTCAAAAGGAAGCGGCGAAACTCGGTAGGCTTTGTGATCACATTATTAGCTGTCAAGTCATCGTGGAAGCACCCCATGAGCATCAACATAAGGGAAAACTGTATCATATACGTATCGATCTTACCGTACCCGACGCCCAACTCTCGGTCAGCCGCGAACGTCATGACCGACAAGCCCATGAGGATGTGTATGTCGCCATCCGTGACACCTTTAGCGCGGCTCAGCGCCAACTTGACAACTACGTGAGACGTCGGCGCGGCAAGATCAAGAACTCCGGGGCTTCTGTTAGCTTGGGTCAGCAGCAGAACCCAGGTTATAAACCTGTCGCCAGCATTGGTCGTGTAAAGGTTTTATATCCCTATGAAGACTGTGGCACCTTGGAAACTGTTAATGGACGGGAAATTTATTTTCATCGCAATAGTGTGCTGACACCGGGTTTTGATAACCTGGAAGAGGGCAAAGAAGTGCGTTTTGTGGAAGAACCAGGTGATGAGGGTCCTCAGGCCAGTACCGTGTATTTCTAGAGAATTGTCAACTCAACAACTTTTTTTATCTGGAAATGACAAAAGCACACCAGTAAATTTACTAGTGTGCTTCCGCATTACTGTTGATTGTTTTGGTTAACCCTCTACGTAAGAACGCAAATGCTTAGTAGACGTCAACCCCCGCAGTTTACGGAGTGCCCGCATTTCAAGCTGGCGGATTCGTTCCCGGGAAACCCCGAGACGCTCTCCAATCTGTCCAAGGGTATGCTCACTACCAAAACCAATTCCAAAACGCATGGCCAAAACTTGCGCTTCTCGTTGACTCAACGTGGCAAATAAATCTTGAATACGAGTTTGCAACTCTGCGTCCATGGCAAGATCCACGGGAGGTGAGGTATGCTGATCTTCGATAAAATCACTTAAACTAGCGTCTTCGTCCTGGCCAATAGGCGTTTCTGTGGAAATAGGATTTTTTGGCGTATTAAGGGCTTCCCGTACCTTATCTTCCGGAAGTCCGGTGCGCTCAGCAAGTTCTTGAGGTAACGCTTTGCGGCCCTCACTACGGCCAATCTCCATAGCTGTTCGTTTGAGTAAATTCAAACGTTCTACCATATGTACTGGCACTCGAATGGTGCGAGCGCGATCATCGATAGCCCGGGTGATGGCCTGACGAATCCACCAGTGGGCATAAGTGGAAAACTTGAAGCCACGTCGATAGTCGAAACGGTCCACCGCTTTAATCAATCCTAAATTGCCTTCCTGTACCAGGTCAGCAAAGGACAGACCTCGATTTCGATAGCGCTTTGCCACATAAAAAACCAATCGCAAATTGGCTTTAATCATCATGTGTTTGGCTTGCTGCCCCATGGCATCGCTATTGGCTAGCCGACGACCCAAGCTATCTAGTTGATCCATTGGCAAACCTGCCTGGTCTTCCACTTGAGCTAGAGCATCGTTGTCGTCCAATTTATGCTTACGAGCTTCAGTGACCCACGCCTCCACCCTTTTAATAAGCTGAGCTGTTGCGTGGTCTGTGTAGGTGAATGTTAAAAAGTGCGTTGCGAGTTGTTGCCGAAGCTGTTCAGCGGATTCACTGGCAAGCCCATAAATCGACTGAGTATGGCGAAAATTATCATACAGGGTGCGTAGGTACGCAAAGTTTTGAGAGATCCCAGTGAGGTTGTCCTCGTCACTTTGGCAAGAAACAGCAGATGGGGTGTTCTCATCGACGATAATAAAATCTTCTAAGGCTAACTCACTATTTTGAGTTGCCTCAATAAAATCTAGTAGAACAGCAATTGCTCCAGGGCAACCCGCAATGGCTTCTAGGGTTTTGCGAGATCCTGCTTCAATGCGTTGGGCCAGCGCAACCTCATCAGCAGCACTGAGTAGGTCATGAAAACCAATTTCTCGAACATAATTCGTCAGAGGATCGTTAGTGCGTGGCGTATCCCCTGAGAGGGTGGATACCGTTTCCATGTCTTCATCGAGACGCGAGTCGTCCGGCGTAGCCATGTCCACATGGTCGGAATCTTCCGATGGAGAAGATTCTTCATGCAAAGATTCCGTATCATAACCATCATCTTCAGACAAATGGTCTTCTGCGGATTCCGTCATGGTCACCGCGTAGTTTTGGTCTTCTCGCAGAAGCTCCTCTAACTCAGAGTAAAAAGTATTTAGATACATAGTGGTTAAATTAATTAAGGTTAAAAAGTCGAAAAAAAGCATTTATTAATATAGGTTAATGCGGGCGCAGCAACTATTGTTCAAGTTCTTGCGCCAAAGTACGCATTAATCATTGTTTGTTTACGCTTTAAACCAGGCTAAATTCGTAAAAAAAACTAGAGCCAGTTTTATAGGTATAAGAATTAGGATTTAAGAGGAGTAAAAATTTATCCATTTTATGACTCATTATTTATAAATAAGTTTCCTTGATTTGCAAGTAAGTAGACTTGCACTGTTCGCCCACACTCTATGTTTATGAAGTTTAGTCGAAGTCTAGTATGACATTCATCATCACTTTGTGAAAGCGACAATGTCGAAAAACCAATCTGCTCCTAACAAATTGCGAGAGGAGTCTACCTGGTCATGAAAACACTATTGATTTTCTTCCAAAGTAGAGAGATCTCCTTCCGGTAAACCGAGTTCCCTGGCTTTAAGCAGTCGACGTAGAATTTTACCACTGCGGGTTTTAGGTAGATTGTCTTGAAAATCGATCTCGCGAGGCGCCACCGCAGCGCCTAAATGTTGCCGGGCAAGCCCCAATAGCTCACGGTTAAGGGAATCGCTGGGCTTATAACCGGCTTTTAAACTGACAAAGGCTTTGACGACCTCCATGGCAATGGGGTCTGGTTTGCCGATAACCCCTGCTTCAGCGACGCCTGGATGACTCATCAACACACTTTCCACCTCGAAGGGGCTAATTAAATGGCCGGCCGAGTTGATAACATCATCGGCGCGTCCCACAAACCAGAAATAGCCATCGCCATCGCAGCGTACTAAATCACCGGTAAGATAATAGCCGTCAGCGAAACATTGCCGGTAACGTAAATCCTCGTGCAGATAGGCGCGAAATTGCGAAGGCCATCCCACGCGCAAGGCGAGTTCGCCGACTTGATCGGGCTGATTGACAGGTGTAATGCCGCCAAGCCGAGTACGTTGCACGATGGCCGCCTCAACGCCAGGCATAGGTCGACCCATAGCGCCGGGTTTAACGTCGAGGCTAGGAAAGTTGGCAATCATGATACTGCCGGTTTCCGTTTGCCACCAAGTATCGTGAAAAGGGGTAGCGAAGGTCTCCTGACTCCATAAGACGGCTTCTGGGTTAAGAGGTTCACCAGCGCTCCCCAATACCCGAAGGTGACTTAAATCATAACGGCGCGCCAGTTCGCTACCGGATTTCATCAACATACGGATCGCCGTGGGCGCGGTATACCAAACATTGACCTGTTGGTTTTGTAAAATTTGATACCAACGTTCCGGGTTAAATTCAGCCTCGTCCACCAGATTGGTGACGCCAGTGACGAAGGGTGCAATGATTCCGTAGGAAACACCCGTGACCCAACCAGGATCGGCTGTGCACCAAAAGATATCGCTGGGCTTAAGATCTAATACCAATTTACCCGTTAAGTAATGGCTTAGCACAGCGCCGTGGACATGCAGTACGCCCTTGGGTTTCCCCGTGGTGCCGCTGGTGAAGTGGAGTAGAGCCGCATCCTCGGGATCGCTGGGTGGAATAGTAAACTGTGAATCGGCTTCTGATAGAAGCGTCTGCAGATTCAGGGTGTCGGGTGGTAGCGCTGCCTCTTTGCTGTTATCGGCGATCAGCAGCACATGCTGTAGATGAGGAAGGGACCCTCGTAGATCTGCTAGTTTGCGACGCTGGTAAAGGGTGTCGGTGGTGACTAAAATCTTTGCTTCGCTCAGCGTTAAACGCGCTGCGAGAGGTTCTGGGCCGAATGCGGAAAATAATGGACATAACACCGAAGCGTTTTTTAATGTGCCCAAAACGGCTATGTAAAGCTCTGGCACACGCCCTAAAAGGGTAACTACGCAATCTCCTTTAGCTATGTGCAACTGTTTAAGGACATTAGCAAATTGATTACTGAGTTGCGCTAGGTCCAGGTAGCTATAGTCGCGCACTTGGTTAGATTTGCCTAGCCAGCGCAGCGCTAACCGATGACCCTGTGAGTCTACCGCATGACGGTCTACGGCCTCAAAAGCGATATTTAAGCCCTGGTTGTCCGGTAGTCCGTCGAGTTCTTGGCGGACTTGGTTTAATGAAAAGCCCACCGAATAGTCTTCATAATCGGATAAGTTAGCCGCTGATTGGCGTTCCGGTGGTTTCTTGATAGTTTGCCAAGGCATAGGGTTAGCGATTTGCTAAGCAAAAATTTGAATGTCTGCTAACACTTTAGCATAGCCTAGCCGGGTGTCGAGTTGCTCAATGCCATGATTACCGGTAGAACCCCTCGGATAAACTGTGCTCTAATGCCAGCAAAACGATTTTATACGCTTCTTGTTTATGGCGGCTGAGAAAACCTGTTATGACCATTGTGTTAGATTTGGATGATGTGTTGGCCAATCTACGGGAATCCCTTTATCAAATCCTAACGTCGGCAACCGGTGTGGATTTGCATTGGCAACACTGGACCCATTACGACTTGAGGCAGCATTACCGTCTGGTTGAGAACCACTTAGATAAAATTTTAATTGACGCCCAAGTGTTGGAACAGTGTCAGCCTGAACCCGGCGCTGGAAAGATCACTCATGCACTGCGCCGTTTGGGGTTTGAGGTGGCTATTGTCACGGCTCGCGGTTGGCACCCCCAAGCAACAGCCATTACTCGTACTTGGCTACAGTCTCAGAACATTTCTTATGACCATCTCCATGTAGTGCCATTGGGGGGTAACAAACTTGAGGTGTTTACGCAATTGCAAGACGTAGTCATGGCTGTGGATGACCACCCTGACAATATTACCCGTTATCATGCCAAAGGTATCCTTTCTCTCCTCATGGACCGGCCTTGGAATAAACACTTTTCCGGCGAACGCATTTTTTCCCTCGACGCCATTATTGACTACGCGGGCAACCTTCAACTAAGTTCACCTACACCATAATCCAATCCAAGTAAACGCTACTTGGATTTGCGCCGAGCAGGCATTGTTTCATGAATCTATCATATCTGATAACCGTTGGGTGTTTTCTATGACTCACTATCCTCATCTTCTTGCGCCATTGGATCTTGGTTTTACAACCCTTAGCAATCGCGTGTTGATGGGTTCCATGCACACAGGACTAGAGGATCGACGTAAAGATTATGAGAAACTCGCCGCCTACTTTGCTGAGCGCGCCCGGGGCGGAGTTGGTCTAATCGTTACGGGTGGTATTGCCCCTAATGTGGCCGGTTGGGTGGCTCCCTTGGCCGGAAAGCTCAATCGGCCCTGGGAAGTGGGTCGGCATCGCCTGGTGGCGCAAGCGGTGCATCAAGAAGGCGGCAAGATTTGTATGCAAATTCTGCATGCCGGTCGCTACGGCTATCACCCTTTTGTGGTGGCTCCATCCAAGATTAAATCCCCTATTTCCCTGTTTACCCCGCGTGCTTTAAGTAGCCGAGGTGTGGAACGACAAATCGCAGCGTTTGTACGCTGTGCCCGTTTAGCCCAAGAAGCGGGTTATGACGGCGTTGAGGTGATGGGGTCTGAGGGCTATTTTATCAACCAATTTTTGGTCAACCATACCAATCATCGTACAGATCAATGGGGCGGCGGTTTTGAGAATCGCATGCGCTTACCGGTGGAGATCGTGCGCCGTATCCGTGAGACGGTGGGTCCCGATTTTATTATCATCTATCGTTTGTCCATGTTAGACCTAGTGCAGGATGGCAGCGCCTGGGACGAGATCGCCGCTCTAGCCAAAGCCATTGAAGGCGCTGGCGCCACTATTATCAATACTGGCATTGGTTGGCATGAGGCGCGGATTCCCACCATCGGCACCATGGTACCCCGGGGAGGTTTTAGTTGGGTCACCCGCAAATTGAAAGGGCAAGTCAAGCTCCCGCTCGTCACTACCAACCGTATCAATATGCCCCATGTGGCAGACGCTATACTGGCCAACGGAGATGCCGATATGGTCTCCATGGCGCGGCCATTTTTAGCGGACCCTGAGTTCGTGCGCAAAGCGCAAGAAGGTCGCGAGGATGAGATAAACACCTGTATTGCCTGTAACCAGGCCTGTTTAGACCATGTTTTTGTAAAAAAACGGGCTAGTTGCTTAGTTAATCCCCGCGCTTGCCATGAAACAGAGTTGAACTATGCACCCACGAGTCGTAAAAAGCGCATCGCGGTGGTGGGTGCCGGACCCGCCGGTTTGGCCTTTGCCACTGCAGCGGCTCAACGGGGGCATGAGGTTATCCTATTCGATGGGGCTGCCGAGATCGGCGGTCAATTCAATATGGCTAAACGGATTCCGGGCAAGGAAGAATTTACCGAGACCCTGCGCTACTTTCAACGTCAAATAGAACTCACCGGTGTACAAACGCAGTTGCAGCGTTACGTGGACGCGCCTGAGCTGATCGAGGCGGGTTACGATGAAGTGGTGCTCGCTACTGGCGTGACGCCTCGGCAGCCGTCCATTGCCGGTCTTGATCATCCAAAAACGTTATCTTACGTAGATGTATTGCTCCATCAAAAACCGGTGGGTCAATCCGTCGCCATCGTTGGCGCCGGTGGTATCGGTTTTGATGTGGCCGAGTTTCTAGCCCACGATGGAATAAATCCAAGTTTAGATAAGAAAGCCTTTTTTAAGGAATGGGGTGTGGATATGTCCTTAGGGGTACGTGGTGGCATGATTGCTCCTGAAATACCCCCGCCATCACGTAACCTGTATTTGCTGCAGCGTAAAACCACGAGGTTGGGGAAAAACTTGGGTAAAACGACGGGTTGGATTCATCGTAGTTCGTTGCAACACAAACAGGTGGAAATGCTGCCTGGGGTTACCTATCAGGCTATCGATGATCAGGGTTTACATATTACGGTTGAGGGAAAACCGCAGGTTTTGGCGGTGGATAATGTGGTGATTTGCACCGGGCAACAACCCCGCCGGGATTTAGAGTCGCCATTAAAAGCGCAAGGTGTCAGCGTACATCTGATCGGGGGGGCTGATAAAGCGGCGGAGTTGGATGCTAAACGTGCTATCGATCAAGGTTGCCGACTGGCAGCCATCATTTAGCGCATTTTCCATTCGACTATATACGTCGTTAGCCTTCGGTCTCGACGTGCTCATGTACTGTGTGTACACTCCGCGCCCCTCGCCTCGGCTGCCTTGTCTACCGTCAAAGCGAAAACGCGCTAGCGCTGCTGCCGAATCGTCAAAGTATCGTTTTTCTGTACCAGCTCAAATGCTGCGAGAAAACTCATTCCCAGAAGCACCTGTTCTACCTCGCCCATGTCAGGAAGAATGATTGCTTTTACCTGGTGCAGCAGGATGCCTTCTATCTCAACCCTGTCCAGGGTGGTGGTGTAACCGCGCCCTTGACCGTTGGCGGTACTAACGGTTTTTGTTGAACCATACACTAGCCCTACACGGTCGGCCAGTTCTCCGGGAATCGTGACCAAAGTGGCGCCGGTATCGATAAGAAATTTTATGGGATAGTCGTTAATCGTCCCTGTGGCCACATAATGTCCAGAGGATTGCCGATTTAGAATAACTTCTAAATCAGATTGTTGAGCATTTAAAACGGGTTCTAAATCCGCTTTAGGTGGTACAGGGGGCGGTTGTCGGGAACGGTCTAACAGGATGACACGTTCCAGGGGACTTTCCCTTGTCCCTGAATGATTATCATAAGAAATGATGTAGTTGTAACCTCCTAAAAGACGCTCAATTGCGGTTGTCAGAGGTACATCGGTAAAATGCTGGGTGACGACGCTGCTCTCCAACGATGCCGGAATAGAAAAGGGGATGCCTGTTTCTCGAGTTATTTCCGCCATAGCATCTATCAACTGTGAGTTAACAAATTTAACCGTGAGCCGTCCATCTCGATAAGTCACTAAGTTGCTGTCCGCATGAGACAGGAAAGCAAACAGCAGCGCTAGGATGGCAATGGTATAAACCAAGGACTTTGAAAACACTATTTGCAATCCAACCTATTTAAAGTAACAATTAAAAAACAACTTATTGGCCAATGATGGTTGCCAATTTCAGTAACTGGCAGACTAGTTGCGGTGATGGGCAGAGCGTTTTCCATAAGATTGCGTAATGCGGTCCATGACAATGGCAAGAAACACAATGGCGAGTCCTGCCGCCGCCCCCCGTCCTACATCGAGACGCTGAATGCCCAACAATACTTCTTCACCCAAACCACGAGCTCCGATCATGGAGGCCACCACCACCATGGACAAGGCCAACATAGTGGTCTGATTGACGCCAGCCATGATGGTGGGTAGCGCTAGGGGTAAATACACGCCAAACAATTGTTGCCGGGGGGTAGCGCCAAACGCCTGGGAAGCTTCGACAACTTCTTTGTCTACCAAGCGGATACCTAAGTCCGTCAAACGAATCACTGGGACGACGGCGTAAATCACTGTGGCAAAAATGGCCGGGACTTTACCCAGACCAAACAACAAAAGAGCCGGAATCAAGTAAACAAAGCTGGGCATGGTTTGCATGGCGTCTAGGAGAGGTAATAAACCAGCTCGAAACCGATTGCTGCGAGACATAATAATACCCACGGGGATACCGACCACCACTGAGATAGAGGTGGCCACCAGCATTAACGCCAGGGTCTGCATGGCTTTATCCCACAGTCCTAAAACGCCAATGGCGATCATTACCAGGGCTAAACCGCACCCCAAGCCTGGATGACGCAGAATACGCCACAAACCGCCCAGCAGGTTAACAAACAGCGACCACCAAACCGCTATACTTTTTAAGTGTGACCATGTGCCAGGTTGACGAATACTCTGCCAACTATAACGACCCATGGCCGTGAGTCTCCCCGAGGGTTGGCGAGCATGCCAGCCGATCAAGGTGACCGCGATGACCACTGACCACCAGGGAAGGCTCCGTAGCAATTGTTCCAGTTGCACCAACACCAGCAAGACGGCATTGGCCACTGATTCAAAGAAGTCCCCATAATTGACCACAATCCAATCGACACCCAGATTAACCCAGTCAGCCAAGGGGATCGTCAAAGAGTCGGGGAACATGGTCTATCTCCACTGAAAAAGTGAAATCTGATGGGATGGTCACGGAAGGTGCAAAGTCAAAGGGATGCTTTAACCCGAGCGGCTATGGCTGCAGGCACCCAGGTGGTCCAGAGAGTGGGTTTGGTTTTAAGAAAATGCTCGGCTGCTTCCTGTTCGCTGGCGTTGTTGACTTCCATGTAGGCCAACAATTCGCTGATTAAACGGCTGGTGGTTGAGTAATTTTTTAAAAATTCATTGAGTTGCGGGGCTGCATTATAAAATTCCCGATTGACACCCACAATAACCCCCACTTCAGGATAGGCGGTGGCAACCTGCGGGTTTTCCTCATCGTTGAGTATTTTCCATTGGGCGTCGTTATAGGGTGGTTCTTCAAGCATCACCAGATCATAGCTGCCAGTAACCCAGGTGGGTTCCCAATAATAAGCGACAAACGGTTTACCACGCTTGTAAGCTGAGGCGATAGCGGCTGCCAGAGCTTCTCCTGTGCCAGGACGAAAATTGGTGTAGTGCTCATCGAGATCATAGGCTTGCAGTTTTTTGGTGTTGATGACTTCACATTGCCAGCCCAAGATGCAGTTGTAGAAGCGGCCCTTGTCAGGTTCTTCGGGGTCGCGGAATAACATTTTGTAGCGGGGCAAATCAGAAACCGACTTTAACTCCGGGGCTTGTGGTTCAATACCTCGCTGAGCGTCCCCTTCTAGCAAATAGCGAGGCACATACCAGCCTTGCACAGCATCGGGAAAATTAACACCTAGTTCTACCACCTTGTTGTCAGCTATGGCTTTGGCCCAGACTTTTGGAATAACGTTGCTCCATATTTCCATAGTTACATCCACGTCACCACGGGTTAGACCTGTCAATAATGGTATCGTGGAGCCCGGAATACTATCGGTTTCACAGCCATAACCCTGCTCAATGATGTAGCGGGCGATGGCGGTATGCAGGCGGTTGCTGTCCCAATCCAACTCTGCAAACATGACCGGTCGGTCAATTTCACAAGATTGGGCGAGGTCGTTGGATCCTAATAGTAGGATTAACAAACAAAAAACGAGTTTTTTTGGCATCGTTATTTACGGAAAATCAGATTCTGATAATAGGTTCATAAAAGCGGACAAAAGTTGAATTTGAGGATAACGGAAGTTGCCGGAGCTGTAACTTACATAAATCGCGCTCAACATCTAATCTTAAGATTTCAAACTGCGATATGGTAAGTCTATTAACTTGATTTAGGGATAACATTCACCGGCGTACGCGCTAACGCCCACACTTCAATCTCTTCCACACCCGCCTTCTTGAGCACCCCAGCTATTTCAGTCACGGTACTACCGGTGGTGATAACATCGTCGATGATAGCCACATGTTTTGCCTGAATGAGTTGCTGGCGTCGAAAAGCGCCGCGCACATTGCTTCGACGTGCCTTAGCATTTAAGGATACTTGCGGTGGCGTGGGACGGTGGCGTTGCACGGTGCGGGCTATTATCGGAATCGCTAGGGGTTTACTCACCACACGAGCAATCTCGAGGGCTTGATTAAAACCCCGCTCAGCTAACCGTTTTGGATGCAGGGGCACCGGCAGCAGCGCTTCCGGTAAAGGTGCTGTGCGTTGAGTAAGCATCTCTTGTAATAAGTTACCCAGCAGGGTTGCCGCGGCAAGTTGACCTTGGAACTTGAGCAACTGGATTAAATGATCCATGGGTGGTTCATAGAGAAACGGAGTTAGTGTTCTCTCGTAAGGCGGGGGATGTTGCTGACACTGGCCACATACAAGAGTCTTATCTCCATAGAGGGGTATGCCGCAACAGCCACAAGCATGGTTATTCCGCGGCAATTCCCTATGACAACCAGCACAGAGATCTAAAACCGCTTCGCCAGGTGCTCCACAAACCAAGCAGATGGCAGGGAAAAGCTGAAATTGTAGTTTTTTTATCCATTGGTAAACCATCGGATTAGCTTTTGGTTGACAGTCTAGGACCACTTGTTACTATGACAAGGAATTCTATTCTATTCTACTCTACAGCTTAGTTGTGTTGTTAGGATTATTGTTGTCCGCTTTGCGAAAACATTACACGTCTACGATCCCACCATGTTGGAAAGATCAGAAAAAACCACCCTAGGGCCTATCGCTCGCGGCTCTTCGGCCCGTAATGCCGCCACCATAATGCACTATGGCAACATTATCTCTTTGACGGTGATTCCCCTGATTATGTTGTGGTGCGGCGCCTCTATGCTGGTATATGCGTTAAATCGCCATCATCCTAATCCCAAAGTCGGTTATTACACCCAACGGGCAGCCACGCGATTCTATGCCATTACCGGTTTTCTGGTGGTGGTGGCTACCTTCATTCCAGGCGGCGGATGGCATTACTACTTGGTGGCTTGGGCGTTAGCGGCGCTCATTATTATACCCTGGTCTATTGTGGACTTGGTGCGAATTTATAACGATGAATGGGTCGATGTGCCCATCGATAAACCGGGAGTTAATGAATGACATCCACTGAAATCACCGAGAACCTGCGTCATGATTGGACGGTAGCTGAGGTCAGCAGGCTATTCCAATTACCGTTTAACGATCTCTTGTTCAAAGCCCAAAGCGTTCATCGTCATCATTTTGATCCTAATGCGGTGCAGGTCAGCACTCTGATGAGCATAAAGACCGGTGCTTGTCCCGAGGACTGCGCCTATTGTCCTCAGAGTGGTCGTTACAGTACGGGTTTAGAACGGGAACGTTTGCTACCCGTAGAAGATGTCTTGGAAAAAGCCCGGCTTGCCAAAGATAAAGGGGCTTCGCGGTTTTGTATGGGGGCGGCCTGGCGCAATCCTAAAGATCGGGATTTAGAAGATGTCATAAAAATGGTAGAAGGGGTGAAAGCTTTAGGCTTGGAGACCTGTGTAACCCTAGGTATGTTGACGGCTCGTCAAGCAGAACGGCTAAAACAGGGCGGGTTAGATTATTACAACCATAATCTGGATACTTCCCCTGAGTTTTACGGTGAAATCATCACCACCCGCACCTATCAAGATCGGCTGGATACTTTGACCCATGTGCGGGAAGCCGGTATCAACGTCTGTTCCGGTGGCATCATCGGCATGGGTGAAGACGTTCGAGACCGAGCGGGATTGCTGGTGGCTTTAGCCAATTTGTCGCAGCACCCGGAAAGTGTGCCCATCAATATGTTAGTTCAGGTGGAAGGTACGCCCCTCTATGGCATCGACCCATTGGATGGCTTGGAATTTGTGCGCACCATCGCGGTGGCGCGTATCTTGATGCCGAAATCCTTTGTGCGCTTATCGGCGGGTCGTACCGAAATGAGCGATGAATTGCAAGCTCTCTGTTTCTTCGCGGGGGCTAATTCTATTTTCTATGGTGAAAAATTGCTTACCACGGAAAACCCTAGCGCTCAACACGATCGTCTGTTGATGGAAAGGTTAGGCATAAAGCCCTTAGAAGTGGCGAATGCCGAAGCCACCGAAGAGGTAGATCAGAAAGCAGATAGCGCCAGTGCAGCTCAGTTGTCAGTTTAAAGTTCTAGCAACGACGATGATCAATCGGTTAGCTTTATATGTTTGAGCTCGAGTCCCAGTTGGCAAAAATCAAAGGGCAACAGCTTTACCGGGTGCGGCAGGTGCTCGATAGTCCGCAAGGCGCACAGATCCGCATGGACGGTAAAAATTACCTAGCTTTTTGTAGCAATGATTACCTGGGGCTTGCCAATCATCCCCAAGTTATCGATGCTCTACAAAAGGCTGCACAACGTTACGGCGTAGGCAGCGGCGCGGCTCACCTAGTCAACGGTCATAGCCTAGAGCATCATGCCTTGGAAGAGGAATTGGCTGAGTTTACCGGTCGACCCCGGGCACTGTTGTTTTCCACCGGTTATATGGCGAATTTGGGGGTGGTGTCGGGGTTGCTTGGGCGCCGCGACGCCGTTTTTGAAGATCGTCTCAATCATGCTTCCCTGTTGGATGCAGGGTTGCTTTCCGGTGCTCGTTTATGGCGCTACGCCCATGCCGATGTAAACGCGTTGAACCAGCGTTTAGTCAACCGGGCTGCAGGGGGGCGAGCCTTAGTTATGACCGATGGTGTCTTCAGTATGGATGGAGATTTGGCGCCCTTGCCAGCGCTAGCGGAAATCGCCCGTGCCCAGGATGCTGGGTTGATGGTGGATGATGCTCACGGTTTTGGGGTGTTAGGGCCTGAAGGTAAAGGCTCATTGGCGCACTTTGGTTTAACGTTGGATGATGTGCCTATCGTAGTAGGAACCCTGGGCAAAGCCTTTGGCACTTCCGGCGCTTTTGTGGCTGGCAGTAAATCTTTGATCGAAACCTTAATCCAAAAAGCTCGAACTTATATTTTCACAACCGCCACACCGCCAGCTGTGGCGGCGGCAACCCGCATGAGTTTGCGGATAGCGGGCCAGGAAGAGTGGCGGCGAGTTCATCTGCAGGCTCTCATAAAACGCTTTCGCCGCGGAGCTGAACAACTGGGTTTGCCTTTGCTGGATTCCATGACACCCATCCAACCCTTGGTGGTGCGGGATGCGGGCGCTGCTCTGGCATTGAGTGAAGGTTTACGCGAACAAGGCATTTTGGTTAGCGCCATTCGTCCACCGACAGTTCCCATCGGGACAGCCCGTTTGCGTATCACCTTATCTGCGGCCCATCAAGAAGTTCATATCGATCGTCTATTAAGCGCACTGACCACGGTTATGAAGCGGGATGGCTCTCAAGTTTCGTTGTCGGCGCAGTTGTAACAGATATGGCAGATTTGTATGTACAACAAGTAGGCGAAGGTCCTGATTTGGTGTTTCTCCACGGTTGGGGTATGCATTCTGGCGTTTGGGAGGATGTGGTAGAAGCCCTGGTGGATCATTATCGCATCACCTTGATCGATCTTCCCGGCCATGGCTATAGCCGTCTCCCTTTCCAGATGCCTATGCCGACGCCGACTACTCAGCAAACTAGCAAAGACGATGCCTTAACCAATGGAGACAAGGATGACCAATCTGCCTTCATCCTGCGCACATTGAGTCATCAAATTGGTGCCTATGCACCCTCTAGGGCTATCTGGATTGGCTGGTCTTTGGGGGGGTTGATTGCCCAACGACTAGCCATCGATGCCCCTGAACGAGTCAGTAAACTGGTTTTGGTGAGTGCTTCGCCGTGTTTTGTGCGTCGTCCCGATTGGCCTTACGCTGTGGATTACCGCGTATTGCATCAGTTTGCAGAAAACTTGAGTCACGATTATCGTAGCACACTAAAGCGTTTTCTGGCCCTTGAGGTTCATGGGGGAGAACACGAAGTGGCCCAACTGCGAGCTTTACGAGCGCTGGTTTTTCAACACGGCGATCCTGATCCAGAGTGGTTGCAAGCTGGCCTAGAGCTTCTGGAAACTGAAGATTTGCGCCCTGAATTGCAAAGTATTCAATGTCCCACGCTGCTTTTGCTAGGTCGCCGCGATAACCTGGTTCCAGCCAGGGCTGGGAAAGCTGTGCAGCGTCTCTTACCCAAGGCCCGCTTGCATGTTCTTAAAGGTGCTGCCCATGCACCCTTTTTTTCCCATAGGCAAGAATTTATGGATCATCTGCAGGTTTTTATTTCATGAATGACCCCTCGCCTTTTTTTCTCGACAAGCAGCGCATTCGACAATCCTTTGACGGGGCTGCTGCCCAATACGATGAAGCCGCCGTGCTACAACGGGAAGTGGGTCAGCGTTTGTTAGAGCGACTTGACTTAATACGCTTGGTTCCTAAAGTTTTAGTGGACGTAGGTTGTGGCACCGGCATCAGCGCTAATGCCCTTTTGAAAAGATACCGTAAGGCACAGGTTATCGGTTTAGACATTGCGCCCAATATGCTTGCCATTGCCCGCAAGCGCACCCCGTGGTTACGCAAACTTCATTGTGTGTGTGGTGATGCGGAAACATTGCCCCTGGCTGACGCCAGCTGTGATTTGTTGTTTTCCAATTTAACCTTGCAATGGTGTGAGGATCTCGAGCGGGCCTTCCGAGAGTTCCGGCGTGTCCTTAGACCCGGTGGCTTACTCCTATTCAGCACACTAGGACCCGACACCCTCAAAGAGCTGCGGCAAAGTTGGCAAACGGTGGACAGCTATAACCACGTTAATGCCTTTACGGATATGCATGACGTGGGCGATGCACTGGTCCATACCGCCTTTGCCGATCCCGTGATGGATATGGAAGTCATTACGTTGACTTATCCAGATATTTTTGTCCTTATGCGGGATTTAAAGACGTTGGGTGCCCATAACCTGTCTGCAGGTCGCTCTCGAAACCTCACTGGGAAAGGACGCTTACGGGCGCTACAAAACGCCTATGAAAGGTTTCGTGGCGCCGATGGACTCTTGCCGGTCACCTATGAGGTGGTCTATGGTCATGCTTGGTTACCCCAAGCGGGCATCTCTATGCAGCGTGAGGACGGCACGGCGGTGTTCCCTATCGCTCAACTACGACGACGGCCTTAGGATAACTATCTATGAATCCATTGAAAGGTTTTTTTGTTACCGGAACCGATACGGGTATCGGTAAAACATGGGTAAGTTGTGGTCTCATCAAGGCGCTGCAGAAACACGGTCAGCGGGTCATCGGTATGAAACCCATCGCCAGCGGCTGTCACCCATCTCCCCAGGGTTTGCGCAACGAAGACGCGTTGCTGCTACAAGCAGCGTCGTCAGCAGCAATTCCCTATGAGTCCATCAATCCCTACGCTTTTGAGCCAGCCATCGCGCCGCATATTGCGGCTGCCGAGGTGGGGACAGACTTGGATTTCGCTTGGATTTGTGAAATGACTGAAGCATTGACCCTACACGCGGATTATCTGGTGGTTGAGGGTGTTGGAGGTTGGCGGGTGCCTTTAGGTAAGTGCGGAGATGTGGGGGCGCTGGCGAGCGCTTTAAAGCTTTCCATTATCTTGGTGGTTGGTGTGCGTCTCGGATGCCTTAATCATGCCTTTCTAACCGCCGACGCCATTCAGAGAGCGGGTTTAACATTGGCCGGTTGGGTGGCTAATATTATAGACCCTAACACCGAACGTTTAGATGAAAATTTAGAAACCCTGCGTCTAGGCATCCCAGCGCCTTGTCTAGGCGTTACCCCCTATCTGGCCACCTTTGAGCCAAAGCATTTAGCGGCTTGTCTGCATCTCGATCCGTTACTTGCCGTATAGGCAACGGTTCTATGGGAATAGGTTGGTTATTGACAAGTTTCAACGAGTATATAAGGATACTTTAATGTTGTGGTAACAAATGCCGTTTTTAGTTGTCCTATGAAAGTGTTAAAAAGCAAACCTTGAAGACATCTAGTCGTCCTACTAAAAGATTAAAGACAAACTTCGAGTACACGGTGATGGTTGATACACAAAAACAGCAAGGTGTTGAAAACCAATGGCTCTTTGTTCTGCGCCCTAACCGTTCCTTATCATGGCGTGGGGCTATGGTGTTTTTCTTAAGTCTTTTAACCATTTCCAGTTTTATTGCGGTAAGTTTGGCTGTCATGGGGTTTTGGTTGGTGTTGCCGTTTGCCGGTCTGGAAATGATTGCTCTTGGCACTGGTCTGTACCTGGTTGTTTGCCGCTGCTATGAATGTGAAGTGATTTGTATTTCCAATGACTCTATCCGCATCCAAAAAGGTCGGCGTTTCCCGCGCCATCAATGCACCTTAGGGCGGATGTGGGCGAAAGTGGTTTTGGAGCCTTGTCCAAAAGCATGGTATCCTAGCCGACTGTTTATTCGGTCCCATGGGCGGGCAGTTGAAGTTGGACGTTTTCTCCACGAGGATGAACGCCGCCATTTGGCGATGGAGCTGTCCCGTACATTGCGGCCTGCATAGTGGGTCATGCCCAGCAGGTCGTCAAATAAAATTCCTACTGTAAGGAGCAAAAAAACTGCATGTTAGTGACACTCTCCGCGCACATGCGCAAAGTTTTTTTCATGATAATCCTCCTTCTATGGAGTGTGTCTGCTTTCGCTGAATTTGGTTTAAATATGACCGAGGGTGTGTCCTCGTTCAGTCGCGAAGTGTATAGCCTGCATATGCTGATCTTGGGTATTTGCGTGCTTATCGGCATCGGTGTCTTTGGGGTTATGTTTTACTCCATTTATTACCATCGTAAATCCCGCAATGTTAAGGCTGCACAATTTCACGAAAGCACCACCGTAGAAATTATCTGGACTATCGTGCCCATGTTGATTCTTATCGGCATGGCGATTCCAGCCACAAAAACCTTAATCGCCATGGAAGACACAGCGGATGCCGACGTCACCATTAAGGTGACAGGCTACCAATGGCAATGGCAATACGATTATTTGAACGAGGGGATTAGTTTCTTCAGCAAATTAGCGACGCCCCGAGAGCAAGTCAATAACAGGCAGGAAAAAGGCGAACATTATTTGCTGGAAGTCGATAATCCCCTAGTAGTTCCTGTCGGTAAAAAAATACGTATTTTGACCACGGCTGCCGATGTGATTCATTCCTGGTGGGTGCCAGATCTGGGTTGGAAGCGGGATGCAATTCCGGGTTTTGTCAACGAGAGTTGGACTCGTATCGAGGAACCGGGTGTTTATCGTGGTCAATGCACAGAACTATGTGGCAGAGATCACGGTTTTATGCCCGTCGTCGTCATCGCTAAGACAGAAGAAGAATATCAGCAATGGTTAACCGAGCAAAAGGGTGAAGAGCAAGGAGCAACCGCTGCATCTGCTGACCAGGAGTGGAGTAAAGACGATCTTATGGCAAAAGGCGCAGAGGTCTATGCTGGCAATTGCGTCGCCTGCCATCAAGCCAATGGCGAGGGCATGCCGCCGGTGTTCCCGGCTTTGGCCGGCAGCAAGGTAGTTAAGGGGCCAGTGGATGATCACATCAATATGGTGCTGAATGGCAAACAAGGCACAGCTATGCAAGGGTTTGCTAGTCAGTTGAGTGATTCAGAGTTGGCTGCTGTTATCACCTACAAGCGCAACAGTTGGGGTAATAATGTGGGCGATCTAGTTCAACCTATGGCTATCAAGGCGCTACGCTTACAGACTGCGGAGAAATAAGGCATGAGTACAGAAAGCACCGTTCATACGGAACATCACGAAGAGCATCCCTACGGCATCACACGTTGGTTGTTTACCACAAACCATAAGGATATTGGCACCCTTTATTTGCTGTTTTCGTTAGCCATGTTTTTCGTCGGCGGAACCATGGCGTTGGTGATTCGAGCTGAGTTATTCCAACCTGGCTTGCAGCTGGTGGATCCTTACTTTTTTAATCAGATGACCACCATGCACGCGCTGGTTATGATTTTTGGGGCGGTTATGCCGGCCTTTGTGGGGTTAGCGAACTGGTTACTCCCGATGATGGTGGGTGCGCCGGATATGGCTTTACCACGGATGAATAATTGGAGTTTCTGGATTCTGCCGTTTGCTTTTACCCTCTTGCTGTCTACGCTATTTATGGAAGGTGGTGGTCCTGCTGGCGGTTGGACCCTTTATCCGCCCCTGGTGATGCAAACGGGCGCTGCATTTCCTTTCGTGATTTTATCTATTCATATGATGGGCGCGTCTTCCATCATGGGTGCCATCAACGTCATTGCGACGATTTTGAATATGCGGGCACCGGGCATGACCCTTATGAAAATGCCTTTATTCGTTTGGACCTGGTTGATTACGGCGTATCTACTGATTGCCGTTATGCCAGTGTTAGCCGGTGCGGTAACCATGTTGTTAACTGACAAGTACTTTGGTACGTCGTTTTTTAACGCCGCCGGTGGCGGTGACCCGGTGATGTTTCAGCATATTTTTTGGTTTTTTGGTCATCCCGAAGTCTATATTATGATTCTGCCGGCGTTTGGCATCGTCTCCTCCATCATTCCCACCTTTGCCCGTAAACCGTTGTTTGGTTACAGTTCAATGGTGTACGCCACAGGCTCCATTGCTTTCTTATCCTTCATCGTGTGGGCCCATCATATGTTCACCGTCGGTATGCCTTTGGCCGGTGAGCTTTTCTTTATGTACGCCACCATGTTGATCGCTGTTCCTACGGGGGTCAAGGTGTTCAATTGGGTCTCCACCATGTGGCGAGGCGCCATGACCTTTGAGACCCCCATGCTGTTTGCCATTGCTTTTGTGATTTTATTCACCATCGGCGGTTTCTCTGGCTTGATGCTGGCTATCACGCCAGCAGATTTTCAGTACCACGACACCTATTTTGTGGTAGCGCATTTTCACTATGTACTAGTGCCCGGCGCGGTGTTTTCCATTATGGCAGCTGCTTATTATTGGTTGCCGAAGTGGACTGGGCATATGTACGATGAAAAGTGGGGCAAACGGCACTTTTGGTTGTCTGTGGTGGGGGTCAATGTTTTGTTCTTCCCGCAACACTTTTTAGGTTTGGCCGGTATGCCTCGGCGCATTCCCGACTATGCGCTACAGTTCACCGAGTTCAATATGATTTCCTCCATTGGCGCGTTTCTGTTCGGTCTTTCTCAGTTGGTTTTTCTCTATGTAGTCATCAAATGCATTCGAGGCGGCGAGAAAGCTACTGACAAAGTTTGGGATGGTGCTCGTGGTCTGGAGTGGACATTGAGCTCACCTCCGCCCTATCACAGTTTTGATACGCCGCCTGATGTATCAGATGATATGATTGCTTATTATCCCCCTGCGGAAGGTGCGGAAATATCTCCTCGATGAGGAAAAACGTAGATTTGATAAATACGTCTCTACGCTCTGTTTAAAAAAGAGGGCAGAGACGGAGGGTAAACGTGGAAAATGATCAACGTCGTCAAGCGATTAAGCGAACGCTCATACGATTAGTCACGTTGGCGGCGCTTTTTTACTTTGGCATTATGATTATCTTGGCGGTAAGAACATGACAGATAACACCGTTTCTCAAGCAAACCGTCGTTTAGTAAAAAGGTTGCTGATCGCCGTAGTGGGTATGTTTGGTTTTGGCTTCGCTCTAGTACCTTTATATAATGTGTTTTGTGACATCACTGGCTTAAACGGCAAAACCCGTAATGAAGCGGTGGCTGCGGTGGATGGTGAAGCTGATAAGTCACGTATGGTTACTGTAGAGTTTGTGGCCAGTGTCAATCAATCAGCGCCTTGGCAGTTTGCTCCAACAGTAGCCAAAATGAAGGTACATCCCGGTGAGTTTTATCAAACCAGTTTTTCAGCTGAAAATTTGACTGATCAAGCTTTAGTTGGCCAAGCCGTACCAAGTGTCTCGCCGGGTTTAGCGGCGCAGCACTTCCAGAAAATCGAATGTTTTTGTTTTTCCCGGCAAGACTTTAAACCCCATGAAAACAAAGATATGCCAGTAGTATTTCGGCTTGATCCGAATCTTTCCCCCAATGTTTCGACCGTTACTTTGTCTTATACCTTTTTTAAGGTAGAGGGGTGATGGTTTAAACAGCAGCGTATTCTCTAAATACACCAAAATTATTTATAAGAGAGTTATTTATGGCGCAAGCGCACAGCGGATACTACGTACCCCATGGGAGCTACTGGCCTATTGTTGGCTCTATTGGGTTGTTTACCATGATGGCTGGATTTGCCAACTATCTTAACGGCGGCGGTATGACATGGATGTTGATCGGTTTGGCCATTTTGTTTGTGATGATATTCGGGTGGTTTGGTACGGTCATCCATGAAAGCGAAAAAGGAATGTACAATGAACAGGTGGATTTTTCCTTTCGTTGGGGCATGGGTTGGTTCATCTTTTCCGAGGTCATGTTTTTCGCGGCATTTTTTGGGGCTTTATTCTATGCCCGTATGTACTCAGTTCCATGGCTGGGGGGCGATGAAACCAAGTGGATGACCCATGAATTACTTTGGCCCAATTATAGGCATGTTTGGCCGAGCAATGGTCCTAACTCACTGGGTGGCCAGTTTACGCCCATGGCGGCTTGGGGTTTACCCGCTATTAACACAATAATTTTATTGAGTAGTGGTATGACAGTGACCTGGGCGCACTGGGCTTTAAAAGAAAGCCATCGCAAACAGCTTATTTTAGGGCTGGCCGCCACCGTTGGCCTAGGCTTCCTGTTTGTAGTTTTACAGGCGCAAGAATATATTCATGCCTACCATGAGTTAAACCTCACTATGGAAAGTGGTATTTATGGTTCCACTTTTTTTATGTTAACGGGATTCCACGGTTTCCATGTGACCTTGGGCGCAGTTATTTTGACCGTCGTGTTGCTACGGGCGATACGCGGACATTTCTCAGCGGAACATCATTTCGCCTTTGAAGCAGCAGCTTGGTACTGGCACTTTGTGGATGTGGTTTGGTTAGGGTTGTTTATTTTTGTTTATTGGTTATAACCCATAGCCGCAACGTTGTTTCTTTGTCTATCTGCAAAAGGATTTGCTATTTTCTCCTAATCAAAAAGCGTTAGGGGGAAGGTAATGGCTGAACACCGTGGGGAGAGATAAGCCCAGTGGCATAAGCAATCATTAAAATCAGGAATAAACTGATAGAGAGGGCAATGCGCAGGGTAAGGGCCTTGAGGGTTCTATCACTGCGCCCCTTATCCCGAATCATAAAAAACAATCCGGATCCTAGACTCAAGAGGATAGCGCAAAGAGCAATGACGATAAAGGTTTTAAAAAACATTCAAAATTCTCAAATTAGACAGCAAAACGTCATCATAACAAATTCTGTTCTAGTCGTAGGTTTTATCCATCATAATTAATTAATTCTTTTATGCTGCGCCTTGGTACATTCGTCTTCCGACCCGCTCTCATCCCCAGTTTAGTAACACTGTTTTTTATGGCCTTGCTGCTAAGTTTAGGTTTTTGGCAGTTGGATCGAGCCACGCAAAAAGATAGGTTACAGCAACGTTTTAAAACCCATTTGACGGCCCCTTATACGGATGTTTCCCAAGTGGCGTTAAATGATCCGGTATCACGTTATCGTAAGGTGACTGTGCAAGGCCGTTACGATACAGAACATCAAATTTTGCTCGATAATCAGATTCATCAAGGAAGACCGGGTTACCACGTTTTTACGCCGCTACGGCCTGTTGGAGAGACAACAGCGATTTTGATCAATCGTGGTTGGGTGCCCTTGGGTGTTTCTCGTCAACAATTACCAGCTATAAGCGTCGATGAGGCGTATAGGGTGGTAAAAGGTAGGCTATCTCAACCTTCTAATCCAGGTTTGCGTCTCGATGGTGCGCTGCCCTTGTCTGGCGCAGCGTGGCCTCGCGTAGTGCAGTACTTAGATTATGACCAGCTTGCTCAGCAACTGGGTTATCCTCTTGAACCCGCTGTAATCCTTCTAGATCCTACTATGGAGGAAGGGTATCTGCGTACTTGGCGGCCTACCTTTGGTGGTTTAGGGCCTGCACGGCATCGCGGCTACGCGGTACAGTGGTTTTCTCTAGCGTTTGCTTTAATCATCATCTATGGCGTTGTCAATACCCGTCGTTGTGGTACTGATCATTAATTTAATTTGTATAAATTATGGCGACTTCTGACCTCGAACGTTCTTCTTTTAAAAATCGCGTTTTTTTATTATCTATTATCGCTTTATTTGGATTGCCCTTGGCGTTAGCTTGGCTATTGGTCGGTTATTGGCAACCCGATAGTACAGTCAACCATGGTGAGCTTTTGACACCTGCACAACCGGTCAACCAGCTGCAGATTCAACAAAGTAATGGACAGGCATTAACCACTGACATTTTAAAAGGGCGCTGGACCTTGGCGTATTTGACGGCTGCCTGTGGCGAGCATTGCAAAAAAAGTCTCTACAATATGCGCCAGGTGCGGCTCGCGTTAGGTAAAGACATGGAGCGAGTTCAAACCCTTTATATGCATACCGGGGAATTAGACGCTGACGTTCGGCGTTGGTTGGAACAACAACACCCAGAGTTGGTTCATGGTATGGCGGATGCGCAAACGCTGGATTTTTTTCAGCAGGTCTTTCCAGAACCAGTGACTACTAGTAGTCTCGGTGAGTGGATCTACATCATCGACCCACTTGGCAATCTGTTTATACGTTATGATACGGGTAGTAATCCAAAAGGAGTTCTCGAAGATTTAGAACGTCTTCTTAAGTACTCTAAAATTGGGTGAATGGGATGAACAAAGCTAATTTATTTCAGCGTCTAACCCTGGTTGCTGCAGGCTTGGCGTTGTGTGTTATCGTATTGGGGGCCTATGTGCGTCTGTCTGATGCGGGTCTTGGATGTCCTGATTGGCCAGGGTGTTATGGGCAGCTGGATGTGCCTCGGGGAGAGCAACAAATCGCTCAAGCCAATGCGTTTTATCCAGAGCGTCCGGTGGAGGTGGAAAAAGCGTGGAAGGAAATGATTCACCGCTATTTAGCAGGCGCCTTAGGGCTACTTATCTTAGGGCTTGCGATTATCGCCTGGCGACGGCGTTTACACCCTCAGCAGCCGGTTTTTTTACCCCTTGCATTGGTAGGATTAGTGATTTTTCAGGCTTTGCTGGGTATGTGGACTGTCACCTTGCAGTTAAAGCCAGTGGTGGTGATGGCGCATTTGTTGGGTGGGCTTACCACACTGTCGCTGCTTTGGTGGTTAGCGGTGCGGCATGGGAGTTATTTACCCACAGCGCCCATGACAGAGCAAACTAAAGCCTTACGACCTTGGGTATTCTTCGGTCTTTTGCTGGTTATTGGGCAAGTGACATTAGGAGGATGGACCAGTGCCAACTACGCTGCTTTAGCCTGTCCTGATTTTCCGACGTGTCAAACTCAGTGGTGGCCACCTATGAATTTTGAGGAGGCTTTTACCCTTTGGCGAGGTGTCGGTGTTTCCTATGAGGGAGGTGTGTTGGATAACGATGCCCGAGTAACTATCCATATCACCCATCGTATTGGCGCTCTTCTGGTGGTTGCTTACCTTATATGGCTTACGGTGAAAATTTTTTCGAATACTCAAAATAGGTTATTACGCTTTACTGCCTTGGTCATGGCACTTTTGATGGTTATGCAAGTGAGTCTAGGTATTGCTAACGTGGTGCTAGCATTGCCTCTGCCTGTGGCAGTCGCCCACAACGGCGTTGCAGCGCTACTCATTCTGGCATTGGTTTCCATGAACCACGAGTTGCGCCCGAGGAATATAAAAATAGTATGAATAATACCAATACGCAAACCTTACAACCCAGTATTCGCCATCACTGGCGTGATTACTTTGAGCTCACTAAGCCCAAAGTAGTCGCCTTGATTACCTTTACCGCAATGGTTGGCATGTTGCTAGCAACCAGTACGCCGGTACCTTGGGAAGTGCTCCTTTTTGGTTCTCTTGGTATTGCCTTAACGGCCGGGTCAGCAGCTGCTATCAATCATCTGGTGGATCGGCGCATCGATGCGTTAATGGCCCGCACCTGTCACAGACCGTTACCCAGGGGCAACTTAGATGGTCGTCAAGTTTTATTGTTCGCCGGTGGCATTGGTGGATTGGGTTTAACACTATTAGTGACTTTTACCAATACCCTGACTGCGTTGTTGACTTTTGGTTCGTTGATCGGTTACGCGGTTGTATACACTATGTTTTTAAAAAGAGCGACGCCTCAAAATATCGTCATTGGTGGTGCTGCGGGTGCTGCTCCGCCTGTACTCGGTTGGGTAGCGGTTACTGGCCAGATAGATCCCCAAGCATTGTTGCTATTTCTGATTATTTTTGTCTGGACGCCGCCCCATTTTTGGGCACTCGCGATTCATCGACGCCAAGAATATGCAAAAGCGGATATTCCTATGTTACCCGTGACCCATGGTGTGGCGTTTACACGGCTTCATATTTTGCTTTACACGGTGATGTTGGTGCTGATTACCTTATTACCGTTTTTGATTGGCATGAGTGGTGGGTTTTATTTGACTGGCGCAGTCGTTCTTGGTGGTGGTTTTCTTTGGTATGCGGTTCGCTTGTTTATCACTAAAAATGATCGCTTAGCGATGCCTACCTTTGGTTTTTCTATTATTTATTTGTTTGGTTTATTTGCAGTACTGATGGTGGATCATTATTTACCTTTTTTCAATTATTTTTAGACTTTACCGACGCAAGAATGATTGTAAGTTTTACACTGTTGTAAGTTGTACATTAATAGGTAAAAAATATTTTGTAACTAGTTTTTAGTTAAAAATAGTTTTTTCTAAAATGATTCTTTCTAATCATTTTTTAAATTCTTTTCTATAAACTGCGTTGTACATTCTTTGTACCAAGCTTATAGTATCGTAAATTCTAAACACCCACTAACCTCACCTGTAAGTTATCCGTAAAATCCAAATTAGTAAGTTCATCATGATGGTTGCCTTACTAATTCTCTCTGTCTCTTTTCGCAGACAAAAATAAATCACAAATATCATAAGCTTACATACTAAGCTAATAAACTGTTTTTGAAATGCAACGGTTTTTTGGATTAATCAGCTAATTACGGCTTGTTGTTTTTTATTAGATTTTTTAATTACATGATTTGTATAAATTTAATGGGTTTGGCATGGATTATGTAATCCAATGGATTGTTTAAACGAAAAGATCAATACTTGATTGTTAAATCATATAGTTTTATCTTAATGACAAGTTTAAGGTTTAACAAAGTTTTGGTACGTAACCTGTAACACAACTATAGCAACTGTTTGCAATGCTCAGTTCAGAGCATATTTAGGAGTCTACTTATGAAAGATTTGCCCCTCAAAGGCCCTTTTCTTGTGACAGGAGCGTCCGGTTTTTTAGGCAGTTATTTGGTTAAGGAATTACTAAAGCATGGCGTTTCAGTGCGGGCAATGGTTAGGTCATCCAGTTCCCGGGCTAATCTTGAGGGGCTTGATGTAGAAATTGTCGAAGGTGATATGCAAGATAAGGCGAGCCTTTTGAGAGCCACTGAGGGCATACAAGGTGTTTTTCACATCGCCGCGCTGTTTCGCCAAGCCGGTATACCCGATGAGCAATATGGCAAGGTAAACGCTGAGGGAACTCGATTACTATTGGATGCGAGTGTAGAACAGGGTGTAAAGCGTTTTGTCCATTGTTCTACGGTAGGGGTTTTGAGTCATATTGATTCGCCCCCAGCAAATGAGACCACACCTTATAAACCAGGGGATATTTATCAATACACAAAAATGCAGGGAGAGCTAATTGCTCTTGATTATTTTAAATCAGGTAAGATCCCCGGTGTAGTCATACGGCCTGCCATGATATACGGACCGGGTGATTCACGTACTTTAAAACTTTTTAGCATGATATCCCGTGGCGTATTCTTTTATGTGGGCAAGGGTAAAGCCCTTGTCCATTGGGTTGATGCACGGGATTTGGCCCATGCCTTTTGGCTAGCCATGCAAAAGACTGAGCTGAATAACGCCATCTATACTATTGGTGGCGAGCGTTTCCTTCCCCTCAAAGATATGACGTCCCTGATTGCAGAGCGTCTCAATGTAAGAAAACCCTGGTTACATTTGCCTGTCAAACCAACCCAAATGTTGGGTACATTGTGTGAGCGTATCTGTAAACCTTTAAAAATTGAGCCACCCATTTACCGGCGCCGGGTAGACTTTTTTACAAAAGATAGGGCATTTGATATCTCTAAAGCAAAGTCAGAGTTAGGTTATAAACCCTCACAATCGTTAGAGGGTGAAATTACAGATATCATCGAATCTTACAAAGCTGCAAAATTAATTAGTGCTAAAAGCTCTGCACCCTACTCTAAAAAAGTTGTCACTCAATTATCAAGACGGTTAGGTTTTGAAACCAATCGGTCATAGTTTGTGTATAGTTAGGTACTATTGACCAGCATTAGTAAAGCCCCCTACCCTATATAGTCTGGCTAAATAGGGAGGGGGTTTTAATGGTGTAGCAAACTATGTGACTAAGATATTATCTCCTTAAGAGGGGTCCTATAGCTAGACGAAGGAATACGCTGGTTGCTGCCTAAGTAAACCATAATATCTTGAAAAAAAGATACATTGACGCCTAGTTTATACAGGGTCCAGTAGTGCCCCCCTAACACACGATCGATGTATACCGTTTCCACTGCTGGTTGAAAGGAATCGAGCCGTCGGATAATCTCCGGGGTGTTGTGGACGATTTCATCGTGAAGTCTCGATGTTGCAAAATCAAAGGATCGATCGGCTAAAAATGGTTGAATGAGAATATTACGCCAAAACGCATAATATTCAGCTTCCACAGGTGGACCATCGGCAATGCGAATGCCGAGTTTTATCATCGCCTCATCTAAACGCCTATAGTCTTCTTCTAAAAAAGCTTGCGTACCTGCTCGATAAGCTTCGACGGTTTCCGGTTTTAGTTTCTTGACGCAACCAAAATCATAAACTACTAGAGTTCCGTCAGGGCGGAACGCGAAATTACCCGGTTGCGGGTCTGCGTGAACCACATGGAAAAGAAAGAGCTGTTTCGCCAGAGCCTGAAAAAGTCGCCGTCCCAGTTGATTGATAACTTCTTCAGAGTAACGGGGTGATTTTACTTCGTTGATGGAATCTCCGGGCTCATAGGTCAGGGTGAGTATTTGTTTTGTACTCAAATCATCAATAACGTCAGGTATCACGATATTTTTATCGTTACGATGGCAGTGCCGGAACAAGCGAATGTTATTCGCTTCATTGATGTAATCCAGTTCCTCATGAATCCGTGCTCGAATCTCATCGAAAAGGGCATTGAGGACCCGTCCTTGGATTTTTACAAGTCGACCCATCTGCAGTAGCACCTTAAGTTGCAACAGATCGCTATCACAGGATTGCCTGACTCCAGGGTACTGCACCTTCACAATAACTTCATGTCCGTCTTTAGTGCAAGCGCGATGTACTTGACCGATAGAAGCCGCCGCAAAGGGTGTTTCCTCAATCCAAGCAAATAAAAGCTCCAATGGTGCGTCAAGTTCTCGTTCAATTTGCTGTTTAATAACAGTAAAGGGTAGGGGAGAGGCTGTTTTTTGCAGCTTTTCTAACGCTTGTGAAATTTCGGGTGGTAATAGCCCTTTGGCTTGAGAAGCGATTTGACCCACCTTCATGGCAGCTCCTTTTAGCTCACCCAGGGTCTCGGCGATTTCCTTACCTAAGGTAAGATACAACTCACTCAGTTCATCATGGCGTTTTTTTGTTGGTGACAATATACCTTTTATACGATGTTGGGCGTAGCCAGAGGCAACCGATAAGGTCATACCTGCTAATTTCATAACCCGTTTATTATGGTGGTTTAATTTTTCTAGATTCCCCAAAATCATGTACCTTGTTTACTTGATAGCCTGAATACTCTTCTGAGTAGAGTCAAAAACAGGCCATAGGGTTCATTTTGGGCGGTCCCCTGCTTGATTCAATAAATTTGCCACAAGGTTTTGCATGTGAATGTAGTGACTACCTTGCCAATAAATTTGTTGGCAATCGCTACATATCCAAAACTGGTTAACGAGGGTTTGTTGCTAAAAACAGCTATGATGGATTTATGTAAATCAAAATTCTACAATTTTTTAGCAAGCCGTAAGATTGATCTGTGCTTTTTCTGAAACCAAACATGAGCAGTCTCCGTAAGAGAGAACAAATAACCATCGTTATTAGAGGTGATGCCCGTGTTTAAAAAAAAATATCCCACTATTATCCTAAGCTCCTATCTCGCTTACTTTGTGGTCAGTGTATTTCTGTTTTCGTTACCCCTAGTGGGGTGTAGTTCAGAAATGAAAAACGGTTTTGATCTTTCTGGCTCTTCTGTGCCTGTCGATGAAATCTTTCCGGGCGGACCTCCCCGAGATGGTATTCCTGCCATCGATAAGCCCCAGTTTATGCCCATTGATGACGTGGGTTGGTTACAAGATGATGACCGGGTTCTCGGTATTGATTATGGTGGGGAAGCAAAAGCCTATCCTATCGCTATTTTAAATTGGCATGAGGTTGTTAATGACCGCATTGGTCAGGAAGATGTTGCTGTCACCTTTTGCCCCCTGTGTGGCACGGGCATGGCGTTTAAAGCGAGGGTGGGAGGAGAAACCAAGCGCTTTGGCGTGTCTGGACTACTTTACAATAGTGATGTGCTGCTCTATGATCGGGAGACAGATTCTTTATGGTCACAAATTGCTCGACAGGCTATCAGCGGCCCCCTCAAGGGTCAACACCTTGAGATGATTGCTGTAACCCATACCACTTGGCAAGATTGGAAAAAACGCTATCCAGATAGCTTAGTGTTAGCCCGAGACACGGGGCATCGACGCGATTACGGACAAGATCCCTACGAAAATTATAAAGAAAACACAGCAATCCTATTTCCGGTCGCTAATACGGATGCCCGTTATCATCCTAAAGAGCAAGTCATTGGGTTAGAGCTACAAGGCCAATTTAAGGCGTATCCTTTTGTGGAGTTAGCGCAATCTAAAATGCCGCTTCGCGATCAATTAGCCGGTCAAAAAATCACTATAGATTATGACATGACACATGGTACCGGACGGGTGCTTGGAGCGGACGGTATGGAGATCCCAAGCGTGATTGGGTTTTGGTTTGCTTGGGCAGCATTCCATCCAGATACCCTAATTTATTCAGCTAATGAGTAATTAATCAACGCGCAAATCTAACCAGAAGGTTGGGTTTGTCGTTGATATAGAAATAACACACCGCCAATTAACGAAATGGACAATGCCATAGCCCGTAGTGTCAAGGCAACGGCCAGTCCTTCGGCGCCTGTGGCGCCAGCATCGGCAAGGAGGAAGGTAAAACACCATTCCCACCAACCGATGTTATTGGGTGATACGGGAATCATCGCTAACATTAGGATCACTGGGGTAATGACTAAAATATCCGCAAACTGGGGTACAAAGTTGATGCTTAAACAGGTGACGTAAACGTTGACACTGGCTAACAAATGAAAAGCGACTGAGTATAAGAGGCTTAAAAAAAGTAGCCGATGACGGGTGCGAAAATGAGCAATAGCGTTTATTAACTGCTCAATCTTTGGGGTAAACTTGCTTACGATAGGTATAGAACGGGTAATGTTTAAACAAAAAAACTTGAAAGAAGGCCAGTAAAACAATGCGATGCCTATTCCGCATCCTACTATTGCTACTGAAATGGATAGACTGATAATAGGATTATTAAGGATTTTGTAGTTAACAAGTGAAAAGAGCCCAGCTAGAAAAGCGAGCCCGATTAAACCTGTCATCCTTTCCAAAAGCACAGAAGCGGTGGCAATGGCATGGGAGCTAATGGAGCGTCCCAACATGTAAGCGCGGGCCACATCACCCCCAAACATACTAGGTAAAAAATTGCCAAAGAATTTACCGATCAGGTATAGACTGAGAAGTCTAAACTGAGAGACGTCCATACCGCGATCGTGTAAGAAAAGACTCCATTTGATGCTACTAACAACATTCAAGCCCAATCCGATTACAGCAAGCGCTGCAATATATTCCGGTTTGAAATTAGCAAATACTTCCAATAGGTTTTGAGCATTGTTATTCCATAGTAAAAGACTTGCCAGTAACGCAATGCCTAGTAAGGTTTTAGCTATGGAAATCCACGATGGAGAATTTTTTGAAGCCATTTATTATTTCCCTTTACTCTTTGCTTTTTTTTAGCGCGTTAAGTATAAACGGTTATACCTAACAACATAGGTTAAAAAATGTTACCTATCCTATTTAACCAAGCGGGTAGCCAAATCACTGATTGTACGGATAAACCAACGGGGTGAATACTGTAAAACCGGGGTAATAAGTTGATTGGTCAAACCGTCTATATGAATGGTTTTGCCCCGGCGACACGCTTGATAACCCTCGCGGGCTACGTCATAGGGTTTCATCATCCAAAAAGACGGTAATTCTGCTCTATTGCCTGTGACTTTAGACCATTTTTCCATCATGGCCGTATTGGTGGGTCCTGGACATAGGGCGGTGACTGTCACATGGCTGCCTTTCAGTTCTACCGCAAGCGCTTCAGTAAACGACAAAACATAGGCTTTAGTTGCAGCATAAACCGTAATGCGAGGTAAAGGCACAAAAGCCGCCACTGAAGCCACGTTGAGGATTTGTCCGTTGCCCTGTTCGATCATGTCTGGCAAAAATAAGTGGGTTAGCTTAGTCAATGCTAAGACATTTAACTGTAACATTTTTGTATGGGTGCTGAGGGGGAGATCGCTGAATCGGCCGTGGGCAATGAGTCCAGCATTGTTCACCAGTACATTGATTTTTACCCCACGCGCATTCACCGCATCCCGTAGCCGTTGGGGTCCCGATGCGGCGGTTAAGTCAAGGGGAACAACGAGACTATCCACATGGTGCTGATGGTGTATCTGCTCGGCTAGGGCGTTTAATTTATCCTCACTGCGCGCTACTAAAACAAGATCAAAACCATGTTCGGCAAAAACTTCCGCGAAGGCTTGGCCAATGCCTGCAGAGGCGCCGGTAATTAAAGCTGTCTCACGAGGGATTTTAGTGTTCAAATTTTAACCGCCCATAAGGTCATGCCGCAGCGGAGGGTTTTGCGACACGCTGTTGTGTTGAGTTTGTTTGTAGTTACCCTTGGAGGGCGTCATCCACTTGGGTGCTAAACCATAGTTTAACGCTGGCACTGCGAACCTGTTTTTTAAGGGCTCCAGCACGGGTGTTTTTTTCCTCTGGCGGCATGGTTAACGCCTGATGGAGGGTTTCAGCGGTACTGTGTACGTCAAAGGGTGAGACCGTCAACGAGTGGTCGCCAAGCTCATAATAAGCGCCTGCAAACTCCGATAGAATCAAAACACCGTCCCGTTGGTTAACCAAAACCCCTTCTTTGGCCACCAGGTTCATGCCATCGGCCAAAGGATTTACCATCAATACGTCGTATAGTTGCATAGCGGCGATGGCCCGGTGATAGTTGTCCCCTACAATAACCCGCACGGGTTCCCATAAGCCATCGCTGTAGTCGGCATTGATAAGACCTGCCTCGGCCATAATATCTTTTAAATAAATCAGGTATTCCTGAACTTCCATACGGGAAGGAACTAAAAGGGCCATCATCTGAACTTTTCGCAAATGTTCGGGATGACGCTCTAGCAAAACCCGAAAGGCTTGCAAACTCCGCAAAATATTCTTGCTGGGTTCCACGCGATCGGCCCGCAAAATCAAACGATGATCGCCGATGTGGTTGATCAATTGGGTTTTAAACAGCTTTGTTTCCATCTCCTCGGCAATACTTTCTACTTTCTCCACATCCACTGAGATGGGATAGGTCTTTGCCGCTATGCGGCGTCCTTGATAATGGATTGAGTTTCGACTGCCTTGGGAATGAGCGTCGGTTAAATAAAAGCGGCAGGTTTGCACAAAATTAAAGGCATCTTTTCGAGTCTGAAAACCGATGCGATCCGAGGCTAATAGTCCTTCCAATAGGGTTCGACGCATGAGATCGGGCAAGAGACGCCAGGCATCAGGGCCCGGCCAGGGAATATGACAGAAAGGCTGAATCTGTACGCTACTCCCGAGTTTTTCGCGGACAAACTGTGGTACAAGATACAACTGATAGTCTTGCGGCAGAATTATAATAGGGCCTTCAGTATCGGGTATGCTGGCTACAATGGCATCAGCAAATTGCTGGTTGATCGCCACATAACCATCCTGCCAAGCGTCCCAGGTTGCCGTGTCGATGCTTGGGTGACGGGGGGTATCCCAAAGTTGGTGTTGAATAAACCACAATAGGGGATTAGCGATTTGATTATAATATTTGTCATAAGCTCCTTTGTCCGGTAAAAATAGGCTTAGCAAAACTCCCTCTACGGTGTGAGGCATATCGCCGTGTTGACTAGCCCAGTTGCGGTCGTCTTCGCTAAGCGCGGCAGCCACCCATAGCACTTCATGGCGCTCGGCAAGTGCGCTTAGCGCAGTTACCAGACCACCAGCGCCTCGCTGTACATCAAATTCTCCCTCTTCATTTTTTTTGAAACTGAAAGGCCCACGGTTTGATGCAATCACAATAAGGGGTTGCTGGGTCGAATTCGACGTGGCAGTTTGGTCTGACATGATTTGAGTTTCCCGTAAATGCAGTCCCACCTTGGACGTTTGCTTGGACGCACGCAATAGATGTCTAATAGAATAGTATACCGTTTCGTGTTATTGAGTTTTGGGACCGCTAAACATTTTATCCAACTCGCAGGAATTGGCTTACTTGAGTTTTGCCCTGCTGGTCGTAGACAAAAAGATTTGTGTAAAAGATCGAGGAACAATAAAGGAAAAGTGACGATCTATAAGCTACTATAATTGAAAAATAGTCAGCACAACCATTGAGGTTGTTTTCGTCGATCAAGAACGGCTAGTATATGCGCCGTGTGAGAGGTATATCTCAAAATCAACTAAACATCTTGATGTAAGCATGACTAAACCCTCAAAAATTTGATTTTTTATAACATCCAGCCAAAAAAAGGTATCCATGCTATGAGTGACCACGTCTATAAACTCCTCGAGTTAACCGGTTCTTCCACGACCAGCATTGAAGACGCCGTACAAAATGCAGTGACTCGAGCAGCTAAAACCATTCACAATCTGCGTTGGTGTAACGTTGTGGAAACCCGCGGCCATATCGAAGATGGCGCCGTTAAACATTGGCAAGTCACGATAAAGGTTGGTTTTACAATAGACGAGGTTTAAATCAAGAGTGCTTATCTTCCGCCAATAGTGTTCTACAAACAGCAGGTAGTTCAGCGGGTTTGGGCGTTGACTTAGAAATAACTGAAGAAGGATTGGGATGCAAAGCTGCTTGCTGGATTTGCTTTATCCAAAGCTGCAAATCTGGTTGGCAGCCATCTCCTGGCGGTGGTAGTTTTTGTGACACACATTGGCGGCTATCCTCGGGACAGCGTAAGCGGACGTGAAAATGAGCATCATGCCCCCACCAGGGACGAATTTTTCGCAGCCATGCACGATCTTCTGTTTCACGACGGCACAAAGCGCCTTTAATGATGGGATTAACAAATATACGTTCCACGCTTGGGTTTTGAGCTGCGTGTTTTAAAATATTTCCATAGAAAGGCGACCAATGTTTATGATTCAAATCGCCAGCCGCGGCGTGAACGACTGACAACATGTTTAATTGTTCAGTTTCTGATTGGGATAGAATGCGCTGCGCGGCTTCCTGATAAAACCAAATATCTACATCTAAACCTATTTGGTGACTTCGATGACCATAAGTCATAGGGCCGCCTTGAGGTTGGGATAAGTCGCCGATCAGCAGTTGCTGGCCTTGATTCGCTGCGTAGTTGCCTAGACGGTGAATAAAGGCTATGAGGTTAGGATGACCATAGTAGCGATTACGACTCGACCGCATAACCGTAAATCCTTGGCCTCTTAAAGAAAGCGCCACCCCTTTGCTAAGGCAGCCAGCGCTGTAGAAACCAATGGACTGAGAATGGTTCGACAGCGTACCTACCGGGTCACTCCACCCATACTCGCTGAATAAAACCAAAACCATTAAGCTCGCTAAAATAAATTTTTGGAAAATGCGTTTTTTTAAAGTCTTCACCTCACCGCTGGGGACACTCTCCCACCAATTCCACTTTGCCGTCTTCATCTACGGATTCTAAGCGAACTTTGAAACCCCATAACCGGTGAAGATGTTTTAACACTTCTCCAGTGTCATCAGACATGGGCTTGCGATTATACTGGGTATGGCGCAGGGTTAAAGAACGATCCCCCCGATGATCCACCGAGTAGACTTGAATATTGGGTTCTCGGCTTCCTAAATTATATTGATCTGACAGCGCGTGGCGGACGTGACGATAGCCCTTTTCATTATGGATAGCGGCAATTTCTAGATCTGGATAGTTGTCATCATCCAACACCGAAAACAGCTTGAACTCTCGTATAACTTTTGGCGAAAGGTACTGTGCGACAAAACTTTCATCTTTAAAATTGCGCATGGCAAAGTGCAGTGCTTTTACCCAGTCCTTGGTGCCCGCCATATCAGGAAACCAATAGCGATCCTCATCGGTGGGTTCTTCGCAGATGCGGCGGATGTCAGACATGATGGCAAAACCCAACGCATAGGGATTGATGCCAGAGTAATAGGGGCTGTCAAAGGTTGGCTGATAAACCACACTGGTATGTGACTGCAGGAACTCCATCATAAAACCGTCGCTGACAAAACCTTGGTCATACAATTCATTGAGCAATGTGTAATGCCAAAAGGTTGCCCAGCCCTCGTTCATCACTTGAGTTTGCCGTTGCGGGTAAAAATATTGCGCCATTTTACGCACGATGCGTATTAACTCCCGCTGCCAAGGCTCTAATAGGGGTGCATTCTTTTCAAAGAAATACAACAAATTTTCCTGGGGTTCGGCAGGAAAGCGGGCAGGTTGAAAGTCGCTATTTTGTTCCTCCTTAGAAGGAACGGTACGCCAAAGATCGTTAACCTGGGATTGTAAATAAAGCTCGCGCTCTTCTTGCCGCTGACGTTCTTCCTGCATAGACAAAGGGGAAGGGCGCTTGTAACGGTCAACGCCATAATTCATCAAGGCATGGCAGGAGTCTAGGAATAGCTCAACATTTTCCGCACCGTAACGTTCTTCGCATTCAGAGACGTAGTTTCTGGCAAAGAGCAGATAATCGATAATGGCGTCGGCGCTGGTCCAAGCGCGAAATAGATAGTTACCCTTAAAAAAAGAGTTATGACCAAAACATGCATGAGCGATGACCAATGCCTGCATGGTAATGGTGTTCTCTTCCATAAGGTAGGCAATGCAGGGATCGGAGTTGATCACAATCTCATAGGCTAGACCCATCTGACCGCGTTTGTAATTTTGCTCGGTAGCCACAAATTGTTTGCCATAGGACCAGTGTTTATAACCCAGGGGCATACCCACGGAAGAGTAGGCATCCATCATCTGTTCGGCGGTGATAACTTCGATCTGGTTAGGATAGGTATCCAGACCAAAGTCAGCGGCGATACGGCTAATTTCAGCTTCATAGCGGTCCAAAAGCGGAAAGGTCCACTCGGAGGAGGTAGAGATAAGTCGATGGGTCATTGCGTCGTCCGCCTCTTAAACAGGTCTCGGAATACAGGATAGATATCAGCCGGTCCATCGATCTGCCGCATGGCGAATTGCGGATAGATTTGGCGAACCTCTTCATAGGCTTCCCAGAGACTCTGGTGGCGATCCGGCGTGATCTCTATATAAGCAAAATAACGCACTGATTGCAGAATATGCTTCATCAAGAGCTCTCGGCAGGTGGGAGAGTCATGATGCCAATTATCACCATCGGAGGCTTGCGCGGCATAGATATTCCAACTAGACATGGGATAACGGTCGCGCACAATATCGCGCATGAGGGTAAGTGCGCTGGAAACCACGGTGCCGCCGGTTTCCCGAGAGTAGAAAAACTCTTCTTCATCCACTTCTTTGGCCACCGTATGATGGCGGATAAACACCACGTCGATACGTTCGTAATTACGTCTTAAGAATAAATAAAGCAAGGTGAAAAAACGTTTCGCCAGATCTTTACGAGCTTTGTCCATGGAGCCAGATACGTCCATCAGACAAAACATCACCGCTTGCGTGGTGGGTTGGGGTTGTCGTATGCGATTGGCATAACGGAGGTCAAAGGTGTCGATAAAGGGAATGGCCCGAACCCGAGCACGCAAGCGGGTGATTTCCTCTTGTAATTCCATAACGCGGGGATCTTCGACATCATCGGTTTCTTTTAATAACGCTTCCAGGGCCTGCTCCTTTTCCCGAAGGCGAGCGTTATAGGGCGCTGATAAGGCGATACGCCGAGCCAACGCACTTTTTAAAGAGCGCACCACATCGATGTTAGGGGGTGTTCCAGCGGTGGAGACGCCAGCCCGCACTGATTTGAAGTCAGGAACCTTAGCCAATTGCGTTTTTACGAGATTGGGCAGCTCTAGATCTTCAAAAAATAGCTCTAAAAATTCTTCCCGGGACAACTGAAAGACAAAATCATCCTCCCCTGATCCGCTATTACTGGCTTGGCCACTTCCCGCCCCGCCACCGCGACCTCCTTTGGGACGGGGTACGCGGTCGCCGGTGATAAACTCCTTGTTACCAGGATGAATGGTTTCTCGACGACCACCTGGACCATGACCGAGTACCGGCTCGGAAATATCCCGGGCGGGAATGCCGACTTTTTCGCCACTGTCCATATCCGTAATTGAACGCCCATTCATGGCGTCATTCACAGCTTTTTTAAGCTGATGTTTAAAACGTTTTATAAAGCGCTGCCGATTGACAGCGCTTTTGTGTTTACCGTCTAATCGCCGGTCTATAATGGTAGGCATTAAGCATCCCCCTTACGAGGCTTTACGGACTCGCAAATACCATTCTGATAACAGTCGTACCTGTTTTGCAGTATAACCTTTGCCAACCATACGGTTCACAAATTCTTCATGTTTCTTCTGGTCTTCACCGGAAGCCTTTGCATTAAAGGATATAACGGGCAGCAGTTCTTCCGTATTGGAAAACATCTTTTTCTCAATCACGGTACGCAGCTTCTCATAGCTTGTCCAGGTTGGATTGCGGCCACCGTTGTTTGCCCGCGCCCGTAGAACAAAATTCACGATCTCGTTACGAAAATCCTTGGGGTTACTGATACCAGCGGGTTTCTCAATCTTTTCTAATTCCGTATTAAGGGCGGAACGGTCAAAAAATTCACCCGTATCAGGATCGCGAAATTCTTGATCTTGTATCCAAAAGTCCGCATAGGTAACATAGCGATCAAAGATATTTTGCCCGTATTCCGCGTAAGATTCCAGATAAGCCGTCTGTAACTCTTTACCGATAAACTCCGCATAACGTGGGGCTAGATAGCCTTTGATGTAGCTTAAAAAGCGTTCTTCCATCTCCGGTGGAAATTGTTCCCGCTCGATTTGCCGTTCCAGCACATACAAAAGATGCACCGGGTTAGCCGCCACTTCTGAATGATCGAAATTGAAAACCTGGGAGAGAATCTTGAAAGCAAAGCGGGTGGAAATACCCGTCATACCTTCGTCAACCCCGGCATAATCACGGTATTCTTGGATGGATTTTGCTTTCGGGTCCGTGTCTTTTAAATTTTCGCCGTCATAGACCCGCATTTTAGAAAAGATACTGGAGTTGTCAGGTTCTTTGAGCCGAGATAGTACAGTAAATTGAGCCAACATCTCTAACGTGCCAGGGGCGCAGGGCGATTGGTTTAAAGAACTCTCCCGGAGTAGTTTCTCGTAAATTTTGACCTCTTCTGACACTCGTAGGCAATAAGGCACCTTCACAATATACACACGATCTAGAAACGCTTCGTTATTTTTGTTGTTCTTAAAGGTTTGCCATTCTGATTCATTGGAGTGGGCCAAAATGATACCGTCGAAGGGCAGCGCTGACAGTCCTTCAGTACCGTTATAGTTGCCTTCTTGGGTAGCGGTTAGGAGCGGATGGAGCACTTTGATGGGTGCTTTAAACATTTCCACAAATTCCATGATGCCTTGATTAGCGCGGCATAGGGCGCCGGAGTAGCTATAGGCATCGGAATCGTTTTGGGCAAATTGTTCTAGTTTGCGGATATCCACTTTACCGACTAAAGCAGAAATATCCTGGTTATTTTCATCGCCGGGTTCTGTCTTGGCGATGGCGATTTGATTAAGAATAGAGGGGTAAAGTTTAACCACCTTAAATTTTGTAATATCACCGTTGTACTCGTGAAGGCGCTTGACAGCCCAAGGCGACATGATGGGTTTTAGGTAACGGGGTGGTATGTCATAGTCTTCCTCAAGAATAGGACCATCCTCTTCAGGAGAAAAAAGACCCAGCGGGGATTCCTGCACAGGGGAATCCTGAATAGCATAAAAAGAAATTTTTTCCATAAGTGATTTGAGCCGTTCGGCCAGAGACGATTTACCACCCCCAACAGGACCCAATAAATATAAAATCTGTTTCTTCTCTTCCAGACCTTGAGCAGCGTGTTTTAAATACGAGACAATCTGCTCGATAGCGTCTTCCATGCCATAGAATTCTTCAAATGCCGGATATCTCTTGATAACTTTATTAGAAAAAATACGGCTCAACCGAGGATCTAGCCGCGTGTCGGTTAATTCCGGTTCGCCAATAGCCATTAACAAACGTTCTGCCGCAGTGGCGTAAGCACTGGGATCTTTTTTGCAAATTTCCAAGTACTCATGGATAGAGTACACTTCCTCTTGACTCTTTTCGTAGCGCGACTGATAGCGGTCAAAGATATTCATTCATATCACCTCGCTGATTCCTATGCCGTCCAAATGTCCGCTATTTAGATCTGGCAATAATCGGACCAAAGTTTTGCAGGATTGGTTCAAGACTCTTAAATAAACTATAGCTCGTTGGTTTACTAGACTAAAATCCCCTAACGCCATTTGGCAATATCTAAAAATCTATAGAAAATGCCATAACTTAGCCTCGTTCTTTAATCAGACCGTATAGTGAAGACAATTATCCAAGCTGTTATGCGGTTTTTCTGTTCACAAAAGGCTAGTAGACCGCAAAATCGATAAATAATTAGGGATGCTTTTGATGAACAGCGTTTTGCTAAATCATCCATGTCTCTACGAGATATACACCAGATATATCCATCGTCGATGCTGAACTCAATGTCCATACAATATATGGTATTAATGACTTTCTTTGCATTACTGGGTTAAAATCGTATTTCCATTTTTTATTTTTCCTCCTTTATCTTCGAGTTAAATAAGCACGCTATTGTATTAATAACGCTTGCATCATCGTCGAATTATTTTTGGTAGTAAAAACAACACCGACATGATGGATCAAGATCCATTATCATACCGCCATCCTTAACAAACTGTGCTAAAGAATCAGTAATGTTACAAAGGTGTGCATCCTATCAATCTCCATCCTAACGTATAATCTGCAAGTAATATTATCAACCACTTATCTTTTATGATTATTTTATATCGCTAAGTGTTTAACAAACTATATCTCCTAATAATCTGTATTTGTATCGCTCTTTACTTGCCAAGCTAAGCTTTTTTCTTTTATAGATCAATAGCTTTATGACAATTTAACTATACCCTCCCACTCTCAAAGAAGAAGAGGTCATGGATAAAGTTAGTCTGCACAATTTTAGCGCGTTGCAGAAACCGGCTCTGCATCGTGTTGTGTTAAATACTTAGTGGATCGTATGACAGAAGCATACTAAGCTTGTTACACCCTTTTTAGGCTTGCTACTACCATAATGTACGTCATGAGTCTTTCACTACTTTATCACGATACATCAAAAGCGTACTCTTTCTGCAAAGATTATTGCCTCAAAGGTTATTGACAACAATGTTTGGATAAGATTATTAAATTCATGCCAAAGAGGCCGTTATCGCTGGTGTACAATTTGCGTCTCCCGGGCACCTATCTACTATTTTTTTTGCTGCACCAGTCTTGTGCGTTAAAGGTAGGACGTCTTGGCTATTTTAATTTATGTGCAGGCTTTTATGGTTATGTGGGCAGCGCATTAGGGCCAGGTGGGTTGCAAGCGCGATTACGTCACCATCTTAAACCCGCTAAACGTCCCCATTGGCATGTGGATTATCTTGCGCTATCCGTGCCTGTAAAAACGATTTGGGTTGCCAACGGCAAGCATCGCCGAGAGCACGATTGGGCAAGGGCGCTAGGGGAGCTTTCTGGCGCTAGCCAGCCGATACCCAAGTTTGGCGCCTCGGATTGCCGCTGTTCAAGCCACCTGTACTACTATGCATTGATGCCATCTCTAGACAGTTTACGCAAGCAACTAAAAACACGTTTTCCGACAGATAACCCTGTCAGCGCGGTTACTGTTTCTAGGGTATAGAAAATCCTATGTCAACGATGCTGCTATTACTTTTCTTAGGACTGATTGTTTGGTTTTGGCTAGACAGTCTACGAGCGCGGGAAAGCGCTTACAAAGTCAGTTCTCTGGCATGTCGAGAGTATGGTGTACAGTTGCTGGATGATACCGTGGTGCTAGAAAAATTGACGTTGCGCAGAGCCCATTCGGGTTTCTTACAAACAGAACGCATCTATCGGTTTGAATTTACTGAAACTGGATCATCACGGCAGCTAGGCCGCTTAATCATGTTAGGGCGCCATGTGGAGGTTATGTGCATGGAAAATAGAGATCTTCTTATTCCCTAGGGCAAACCTTGCTGAAAAGGTAAGGTTATTTTATTGTTTTCGCAAAAATGGCTTTGCATAAATTGTCATAATGTTTGGTTCAGTCTTGATTCAGGTTGTTTGCTTATTTTAGAGTGTGCTTGGATGCTTAAAAATTCTTAATGAGTGATACTAAATGTTTATTGTGCAAATACTTAAAAATTATTTGATTGTGTTATCGATGGTTTTTTTAATGGTCGGTTGTGCATCGAGTTTGTCCAGTGACGCCTACAGTCGCTCCCAAACGGGTACGCCGCAACAAGTGGAGTTGGGCTATGTGGAAAGCGTGCGACCTGTTCTCATCGAAGGTACAAAAAGCAATATAGGGACCGCCACAGGCGCCGCCATTGGCGGTGTGGCAGGTGGTTCGGTAAATGGCGGAACCGCCAGAACCCTCGCCATCATCGGTGGTGCTGTCTTAGGAGGGCTTGCAGGCGCCGCAACGGAAGAAGGCATCACCCGGCAACGGGGTCAAGAAATTACCGTGCGCTTAGATAATGGCCGTATGATCGCCATTACCCAAGGCGGTGATGCACAATTTAATCCTGGCCAGCGTGTGCGGGTTCTTACAGCTTACGATGGCGCCACTCGAGTGACGCCTTAAGCCACTAACTCATATTGGGAAATAAAACTATACATAGTTACTGAACTATTTGCTATGTGTCCACATACTGATCATGACCATGCTCACCCGCATAAACACAGGCACCAGCATGGCCATTTTCATATTCATACTCACCAACACAGTCATGGTGATATTGTTCATTGCCACGAACACCAGCACCATCACTCTCACATCCATATTCACCAGCATACCCATTCCCATACTCATGGTGACGAGCATCACTATGAGCATCTTCATGCGCATGACAAACATGGCATGAAACCCCACGATCATAAACACTTACCCGATGAACTGGGAGCTCACCAACATAACCACGAATAGTTCTGCAAAATCCCTCAAGAATTCTACTGAGCTGCCGATATAGAAAAAAGATCTGCATAGTTATGCTCGATTGAAAAACGGTTGTAATTTTGATTGCTGATATCCGCTAGTCTTAAGCTGTTTATTTGGACTACTAACCCTGTTGATCCCGCATTACCTTTTGCAACCGTTCACAAATTATATGCTGGGATAGCAAGCTTGGGGTTATATTAACAAGGAAGAGAAAAGAAAATGGAGCCGTATTCCAATTATGTATCCCGAAAAAAACTACTCTTTTCGATAGGGATTATATTCATCCTAGTGACAGCGGTCATCGTAACGGGAACCCTTTTTGTTGGAATGCGTGGTCTACTAAATGGAGAAGAAATAATCCCTCTACCTGCAATCTCACTCGAAGCAATGCAAGCCCAGCGCAAAGGTCATCTAGTCACATCCGTTTCTCCGCAAAAGACTATTTCTGCTGGAGTTTTTACTGATACTGGAGTTTCTAGAAGCTCACCTACCAGCTTTATCTATCCTTTAAACAATGCTTTTTTACCCCCTATCAGCGGGGGAATTAGCAACAATCAAACTCAATGGAGTTGGCAGCTTGCTGCCGCTACTTTTGCTGCTAACAATATCAATGCAGAGCTTGCTCATCTAGAGCAGCGCATCGCTGGAGACATGTTGCATATGCTTAAGTTAGTATTTGCCGTGGGTGCAGTGGTAATCGCGGTGGTGATTTTAGGAGGGGTTCTGGTTGCCAGGCATGTTGCATGGCGTATGGTAAGCAATAGCGTGGCGCCAGAAATGACTGACCATAAAAACCCGCTTTGCCATGTTACTCAAGTCGATGAGAACACGGGTTCTAGCGAGGCAACCTTAGAAAACACCCAGCGGGCTGCAGTATTAAATGTTACCAGTGTCGAAGAAGGTAGTCAGTTGATCAGCGATTCAGAGATGACCCTAGAAGTAATCCTTACCGCAATGCAACAGGTAGGAGACGCGGTAGCTGAGATGACAATGAGTCATTCAGAGCAAATCAAGGAAGCGACGCCAAGCGTTCACGTTTCTAGGGAAATGGCTCCAATGGCGCAGCACGATACCTGCGAACTTGAAAATAGAACCGCTAACGATGCATTGGAGGATCAAGCGCTCACATTAAGGCGATTAATGACTTTTTTTGCTTCCCATGAAGGGGGTTTGTCTGAGCAAGAATCAATTCTCGACACGTATTCTTCCTCAGAAAGCGATATTGTGACGACAGCGTCCACAAAAACAGTTTCTACTTGTTCACTACATTAGTTGAAAAATGTGTAAAAATTTATAACAACCATTTTAAATAATTTTTATAGTATGGCATTTAAATTGCAACCTTAACGAAGATTAGTACTGCTTTAAGTCTTTAAAAATATTTATCAGAGCCTCAGATAATAGGATTTGTAAAAAGTAATTGGAAATAGGTTAGAACCTCGCTTCTATTAAAACTCAACATCAAGGATGAACGGTCGATGCCCAGGTTTTCAATAACCTTATCAATGGATGACGTAATGTATGGCAATTGCACCCCATAAAGCTCGCTCTCGTTACATTGTTTTTCAATACACGTTAGGGGGTATTCTCTTTGGATGCTTATTTCCCGCTGTAGCCTGGATCATCGATATTCTTACTTTAGGAATTCCTTGGAACAGCGCAGCTATCATTTATATTCATGCAAACAATCATCTTCATAAGATTGTCAATTTAGCCCCTTTGGTGCTAGGCGTCACCTTTCACTTTTTGGGAAGACAACAGGCGCGAATCGTTAGTTACTCCTTGGAGATGGAACAACAGGTTGAGCGGCGTACCCATGCTTTATCAAGTGAAATGACCGAGCGCAAACGCGCTGAAATCGCTTTAATTGATCTGAAACGCTATAACGATTTGATTTTATATGCTGCCGGTGAGGGGATTGTAGGCTTGGATACCCAAGGCAAGATCACCTTTGCTAACCCCATGGCCACTAAATTGTTGGGTTGGAGTCTGGATGAACTCAGTGGACAGTCCTCCCACGCCCTGTATCATCACTCGAGACCCGACGGTACGCCTTATCCCGTAGAGCAATGTCCATTGCATGATGTTTATGTGAATGGTATCGCTCAGTGTGGCGATGAGGAAGCATTCTGGCGTAAAGATGGTACCTGTTTTCCGGTTCAGTATGTTATTACCCCCATTAAAAACGAACATGACGAGATTCAAGGGGTAGTCACCGTATTCCAAGACATCACCGAGCGCAAGCGCATCCAAGAAGAATTGCGCAATCACCGGGATCACCTACAAGATTTGGTCGATAAGCGAACCCAGCAGCTGCAACAAGCTAAAGACTCGGCAGAAACGGCTAACCGGGCTAAATCTCAATTTTTGGCGGTGATGAGCCACGAAATTCGCACCCCCATGAACGGCGTGCTAGGGATGACCGAACTCTTACTCAACACCCCGTTGAACGACGCCCAGAAGCGCTTTGCCGAGACCATCCACCGCTCGGGCAGTGGGTTACTGGACATCATCAACGACATCTTAGATTTTTCCAAGATCGAAGCCGGACGTTTGGAGCTGGAGACCGTGGGGCTGGATCTGCGGGATCTGGTCGAAGACGCCGCCGCACTGCTAGCCGAGCGAGCCCACCGCAAGGGGCTGGAGCTCATTGTAGACGTGCCAGTTAACCTGCCCAGCAAGCTGCGGGGTGATCCGGGGCGGTTGCGCCAGATTTTGGTGAACTTAATGAGTAACGCCATCAAGTTTACCGAGCAGGGCGAAGTGGTGGTGCGGGTACAGATCCTAAGTAAAGACGAAGACGCCGTGGGGGTGTGTTTTCAAGTTGTGGATACCGGCATCGGCATCACCCCCGAGGCGCAGGCCAAGATCTTTGGCGCCTTTGCCCAAGCCGACACCTCCACCACGCGCCAGTATGGCGGCACCGGGCTGGGGCTGGCTATTTGTGAACGCCTGGTGAAATTGATGGGCGGTCAGATTGGCGTGGAGAGCAGCCCCGGCGAGGGCGCCACCTTTTGGTTTGTGCTAGAACTCGCTCGTCAAGGCAGTCTCACCCAGCCGGTGTTTAAACGCCGCGACGACCTACAGGGGGTGCGGGTGCTGGTGGTGGATGATAACGCCACCAACCGCGAGATCCTCCACCACCAGGTAGGCGCCTGGGGGATGGTGGAGACCTCAGCCGAGGGCGGCCCTGAGGCGCTGAGCCAAGCCCGCCAGGCCGCCCAACAGGGCAGGCCCTTTGAGGTGGCCATTCTCGATATGCACATGCCCCATATGGACGGCATCACTTTGGCCAAAACCCTGCAAGCCGACCCCAGCATCCCGCCCTTGAAGCTCCTCATGCTCACCTCCGGGGGACTGGACAACGAAGCCACCCAAGCCACCCAGGCTGGTATCCAGAGCTATCTGCATAAACCCATCCGCCAAAGCGAACTGTATCAGACCCTGTGCCGCCTCTTGGCCACCCCGGTGAGTCACCTGACCAGCCCTGTCTTCGCAGCCTCCGCGTCCCTGGGCTTTAGCGGCCGGGTGCTGGTAGCCGAGGATAACCCGGTCAACCAAGAAGTCGCCCTGGCGATGCTTGAGAGCTTAGGCTGTGAGGTCCGGGTGGTGGATGACGGCCAAGCCGCTCTGACTGCCTTGGCGAAGGCGCCCTTTGATCTGGTGCTCATGGATTGCCAGATGCCCGTGCTCGATGGCCTCACCGCCACCACCCAGTGGCGCCAGCGCGAGCAGGCCGAACAGCGCCCTCGCATCCCTATTATTGCCTTGACTGCCAATGTCATCAAGGGGGTACGCGAGGCGTGTCTGGCCGCCGGGATGGATGATTATTTAGGTAAACCTTTTTCGCGAGAGCAGTTGGCCGCGGTACTTAAGCGTTGGTTGCCTAACTCTATGGCTGCAGCATAACTGCAACGGTCTGCAAACTACCACAAAAAACGACTACCAGCGTTTCGGCTCATCTGTTAAATCATTTAGAATGAAAACTTGATTTAGTAGAACAAGCACACTCACACGGTAATTAACCAGTCCAAATCTCATTTTATGAGTAGAAATAGTCTTTCTACACGATTGCTCATACTGATATTGCTGTTCTCAACCCTCAGCGGCGTTCTCATTCATGTACCTTCCGTTGCTCGGTTTCGAGCCTCTTTTTTAGAGCACCGGGTTATCGATGCCTATATAGCCATGTTGCCGCTTTTGGCAAAGGCAGATAATGCTTCTATAGACCCTGGCTTAGAGCAAGCCCTCCTCGAACAAGTCCAGGCCCTTGGCATCGAGCTTCGAGATCCCCGTCTTGCAAGCCCCCTAACCCTAGGCCAAACCTTTCCAACCAATAATACTCTGGACTTGCGCAAACAAACGCTATTCGCATTGATCTGGGAGTCGCTGGTAACTTTGCTAGCTGCGGAAGAACGAGTGATACGGATCATTGGAGCCCCGCCGCGGCATCCCCAAGCGGTTATCTCGGTATTTATTAACGAATGGAATTTACATAACGAGTTATATTTCCACGCCAAGCGGGCCATCACGCTATCGTTGCTTATTTCTCTGGTAACGGCGATGCTGGTTTATCTCAGCTTACAATGGTTATTAGTTCGTTCTATTCATCGCATCACACATAACTTAGTGGATTTTCGCAAGGACCCTGAGTCTTCAAACCATGTCATTCAACCCACCGGACGCCGTGACGAAATCGGTATTATGGAACGGGAACTCGCTCACATGCAGACAGAGCTGCATAGTTCTCTCCGTCAGCGCTCGCGCTTAGCAGCCCTGGGTACCGCAGTTAGCAAAATCCATCACGATCTAAAAACAACCCTTTCCACGGTTTCCATTGCCTCTGAAAGATTGGCAAAAGTGGACGACCCGACCGTACAAAGAGTCACTCCATTATTAGTCGATTCAGTAGAAAGGGCTGTCTACCTGTGCTCACAAACGCAAGACCTGGCTCGGGGTGAGCAAACCGTTCTGAAGTGGTCTCGCTTTCCTTTACGAGATCTGGTGGATGATGTTGGGCAGACCTTGAGACTGGATAGCAACCATCACGTAAATTGGCAAAACCAGGTGGATAGTGGCTTAATCATCAAGGCTGACGTGGAATGCCTCTATCGCGTGTTGTTAAATTTGGGCCGTAACGCCGTCGAGGCTATGGCGGACCACCAGGGCAATATACGTATTATAGTCATCCAGCAAGAACAAGATTTAGTTCTCGACATGGTGGATGATGGTCCTGGTATACCAGAGACCGTGCGGGAGCATCTCTTTCAGCCTTTTATCGGTTCCCATCGGCCGGGTGGTATGGGTTTGGGGCTAGCGATATCGCGTGATTTAATACGTGCCCACGGCGGTGATCTAGTGCTTCTAGAAACAGGATCTAGCGGTACCCATTTTCGCCTGACTATTCCTAGGGCTGTTGGAAATTAACGTGAGTTTTAAATAAGCATCCTTGACATCATAAATCTTGATGTCTATGATGTCTTTCATGCGTACCACATTAACCATTGAAGACGATTTAATAGCTCAGATTGAAGATCTGCAGCGCCGTGAAGGGCTCTCCTTCAAGGGGGCTGTCAATCAGCTGTTAAGAGCGGGTATCCAGTTTCAAAGTCAACCGCCAAAGCCTCTGCGTTATCGCACCCAATCCAAAAAGCTTGGCCTTCGCGCCGGTTTTGATCCAACTAAGCTAAACCAATTGGTTGACGAAATCGACGCTGACGAATTCACCTATTCAGGTGGCTAGAGCGTTTTCGCTTCGATTGTACACAAGGCAGCCGAGGCGAGGCGCGTGGAGTGTACATGCCAGTACATGAGCACGCCGAGACCGAAGGCTAACGCCGTGTACAACTGAATGGGAAATGCTCTAGTGATTTTGCCAGACGTAAATCTGCTGGCGTATGCCGTCGATGAAACCAGCATCTTTCATGCTAGCGCTAAAGCGTGGTGGGACGATACCCTTTCGTCATCTCGGATCATCGGCCTGTGTTATCCAAGCATGCTGGGTTTTATCCGCCTGGTGACCAATCGACGGCTATTCGAGTCCCCTCTATCGGTGAACGAATCTGTAAAATATGTTGAAAGCTGGTTAGCACAGCCAAACACCACTATTGTCATTCCGACACCGAGACATTGGCCATTACTGGGAAATCTTCTTAGAACCACCGGCGTCGCAGGAAACCTGACAACCAATGCTCATATCGCTGCACTGGCCATTGAACACGGTTACACCGTCTATTCCAACGATACGGACTTTGGCCGGTTTAGCAGTCTGCGCTGGGAAAACCCTCTGTCATAGGGAAGCATCAATCACAAGCAGTGTGCCTATTTTACGAGCTACCCAAGTCCTGTTCTATATCGTTTCCCGATTTACTGCATTCTGGGTAATTGCAGGCCATATTTATGAATCTTACGCTCCAAAGCGGGACGGGAAATACCCAGGATTTCGCAGGTTTTCCCCTTATGGCCAAAAGTCTCGTCAAGGGTGCGCTGAATGTGTTGGGCTTCCAATTCATCCAAGCTCAACAGTAAACCGTCTTGGCTACGAAAGGCTGCATGGTTCTCATTAGGGACATCTGTTTCCTCTAATGCTCGCTGTAAATTCAATAAATCGGGGGTTAATACCGTGTCTCGGGCACGTAATAGCGCTTGTGTAAGAATGTTTTCAAGTTCGCGAACGTTACCGGGCCAATCATAGGCCACCAATGCGTTCATGGCCGCCGGGGTTATCTGTAAGGGAGACCGATGAAGGTTTTCGGCAAGCCGTTTCATAAGGCCATGCACCAACAAGGGGATATCCTCGTGCCGTTCTCGCAGCGGGGGTATGTGAATGGAGATCACATTGAGCCGGTAGAACAAATCTCGGCGAAAATGTCCCGCCTCAACTTCGTCAGCCAGCTCTCGATTCGTGGCGGCGATCACCCGGGCTTGGGTGGTGAGTTGTTGCGTACCGCCCACGCGGGTGAAGGTTCCTTCCTGGAGAATACGCAGCAACTTGGCTTGCAGCGGTAGAGCCAGTTCCCCGACTTCATCCAGAAACAACGTGCCGTCGGAGGCCAGTTCAAATTTACCTATCTTGCGGGCCACGGCACCGGTAAACGCTCCCTTCTCGTGGCCGAACAAATCGCTTTCCAAAAGGGTATCCACAATAGCGGCGCAGTTTACCGCCAGGAAAGGTCCTTCCCGATGACTATGGGTATGAATGGCGCGGGCCACCAGTTCTTTGCCGGTGCCGCTTTCGCCGGTGATCAATACCCGGGCATCGCTGCCTGCTACCAGGGCGATTTCCTTGCTGACGGCCACCATAGCCTGGCTTTTACCAATCATTTCGCCCAAAGTGACGGGTTTTTCCACTTCGCTTTTAAGGGCTTTAACCTTATGCACTAAACGCCGGTGCTCTAAAGCCCGTTCTACCACATGCAGCAATTCTTCGGTTTTAATAGGCTTATAAATAAAATCATAAGCGCCTTTCTGAATAGCTTTAATGGCCACATCCAGGTCATGGACACCGGTAACCATAATAAGGACTAAATCTGGTTCTTTTTCTTTTATCTCCACTAAAAGATCGAGACCTGTGCCGTCGGGAAGCTGCTGGTCCACCAAGGCGAGATCTGGTCCGCTGAGGGTTATTTGTTTTAGGGCCTCGGTTTTGCTATAGGCGCTGGCAACGGTGTAACCCTGTTCCTCAAAAAGCATACTCAGTAACTGGTTAAGAGCGGTATCATCTTCGACGATTAACAAATGACGCTTCATGCGTGGCTTTCTCTTTTTAATTCTCTTTCCAATAAATGAACGACGCTCTTTAAAAAATCTCTCTGGGCAAAGGGCTTAGATAACAGATGCGTCATCGGTAAATTTGCTCCCGTAGGAATTTGATCTAATCGACACTCACTGCTGATAATAAGCGCTGGAAGGTTAGGATAACGGCGGCGCAACTGTTCTAACAAAGCCAGACCATCGATGCCACATAATTGATAATCTAATATGGCCAGGGTTGGAGGTTCAAGCTGAGCAAGCAAAGCCTCTTCGGCGCTTAAAAAAGTTTTAACCGAAAAACCTTGCAGTTCTAACTCAAGGGCTAACAGTCTTAAAAGACTAGGATCATTTTCAGTTAATAATATTTTGTGCCGTTTCATTTGCCTGTCTAATGGATAGTTGTAGTCCTTAAAAATACATTGGGTCATTTAAAATAACGTTTCTAAAACAAGTTTTTTTAGAGCTATAAGTTGAGTAAGGTTGTTTTATAACAACTGCAAACGATTGCATACATTTTGTATGCCATTAGAAAAATAGCAGGACTTACCTAGCTTGTTCCAGGAGGACGCCGTTTTATCAAGCCATACATGGCTATGATGGCTTTAACAAAACCTTTAACCGTTGAACGATTCGTTAATATTTTTAAAGAGCTGATCCTTCCAATTTTTCCCTTTGTTTAGTAAGTAACTGTTTTAGGTATGAATTAGTTGTTTGGCACGATCTCTGCCGGTGTTATGACTACTCGCAGTTTGTCTTGCAAGCTGATTATTGATTGGAAAACGGATTTTATTTAGGAATCATGACACCGTGCCATATCTTGGGAAAATAGGTCGCCTCGGGCTGCTGGTAAGCAGCTTGGCCTTTGTAACCGGATGCGCTAACAACATCCGCATCACTCAGAACACAGATAACCTACCCATCGATGCGCCAGAGGTCATTCTGGAGGCGCCTTTGGTCGAACCCTCTCCTGTCCCCTTTGCAGCTCAAACCGCAAACTTACCTTTGAATTTAGAACAGGCCGTTGAAATAGCGGTTGCGGATAATCCCAGCCTAGCGATGATCCAAGCGCGGGCCCGCGCCTTGGGTAGTGTCCCAACTCAGGTGGGCACTCTTCCCGACCCGATGCTGAGTGTCAACGCGCTCAATCTCCCCACGGATACCTTCGAGTTCAATCAAGAGCCCATGACCCAGGTGCCGCAAATTAGCCTTACCCAGGATTTACCCTTTCCAGGCACCCTGGGACTGCGTCGGGAAGTGGCAGAGTATGAAGCGTTGGCGGCGGTTGATGCGGTTGCAGAAAGACGCTTGACCCTGATTCAAGACGTTAAGTTGGTTTGGTGGAATCTCATGTACCTAGATCAGGCTTTGGAAATCGTCGCTGAGAATCAGGAGTTGCTGCGGGAATTGGTGAAGATCACCCAGACAAAATATGCCGTTGGGGATGGTTTGCAACAAGATGTTTTATTGGCTGAAGTGGAATTATCCAAATTGTTGGATGAAGAAATTCGTCTAAAAGGTTTGCGGGAAGTTGAAGAAGCCCGCCTCAATGCCCTGCTCGATAGACCCCTAGATGCCCCCATTTCGTTGCCATCTGTTGTCACCAAGCTAGATTTACCCGAGCTTAAATTAGAAGCTGCTTTACTGGCTTTAGCCCGAGACAACCAGCCGCTGCTGATGGCGCAACAAAAAGAGATCGAAGCCGCCCGCGCCCGTTTAGAACTGGCTAAGAAAGATTATTACCCCGACTTCAAGGTCGGCGCTGCCTACGGTGTCCGCCACGGTAACGACGCTAGCGGAGACGACCGCCCTGATTTTGCCAGCGTCTTATTCAGTATGAGCTTACCTCTGTATATCGATAAGTTGGACAGTGCAGTGGCACAACGCCGCAGCGAATTATTAAAACAGCGATATGCCTTACAAGATGCCGGGTTAGAAGTGCAAAAAAAAGTCTCTACGACTTTTGCCGACTATCAACGGGCTCGTCGGCAGATCGAGCTGTTTGAGAAAGGCATTATCCCCCAAGCTCGACAAACTGTTGCATCCATGGTCGCTGGCTATCAAGTGGGTCAAGTGGATTTCCTTAGCCTAGTCAATGCCGAACTCATCCTTTTTAACTATGAAATTCAACTCTGGAAAATGATCAGTATGGCTCATCAATCCCTCGCTCAGTTGATTGCCGCCACGGCCCAAAAAAGCGTAACGGATATTACTAAACCAGCCCAGGAGAAGGCCCATGAGTAAACCCTACACCACCTTGAGCATTGCCGTACTTACCTTGCTACTGGGTTTAGGGGGTGGCTATTGGCTGGCAAACCAAGCAACTCCCTCCGATGTGCAGGATAGCCAGGATGCAACAGCACAGCAACGTGAACCCTTGTTTTATCGCCACCCCATGAACCCAGAGATTTCCTCGCCGGTGCCCGCCAAAGACGAGATGGGCATGGACTATATTCCCGTTTACGCCGACGACCAGGAGGGCGGTGCTACAGACCCTGCAGGCACGGTAAAAATCGCGCCAGCCATCGTGCAAAATATCGGCGTGCGTACCGCCTCGGTGGAAAAGCAGTCTTTAAGCCGCGACGTGAATGCGGTGGGCCGGGTGGCGTTCAACGAAGAATACTTAACCCGTCTGCATCCCAAAGTGGAGGGCTGGATTCAAGATCTATTTATCAATAAAACCGGTGAACCGGTTAAAGAAGACACGATTCTGCTCAGTCTTTATTCCCCCAAATTGGTAACCACCCAACAGGAGTACCTGCTAGCCTTACAGAGTCGAAAATCTCTCCAAAACGCGCCTTTCCAAGACATCCGCCAAGGGGCTTTAAACTTAGCCAAAACCGCCCGGGAGCGTTTGGAATTATTTGACGTACCCGATCACCAAATTCGCGAGCTTGAACAAACCGGCAGCGTTCTAAGAAACCTTCATATCCACTCACCCACGGCCGGTATCGTCATGAACGTGGGGGTACGGCCAGGTCAGTTTGTCAATGCCCAGACCGAGCTTTACACCATTGCCGATCTTTCCCAGGTCTGGGTTTATGCGGATATCTACGAGTATGAATTGCCCTGGGTGCAAGTGGGCGATAAAGCGGAAATGCAGGTTCAGGCGGCACCTGGACAAACTTTTGAGGGCCGCATTACCTACATTTACCCTTATATGGACAGCAAAACCCGGACGATCAAAGTGCGTCTGGAATTCGATAATCCAGATCTTGTGCTAAAACCGGATATGTACGCCAATGTCTCGATCCAAGCCGATGAGCAACTGGATGCGGTGGTGGTTCCCAGCGAAGCCATCATTCGTTCTGGCACCCGCGAACAGGTTTTTGTGCAAACGGGGCCTGGCAAGTTTGAACCGCGAGAGGTTGAACTAGGTGTCAGCTCGGGGGATATGACGCAAATTTTGGCGGGCGTTGAGGTGGACGAAATCGTGGTGACGTCCTCTCAGTTTCTTATCGATTCAGAATCCAAGCTGCGGGAAGCGGCTGCTAAAATGCGGGAAGTAGACGACGATACCCACCAGCAACAGGGGTCTGAAACCTCCGCCAGTGACAGCGCAATGGAGGGTGGTGGACACAACCACGCGCCTTCACCGGCGTCCGAAACCTCCCCTGGAGAACATAAATCCATGGAAGGCGGTGGACAACATGATATGCACTCACCAGCGTCCGAAACTCCTGCTAGTGACAGTACTATGGAAGGCGGTGGACACAACCACGGGCAGCCAACCGGGTCTGAAGAGATGATGGAGGGACAACATGATTGATGCCCTCATCCGGTTGTCCCTGCGCAACAAATTTCAAGTGCTTATCGCCGCTGCGCTACTGGTGACGGCGGGGATTTGGGCCATCAAGAACACGCCGCTGGATGCTATTCCAGACCTATCCGATGTACAGGTCATTATCTTCACCGAGTATCCAGGGCAAGCGCCCCAGGTGGTGGAGGATCAAGTTACCTACCCGCTCACCACAGCCATGCTGGCAGTACCCGATGCTAAGGTGGTGCGGGGTTATTCTTTCTTTGGTTTTTCCTTCGTCTATATTATTTTTGCCGATGGCACCGACATGTACTGGGCACGGTCTCGGGTGCTGGAGTACCTCAATTACGTGAGCGGCCGTTTACCCGACGGCGTGACGCCGACCCTGGGTCCTGATGCCACCGGCGTGGGTTGGGTATATGAGTATGCGCTGGTGGATAAGACTGGCCGCCACGATTTAGCACAACTGCGTTCTTTGCAGGACTGGTATCTGCGTTATCCGTTGCAAACGGTTCCAGGGGTTGCCGAAGTGGCTTCCATCGGTGGCTATGTGAAACAGTACCAGGTGGAGGTCAATCCTAATGCCTTACTGGCTTATAACATCCCCCTTGCCAAAGTAAAGGAGGCCATTCAACGTTCGAATAACGATGTGGGCGGACGACTCCTGGAGATGGCGGAAACCGAGTATATGGTGCGTGGCCTGGGTTATCTCGATTCTATGGAAGATATCAATAGCATTCCCGTGGGCGTCGATGATCAGGGCACCCCGATTCGCGTGCAGGACGTGGCTGACGTGAAGCTGGGTCCAGAGTTACGCCGAGGCTTAGTGGAGTTGAACGGAGAGGGTGAAGTCGTAGGGGGTGTTGTGGTCATGCGCTACGGCGAAAATGCCTTATCCGTCATCGAGGGGGTGCGAGAAAAACTGCAAGAGCTGGAAAAAGGGTTGCCTGAAGGGGTTGAGATTGTCACCGTATACGATCGCGGTGATTTGATCGAGCGCGCCGTGGATAATCTCATGGAAAAGCTTCTCGAGGAGTTCATCGTCGTCAGTCTAATCTGCATTCTGTTTTTGCTCCATGCCCGCTCTGCGTTGGTGGCCATAATAAGTTTACCCATTGGTATCTTGATTGCCTTCATCATCATGAAGGGGCAGGGCATCAACGCTAACATCATGTCCCTAGGGGGTATTGCCATCGCCATTGGCGCCATGGTGGACGGTGCCATCGTGATGGTGGAAAATGCCCACAAACACCTGGAACAGGCGGTTCGCAATAAAGGCGCCCTCTTAACTACTTCCGAACGTTGGCGAGCCATAGGCCAAGCTTCCCAGGAAGTGGGGCCTGCCTTGTTCTTTTCGTTGCTCATCATCACTGTGTCGTTCCTGCCCGTGTTTACCCTGCAAGCCCAGGAAGGACGACTGTTTTCACCGTTAGCCTTTACCAAGACCTATGCCATGGCTGGTGCCGCCATTCTTGCCGTGACCCTGGTGCCAGTGCTGATGGGTTATCTTATTCGCGGCAAGATAATGCCCGAAGCAAAAAACCCCATCAACCGGGCACTGCACTTTGTCCATGCGCCGCTGCTGGCATTCATTATCCGCTGGCGCTGGGTGGCGGTGCTTCTATCAGCCCTTTTACTGATTATAACCTTATATCCCTTTGGTAAACTGGGGTCTGAGTTTATGCCACCCTTAGACGAAGGGGATATTCTCTATATGCCTACCACCTTTCCTGGGGTGTCCATTACCAAGGCCAAAGAGCTGCTGCAACAGACAGATAAGATACTGCGCACATTTCCCGAAGTGCATCATGTGTTTGGTAAAGTAGGGCGTGCCGAGACCGCCACGGACCCGGCGCCTTTATCCATGATAGAAACCATCGTTCGCTTAAAACCTAAATCGGAATGGCCAGATCCTGACAAAACTACTCGCGAACTCATGCAAGAGATGGATGGCGCTATTCAATTTCCGGGTCTAGCCAATGCCTGGACCATGCCCATCAAGACTCGTATCGACATGCTGTCCACAGGTATCAAAACTCCCGTTGGCATTAAAGTCAGCGGTCCCGATCTGGAAGTCCTGCAGCGCCTGTCCAACGACATCGAACAAGCCATGAAAACCCTCCCGGAGACCTTGTCTGCCTTCGGCGATCGCGCTGTCGGCGGTTATTACGTGGACTTCAATATCGATCGTCAGGCGGCATCACGCTATGGTCTCACCGTCGGGGACGTGCAGGACGTCATCCAATCCGCCATCGGTGGGATGAATATCACCCATACCATCGAAGGTCTCGAACGTTATCCCGTTAACCTGCGTTATCCGCGGGAATTGCGCGACAGTCTCGACCAAGTAAAGCGGGTGTTGGTGCCGACGCCGGTAGGTGCCCAGATTCCCCTAGCCGAGTTGGCACAGTTAGATGTTAGACGAGGACCGCCGTCTATAAAAAGCGAAAACGCCCGCCCTAATGCCTGGATCTATGTGGATATAAAAGGCGAAGATATCGGTGGTTTTGTGAGTGAGGCAAAGCAGGTGTTGGAGGATCGGGTGGATATTCCCCCAGGGTACACGGTCGCCTGGTCGGGTCAGTTTGAATATATGGAACGTGCTGCCAAACGCCTGCAGTTGGTGGTGCCACTGACATTGTTCGTCATATTTATGTTGCTGTACTTCAATTTCGGTAATATCACTGAACCACTGGTGGTGATGCTCTCTATCCCCTTTGCCCTCATCGGTGGGATTTGGTTGATCTACTGGCTCAACTTCAACATGTCGGTGGCCGTGGGCGTGGGCTTTATCGCCTTGGCCGGGGTGGCCGCCGAGATCGGCGTGTTGGTATTGACCTTTATCGATCAAGAAATAGCGCGGCGGCGTCAGGACAAATTTGCTGCCTTTAACCTAAAAGACCAAAAACCTATACCCAGCGACGTCGATCTCCATCAGAGTGGCCATCGAGACCGTTTGACGGCTGCGGAGATTATGGTGGCGGTTCACGCGGGAACGTCAGAACGGGTGCGTCCCGTGATCATGACGGCCACCGCAACCTTTGCCGGTTTGCTACCCATCATGTGGGGGCATGGCACCGGTTCCGAAGTCATGCAGCGCATCGCCGCGCCCATGGTGGGGGGTATGATCAGCGTTACATTGCTGAGCTTACTGATTTTGCCGGTGATTTACGGCCTGGTTTTGCAGTTTCAAGAAAAGTTTCGAAAGACAATGGAGGATGCGCAAGAAGTTCCCGTTAAATCAGTTTTGGAACCCTCTTGAGGAGCTAGGTTCTGATCTATAGCTATTCTTTTTAACCCTCTTTTTAGGAGAAGAGAAGTATATGATGACTACTATCAAAAACACAGTCTGTCTGAGTGTTGTAGCCCTACTCGGTTTAGCCTTTGTTTCCCAGGCTCCAGCTGAGAACCATATGCCCAAACATGAGGCCCAGAGCCACAAAAGCCATAACCCAGAAGGAAAAGCTGTCATGGGTGAAGGGGTTATTCATAGCGTTAGCCCTGCTGATCGCAAAGTCAATCTTACCCATGAACCCATCCCTGCATTAAACTGGCCGGGTATGACCATGGATTTAGATGTAGCCGAAGGCGTTGATCTTCAAAAACTAGCTCCCGGTGATAATATCCAATTTCACATTGAGCTAGGCGAAGACAAGGTTTATCGGATTACAGAAGTGATGAAATAAGGACCACCTGGTCGATCTCAAAGCCAGTAATGAGCCATACAAGCTACGACAAAGACGTGATTGCCTGGGCGCAGGAGCAAGCCAAACGGCTGCGCTCAGAGCAATTTGAAAACAGGGGGGCAAGTATCTGACACAAAGCCCCCACCTTCGACCGACGTTAACATCAGTTTAAGAGGGGATTAATATTAGATGACAAGGGGCAAAAGTGGTTTCGTATTCACAACAGGCATCCTAATTTAGTTCCAGCAATTTACAGGTTGACATTGAACCCAACTATTCACCAACTATTTAGCTTCTAACGGCAAACCCCATAATTTACTCTGCTTGTTTCGCCCTCCAAAAAAGGAATGAGACTCAGGCGTTAGAAGAACCATACGGTCATCCGATGCCGTCAGCCCTTGTAAAGGAAGCTCAAGCTCTGGCCCGAGTTTGCCCTTGAGAAAGGATCCTTCACGAAATTCTAAAACGGACAACCAACTTTTTGTTATTCCAGAATCCAGTCCTGGTATCACAAAGGGCGAACGTTCTGAGGCAACGGTCACCAATTCTGGAATACCATCGCCGTCGAGATCAGTGACTACGGGCGCTAGCTCAAACGGTACGGTCTTAACGGGGCTAAATTCGAAGGCAGGATCTATTTCATAGGTAACCGATGCGATGCTACCGCCCAGCTGACTAGAAGAACGGTATAGTAATTGATTGTTTGAACCATAGATATATAAAACATTGTTGCGAATAAAGACGATTTCTTGTTGTCCATCGCCGGTGAGATCGGCAAAAGCCGCGCCTTGGATAGCAAAGCGTTGTGGTACCTCAAAGTCTAACTTTTGTTCTTTTAGACTCTCTTCTACCCATTTTAATTGCCTAATTTTTCGACCAAAAAATGTCTCGCGATCAAAGGACTGCCCCAACAGCAATTCTGGTTGTCGATCCCCATCACGATCAAAGGTTGCTAGGATGTAGGGGATTCTATCCCGAAGCAGTACCAGACCATCGCTACGTAGAGCATAGAGAGCGCCTTGGACCCGTTGGCCGCTCCAAACGGTTGTCGCCAGCAAGGGTGCTTGTTGAGCATCGGGTTGCCACCAATGTAATGCAAGAATTTTATCCCTTTTTCCTCTGTCACTGTGTGCCACACGCTGCAAGCCTAAACTGACATCGAATACGCGAATGCTTTTAGTATCCGTCGTCGCCAACAGAAGGCGTCCATCATTAGGTAAAAAGTCAGCCATAATGACTTTGTCACGCACATTAGTAAGCTGCTCTAATTCTGGATATTGCACCTCGTGTGTCACTATTGAGTCGCCTCTCGGTGCAGGGTCCTTGTTACGAGGCATTGGTTCTGCTGCATGAGCCGGTTTTTCGATAGGCGCTGGGACGCGCTTACGGATCACACGAGGATTTGGGTAAAACTGCAGTAGCTGGGACTCTGCATCACGTACAGTCAATCCCTGCTGTCGTAATTCGAATATTAAAGCGATACGATCGTCAGGTCCTTGCCTATTTCTGTTGTCAGTTGTTACCGTAGCGTAGCCCTGCCATTCCAGATTTGGCAAGGCATCTTTGAGTTGTCCATAGAACCGTTCCCCGCTATTCGTATAGTCTCTGAAAACAGCAGCAATACCCCCATAACGGCGGATCATATCCCCTCGCTGAATGCCTGTAGCCGGTTGTAAGGGGCGGGTCCAAGAAAAACCCGACTCAATCCGGGTGACCTTAAGAATGCCTTTAGTTGTCTCTAGTTTTCCCAAGACTTCACCCGTAACCGGGTGAGTCAGTGGTTTTCCTGAACCAAGCACGGTTATCAAATCACCCACAGATAATCCATCGGTGGTATCTAGATCAACAATATACGCTTCCCCCTGGCGCTCTACGACATAACCAGAAAGGGGTTGAAAATCAGCAGCGATGTTTTCTGCGGTGGCTGCAAACACCTCGCCGCAAACAGTGAAGAAAAAAAACAGTAGCAGCGATGGTCGCAATCCCATGGCGATGCCTCGACGATATAAATCGGTTAGGTAGTAACTACAGCAAAGTGCTTAGAAACACTTGGCTAACAAGAACACAAGTCAAGCTTGCCCTGAGAAACAGTGGAATAGGCATCCGTTTATTGTAAACAACCAGGATGCCCTTATTTTTTCTAAAATTTGAAGCGCACCCGCGCAGCCGCGTGGAAAATATCCGCGTCGGCATTGCCGTCGCGATCCGCTCCCGCTTCATAGAAATCCATGGCGTCATCTGAGATAAGATAGCCGACCACGGCCCCGAACTCGAGACTCTCGTAAAGTTGATATTGCATACTAGCGTTGATCTCCCAACCAAGGGCGCTCTCGTCCCGGTTGTTACCGCGAAAATCGGTGTATTCAACATCTTCCGCCAGGGCAAGATAGAGCACTGCGGCGCCGGCCGTCAGTTTATCAGTGACCTGATGGTCCACCGCTAGTTTATTTAAGATAAAGCCCTTGTCCAGCAGATAGGGACGCTCCGAATGGTAGGTGTCGTCAACGATGTTGCCTTCGAAGAAGATGGTGCTCGCGGTCACATCCACGTCGGTGGCTATAAACGCATTGAAATCATCGTCGTTGGGATTATCATCCCCCGACGCATACCAAAAGGTATACGTTAGCGTGGTGGGGCCAAGGGTAGTACCGGCATCCAAGCGGCCAAAAAAACTAGTGACATCGAAGTCACCCGACGCATTAGGAATGCCCGTATAGTTGTCCGCTGCGAAAAAGCGAGCGTTTTTGATTTCACCAGTCTGAAAGATAAGGTCCCAATTTAAAAACCACTCGTTGCCAGCAATGGGCCGAATGTAGCTACCATCTACACCAATGCTAAACAGATCTAAGTCGACGTTACCCAACTGCTTGACTTCATAGCCTTCAGCGACGATATTGGTACCGTCGCCATCGTCGAGCCGCGCATGTTGATAGAGTCCAAAAACCCCCGCTGTTGCCCCTACAAACGGTGTAAAGCCGAAGCGAGCTGAAAGGCTATCTAAATCTTCGAAGTTGTCTTCAGCATTTTTGTCGCGGGCACGACCCCGCATCCAAGCCGCATTATAGGTTGTGGTATCGGAAATAGGTCCTTGCAGGGCAACGCCCATGGCTGTTTCTTGCCACAAATAGGGATTTAATGCAAACGGCTGTAAGCCGATGGTGAGCCGGTTTTCTGGAAAAGAAGGTAAGGCAAAATCGGTATAAGCCCAACGGGTTTCTATATTGATGCCGTCGCCGGAAAACGTCGCGCCAATTTCATTTTCATTACCAAAACGAAGTCCTCCAATTTCGACGGCTAACACGCCCTTGACGGCATCGTCATCGGTGGCCGCCGTGGTCCAGAAGCGATACTTGATCTCACCAAAATTGTCCTCGACACCGTCCTCATCAACCCGCGCTGGTACACCCTCCCTTAAGCTTCCTAGGGTGCCGTCCGGGCTGACCGCAGTTGTCGCGTCTCCCCGAGTTCGGTTTGTCGTCATAAAACCAAGCTGGTTGCCATACAACAGGAAGCGGTTGTTAAGATCGCCATGAAATTCAAACTCGGCAGCTTGAGCAACACTTACCGCACCTAACGCAGTGGTTAGCAAACCATTAATAACAACATTGTAGGTAGTTTTGAAGTAAAATCGCATGACTATCTCCTCCCGAGAGCGTGGGCCATGATTATGCAGTTCCCAAAAAGAGGCTTTATTGAAATATAATTTTTTTTGCTTCTAGTTGCTTAAATTTTATTTGGATCCTTAATAGTAGGATTCTTACAATTTTTTATAATTCTAGTACAAAAATAGACGATTAAAATAACTTTTTTATAATTTTTTAGGTTGTTATTAAAAAAATAAAACGGACTCTTTGACTGTAAACTTTAGCGATAATACGAAATGTTAAATAAAAAATTGATTACTTAACAAATCGTTTAATTAACCCTTTTTTTAGTTATCATACAATCAAAAATTATACAGAATTAAGAAAAATATTAACGATACGTTAAATTCACTTAATCAGGGTTAGGGTATTAACATCGACACATGGCAATGGTTCTGTGTAGTCAAGTTGTGACTATATTTCAAGTAGGTTATGGGGTGATGTTAAGTTTGTTGTAACGATCGTTGATTTTAAAATAACCACCAGACATAGTCTGTAAGGGGCATGCTATACCATGCTTATTCTTCTACGTCATTTTATCGTCAGAATGTCTATGATCGTTATGTCCTCGATAGATGTCATGTATAAAGAATTGGTTAAGCTATAGAGAAGCTTGCGTAGGTTCAAAGAGGAATTTTAAGCTACAAATTTCCCGCCAAATCTTTATAGGATCTGGCGGGAAAGACAGTTAGTACCTCAGGTCTTCAAAGTTATTTTTGTCATTGAAACCTGAAGGAGTAGGATTTACTGGCTCGCGTGACGTATCAGAACCAGCCGGTGCAACAACAATCCAATTAGTTCCGCGGTTTTTGAAGCCCTCAATAGAGGGATCTACTGGTGGGTATGACGCATCGGAACCTGATGGCGCAGCTCTAAGCCAATAAGTGCCACGGTCATTAAACGGCTCCGCTGCCAAATTTGTACTTAAAATCAATGTAGATGACAAAACGGTAAAAACTAAAAGCTTAATATTCATAAAACACCTCCATGATGCTTTTTAATAATCAAATAGACAAAGTCTGTTAATTTACTCGAAAGCACTGCTTTGCAATGCGTTTTTTGATGACTTAATAAATATATAGCATCAGGTGTGCCACTTTATAATTTTAAGATAAACAAAAGGTTATATCTATTCTTGAAGATTTATGTAATGTTTTGTTTTAAATAAAAACGTGATCAATTAACGAATTGTTTAATTGACGAATTAAAGTGTTAGACAGGTTGTAATACATTAAGTAAACGTTTTTAGAATAGAGTATTTAATACAGTGCATATTAATTAACTAGTATATTACATCGCAGACTTTCATGGCGAAGTTAACCATTAGATAAAGTTTATTGATTTACCGGATGGTACATACATCCATGAGTCCTATGTCCATGACTGAAGTACCGGAGATCGTGAGGCTGTATGGATTGCGGGTGTGGGTGGAAGACAGTCACAGATAGTTCAAAGAAACCCTGGGCTGGGCGTTGAGTACGCGCCGATATTTTTAAGTCAACGAACTTATTACTAGCAATTTCCCACCCCAGCACATAGCAATGGGGTGGGAAAAACTATCATCATTGATACAGAGCTGCAGGCAATTTTAGCCATTAAATCTTGAAGGAGCGGCATCTATCGACTCACTTGGCTCATCGCTGAATTCATCAGAACCAGCGGGTGCAGTATCAATCCAATAGGTTCCACGATCTTTAAAACCCTCAATTGATCCATTTGCGGATGTGTTTGACTCAGTAGAACCGATTGGGGCAGCTTCACGCCAATTAGTACTCTGATCGTGAAAAGGATCGCTTGCAAAGGCAACACTGAGAAGTTGCATCGATAATAGACTGGCAAAAACCAAACGCATAATTTTCATTAGTGACCTCCATGATGCTATTAAATAGCTAAATAAAAACCGTTTATTGATCACCCAAAAAGCATTGCTTCGTAATACTACTTAATGGCCCCAATAAATATTTAGCATAAGGTGTGCCAACTATAAATAAAATAAAAAACAACAGGTTATATCTATTAGAAAGATTTGGAAAGATAAGGTGTAACATATAATGTTAAATACTAACTTAGTGATTAAACGAAACGTTTAACTTATTTTAAACGGCATAATTTAGTTATAGGATCAATATTAGACTTTATTTGAAACTGATTGTGATCCCTTATATATCAAAGTCCTAACAAAACAGTTTGTGAGTTTCCAATAAGGCCTATTCTAGTTTATTAGGTAATTGATGGTCACGAATAAAGCGAACTAATAACTATCAATAACGCTTTCTACATTCCAGCAATATTCCCAAGAAAATTGTTTCATTTACACATACGGCGCTGCTTAGGCATAGGCTTGTAGCGCACTCCCAAGCGGCCGGACTGGCTGGTAATAGACCCACTAGCCGGTTGGAAATTGAATTAGTCGAAGTGGTTCTGCTGCCTTACGAGTATAAAGCTTGAGACATAACCCACTATTGCTATGTTTTAAAAGCGTCGTTTGCCATTTTGTTTTAATCCACAAAATCGACCGGAATCACATACCAGTCAGCCGACGCCAACTTTTCCTCTCTATCCCAACCAAAGCCCCAAAACAAACCCCAGGATAATCAATCCAAAGCCTGCTGAATTAATCCAGAAATTTTGGTTAGACACCTGCCAAAGCTTGGGTTTTTCTCTGACCTCCTTATCTGTTAACGGGCCTTTGACGGCATAGCCTTTGTCTGCAGGGGTAAATAGGTTATCGGGCCGGTCCGGCGCTGGAGTTTGGTCCGTTAATTGGCCACTCCAAGCCTTTTTCGCCATAAAACGGTCGAGCAGACTGGGAAAAATCTTCTGCCCCAACACCGCCTGCCAGGTGGGCCAACCTACCCAGACTTCCCGCTGGGGATGTTCGGCTGTCCACACTACCACCTCCGCCGCTAAGTTGGGATCGTGAATGGGTGGCAGGGATTGGGGTTGTTTGTCTATATGTAAGCGCGCCCAGGTGAATTGCGGCGTGTTAAAAGCCGGCAGTTGAATCATGGAAAGCTCTATGGCGCTTTTTTCATGAATAAGTTCAGAACGGAGCGAGTCCGTAAACCCACGGATGGCGTGTTTAGCTCCGCAATAGGCCGATTGCAGCGGGATTGAGCGGTAGGACAGGGCAGACCCGATTTGTATAATATGACCGCGGTTGCGGCTTTTCATGCGTTTAAGGGCGGCCATTGTGCCGAGTACCGCGCCGTGATAGGTGACATCGGTGACGCGGCGGTATTCTTCGCCGCTGATATCCTCTACTTTGCCAAACACCGTCACCATGGCGCTGTTTATCCAGATGTCGAGGGGACCGAGGGTTTCCTCGATGGTTTGCGCTGCCGCTTCTAGGGCACCGTCTTCGCTCACATCATAAGGCAAAACCAGCGCTTTGCCGCCCGCAGATTCAACGTCAGCTTTAACCTCTTCGAGGGCAGCTTTATTACGAGCGATCAGACCGATGGCCGCACCTTGCTTGGCAAATGCCAGTGCGGTGGCGCGGCCTATGCCGCCTGAAGCGCCTGTGATGGCCATGACTTTCATTGTTAATCCCCTTTGTTACACAACACGCTGCGTTTTCTAGAGCGAGCAGCAATAGTCCTGTGATACTAAAAGGCGTAAAAAATTCCCATCACCATCCTGTAAGCCATTTGCCCTACAATTGTGAAAAGGGGTGTTTGAAGACCGTAATGCAAACCAAACGGGTCTGGGGGCTCCAGCTTTTTCCGGGTTATCAAAGCGCCGAGTAGGCTGCAGAGGGTTAACTTAGTTCCATTGCCTTTGTTTTGTCTGTCGGACCAAAGCGGCTATCAATCATCACAGCATGGCTTTTAGTGACTATGGTCACCATGTTCGCTGGAATGACCCCCGCTTTCTCCCTGCATCACTGCCTTTACCGCCACACCGTGATAAAAGACCAACTCGCCGCCTTTATACCCGGTGATGGCCAGCATAAAAAACGCTGCCGTCATGATCAGACCGAACAACCAGCCGAGGCGCGTGCTTTTTTTCCACGTCACCACGGACCAAATGGCGAGGATGGCATAGAGCGAGGCGGTGGCGATGGCCCAGTCGCGATGATCGTGAATATGGTGGTGGACCTCTTCACTCACACTGACGTTATACATGGCGATAAAACCAGCGATTACGGTGGCGATAGTGATCAATACCCCCGTCCATAGGAGGGTGCGGCCGGTGATGTAAGCCGCAGTACCCCAGCCATGATTTTTTCCGACCGCGCCCGCGAGCAGGAACAACGGCGCCAGCAACAGCAGCGAAAAGGTGAAGTGAACTAAAATGGGATGCCAAAGGGCAGGTTCGATGATCATATCTGTGTTCCCTTTTCTGTGTTATTGAACATTTGCGCGTGGGCAACAAGTTACCCACCCTACAAGCTGCAAATTACGGCGCTAAAAAATCAGCCGCACCCCGACTACAAAAGCCGTTGTGCTGGTATCGCCACCGTCTTCCCGGATCAAATCCGCGGTGTCAAACAGCGATCGCTCCCAGCTAACACCGATATAAGGGGCAAACTCTCGGGTGATTTGGTAGTTGAGCCGAGCGCCTAGGGTAAATCCGTTGATCCCCGAGGCGATGTTATAGTCTTCCACATCCTGCACAGCGATAGCGGTTTCAAAACGGGGAATGAGTTGGGAACGCTGACTCAATCGAAAACTATATTCCGCTTCTATAAGAGCGGAAATATCGCCTTCATCGCTTATATAG
>CAYRGG010000010.1:18623-96411 GCA_964423745.1 uncultured Candidatus Competibacteraceae bacterium | reverse complement strand
TCATGCGGGAGAAACGATTGGCCCAGGGTTGCTCAGCCGAATTCTTCGGGATTGCAAACTGAACCGTGAGCAGCTGGCAGACTTCTTGAATAAACAAATGAATCCAAAGCTTCTAAAACAAAAAAAGAACTTCAGTATTACGTTTGTAATGATAAGCATTCCCTTGGGGTTGGTAGAAGTCCCTTATAGCGAGCAATTCGAGTGATAGGTGGCGGCGCTATAGTAACAATAAATGTAGCCGCAGATGCAATCATAAGAGTTGAGTTACTAACCGATGTGTTGAAAATTATATTGTTTTCAATAACGATTTTTTTCGCTATTCCATAGCCAGTTCCTTGATTTTCCGCGTCAAGGTATTACGCCCCCAACCCAAGAGTTTGGCCGCGTCTTGGCGGTGTCCGCCGGTTTTTTCCAGGGCTGCGGTGATTAAGGTGCGTTCAAAGACGGGCAATGCGGTATCCAAAATATGATTTTCACCCCGCGCCAATATTTGCTTTGCCCAGAGACGCAGGGCGTCTTCCCAGTTATTGTCATGAGTTTGGCTGGTGGGTTGATCCCGCAGGTCGGGGGGTAAATCGTTTAGGTGAATTTCCCGGCCGGACGCCATGACCGTCAGCCAACGGCAAAGGTTCTCTAATTGGCGTACATTACCTGGCCAATCCAGTTTAGAAAGGTAATTTTCAACCTCGCCCCGCAGAGCTTTGGGTTCCATTTCCAATTCAACGGCAGCGACTTTTAGAAAGTGGCGCATGAGTAAAGCGATATCTTCCCGCCGCTGCCGCAATGCGGGTAAGTGAATACGAATCACATTAAGTCGATGAAAAAGATCCTCCCGGAACAGGCCATCCCGTACCCGCCGCTCTAGATCTTGGTGAGTAGCGGCAATGACTCTGACATTCACTCGGGTGGGGGTGTGGCCGCCGACCCGGTAGAATTCCCCCTCGGCGAGTACCCGTAATAGGCGGGTTTGCAAGTCTTGGGGCATGTCGCCGATTTCATCTAAAAATAATGTGCCCCCATCGGCCTGTTCAAAACGTCCTTGACGGGAAGCTTGGGCGCCAGTAAAAGCCCCTCGTTCATGGCCAAATAATTCCGATTCCAGCAGATCCTTAGGAATAGCGGCCATATTCAAGGCAATGAAGGGATTACCGGCCCGGGGACTGTGACGATGGAGGGCTTGCGCCACTAACTCTTTGCCGGTGCCCGATTCGCCGTTAATCAAAACGGTAATGTTTGAGCGAGATAAGCGCCCAATGGCGCGAAAAACTTCCTGCATGGCCGGTGCTTCGCCAATAATTTCCGGTACCGGCGTATTAGGTTCAACACGCGCTTCTTGTTGCCGGTGCAAATCACAAGCCCGGCGCACCAGGGCGACGGCGTCGTCTACATCAAAGGGTTTTGGTAAATATTCGAAGGCGCCCCCTTGATAGGCGGATACGGCGCTGTCTAAGTCGGAATGGGCGGTCATAATGATGACCGGTAGCTGGGGAAAGCTATCGCGAATATGGGCCAATAATTCCAGACCGTCGATACCCGGCATACGAATATCGGCGATGATGGCGTCGGGCTCCTCTTTATGTAAGGCTTCCATGACACCCATGCCATTTTCGAAAGCAGTGACAAAGACATTGTCTCGATGCAGTGCTTTCTCTAATACCCAACGGATAGAATGATCATCGTCGATCACCCAGACATGTTCCTTCCTAGCCATCGGTTCGCTCCAAGGGTAATAATATTGTGAAAACAGTTTCGCCAGGACGGCTTTTGCATTCAATAATGCCACCGTGCTGATGGACAAGAATTTGGGCGATGGATAGCCCAAGACCTGTACCTTCAGCGCGGCCAGTGATCATGGGATAAAAAATTTCTTCAAGAATTTCTTGCGAAATGCCCGGACCATTATCGGTGATTTGCAGACACAGCAGCAGCTTATGACGTTTGTTGCCGATAGTGTACTGGCGTTTAATCCGTGTGCGCAGGGTGATAACGCCGCGATATTGCAAAGCTTGGAGGGCATTGCGGACGATGTTTAAGACCGCCTGAATGAGTTGGTCAGCGTCTGCTATGAGGGGCGGGATGCTGGGGTCATAGTCGCGTTCAATCCGTACGCCGGGGCCACTTTCAGCCAGTAGGAGACTTCGTACCCGTTCTAAGATCTCATGGATATTGGTGCTACTGCGAACCGGTAAATGGGTAGGTCCCAACATACGGTCCACAAGGCCACGCAAACGATCCGCCTCACCCATAATGATTCGAGTATATTCTCGCAATGAGTCGTCACGAAATTCCCGTTCTAAAAGTTGCGCTGCACCCCGCAACCCACCCAATGGGTTTTTTATTTCGTGGGCTAGATTGCGTATCAACGCCCGGGCTGTATTATGTTGAGCGATCAGATGCTCTTCACGGCTGATACGTAATTGCTGGTCCACTTGCCGTAGCTCGACTAAAAGTTCCGCGACGGTATCGCGCTCTGGTAACGCTGAGACGGTACAATCAACCGTAATGGCGTTGTCCCCCGGTAGAAGTAAATGCAATTCTCTTTCTGTGTAGGGATTCCCCGTTTTTAAACAGCGGCGCATACCGTTGACCACGGCTTCCGCGCCTAAAGCAAGATCTTTAAAAGGCATGCTTCGGGCTTGACGAAAACTGACGGCAAATAACATCTCTGCAGCCGGGTTCATATACACAGGTCGCAGTTTTCGATTTAAAACAATAACCGCCACCGTCAACGCGTCTAGGATGCGGCGGGGATAGTCACTTTCAAGGGGGCGATTTTCCGGAAGCATATTGGCGACCTCAGCAAATATCGAACCAACTTTGATTAACCGGTAACTTCCTTTTCTAGTGGCTATTTCACTGTCTTAGAATGCACCATCTATTAGCAGTCCATGTAAGATAATGGATCAATGCACATTTTTGGTGCATCAGGATTCTCCAGGTGCAACTCTTAAAACCTATAAACTGAAAGTAAGATGGCTCGCTGAAACGGAGTCTCGGCAAGACTGCCGTCGTTAAATTCACAACCCGCTATACACGAAATTTATTTAAGCGAACCACGCTGTGCTGAAGCCAGCCCCCATAACCCATGCATACAGGACTATTGCTGCTCGTTCCAGAAGACGCCGTAAACACGTCCCTGTGGGCTTGACGACGGCCATCCAGGCCGCCAACACTTCTTGCACGAGCAGCGATAGTCCTGTTTTTGCGTAAGTCATGACATAGTCAACAGGCGACGGCTCGCAACCGATTTCAGGGTATGTTTACAGGTATCACCCGTTTGGAAAAAAAACGCCCCCAGGTGGGGGCGTTATGGGTCCGGCAAAACTCGATAACGAACAAACGATAGCCTCTATTCTATTCTATTCTGTTTTGTATCTATAGGCTGTAATACATATCGAATTCCACAGGATGGGTGGTCATGCGCAAACGTGTCACTTCGTCCATTTTTAGGTTGATGTAAGCGTCGATCATATCGTCAGTAAATACCCCACCCGCCTTTAAAAACTCGCGGTCTGCATCCAGGGCGGCGAGTGCTTCATCGAAGGAAAAACAAACCTGGGGAATTTCCTTCTCTTCTTCCGGGGGTAAGTCATAAAGATCCTTATCGATGGGTTCGCCTGGATGGATTTTATTGCGAATTCCATCGAGACCGGCCATAAGCATAGCAGCAAAGGCGAGATAAGGATTAGCGGTAGAGTCCGGGAAACGCACCTCAAGTCGGCGGGCTTTTGGGCTACTCACATGGGGAATACGAATTGAAGCTGAGCGGTTGCGAGCTGAATAAGCCAACATGACGGGCGCTTCAAAACCGGGCACTAGACGCTTATAACTATTGGTAGAAGCGTTAGTATAGGCATTGAGTGCTTTGGCGTGTTTTATGATGCCGCCAATATAAAATAGCGCTGACTCAGATAACCCTGCGTACAAGTCGCCGGCAAAGACATTGCTACCTTCTTTACCAATGGACTGATGCACATGCATGCCGTTACCGTTGTCGCCAACCAAAGGTTTTGGCATAAAGGTGGCTGTTTTACCGTAACTTAACGCCACATTTTGGACCACATATTTGAGGGTTTGCACCTCATCGGCCTTACGCACTAAAGTGTTAAAGAGTGCACCAATCTCGGCTTGGCCAGCGGTAGCCACCTCGTGGTGATGGACTTCTGTCTGCAGACCCATGCTTTCTAAGGCAAGACACATGGCACTGCGCACGTCCTGCTGAGAATCCACCGGTGGCACAGGAAAATAACCCCCTTTGACCAGGGGACGGTGGCCGAAGTTGCCCCCTTCGTAAACCCGCTCCGTGTTCCAGTGGGCTTCTTTAGAATCTACTTTATAAAAGGAGCCGGAGATGTCGCTTCCCCAACGCACATCATCGAGAATAAAAAATTCATTCTCAGGACCAAAATAGGCGGTGTCGCCAATACCCGTTGACTGTAAATAGGCTTCGGCCCGTTTTGCCGCAGAGCGGGGATCACGCTCATAACCCTGCATCGAAGTGGGCTCGATGATGTCGCAGGTGAGGTTTAACGTGGTTTCTTCATAGAAGGGGTCGAGGGTAGCCGTGGTGGCATCTGGCATAAGAATCATATCGGACTCTTGGATGCCCCGCCAACCCGCAATAGAGGAACCGTCAAACATTTTGCCTTCTTCAAAGATATCTTCAGAGAAGGTGCTAGCAAGGGCAGTAACATGCTGTTGCTTACCGCGGGTGTCGGTAAAGCGGTAGTCGATAAACTTGACTTCCTTATCTTTGATGGTTTTCATTACTTCAGAAGGAGTCATGGACGTTGTTCCTCCAGGCGAGTGTTTAGTGTGGTTAGTCCAATACTAAGGCTGTAGAACACAGCTCTTCACGGCTTCAGCAGGAAACATGCCAACCAAATTTTGACTATAGCCCATACGGGTAGGCCGGTTATTACCTTAGCAAGCAGGTTTTTATGCACTTAAAAAGTGCAAAATAATTCTATTTGCTCTATTTAAGTGCATTAGATGGTTTAGTAAAGAAGAGTTAGGGTAGGGATAAAAACTGTTATCATCGGGTTATGTTTAAAGCGATGTGAGTCCCTGTACTTATTTGACGAGACGTATCGTCGCCATCAACTTTAGAAGTAAGGTGCAAAGCATCGTAATCCACCATCATATTAGCCAACTGTGAGGAGTGCATCAAATGGGTAATCGGCTCTCTAAGATTTACACGCGAACCGGCGACACCGGCACCACCGGTTTAAGCGGCGGCGAGCGCGTTGCTAAAGATAGCCTACGTATTGAAGTCATCGGTGAAGTGGATGAGTTAAATTGCGCCGTGGGTATGGTGCTGGTTCATGCTATTCGGCCAGCCTTGCAAGACGTATTGAATGAAGTACAACACAAGTTATTCGATTTGGGTGGCGAACTGAGTATGCCAGGCTATCAAGCGGTTCTCCATGAGGATGTGACGGTCTTGGAACAGACGCTGGACACGTTGAATGCCGAGTTACCGCCGTTAAAAGAGTTTATTTTGCCGGGCGGTGGTCCTGCCGCGGCGGCGTGTCATATGGCGCGGGCCATCTGCCGTCGCGCTGAACGTTGTATAGTAACCTTAGCGCGTTCTGAAGAGATTAATAGCCATGGTCAAACTTATTTAAACCGGCTTTCGGATCTACTTTTTGTTGCGAGTCGGTTGCTGGCTCGAGATGAAGGAGGCAGCGAAGTGTTATGGCGTAATAAACGGGATCGGCGGCCTATATCGGACGCCAAAGAGGCGTCGTCCGAAAAAGAGTAAGCAAAGAAAGAAACCAGCTACTTAGAAGCCGTTTCAAAAACTCGCATAGGTTCGCTGAATCAAGGCGCAGCGCCTTCGAGCAGCGCAGTTTACAGGCGGTAAATGAGCAGCGGAGAAGGTGCTGTAACGCCGAGTCAGCGGACATGAGCCGGTTTTGAAACAGCTTCTTAACGGTTTGGCCAGTAGCGAGCTAAGGTACTATCGAGCCAATTTACCAAAAGTCCCAAAGGCGTGCTGGCTATTAGCAAACCTGCTAAAACACCCAGTCCGTTAGCCAGCATGTCGCCGTAGTCAAATTGTCGATAGCCAAACCAGCCCTGAAGGTATTCCAACACAATGCCTAAACCTACTAAAAAACTTATCCATCTTACACGCCCCCGAAAAGCTTGGTCGAACCAAAACATAAGTAGCCCATAGCTGACTAAATGTTGACTTTTGTCCCAAACCAAAACTGGTGGTGTAGGCGGCTTGGGCATGAGTGTCAGCACCACTACCATGATTACCATAAGCCAGCCGATGGTTTGCCATAAAGAAGTGAATGCCAACGGGGGTTGAGACGAGATTTGTTTAGAGGGTCTACGCTTTGATTCAACCATCAGGTTAGGTGCGGCACACGTCGAAACTTGTTATGCATAGCAACATTAAAATCCACTAGGATAATACTTGAACTGGAAACAACAATGTCAACCAGCTATGTCAAATAGGCAAGGCAGCATTATCGAGACCTCATGGAGATGATCTTTGAACAGCGTCAGGTCATGGACCCGCCCGGGTGCAAAGGCCGTGGCCAGGATCTTGTGGGTGTTCAAGTCAATGCTCAGTTGTGCTTTAATCGTGTGATCCTTTTTCTTACAGTCCCTTAAAAAACTCTCTAGCGTCCCCTCAAGTCCTTGTTTCGCCACGGCTTTGATCGCATCCGTTTCATACTACTTAACGTGGTAGACCAAATGAACTTACTCTACGATATATTAAAACTTTTGTCCTGTACTTAGAGTAAACACTCAAGTGGGTAGCCCGGATGAAACGAAATGGAATCCGGGACATCCCCGGATTTCGTTGCACTTCATCCGGGCTACTTGCTGTAAAGAATTTAACGTTTACAGTGCAACGAAAGGCGGGCTATTCGTAGGTCACTCAGTTTCTTTTTAGTCCCTTCATAGCATGGTCGTAGGCATCGACAAAGGAAAAATCAAAATCATTACCCACCCTACGTTCTGTATCCTCTTCATAACCATTGAAGTTAGCACTGATAGCATCAGCGACGGTATCGATCAAGGTATCTACTAAGTCCTTGTCCTGGTGTCGGGTCGCATAGCCGCTTTGTAATAATGCCTCTGCAAAGCCATTTACGTCACAGGTTCGTGCGATTTTGATGACGTTATCAGGTAGCTCCTTGGCTACCACGCTAGGCGCAATATCCGTAAAGAGCCCTAGCCATCTTTTGTCCAGCGCTTGATAGTCAGACCACCAAGAGAAAAAATACTTATCTCTTCGAGCCACAATATGTCTTCGCAGACTCATGAGATTGCCTATGATAGCGCCTAGCCTGTTTGCATAGTGTGCATTTTCTGCTTGACTGAGATGCGCATTTATAGATTGGTTATTGGCTTCAGCGAAAAACTGTGAAAAGGCGTTTATCGCTGACTGTGAGGGTGGTTCTTTGCTTAGTAAGATGCCGTGAAGTAATTCACGTATATAAGGTTGATCGTTCTCAACCAGCTGTTTTTGTAAAATTTCAGGATCTTTTATAAAGTTGGCGTATACATCAGGTTTTGCATCGTAGCGAAATACTTCTTCTGAGTGATTGGGCTTACAAGCGACTAGATGTGTACCAATAGCTATCAATAGCAATACATGCATTAATCGATTCATAATGGCTACACGTTAATTTTGTTCTAGAGCCTCAGACGCTCTGCGATGTACTCTATTAGAACCTGAATCGAAGTCATTGCCGACACGTCGGTTCGTATCTTCTTCGTAACCATTAAAACCTGCTAACATTGCATCTTCTATTTCATCAAACTTGTCATCTACTAAATTCATATACTGCGCTTGCCTTCGATTATTGATATTAAACACAGTATCCAAAATAGGAACGACAATCCCGTCTTTTGTAGCGCTAAGCTGGGTACTAATCTGAGGAAAGATTGCTGCTAAACCAACTAGTGCATTGATGCCATTACCTACCGAAGCCTGATCGGTTTTATTGTCAGACTTAGCACTTTCGAAAGCGACTTGTAAGCTTCCAAATAAATGTCCTAGTATTTTAGCGTTCCTAGTATTTTCTATTTCACTCAAGGAATTATTAGCTGTTTCTTGATATAAGTCTTTTAATGTTAAAGAGATCACTTTAAAAAATTTATCATTAGGATCAGGGTTATTAAAAACGGCCTCTTTAAAAAAGTAAGAAAATGCAGTATCATTTCTTGTGTCGTTGTGGCGACTTTTTTCTATTTTCATGGCAATCTCCTTCGGATCACTCACAAACAGCTCTTTCAATCCCTCGGTCAGTTCTTCACGAGTATGTGTCTCCCCCATGGCATCACTCGCCGCGCTAAAGACATGGGCTTTGAGCTCCGTATATTCCTCCCCCTGACGCTGACTCAACCCACGTAGCAGACCTTCAAGTCCCCGCTGGTAGTCTTCGTCACCGTAAGGAAACCTATCTGATTTCCCTATGATATTAATCGTATCCTGCACGGTAGTGGTCATAAACTGGCTTAGCCCGGCACTACCGACATGATTTTGCAATGGCTCAAGCCAGTGAGCGCTGGGGTTATCTCCCAACAATAACGTGGCCGCCCGTACCCAGCCTCGGGTGTTAGAGTCATTGACGGGGCTTAAAGCTTTCTTCGGTATCATGAGATGGTTGTAGAATGCCTCTTTCGAGGGTATCAACGCCGCACCATCGGATTGAGCGAAGAGCTGACTGAGCTGATTGGCGGTTTTTGGTGTGCGGCTGGCCGTGTTGGCTAGCTCCTGGATAAAGGCATCATTGAGCCCTCCTGTCACGGCTTGGCTCAAGGCTCTTGCGAGGGTCTCCCGTTGCCCCTGGAGTCGGTCACGATGAAAGGCTTCGACGAGGTGAATATCCTGTAAATGCCCACTGGATAACCATCCATATCGCCTCGCCGGGTCAAGTAATGGCCCATACCCTGAGCTGATGACATCACGGTCGTAGTGGTCCATAGACTGTAGGGCGTCGAGAGTGTGCTGGGGGCCTAGGGCAGCGAAGAAGCCGGCTAGGGCTTGGAGGTTGTCGGTGTGCTGGGCCACTGTAGCCAGGAGGTGGGCTTTGCTGAAGCGGCCTTCTGCCAACTTATCGAGGGCCGCTTGGCCGCCTTGGCTTTCCAAGTATTGTGTGTGTCGTCGATGGGCGAGAAAGGCGAGGGTGTGGTAGGGGTGTAATAAGGGGGCATCGGGCGATGTGCCGGACTGAGACGCCTCAGCAGTGTCTTTAGGGGCATCCAGGATGGCTTCTAGTTGTTTGATGGCTTGGGGGTCGGGTGGACGATGGGGTTGGTTGAGGGTAGAAGTCGGAGGATTAAAAGAATGGGCTGTCGTGGGACGGATGATACGGGTCATGGGGAAGTCCCTCTCAATAGGTCGATAAACGATGACTATCGAGTGTAACCTTCTCACCGCTTGTGTCTATCCGGCATTCGTCTTAGTATAAAAGTAGTAGATAGCGCGGAAAATATACTCAAATTTTTGAATATTCTACTGCTTTTTGATGGATTCTTATTATAATGAAGCCGTTATAAAGTCGTGATATATGCTTTAGGTTGCAGGGAATTAACAGGCTAATTTTTTGGTATTTTTTTACCAACCAGACGTTAACTATTTACATTAGACCACTTGAAAAAGTGGCAATGAACCCTCAACACTTCAGGTAAGTAAAACGCCCTAAGTTATCCGCTGTTATGGAAGGGCCTTCGCCGTTGGGAGACGGCGATGGAGCGTACATGGATGTATTCACAGCGTTCCTGATATAACACCGGATAATTTATAGGCAAGTACTTATGAGCTATAAAAATCTTTTTCGGTGGAACAATACCACCCGTTTAGCGCGACCGGTTTAATTTCCGAAAAGACTGAGCTTATCGACGGTATCATCTTTAACAAAGTGACAAAATTACCCCTCCATGAATTCATCGCTTATAAACTTTTTCGTTATTTTGCAGATGGATTGGACGATGTTTGTCTGATTCGCAAAAAGGCTCCTATGACATTAACGAGCTCAGAGCCAGAGCCTGACATCTCTATCTTACGAGGCAGCATCGAACAGTTTATTTCAGCATATCCAAGCTATGCCGAGCTGGTTATTGAAATTGCCCTTTCGTCCCTGGAACTCGATCCTGAGAAAAGCATTATTTATGCAGGTGCCCATATTCCAGACTATTGGATTGTGTTACCCGACAAAAAGTTGCTCGAGCGATATACCACACCGGTAGCAGGAAAATATCAAAATAGAACAATCTTTACCGCCACGGAGTCTATACAGACTTTATGTGGCGAATTACCGTTGCACACCCTATTTGACACCGATGCGAAATAGCTTGCGCCCTTGTCATGGACTTAGGTAAATATTTTAGTGCCGACTAAAGGTATCAAAGACGCAACCGGCGTTTACCGACTTAAACAGGATCTCGGTCAACAGGTGGGCGGATGTCAGTTGCGTTTTGATCGCGGCACACTGCTTTTTGAGGGAGAGCCGCTCTTTCCGGAGGCTATCCGGGATTTCTTTCATTACGATTCCCGTGTCGATGCTTATCGGGCGCCGGCCTATTATTACAGTCGCATTATCGGTCCTTTAAAAACTTTACTGCAGCGCAATCAAGCCCCTCGCTATGGGCGTGTCGAACTCACTGCCGACATTCCTATGGATCCGTTTCCCCATCAGCAAGAAGCCCTAACCCAATGGCAGGTCGCCCGTGGCCGTGGCATCGTGGTACTACCCACGGGTTCCGGTAAAACCTTAGTAGGCTTATTAGCTTTGTGTTGGGCGAAACGGGATACTTTGATTTTAGTGCCAACCTTGGATCTTATGCACCAATGGTATGCGCTGTTGTGTATAACATTTCCAGAACAGAGCATCGGTCTGATCGGCGGCGGTTATCACGAAGTGACAGCGCTCACGGTTGCCACCTACGATTCCGCCTCCCGTCATATCGACCGGTTAGGAAATCGTTTTGGCACCTTGGTGTTTGATGAAGTGCATCATTTGCCTTCCGAGTTTTATCGCTGTATCGCCGAGTTTTCTCTGGCACCTTATCGTTTAGGGTTGACCGCTACCCTGGAGCGAAACGACGGAAAACATTTGGATTTAGTGGAATTGGTGGGGGATACCGTTTATAAAAAACGGCCTGAAGATTTTGCCGGCAGTATTCTAGCGGCTTTTCGCATTCATCCCGTGTATGTGGAACTTTCCCAGGCAGAGCGAGAAGCTTATCAACAGGCCATTGCGACCCGTAACGGGTTCCTACAAGCGAAGGCCATTGGTTTGGGTTCTTTAACCGGCTGGAACCGCTTTGTCATGTTATCGGCGCGTAGCCCTGAGGGGCGGCGCGCCATGCAAGCCCATCGTGAAGCGCGTCGCATTGCCCATGCCACGTCCGCAAAAATTCGTATGTTGAGCATCCTATTAGCCAATCATCCCAGTGCAAAAACCCTTATTTTTACCGAAGACAACGCCACGGCCTATGAGGTATCCCAGCGCTTTTTAATACCCTGTATGACCCACCAAACCTTGATAAAAGAACGCCAATCTATCCTGGAAGGCTTCAAAAGTGATGTCTATACAACCATCGTGACCAGCAATGTGCTAAACGAAGGGGTCGATATCCCCGATGCCTGTGTAGGTATTATTCTCTCTGGAAGCGGCTCTAATCGCGAGTTTGTGCAACGTTTAGGACGGATACTTCGGCGTGGGAAGGATAAGCAGGCTATTCTTTATGAATTAGTGGCTCGGGAAACTCGCGAGGAGCAGGTGGCCCAGCGACGGCGTAGCCCAGTGCAGTCTCAGTCTCAACCCGAACATCACACATTGCCACTATTTTCAGCAACCGACGCGACTAGCAAATCGTAAAGGGTTTTCTCTTACAGATCGGTCATATGGCAGTCATAACGTCGTTAGGCTCATGGATGACGCACAGGGGCATATGGGCTGCATTGTGGGCATAGGCAACACCGCCCTGCCGATGGATAAGAATAAGACCAGCTTGTTGTTGGGTCTTGGCGGAAAAATGGGCCATTGCTTGATCCACTGCTTCCTGGGCAGACAGTCCTGTACGCAGAAAATCCACTGCGGTTTTAGCCAACACAACGCGGATAATGGCTTCGCCGATACCGGTGCAGGATACGCCGCCCACATCATCAGCGTAGGTGCCACAACCGATAAGCGCCGAATCGCCAACTCGACCGGGCAAGGTATTAAAAAGACCCCCCGTGGAGGTGGCTGCGGCGATCTCCCCGGCTTGGTCTATAGCCACCGCCCCTACCGTGCCATGCTTCGCCTCCCAGCGCTGACGCTGGTGGTCGACGATCAATGCCGCATCCGGGTATTCTTTGACACCAACGCTGCGGGCAAATTCTAAAGCCGATTCACTGACTAAGAGCACATGGCGGCCATCCTCAAGTACCTGTCGAGCCAACGCAATGGGATTTTTTAATCGGCTTACAGCGGCAACGGCGCCAGCGGCTAAATTAGCGCCGTTCATGATAGAGGCGTCTAATTGAATGTTACCGTGGCGATTAAGCACGGCGCCTGTGCCAGCATTGAATAGTGGATCGTCTTCGAGGGTTTCCACAGCGCGTTGTACCGCGTCCAAGGCTGAACAGCCTTGACGTAATTTTTCGGCGCCGGCTTCGGCGGCCCTTTGGCAACCCGTTTGGCGTTCTGCTAACAGGCCATCTCGGATCGGTCCTGCGCCGCCGTGAACAATAATGCGCCAATGCTTATTAGGAGACATGGGTATGCTGTGGTGTCCGTATAGTCGTTGTAGAGGGTTTATCTTTCAGCCTTGGAATTATAGGTTAAGATTAAGACGCGGCGCTAATCTGCCTGGGAAATTATTTTTAGGATAAATAAAGCGATGCTTCCTAGCGAACTATTATTTTCTCGCCGCCGTGGCGCACAGATTTATCCAAAGTTTCTCAAAAAAGACCAACAAAGCTGGGCGGAATCCGTTTTAGATATGCTGCAAGCCTATCAGCATCGCACCCGAGGCGAGTTGCTGGAAGCCCTCAAAGCTTTGGAAGGAGATTCACCCGATTATCGAATTGTTAGAGGGTTTGCCCATTTGGCTTTAAATGCGGCTCAATTTACCTTGGCGATTTCCGAGATTGCGCCAGAGGTCATCCGGCAAGAGGTGTTTAGCTTGGCGTCCCAGCGCGGTGTCTATAACGAGACGCAGGCCCAAGCGGTATTAAAAGAGGCGTCTGAAAAATTTCAGTTGGACCCCGACACATTACGGGATGCGCTTTATGCCGATTTGCCGGAGCGCCATATGTTGTCGGCACTACCTGATTACCAAGCTGCTGAATTGGTGGACCGCTACAACGTGGCCCAGGCGCAAGGGCTGCTTTATTCAGCTCTTTGTCTGCGCATCTGGGCGCATCGCAATGTGCCTGGTGAGTACCGGCGACTTTTTCAGCAGTTAAAGTTTCACGGTTTGATGTATGCCGTGGAAGGTAACTTAGATGACGGTTATCAGATTTACGTGGATGGTCCAGCGAGTCTATTTAAGTTAACCCGTAAATACGGTATCCAAATGGCTCTTTTTTTACCGTCATTGTTACGCATTACCCGCTGGGAAATGGAAGCGGTACTGCGTAAAGATGACCGGGAATTGATTTACAGCCTAAACTCGGAATCGCCCCTGCGGTCCTATTTTGCCAAAACGCCAGCCTTTGATAGTTTACTGGAAAAGACCTTTGCTGAGCGTTGGGAAAAACTGCAATCGCCCTGGGTTTTAGAACGGGAAGTGGAAATTGTAGATCTCAAAGGCACGGTGTTCGTGCCGGATTTTGCTTTGCGGCATGGGGATGGAAGAACCGTGCATATAGAGATTGTGGGTTTTTGGCATCCCGATTATTTACGTCGAAAAATGGACAAAGTTAGACGCGCCAATATGCATAATCTTATTTTGGCCGTGTCTGATAGACTCAACGTTAGTACCGAGATGGTGGAAAAAATACCTGGCCCTATTCTCTTTTTCAAAGGAAAATTGGAGCCTAAAAAAGTCTTAGAGGTTTTAAATACAATGGATTTATAAAGACTTTTTAAACAGCTTAAGCCGAAGTGGTGACTATTTTTGCAACGGTTTCCGCTTGTTTTTTCCAGCGTTGTAGGCGTTCTTCACGAAGCTCTGTTATTTCTTGCGTTAAGCGGTTTTTTTCTATTAAGGTTTGACGACAACCTTGAGCAATAGCAATCGGAATGTAGGTTATTAGGTAGATGAACGTCCGATTCATTGGACCGACCGCAAACTAGCGAAGCATACCCCGGCACTTGCAAAGTCGAGTCGGTAACACAAAATAAGCAAAAAATATATTAATCCCAAGGATTGATTACCTCTAAGCCCGTCACATTGAAGTCCGCGATGTTGCGGGTGACCATTTTGAGGTTAAAGGTCAGTGCTGTAGCCGCCAGCAAACTGTCGATGGCAGGTATGGGTCGATCAACTGCAGCGAGCAGACAGCCCCAGCGATCAGCCACAGTCAAATCGATTGGCAGCAAACGAGCTCCAAACCGTAGCGGAAGTTTGTGATCCAGCCAGCTGACAAGTTGGGTTTTACGCTTACCATTGTCTAGTTTTGCAATGCCTTTTCTAATCTCACCAAGGGTTAATACGCTTAAATAGAGTTCATCATCGGGTATTTCTTGAAACCATTTCTGTACATTACGATTCGGTTTTGGTCGCAACGCTTCGGAAATCACATTAGTATCCAGCAGATAGCTCAAAAGTCTACATTCCTCGATAGAGATTTATCTCTCTCAATATTCAAATCGATACCCTTTAACGGTGAAGCCTGCAGAAACTCCCAAAGATTTTCCTTCTCACCAAGCAGTTTTTCATAATCTTTATTTGATAGGATAATCGCTGTATTTTCTCCACGCACCGTAATGCATTGCGGACCTGTTTTTTCGGCTTGGCGAAGTAACTCACTCAGTTTTGCCTTCGCTTCCTGTAATTGCCACGTTTTCATAAAAAATACCTAAACAACTAGTCTGACTAGTTGTTTATACGAAATTGCAGAAGAGATTTCAAGTTTGAATTTGATAGCAACGGAATATCAGTTGCTGATTCGATTGATGCCAGAATTTTCATGGATCAGCTTTGCTCTCTCTGTAAAAATGGTGGGAACTCTAGGGCGTGTCATCAATTGAGCCATATAACGCTTACGGCGAGGTAGATACCGCCAAGGAAAGCACAGGCTCGTTTGTCGTACCTTGTTGCAATGGCGAGGTATTGCTTAGGTTTTGCGAAGAAGTTTTCAATTGGCGTTATGAAATGCTATTTTTGGATCGAAAAGTTCATTAACAGAGGAAAACCATCGTGTCTATGGTTGTTGCTGCTCTGCAAATGGTCTCGGAGCCAAATGTTAACGTTAATCTTCTTATGGCCGAGAAACTGATTGAGCAAGCTGCACAAGCAGGGGCGCGGCTTGTGGTGTTGCCTGAGAACTTCGCCTTTATGGGTGAAAGGGAAGCTGACAAACTGGCGCTTCGAGAGACCGAAGGCAAAGGACCGTTACAAACCTTTTTATCAAAGCAGGCGGTGCGTCATAAAATTTGGCTAGTAGGAGGCACCATTCCTTTAGCCGCTGAAGATCTTAATAAAGTGCGAGCCAGTTGCCTCGTATTCGATGACACAGGCCAGCAGGTAGGGCGCTATGACAAAATACATCTCTTCGACGTCCACTTACCCCAAGCTGACGAAAGCTATTGTGAGTCCGACACCATCGAACCAGGATCTTCCCCCGTCATCCTGGAAACTCCTTTTGGCCGTTTAGGGTTAGCGGTTTGTTATGATCTGCGTTTTCCAGAACTGATGCGTAACTTGTTAGATCAAGGTCTAGAAATATTTGCCTTGCCCGCGGCCTTTACGGCAACCACAGGCAAAGCCCACTGGGAACTCTTGGTGCGGGTGCGGGCAGTGGAAAACCTATGCTATGTAATTGGCGCAGCCCAAGGTGGTCAACATGCGTCAGGTCGAAAAACTTTTGGCGACAGTATGGTGGTGAATCCCTGGGGAGAGGTGCTAGCTCGTTTGCCCCAGGGGCCGGGTGTCGTATTGGCTCCACTGGATCGATCTGGCTTAGCAAATCTGCGGGAAGTTTTTCCCGTCCTTCAGCATCGCCGTTTCAGTTCTTTGACAACGGCTTCCAAAAAATCCTCTGAACTGCCTAATAAATCTGTTTTCAAATAATTTTAAGCTGTTACTGTGTGTTTTTGTGACCCATTTAGTGAGGATAACCGACGGATTTTATGATGAGTGATAATTTAACCCTTGCCCGTAACCAGATCCTTGCACCAGCGGGTCTCGGTGAAGCTGACCTAGATAATGCCCTAAATTGTTTAATGGGCCATTCCATCGATGGTGGAGATCTTTACTTCCAGTTTACCCGCAACGAGGCTTGGTCATTAGAGGATGGGAGTGTAAAAAACGCCCGTCATACCATCGATCAAGGTGTTGGTGTTCGGGCCGTGAGTGGGGAGAAAACTGGTTTTGCCTATGCCGACGATGTGGTGCTGCCCGCCTTGCTAGAGGCTGCTCAAGTTGCCCGCGCCGTGGCTCGCAGTGGTGGTGAGGGTCGTGTGCAAGCTTGGAAAGCAACCAATAGTCTTGCTCTTTATGAGCCTCTGGACCCGGTGGAAACCCTTGCCGCGGAGGAGAAGGTGCGGCTTTTAGAAAAGGTGGATGCAGAAGCCCGGCGGCTAGATCCCCGGGTACGGCAAGTCATGGTGAGTTTAGCGGGTGTCCAGGATGTGGTTTTAGTAGCCAGCAGCGACGGCACACTGGCGGGTGATGTGCGTCCTCTGGTGCGTTTAAATGTGAGCGTCATCGTGGAACACAATGGCCGCCGCGAACAGGGTAGTAGCGGCGGTGGTGGGCGTATGAGTTATGGTTTGTTTATGGATGATGACCGTGCTCTAGGTTATGCCCGGGAAGCAGTCCGTCAAGCCCTCATCAATCTCGAGGCTGTGGCGGCGCCAGCAGGCACTATGACCGTGGTGTTGGGTCCTGGTTGGCCCGGTGTCTTATTGCATGAAGCCATTGGTCATGGCTTAGAAGGCGACTTTAATCGTAAAGGCACTTCAGCGTTTTCCGGCCGTTTGGGTGAACAGGTGGCGGCGCCCCTATGCACCGTGGTGGACGATGGCACACTAACCAATCGCCGTGGTTCCTTGAACATCGATGACGAAGGCGTACCCACCCAAAATACAGTATTGATTGAAAACGGCATTCTCAAAGGCTATATTCAGGATAAACTCAACGCCCGACTGATGGGCATGCAACCCACCGGCAATGGCCGTCGCCAATCCTATGCCCATTTAACCTTGCCGCGGATGACCAACACCTATATGTTGGCCGGTCCCCATGTGCCTGAGGAAATTATTGCCTCGGTGGACCGGGGGCTGTATGCCGTCAACTTCGGCGGCGGCCAGGTGGATATCACCTCGGGTAAATTCGTCTTTTCAGCCAGTGAAGCGTATCTTATCGAACAGGGTAAAATCACCCATCCTGTGAAGGGCGCGACTTTAATTGGCAATGGTCCCGATGTATTGACCCGGGTGAGCATGGTAGGCAACGATTTGCAGCTGGATGCGGGTGTCGGAACCTGTGGCAAAGAAGGGCAGAGCGTGCCGGTGGGTGTTGGACAGCCGACGCTGCGGGTGGATGGTTTGACGGTGGGCGGAACTCAGACATAATTCATTATAACTTTTTACCTAAGTCCTTTGCGTAGGTCATGAGGAAATGGGTTGTTCGGTTATCTCCTGAAGATAACTCAGCAAGATACGGTGAGTACGTGGCCTAGGCTCGGTTGTCTTTTCCCGGGATGCGTTGCGCACCAGCTGCCGTAAGTGTTGCCGATCAGCCTGAGGGTATTGTTGGAAAAATGCTGTGAGGTTTTCTTCCCCCGCTAGTAGCCCATCCAGCAACTGTTGTCGGTGATAGTGACGCTGGCGGGTCACTGTGGAGTTGCCTTGCAAATCCTCCAGCGCTGTTTGCAAGGGCTTGACATCGCTTTGCCCCATGAGCTTGCCGATGTATTGCACCTGACGTTTTCTAGCGCTGCCCTGAGGCAGCAAACGAGCCGCTAGGATGGATTCACGCAGTGTATCGGATAAGGGTAATTTGTGCAGTAACGGGGGCTTTAGGTCCAGCAAATTGGCTGCCAGGTTTTGGAGCACGGCAGCATCCCGTTTACGTTGACTTTTGCTGGGTTTTTCCGGCGCTTCACCGGATTCATTGCGTTTTAAATAAGTCATAACGACATTCAATGATACCTTAATTGGTCAGTTCCTCAAGATAATAGGTAACCCTATGACAGACATTGCCGCAACCCCGTCCTCTTCGTCAACCCTCCCAGACCAAGCTGAGCTGGAATCTTTGGTGGCTGATATCCTCGCGGAAGCGAAAGCGCGGGGTGCTTCCGCCGCCGAGACTGCAGTTAACTTCGGAACGGCGTTGTCGGTTACAGTACGCCTAGGCGAGGTGGAAACGTTGGAGCATCATCGCAGTCGGGGATTGGGTGTTACGGTCTACTTTGGGCAACGTAAGGGGTCTGCTAGCACCTCGGATTGGCGTCCGGCGGCAGTTCGAGAAACTGTCGCTGCGGCCTGTGATATCGCCCGTCATACCGCGGCGGATCCCTGCGCAGGGCTTGCCGATCGAGAACGTTTAGCGCAAACCATAGCGGATTTAGATCTTTATCATCCTTGGCCGGTGAGCGCCGAGCAGGCCATTGAGATGGCCCATACTTGTGAGGCAGCAGCCCGCCAATATGACTCCCGTATCGCTAATTCCGAAGGCGCCAGTGTGGCTAGCCAAAGCGGTTGTGCTGTGTATGGTAATTCCCATGGTTTTCTTGGCGGTTATCCCAGCACACGACATGTGATTAGCTGTTCCGTACTTGCCCAGGATGATAAAGAAATGCAGCGGGATCATTGGTACACCATAGCCCGCCAACATACGGCTTTGGAATCCCCCGAAGCCGTTGGCCTAGAGACGGCAACTCGGGCTTTAAAGCGTCTCTATGCTCAGCGTATAGATACTCGCCAGACGCCGGTGTTGTTTGTGCCAGAAATGGCGCGGGGTTTGGTTGGTCATTTTGTTAGCGCCATTCGGGGTTCTACTCTTTACCGGAACGCCTCGTTTCTGGTTGATCATCTCGGTAAACGTATTTTTCCCGAATTTTTGACGATACGCGAACAGCCCCATTTGCTTCGGGGTCTTGGTAGTGCTCCCTTTGATGGGGAAGGGGTGGCCACCCAGGATCGTGATCTAGTGCGTGATGGCACCCTCGAAGGCTATGTATTAGGTAGTTATTCAGCCCGGCGTTTAGGCATGACCACCACGGGCAACGCCGGCGGGGTACATAATCTGATTGTTGAACCGGGATCGGCGGATTTTGCCGATCTTTTAAAACGCATGGAGCGGGGCTTAGTAGTGACCCATTTGATGGGGCAGGGTATTAATCTAGTTACCGGCGATTATTCTCGAGGGGCGTCAGGGTTTTGGGTGGAAGGCGGTGAGATCCAGTACCCGGTGGAAGAAATCACCATTGCTGGTAATTTAGCCAATATGTTCCTAAATATCGCGGCAGTCGGTAACGATGTAGACACCCGGGGCAACATTCGCTGTGGTTCAGTCTTGGTCGAGCAAATGACTGTGGCGGGTCAGTAGCCACGACATAGGCAAAGCTACCAAACTCTGCGTGTCAACGATGGATGAGCTTAGCCGTAGATAGCCGTAGATAGCCGTAGATAGCCGTAGATAGCCGTAGATAGTTAGTCGATGATATGAAATTCGCTTTTGAACTCTTCTATAAGTTGGTTTAACTGGTGAATGGTGTCGGGTAATGGGTCTTTGATATAAAAACCCGTATCATAAAAGTCTGGATTGATATCGTTATGGCTCCATAAGCTGCGGGCTTCCAGGTGGATTCGTTGCCGAGGCCCTGTTTCGCTAGGCACATCCACCCAAACGCGAAAATTTTTGGTTACAGGAATGGGATTGTCGCTCAACAACATCATGCCGTTTTCAGAAATATCCACGATATGGCCCAACACGGCAGCGCTCTCTTCGTCAAAAACCCGTAAATAAAAGATGAGATGCCAGCGTTTTAAAGTACGTCTTTCTAGGTTTGAGGCTTGCTGAAGATTTAGCACAGTAAAGGGTATCCTAATGAATAAAAGATTATGTTTATGATTTTATCCTATGAACATAGCCTAATAAGCGGCTGTTAGCCATAATTATTGCAACCAAAATCCGGCCACTTTATTGTTATTGACGACTAATTTTGCCAAGGTATCTTCTTCGCTGGTTGCATAGCTAATTTTCCACAGATGTACTTTATGACCTTGTTGATTGAGCTGCGCCAAATACTCTGCTTGATAGCCATCTTGAATACGATTCCCCACTTGATTGGCAACCGTATCGAAAGCTTGTTTTGTAATACCCTGTTTAAAGGTTTGTGTTCCATCGGCTATAAAAGCCTCATAATCCTTTTGCGATAGCGCTTGCATAAGTTGCGACAGCATCGCTTCTTTAGCAGCGACATGGTTATCCGCAATGGCAAAGCATGAACTGTAAAAAAGCAGCAAAGCAGCAATCAACTTCAAACTAAACCATCCCATCATGTTCTCCCCTTTCATAGCTAACCTTTTGGGTAACTGGCCCCGTAAGACGTCTTTATGGAGCGCTTTTTTGGGCGATACTTGGCAATTCAAGTAGATCGCGGATAGCAACAATCCCAGCCGGGACCAGGGTTAGGAGTGACAAAACAGCCTTCCGCCATTTAAACATCCAAGAACCGTTTTAATGTTTTCTCGTCGGGTAGATAACATTGATCTCGCTTGCCAAAGAGTTTATAGCGGTTTCGCGCAATGAGATCATACACGCCATCTCTTATAAATCGCGGTATAACAACGCCGGCTTGTAATAAACACCAAGGGAAAGATAATCGTTTGGCTATCTTTATGGCGGCTGTTGATTTTGTATATAGTTGGCCTTTTTCTATATATAACATCGTTTCATACATTTGTGTTGGCAGCCCATAAAAACTTAAAACAGAACTGCCTAACTCTGACTGAATAGAAGCAAACTGAATCGATTGGTCTTTGTTATGCTTTAAGATAGACTGCACCGAATGAATGCATAAATGACAGATATTATCAAAAAAAACGACTCGACTTTCACCATCTAATAGCGGCGGTTTATAAATTTTAGACATTGTGATATTGGTTTTGAGGGAACCACATTACAAAGCTGACTTAGATGATCTAGTCATGTCTACTATAAATAAGACTTGTCACGTTACGGATAAATCAGTGTAACTTTTTGTTCTCCCACCAGTTCCCGCAAGGATCGGAGGAGGGTGTCGGCAGGGGTAATTTGCCAGTCTGCCCCAAAGACAATCTCAGCTCGGGCTTTTGTTCCGGTATAGTCTATCCAAATCGGGCAGTGCCCTGGGCGATAGGGTGCCAGGGTTTCTGCCAAGTGATCTAGCAATCCGTTGCCAAATTGTTGTGTATGTAACTGCAATACCAGCCGTTTTGCGTAAGCGTTGCGAGCAGCGTCTAGATCTAAAAGCTGCTCGGCGTTAAGCCTGATTTCCTCAGAGTACTCATCCCAGGTAAGGGCGCCGTGGACCACCAAAATAATGTCATTTTTGATTAAGTGACGATATTTTTCATAGGTTTCTGGAAAAACCCGGATCTCCATCCGGGCGCTACGATCATCCAAGGTCATGAAAGCCATGCGTCCTCCCCGGTTGGCGTTACGGGTGCGGATGGCCACCACCAAGCCTGCAACGGTAACCCGTTTCTCCGATTTTTTGCGGTAATCTCTTGGACTCGCGGTGAGATGACCATTTTCCAAATTGACGTCAGCCAACCGTCCACTGGTAAAATGCTGCAGCTCAGCCGCGTAGCGATCGATGGGATGACCTGTTAAATAAAGGCCGAGGGTTTCCTTTTCCCCTTTTAAGCGGCTTTCTTCATCCCATTCAGGCACCGCGACAGTGGTGGCGTTGATGGATTCTAGTCTTACAGTTTCTTGCGGCAGACCAAACAAGTCGTTTTGTCCGGCAACATCGTCGCGGTAGTTTTGTTCCGCCAGTTTCAGGGCTTCAGGGAGCTGAGCCATTAAGGTAGCCCGATTATCACCCAATTCATCGAAAGCGCCAGCACGGATTAGCGCCTCCATTACCCGGCGATTGACTTTGCGCAAATCGGCCCGTCGACAGACATGGAAAAGGTCTCGAAATGGGCCGTTTTGCTCACGCTCTTTTAAAAGTCCCTCGATGGCGCCTTCACCGACGCCTTTTATGGCGCCTAAGCCATAGATAATTTGTCCCTGCTGGTTTGCCGTGAAGTGAAACTGCGAGGCGTTGATGGAAGGAGGTGTCACCGGCAAGTTGAGCAAGCGGCACTCGTCGATAAATATGACGATTTTATCTGTTTTATCCATATCCGAAGACAGAACTGCTGCCATAAACGCGGCGGGGTAGTGGGCTTTAAGCCAAGCCGTCTGGTAGGACAGCAAGGCATAGGCGGCGCTATGGGAGCGGTTAAATCCGTAACCGGCAAATTTTTCCATTAAATCGAAAATATAGGTGGCAAGCTCCGCGTCCACGCCCCGTTCAACGGCACCGTCGGTAAAGACTGAGCGCTGTTTCGCCATTTCCTCGGCCTTCTTTTTGCCCATGGCGCGGCGCAGTAAATCGGCGCCGCCTAGGGTGTAGCCCGCCAGAATCTGGGCAATCTGCATCACCTGTTCCTGATACAGGATAATTCCGTAAGTAGGTTCTAGTACCGATTCCAGATCCGGGTGAGGATAGACCACCGTGGCGCGGCCGTGTTTACGATCGATAAAATCGTCCACCATACCGGACTGCAAGGGGCCTGGCCGAAACAACGCCACCAACGCCACGATATCGGCGAAACGGTCTGGTTGCAGGCGTTTGATCAGGTCTTTCATGCCGCGAGATTCCAATTGAAATACGGCGGTGGTTTGGCATGCTTTGAGGAGTTCGAAAGCGGCTATATCATCCATGGGAATCGTGGTTATATCCAGCGCTGCTTCACCCGCTTCAGCCCGTTGGCGGTTGATGGCCTGCACCGCCCAATCGATGATGGTGAGGGTGCGTAACCCTAAAAAATCGAATTTCACCAAACCGACGGTTTCCACATCGTCCTTGTCGTATTGGGTGACAATGCCCTCGGAATCCTGTTCGCAGTAAAGGGGTGAAAAATCCGCTAACGCCGATGGCGCGATAACCACCCCCCCCGCGTGTTTACCTACACTACGCGCCAAACCTTCTAAAGGCCGAGCGAGATCAATCAACGCTTTAACCTCCTCGTCCTCGTTGTAAAGTCGGCGTAGCTCTGCTTCCTGGTCTAAGGCGTCCTCCAAGGTAACGTGGACACCCGGTTTAAAGGGAATCAACTTAGCGATGCGATCCACAAAACCGTAAGGGTGACTGAGCACCCGACCCACGTCCCGCACCACCGCTTTAGCCGCCATGGTGCCGTGGGTGGCGATTTGCGCCACTTTATCGCGACCATAACGTTGCGCCACGTAGTCAATCACCCGATCCCGTCCTTCCATACAAAAATCGATGTCAAAATCCGGCATGGAGACTCGTTCGGGATTCAAAAAACGTTCAAACAGCAAGTCATGGACAAGGGGATCCAAATCGGTAATACCCAAGGCAAAAGCCACTAAGGAGCCAGCGCCAGAGCCACGGCCTGGTCCCACCGGTACCCCATGTTGGCGAGCCCACTGGATAAAGTCGGCGACGATCAAAAAATAGCCGGCAAAACCCATTTGGTTAATCACCGAGAGTTCTTGCTTAAGTCGTTCATGATAGGTCTGTACGGGTATGGCGTCATGTGAGACGGGGCTGTGGGCAATTTTTTCCAGACGTTGTTGTAATCCGGTTTGGGCTTGGATGGTAAAGAATTCCTCGGCTGTAGAGCCTGCAGGGACTGGAAAATCCGGCAAGAAGTTTTTCCCTAGGGAAATTTGCAAATTACAGCGCCGGGCGATTTCGACACTGTTAGTCAAAGCCTCCGGCAGATCGGCAAAAAGCGTTGTCATTTCCGATGCTGTGCGCAGGTATTGCTGATTGCTGTAGCGACGGGGCCGGCGGGGATCTGCTAAGACATGACCTTCTTGAATACATACCCGTGCTTCATGGGCTTCAAAGTCAGCTGCTTTAAGAAAACACACGTCATTCGTCGCCACCACTGGCACGCCGGTAGCACTGGCTAAGGTTACAGCAGCATCGATATAGTCCTCTTCTTGTTCGCGCCCGGTGCGCTGTAGTTCTAGATAAAAACGCTCTGGGAATAACGACTGCCATTCCTCAAGCAGTGTCTCAGCTTGGGTAAGCTGTCCATGTAATAAGGTTCTTCCTATTTCACCCTCACGCCCCCCCGACAAAGCGATGAGACCTTCCGTGGCGCCACGCAACCAGGTATATTCCAGCATCGGTGTACCGCGTTGTTGGCCCTGCAAATAGCTTTGGCTGAGTAGCTTAATCAAGTTACGGTAGCCCACCGTGTTTTGGCAAAGCAGTACCAAGCGCGTGGGTTCCGTGGTATTTCGTTGCACCCACACATCAGCGCCGATAATGGGTTTGATGCCCATGTTTTGAGCTGCTTTGTAAAATTTAATAGCCGCGAATAGATTGCTTAGATCAGTCACTGCGACGGCGGGCATGGCGGCTGCTTGTACATGCTTAAGCAAGGATTTTATGGGTATCAGACCATCTACTAGCGAGTATTCCGTGTGCGCACGTAGATGCACGAAGGTTGCGTTCATAACAGTATTTTCCTAGCTACTTCTATGCAAAACGCAGCTGGCAGACAGGGGTAAAAGGGGTTCATGTATTTGTATTTTGCAACAGTTGTCTGATAGGCGCAAAACTGCGTCGATGCACCGGCGTTACCCCCCATTCCCTAAGCGCGGCTAAGTGTTGAGGTGTGCCATAGCCCTTGTGCTGTTTAAATCCATAGTTGGGAAAATGATTATCCAGTTCCGTCATCAACCCGTCGCGGTAAGTTTTGGCGAGAATCGATGCGGCACTGATACAAGGCACCGTCTGGTCCCCCCGGACAATGGCTGTGGCAGGGCAGGGTAATTTTTGCGGCACCTGTTTACCATCCACTAAAAGTTGGCAGGGGGTTTGCGAGAGTTGAGCAACTGCTCGCTGCATGGCGAGTAAGGTTGCTTGTAAGATGTTGAGAGTATCGATTTCCTGTACGCTTGCCACAGCAACAGCCCAAGCGATAGCTTGGGTCTTGATGAGTTCCGCTAAGTGAGTGCGTTGCTTGACTGAAAGTTGCTTTGAATCGGCCAAGCAGGGAATCGGTTTAGTGGGGTGCAGCATAACCACGGCAGCAACCACAGGTCCCGCGAGAGGGCCGCGGCCCGCTTCATCACAGCCAGCTGGATAAGCGCTGATTGATGTCGACAATCTTGACCTCTTATAAAAGGGTTTATGTTTTTACAGATACAATAAAATAGTTTATGACCCACTACTGCTTGTGAGACCATTTGATTTTACCCGTGTGAAGGGTCATCATTTGCTCTTCCTATTTTATTTTATTTCATTCTATCTATAAGTGTTTTTTGAAGATGCCGTTTGATCCCTATAAGCAGACTATTGGCCGTGTCAATAGCGAGGAAGAAAACCCGGTGGCGAAGGTCACCCTTGAAGTCGTAGAAGGAGAGATTAACACGAGATCGTTTTCCTTTACGGAACCAACGGTATGTTTTATCGGGCGAGCGCGAGACTGCCTTATCCAACTGGTAGGCTATACAAATCAGCAATACATTTCGCGTCACCACTGCGAATTAGATATAGATCCGCCCCGTATCCGGGTGCGGGACATGCAAAGTAAAAACGGAACTTGCATCAATGACCGACAAATCACGGATCACTTTGTTGAAGTAAACCACGATGATGAAATCGCCCTAGGGCGCACTGTGGTTTTTCGGGTGAAGATAGAACCGGCTAACTTAATACGCGGAGAGATGCCTACCCAGTTGCAAAGGATCCCGGAAACCACTCAAATCATTGGCAGTGGCACCAAACAGATGGTGCGTGGGCCATGGCAACCGGTGACTGGAGGGAAACAAAATCCTCCTGCTGCCCCCGCGTTTAAAGTTAAGTACTTTGGTTTTCGCCGTAAACCTTTTCAGGGCAGCGGTCTTGATTTTTTGCGTGCTTATCCCGACTACGACAACACCTATACTTATATGCTGGATGCCATGCAAACGGGTCAGGGACGCTTAATTTGCTTACTGGGTCCACCGGGTACTGGCAAGACGCTATTGTTGCGCAATCTGGTGCAGGACCCGACAGTTGGTGTGCAAGCCATATTGTGTCAAGCCCCAAAAGACTACGATCATTTGTTAGCTTTTTTGTGCGCGGAACTTAATCTAACTGTTGCCGGCGCAGAGCGCCCCCATAAAATTGGGGCTTTGGTCAATTATGTTAAGACCTATCACGGCGAACAATTGGTGGTGATCATTGATGACGCCGACACCCTTGAGAGTACCACGTTAAGTCATATTTTTGGTTTATTCCGTATCGGCGTGGCGAGCAGCCTTGTGCTAGCGGGTTCGCAAGGGCTTAAACAGACGTTACAAACCTGGCGAGACGAGAAAAACCGGGACGGCGATAAACCAGGGCATGGGTCTCTAAAAGAGACGATTGAAATAGAACTCGAACCTATGGACCCTGTGCAAGTGGCTACTTTTATCCGCCAACAGCTTCATATTGCGGGCGGTCAAAATGAAAGTTTATTTTCTAAACAGGCGTTAGATCGCATTGCCCGTTATAGTGGTGGTATCCCAGGATTAGTAAATGCTTTATGCGACCGTGCCCTATTTCTCACTGAGGAAGCCAAAGAAAACCAGGTTGCGCCAGAGACGGTGGATTGGGCGGCAAACCAACTTGACCTAACGAAACTACAGAGTGAAGGCACACACCATAGATCAGGTCATGCTAAACGAGATCCACGGTCAGTTCAGCAAACCCCCATGCCCTATGCTCAGCGGCGTAGAAAGCCCAAGGGTAAGGGTCGTTTGATTGCGGTACTTGTTTTGTTATTGTTAGCGGGGTTAGCCGGTTATTTTATTTATGCGCACTATGAGGGAATGCAACTACCCGCTTGGATCACCACGCTAATGCCCGAGCAACTTAAGCAATACTCAGTCACGCCCACCCCCCAGTCTCCATCCGCTGTCCCGTCGGCTACGAACGCACCTGGACCATTACCGAACACTACTTTGCCGGACGAAACTTCTCCCCTAACCACTTCAGGGACGTCTGCGGTGCCGGTGGCTGATATTCTGCGCAGAGGCCAACAGCAATTAGCACAGGGTGAAATCACAGCGGCGCGTTCTGCTTATCAAGAAGCTGCCGAAGCGGGCAGTACTAATGCCATGCGCGCCCTCGGAGAGACATATGACCCCGTGGTATTACTGGAGCGTGGCATAGCGACGAGTGATTATGCGGATACTAGCAAAGCAACTGAGTGGTATATGGCGGCATTTCGTGGGGGAGATAGCAGCGCAGCCGATCGTCTAGAGAATTTACGACGCTGGATGGCGAATGCCCCTGATGCGCAAATAACAGAATAAATGGATAACAGCGTTAGACGATTTATAGGTCCTCGTTATTGGGTTGTCTGGTTTATCTTGGGTTTGATGCGATTGCTGTCCCTGCTTCCCGTTGCTTGGCAACTGTTTTTAGGGCGCTTGCTCAGTCGGCTTTTTGGATCGCTCGCCCGATATCGGTTGCGTATAGCCTCAGTGAATATACGTTTATGTTTTCCGGAATGGACGCCGCAGCGACAAAAACGACTGCTGCGGGATCACTGTGCGGCGTTGGGGACAGGGTTGTTTGAAACGGCCTTGGCTTGGTGGGGGTCTGATGCTCGTGTGGCCCGCTTGGTTCATGTAGAGGGCATGGCCCATTTGAAACGGGCGTTAGCTGTGAATAAAGGTGTTATTTTGCTAACAGCGCATTTTGTTCACTTAGAACTTGGCGCCCGCTTTATTGCCCTGGAGCAACCGTTTCATGCTCTTTACCGTCCTCACCGCAATCCCCTTTTTGAAATGTTTATTTACCAAAAACGCCTGCGTCATGCGCGGCTTGCGCCCATTGCCAGAAAAGATATACGGAGTTTGTTACGTAGTCTTAAAAAAGGCCATGTGGTGTGGTATGCGCCCGATCAAAACTATGGGCCAAAACACAGTGTGTCAGCACCGTTTTTCAACGTTCCTACCTTTACCGTCACGGCGACTTCTCGGCTAGCACGGCTTAGCGGCGCTCCCGTCGTGCCTTATTTTGTAAAACGGTTACCGGGCAAGGCGAGCTACCGGTTGACTGTATTGCCCCCTTTGAAAAATTTTCCCAGTGCAGACCTAACGGCGGATGCTGTACGTATTAATCGGCTAGTGGAGGGTTGGGTGCGCCAAGCGCCTGAGCAATACTTGTGGATACACCGGCGTTTTAAGACAGGACCGGCTGGGTTGGAAAACGTCTACGACATGGAAAATTAATAAACTCTATGCTTCCAGTGCGAACCGCAGTCATCGGTGTTGGGTATTTGGGTGCCTTTCATGCGGAGAAATTAATTAATTTCTCCGCTGCTCAACTTATCGCCGTGGCCGATGCGAATTATGGGGTAGCCTACCAGGTAGCCCAACGTCTAGGCGTGGAAGCGGTTGTTGATTACCGTCACCTGTTTGGGAGCGTAGATGCGGTTGTTATTGCGGTGCCGACCGGATCTCACTATGTGATCGCTAAAGATTGTCTCACCCATGGCTTACATGTATTGTTAGAGAAACCCATGGCGACTACCGTTGAGGAAGCTCAAAATCTCATCGCGTTATCGAAACAGCATCATCGAGTACTACAAATTGGGCACTTGGAGCGTTTTAATCCTGCCGTACTTGCTTTAGAAAAAGTCGTCCAGCAGCCGCTATTTATTGAATCCCATCGCTTAGCGCCCTACAAACCCCGGGGTATGGACACTAATGTGGTTTTGGATCTTATGATCCATGATATCGACATTATCCTTCATCTGGTGGATGCTCCTGTAACCCGTATTGACGCCAATGGCATTCCAGTATTGTCTGAGTATATTGACATCGCCAATGCCCGCATTCAGTTTGTCAATGGCTGTGTTGCCAACGTCACAGCCAGCCGGGTGAGTTTTAAAGCAGAACGCAAGATGCGCCTGTTTCAACCGGATGCCTATATAACAGTGGATTTTCAAAATCGAAAATTAGCGGTCCATCGTAAAAATCAAGAAACCTTTGACGTGAGCGCAACACCTATCGTTAGTAACCAGCAGACGTTTGCCGCAGCCGATCCCTTGCAAGCCGAGATTGCTGCTTTTGTTGCGGCAATCCAGAATGAAACACCACCGTTAGTCACTGGCGATGAGGGCAAGCGAGCGTTGGAAATGGCTATTGAAATCACTCGCCAAGTGACTGCTAACCGACCGACTGCGGCTGCTGCCTCGCAAAGCGGGGACGGACCATGACCATACCGATGGTGGATCTAAAAGCCCAACACGCGGAGCTACAGGACGAGATCCAAAAGGGAATCCAATCGGTGTTCGACAGTGGCCAATTCGTGATGGGTCCTCAAGTCGCTGCTTTTGAACAAGAAGTGGCTGATTATCTCAATGCTGGCCATAGTGTGACCTGTGCATCGGGCACTGATGCGTTACATCTTGCCTTAGTTGCCTTGGGTATTGGTCCCAGTCATCAGGTTATTACTACCCCCTTTACCTTTGTTGCCACAGTGGAGGCTATCCACTATGTGGGTGCTGAGCCAGTCTTTGTGGATATCGATCCCCGGACCTTTAATCTAGATACAGAAAAGCTAATCTCGTCTATTACCTCGGCTACCCGCGCTATTATCCCCGTTCACCTGTTTGGTCAGCCTGCGGCAATGGGTGAATTAATGGGCATTGCAAATCAATACGGTCTGCAGATCATTGAGGATTGCGCCCAATCTTTTGGAGCCAGTCGAGAGGGGCAAATGACGGGCACCTTCGGCGCAGCCGGTTGTTTTAGCTTTTTTCCCAGTAAGAACCTGGGTGGTTATGGGGATGGCGGTATGGTCATTACCTCTTCCCAAGCACTAGCCGAATATTTGCGGGCCCTGCGCAATCATGGCAGTCGCCAGCGTTATCATCATGACACAATCGGTTTTAACAGCCGCCTCGACGAGCTGCAGGCGGTGGTATTACGGACAAAACTCAAGCATATTGACCGTTATAATGAGCAACGATGCGCTATTGCCCAGTGTTATGACCAGCGTTTAGGCCAGTTGCCAGGCATAACACTGCCCTTTGCCGATGAGGCAGGGCAGCATGTATATCATCAATATACGATTTTGACATCACAACGGGACGCGGTTATGGCAGCCCTACAGGCAGCGGGTATCGGCTGTGCTGTTTACTACCCAATTCCTCTGCATCGGCAAAGGGCTTTCGCCAAGGATTACTGCAACGTGTCATTGCCGGTGGCTGAGGCTGTCGCCCAACAATGCCTGTCACTGCCTATCTTTCCCGAGATGCAGGAAGCGCAGGTGGACGAAGTGGTGGGGGTTATTGCAGGCGTGTTGTCAAAGAAAACCGATAGCGCGGCCAGCGAATATGCAGGCCAACCACAGCGCCAGCGACAGACCGGCGCTAAGCCGTAAGCTGGTGGTTGGCTTAAGGTTAGTATCGGCGCGTCGCCACAGAATATGAAACGTCATAACATTAAGCAAAGCTATCGCGATCAGCACCAGCTTTAGCTGTAGGGCCGGGTTGCCGATGTATTCCGTAGCGCGAATGGAAAAAAGCCATGCGCCGCTGACCACAGCCAGAGCGAAGCCTAGTCGGGCTAACGGCAGCAATTCATGTAACCCTTGTCGCCAACGCTGGGCCTGCCAAAGGCCGATAATCCGTAAATCAACGGCTACAATCGTCCCCAGTAGCAGACCGATGCCGATAATGTGCAGGGCATTGACTACCGGGTAGAGCACAATCGAGCTGCGCAGAGCTGTCACCGGTGATAGAGACTCTAGCCATATCAGCCATTCGGTCATCCCGTAGTCTAGCTAGTTTAGCTCCTTTCTGGATAGAGATCGTATAGGGTGCCGCCAATCCGCAACCGTTCGGCTTTCAGTACGCGCTGTTCCAGGTCGTTCGACGGTTCACCCACGGCAGTAATCTCGACGCCGGGAGCGAGATCGCCCGTTTTTAACCCGGCTTGTTCGTTTCGCCAGGGTTGGCCTACTTCAATAGTCCAGTTTTCGTCGTCGACCTGGACGCTAAGTATGCCATGGGGGTTACCGAGCTGGGCTTCGACGATGGTGCCGGTCAGTTCAATGTTGTTACCCGTGGTCCAGCGCCAGCCGTGGTGGGCCAGGGCGCTGCTACTAGCAACCAGTGCCGTCAGAGCAACTAGAAAAATAAACCAGTAACTGCGGTTAAACATAAACTTCTCCTGCATAGAGCGTCACAACTTAGCCGATACCTATGCGACAAACCCAACGATTAGTAATTCCCCTGCGTTACAATATTAGTTAAGTTCAACACGATTTAATAACACGAGATTAAAGTATTATGGAATGGAGACATCATAACCCACAGAGCAAGCATCTGGAGAAATATCCATGAAGACATTTACCCTCAACGACGGAAACACGATTCCGGCGCTCGGTTTAGGCACTTGGAAATCCCAGGAAGATAGCGCCTACCAGGCTGTTAAAGAAGCCCTTCGGGTTGGTTATCGCCACATTGACGGGGCCTGGATCTACGAGAACGAGAAGGAGGTGGGTCGAGCAATCCGCGAATCGATCGAGGAGGGTGTAGTGACCCGTGAAGCGGTTTTTTTAACCTCCAAACTGTGGAACAGTTTTCATGGACCAGACGACGTGGAGACTGGCTGCCGGGACACGCTTAGTATGCTTGGCCTTGACTATGTGGACCTCTATCTAATGCATTGGCCTGTCGCTTTTCGCCCCGGTACGGTTCTACCGGAGGGTCCCGAGGGTTTCTGGCCGCTTTCCGAGGTGCCTCTAGCAAAAACCTTTGAAGCCATGCTGAAGCTTCGCGACAAGGGTCTTGTAAAAAGCGTTGGGGTTTCCAACTTTAGTATTTCGAAGCTTGAGCGGTTGAGCACAGAGACGGGTGTCGTTCCAACCGTCAACCAAGTGGAGCTGCATCCCTATAACCCCCAGAATGAATTGTTAGACTACTGCCGTGACAATAGCATACATCTCACGGCGTATTCGCCGTTAGGTTCCCTTGACCGACCCGACGCTTTGAAACGCAGGGATGAGCCGCCGCTTTTGGAGAACTCGGTGGTGAAAAGCATTGCGGCCGACGAGGGTTTGACACCGGGTCAGCTGCTTATTGCCTGGGCCATCCATCGGGGCACCAGTGTAATTCCTAAATCTACAAATTCGGACCGAATCGCCCAAAATTTCGCAGCCGGATCCCACAGGCTTTCAGCCAAAGCTCGGGAAAGGCTGGATAGCGTCGACACTCGCTTCCGTTATCTGGATTTACAAGATTGGTTTATCCCCGGCGTGACATACGAGGGCGGCGACTTCTGGGCTTAAGAGGGTAAGATAGGAATAGGTCGTCGTAACCCACCAGGGTGGTCGGCCTACTCTGACTCAGGTTGTTAATTTATAATGCGTGTTTTCAAACTCGACTTTTCGATATATTTCTTTCATAGGAAGCTTGCAATCTATTGATTCTATGATTAATACATCATCGATAGTATGAAATGCCTCGTATAGCCATTTATTAGCTTGTTGGCGTATAAACCTTTCCACTTTATAGGTATCTTGTGACACCAACACATATTCCATAAATGAGCTTATATATTGATAATGAGAAAATTTCTTTCCCCTATCATAAGCTTCTGTAGAATCCGATAGGATTTCTATAATGACTATAGGGTTTAGCAATACATCTTCTTCTTTATCTTCGAATTTTTCTTCTTCACAGGTGATAACCATATCGGGATAGGTATACTTATCAATTTTAGCTATTTTTACTTTCATGTCGCTGGAGTACACGCTACAGGGACGCTCCACCAATTGGTTACCTAACCATCTAATCATATTGGTTGCTATTAAATTGTGCGCTCTGCTGGCTCCTGCCATAGCGAATATTTCTCCCTTGTAATATTCATTTTTAGTCTCTGCTTTTCTTTCTAGGACTAAATAGGTTTGTGGTGAAACTAATTTTTGCGTTGACGGTTGCATCACTTTACCGATTCTTCCAAAGGAGTCTCAAATTAAAACGTTGGCCGATGCCACGGTGGGACGTTAACTCGCCACCGGTTCAAGCCGAATCAGTTGTCCATTGGTTTCATCCGTTAGAATATACAACAATCCATCGGGTCCCTGGCGTACATCCCGCACCCGTTGACCGATGGCAATAGATTCTTCGTTCACCACGTTGCCCACTTCGTCCAGCTCAATGCGGCGGACATCTTCGGTAACCAAGCCACCGGCAAACAGATCGCCTTGCCACTGAGGAAACTGGTTGCCCGTATAAAAAGCCAAGCCAGAGGGGGCCACTGTGGATGGCCACACTAATTTGGGGTCGATCATGCCCGGTAAGGACTGTTCGGGAGAGATAATGCCCCCAGAATATTCGCGACTGTGGGTAGCTAGAGGCCAACCATAATTTTCCCCCGCCTCGACGAGATTCACTTCATCACCGCCACGGGCGCCGTGTTCGGTGGCCCACACCCGATTCGCAATCGGATCAAAGGTGAGTCCTTGAATGTTGCGATGCCCATAACTCCACACGGTAGGTTCGGCATTAGCGTCGGCCACAAAGGGATTGTCAATGGGTATAGAACCGTCATCATTTATGCGTATCACTTTACCAAGATGGCTGCCAAGATTTTGCGCTTGCTGACGGATAAATTCACCATCCAGTTCAATAGGGGGATTACCACCATCACCAATGGACACCAGCAGGGTTTCATCGGGCAGCCAGACCATGCGAGATCCGAAATGTGCTCCTCTCGATTTAGCTTGGGAAACCTCGAAGATCACTTGCCAATCCGTCAGTGCATTACCATCAAAGGTGGCTCGGGCAACGCGGGTGCGGTTGGCTGATGGGGTACCATGAGAGTAAGTGAAGTACACCAAACGATTTTCTGCAAAGCGAGGATGCAGGGAGACATCCATGAAGCCACCTTGACCTTCGGCAAAAACCTCGGGCACTCCCGGGATCGGTGTCGGATCTAACACGTTGTTCTGAGCAATCCGCAATCGCCCTGGTCTTTCCGTAATCAACATCCCGCCATCGGGCAACCAGGCAAGACCCCAAGGGTGTTCCAAGTCTTCCAACAACGTGACAGGCTGAAAGTCGGGATTGTTGCCGGTCTCTCCAGCAGCCTCCGTAGGCTCGCTGGACACCGATGATGACGCTTGGGCGCTGGTTGGGAAGTTGAATGGGCCAGCACACCCCATCGCTCCTAAAAGCATCAGTAAGTTGCCCAAGGTCATCATGCCGTAAATCTTTACTTTCTTAACGGATTTGCTATCTAGTTGAAACATGGTTCGCTTTCCTATGGGCGTTTTTGGACTGAGCGGTATGCCAAAGGCAGTGGTGTTTGGGTTTTCGCCTGTTCCTGGGCTGCAACAATCACATGATGATCCGGTGATAAATGGCAGGCAGGGTCTGTCGCTGTGGCATTCCCTGTCAGTAACAGGGCTTGGCAGCGGCATCCGCCAAAGTCAATGGTTTTACGGGGACAACTCCGGCAGGGTTCCGCCATCCACTCCGTACCACGGAAGCGATTAAAAGACTCTGATTCGAACCAAATCCACTCCAGCTCATGGTCGCGCACGTTAGCAAAATTTAAGTCTGGAATGGATTTGGCCACCTGGCAAGGCAAAACCTCTCCATGGGGTGCCACTACCATAGCTTTTTGTCCCCAGCCCCCCATGCACGGCTTAGGGTATTGTGTGTAGTAATCAGGCAGCACATACACCAGACCCATGGGGAAAGGGCGCTGCTGCTGGGCATTCGCAACCACGTCTTGCGTGTGCTGTAATTGTGTATGGGTCGGCAAGAGTGACGCCCGGTTGTGGAGCGCCCAACCGTAATACTGCGTATTGGCCAATTCCACGCGATCCGCCTGTAGACGTATACAGAGTTCTATAATCTCTTCAATCCGGTCTAGATTTTGCCGATGCAAAACCACGTTGATGGTTAAGGGAAAGCCGAGTTCTTTGACCCATCGAGCTGCCGCCAATTTTTTTTCGAAGGAACGGACGCCTGCCATGGCATCTGATGCGTTAGCCTGGCTATCTTGCACACTGATCTGCACATGATCCAACCCACAGGCTCGCAGTCGTGCAGCCCGCTCTTTCGTCAATAAGTTCCCTGCGGTGATTAAACTGGTATATATCCCTGTCGTTGCCGCCGCTTCCACCATCATCTCTAAATCGGACCTTAGCAAGGGTTCCCCGCCAGTAAAACCCAGCTGTAAAATGCCCAGTGCCGCTGCTTGTTGAATCACCTCAAGCCATTGCTGTGTCGTAAGCTCTTGACGATACGCATTATCGCGATAGTTCAGCGGATTTGAACAATAGGGACAGCGCAGTGGGCAGCGATAGGTAAGTTCTGCAATCAGACTTAAAGGGCGGTCGATGGTCATGGTTGTACCGGGTTCCTTAATAACCCTCGGTCCATGAGGTGCACCAGCAATTCCTCGATTTCGCTGACGTTAACGTGTTGGAACTGGGTTTGCAGGGCGGTAACTAGACCATCTAACCTGTGCTGACCATCGCAGCAGCTCACAATAGCCGCCGCAGAGGTGTTTAGGGCCAAAGCGCCTTCTGGAAACAATAACCAATGTTGTTGTCTTACTGCACTCCAATGTAAACGGACGCCTGGCGCAAACCGCAAATGATCGAGGGATAGATCGGTAGGTTCTACTGTCATCTTAGCCTCGATGAATTACTCCTGGGGTCGCGTCTCGCCGCGTTCAATGGCATCCAGCTGGCTCCAAAGGAGATCACTTTTGAAAGCTAACGCCTGCACCGCCTGTTTTTGCGCTTGGTGGGTTTGGCAGTGCTGCAACACTGTATCGAGGGCATAGCGGGCATCCCGAGGGGCTTGCCTTAGCCGTGTTCGGAAGTAGTCAAATCCGGCCGGATCGATCCAGGCATAGTGAGACTCCAATGCGGCTAAACGTACCTGCATGGCGTCGGGACCAAACAACTCGGTGAGAGAGGCGGCAATCGCGACTACCCACGGTTGTCTGCGACAAAAATTGACATAGGCATCCACTGCGTAGCGAACACCGGGTAAGACGTGCCGCTCGTCTTGAAGTTCTTCTCTAGGTAGCCCTACTGCCTCGCCTAGCTTTAGCCAGGCTTCGATGCCACCTTCGCCAACCTCGCGCCCATCATGGTCAATAATACGCTGAATCCACGCCCGCCTGATATCCTGGTGAGGGCAATTGGCCAAAATCGCAGCGTCCTTTAGGGGAATACTCCTTTGATAATAAAATCGGTTGGCCACCCAGCGGCGAATTTCTGGGGGCGTCAAAGCCCCGGCATTCATGCGTTGATGAAACGGATGAAGATGATGATAACGGGATCGCTGCGCATGGAGAGCACCTTCAAACTCTGGTTTCGTCCAGGGTATTTGTTTCGGCTCAGCAGGTTGGCCCATGGGATGCCTCCGAATAATGCCTTACAACTCGATGGTGAGTCCGTCGTACCCGACTTCTACTCCAGCAGCTTCGACCGCTTGGCGTGCCGCTGAATCAGCCCTAAGAATAGGGTTAGTGTTGTTAATATGGACGAGAATCTTGCGGGGCCGAAATAGCTCGGCGAGATGCGCTAGGCTTCCGTCGGTTCCGGCAAGGGGTAGATGACCCATGGTTCTGGCCGTGCGGGTTGAGATACCCAATTCCGACAGTTCATCATCTTGCCAACAGGTGCCATCCACTAAGATGCAATCGCTCGTCGCTAACCGCTCCAGCAGCGATGGAGACCATTCTGCAATCCCTGGCGCGTAGGTAAGCACACCACCGCTGGCGGGATCTCGAAACGTCAACCCCACCACCCAATCGCCTTTTACCGGAGAGGCAGCACGCTTATATTTAGGAGGTTTAGCGCCTAACGAGAAGACTTCCACCGCTAAACAAGCATCACCATGGTTTTCTAAGTTGAAAGAAAAACCGGGTTTAAGCGCAGACCAAATGACCCCACAGTAATCTTCCAGTACCCGCAGTAGGGGAAAAGCGTCCGTCAACGCCTGCCGCACGGTGTCGGTACTGTACACCAGGAGTGGTTGCGGGGATTCCCGGAGAATCAGCAGCCCAGCGGTGTGGTCAATTTCTGCATCGGTCAACACCACCCCTGCAACAGGGCTTGAGCGGACGGCGGTGGAGGGTTGCTGGCGCAGTTGCTCAAGCTGGTGGCGGACATCCGGCGACGCATTGACTAAGAACCAGGGACCAGAGCTACCCCGAATGGCGAGGGAAGACTGGGTGCGAGCATGGACGCCAGGCTGACCTGCGCGAACCGCCTGGCACCCAGGACAATGGCAATTCCATTGGGGAAAGCCACCCCCTGCGGCAGCCCCAAGAATACGTATCTGCATAAAATAAATGGCCTACAATCACTTGCCCTGTTGAAAATAGGCGGTTACTTCCATACAAAGGTCAAACGCCTCAACCGTTGGCGATTCCCAGACCGCTGTTTGTTTCCTAACCGACGCAGAAACAGGTTTTGAACCTGTTATCTGTTGAGGGGAATTGGTGTCATGGGTGTTTTGCGTTGTGGCCAGAGAATAAGCGTTAATTTGTACATTCATGGTTTTACTCTCAATTAAATTGACTAAATTGGCGAACTTAATTTCATTTACTGCGACCAAACCGTTGGTGAATAATTCCCCATTATTATTACTTATGTAAGCCCAAAAAGAGTTCTCCGGTCAATATCTCATAGCGCTTGCCATCATCGGGTAAGACCTGATAATCCTCGTAGGTTAACTTGATGCGGCCCGGTGGTATGGCGGAGGGTAGGGTGACAGACATAATACACGCTCGTCTCGTTAGCTTTGTACAATTAAAACATTATAGTTCTAGAATCGTCGATCCCTTGTAGGGAAAATTATTTTCATTGGGCCAGGTTTTTGTGCCAGAAACCGTCCAGTGAAGTGGTCGACAAACTCCGTTCAATTTTTTGCAGCCGGGAATTGCTGTAGCTAAATCAAAATAACGAGTTGTACCATGAAAAACTTCCTTGCATTGATGAGTATTATGGTTTTTCTAGGAAGTGTTGTTTTTGCTCAAGACACAGTATTTGCTCAACGACAATCACAACCGCCGACGATTGATCAGAGAACAAAAAACACTTCATCTGAGTATCTGTTTAGAGTGACTCAGCTTCTTGGTAGGGAAATACAAAATCCGCAAGGTGAATTCATTGGTCAAGTCGAAGACTTAATCATCACTAAAGATGACCAGGTGGTTCGCGTGGTTGTCTCTGTGGGGGGTTTTTTAGGGTTAGGTGAAAAGTTAGTCGCTATTTCTTACGAGGGACTTCATATTGATCCGCAAAAAGGTATCATCGTCTACGCCGGAACTCAGCAAGAACTCGCTGAACAGCCTGAGTTTCACTACCAAGAAAAAGAGATGGAAATACCTATTAGAAGAATTAATAAATAAGATTTTTAAGCTTCAAAATACATATGCTTGCTCGTGAAACAGCTTCTAAGGCCGCCTCCATAGGAAAGTACTTACGGGGACCTTTGCAACGAGCAGCAAGAGTCCTGCTTGAAAGGGTAGTCACATCAGGATTGAGAGCGAGATATATGGATCCCTATATAGTTTTACTATCGTCTTTAGGAATAGTCATTCTAGCATTGGCGTGGCTGCCTATGCTTCTACAATATTTGCCTTTATCAATGCCAATTCTTTTTGTCGCATTTGGATTTTGTCTTTTTAAATTACCCGGATTTGGTCCCATACCTTCTCCATTTCAATATCCTGAACTCGCCGAACGTCTGACGGAACTGGCGGTGATCATTTCACTGATGGGCGCAGGTTTAAAAATGAATCGCCCGGTAGGTTGGCGGCGCTGGATGCTGACTTGGCGGCTGTTGGCGATTACCATGCCCCTTTCCATTGCGGGTGTTGCTTGTTTAGGCTGGTGGGTGTTACAGCTGACGGCGGCTGCATCTCTGTTGTTAGGCGCCGTCTTGGCGCCTACTGACCCTGTGTTGGCGGCCGATGTTCAATTGGGTCCACCAGGGTCTGAACAGGAAGACGAGGTGCGTTTTTGTCTGACCTCGGAAGCGGGGCTTAACGATGGTCTCGCTTTTCCTTTCACTTATTTGGCCATCGCGGTAGCTGTTTCCGGCAGTTTCTCTGAACTTTTGCTGGAATGGTTTGCCATCGATGTGCTATGGCAGATAGCCGTCGGTACTGTTGGAGGTTTGGTCATTGGATACATAACGGGTGTTTTAGCTTTTCGTCTGCCGGAACACAGCCAAATCGCTCGGACAGGAACGGGTTTTGTTGCTCTAGGGGTGACTTTTTTAGCCTACGGTGTGACTGAATTGATTCACGGTTATGGTTTTTTGGCTGTGTTTGTCGCGGCTTTAACCTTACGCGCCAAAGAGCGATCCCATCATTACCATAGAAAATTACACGATTTTTCAGAAGAGATGGAAAAACTCCTAATGATGGTGTTGCTAGTTTTATTTGGCGGCGCTCTCGCCGGTGATCTGCTGGAAGCTTTAACCTGGACAGACATGCTGGTGGCGTTTATTTTTCTTTTTTTCATTAGACCTTTGGCGGGTCTTATAAGCCTGATAGGATCTGGGCTACCTTGGAAGGAACAATTGGTTATCAGCTTTTTTGGAATTCGTGGCATTGGCTCTTTTTATTACTTAGCCTATGCCCTCAATCATGTTTATTTTCTAGATGCCAAACCGCTTTGGGCAGTGGTGGGTTTAGTTGTCCTTTTGTCTATTTTGTTGCATGGGGTAGTCACCACACCGGTTATGCGTCTTCTCGACTCAAAACGGCGGCAAAATCATATAACCTTGCGTCATGAGCTCGAAGATTGAGGTTACAACATATCTTCAATAGGCCGGGGTCGGCCAATGCCAAAACCTTGCCCATAATCGACACCAATGGCCTGTATTTTTTCCAACACGGCCTTGTTTTCGACAAATTCGGCAATGGTTTTTTTACCCATTACATGACCGATGTCATTGATGGATTTGACTAACGCTAAATCCAGGGGGTCCCTGGCAATATCTTTCACAAATAGCCCGTCGATCTTCAAAAAGTCCACCGGTAAGTTTTTTAAATAAGCAAAGGACGAAAGCCCGCTACCAAAATCATCCAGGGCAAATTGGCAGCCCCTGGATTTGAGGGTTTTTATAAAACGGGTAGCGTTAGACAAATTAGTGATAGCGGCGGTCTCGGTAATCTCAAAACAGATTTTTTGAGCAGGTATCTCAGTTTGTTTAACTGACGTGACCAGGTCTTCAAGAAAAGCGTCGTCCCCTAAAGAATGACCCGAGAGGTTGATGGAGCATAGGGTAAGTTGGTCCAACTGCTGACTATGTTCCTGCAGCCAGTTTAACGCTAACCGAATAACCCAACGATCGAGTTTGGTGCTAAAACCGTAGCGCTCAGCAGCAGGCAGAAAGGCCCCTGGAAGCACCAGTTGACCGTCTTCACCTTCCATACGCAGCAGTAACTCGTAATGATGGCCTTGGGTATGAGCCCCATTTAAAGCCACAATGGGTTGGTAGTAAAGCCGAAAACGATTGGTTTCAAGAGCGCGAGGAAGTCGTGCAGCCCATTGCATCTCACCCTGGCGTTTAGCCAATTCTTCGTCGCCTTCGTGATAGACGCTAATGCGGTGCCGACCTCGCTCTTTCGCCGCATAACAGGCGCTATCCGCCGCGCTTAAGAGAAATGTAATACTGTTGCTACCCACAGTGATGGGCACTAATCCGATACTGGCGCCGATGCTGAAGCTGTTACCATTCCAGATAAAACGGTAGTCCTCTAACGTTCTAAGAATAGCATTGGCCACGCGCCGCGCCTGGTTCAAGGAACAGTGCTCCATCAACACGCCAAACTCATCGCCGCCTAGCCGTGCTAACGTATCTCGTTTACGAATCTTGGTTGGCAAAAGCGTCCCCAGTTGACGGAGCAGGGCGTCACCAGCGATATGACCGCAGGTGTCGTTAATAACCTTAAACTGATCAAGATCCACATAGCAGAGGGCGTGTTCCACGCCATCGGTTTGCGCCGTCTCCAATACCCGTTCTAACCGGCGTTCAAACTCACGTCGATTCACAAGACCGGTGAGGGCATCATGGGTGGCTTGATGAACCATTTGCTGGGCCAGTTGACGGGCCTCGGTGACATCCCGGAAAACCACCACTTGACCTAATAACTCCCCTGTCTTATCGCTGATAGCCGAGTAACTGGCTTCGATGATTTGGCGTTGTCCATTCCGGTGTATTAATACCTGCGTTTGACTTTTTATCGCGGCGGGATGGGTGTCTAACACCGGGTCTCCAAGATTTTCTTTTTGCTTCTCTGCTAACAAAGGAAAAATTTTTTCTAGAGAGTGACCTTTCGCCTCCTTGAGTAACCAGCCTGTTAGTCTTTCTGCCATGGGATTAAGGTAGTCGACGTTGCCATCAGCGGTGGTGGTGATCACCGCATCGCCAATGGATTTCAGGGTGACTTGGGCACGTTCTTTTTCTTCGAACAGGGCTTGTTCCGCTTGTTGTCTGCTGATTTCACTGCCTACCCATTGGGCCATTAATTTGATCAGCTCTTTATCCGTGGAGGAGAAGTGTACCGGATGGGGCGTGAGACTGGAAAAGTTGAGGGTGCCGTAAAGCAGACCACCGGCGATGACAGGAATTCCCAAATAGGCTTCCAATTTGAATGCCTCAAAACAGGGATGAGTTCGCCAAGTGGATTCACTGGCGTTTTCAAAACCAATGGGATCTTTGGATTGCAGGGTCTCACGGCAATAGGTGTTGCCAAGGGCCATTTTCATGCCGGCAATAAGAGATTGGTCGGGACTGATAGCCTGAATAATATGGTAACGTTCCTCTTGCACATGGGACAAAATACCCATAGGGAGATTAAATTGGCGGCTTCCGGTTTCCAATAAAGCTTTAACACGATCGAGAAAACATAAGGTTTGGCTTGTGCTAATGGTGTGTAGCGTGCGCAAAGTTTCTTCTAGCCGTTCCCGCTCAGTCACGTCGATATAGGACATAACCCATCCGTCATGGGGTAGCGCATTGCGGTGCCGCTCGATGACTCGTCCATCTGGTTCAACCTGGTGTTTGAAGACATCCACGTTATCGTAGAGCAGTTTTTTTAAGCGACGTTGCCCCTGAGCATCGAGGACCGCTGACAGATGGTTGGAATTATCTGGACTGGTTTTATCGATAAAGGGTTTCGTGGCAGATAATGAGGCGCTTAACGCCAATTCCGCAGGAAGTTGAAAAAATTCAGTAAACCGTCGGTTGCATAAAATTAAATGCCCCTTTTTGTCTATTAGGGTAATGCCCTCGGATACGTTATCTAACGTGGTCTGCAAAAGCGTGGTTTTTTCTTCAAGGGCATGACTCGTGGTAACAATTTTATCAACCATGCTGTTAAAAGATTCTATGAGACCATGTAACTCGATGGGTGTCGTCGGCGCGGATCTAATGGGTATGATAGACTGACCCGCCGATAACTTGCGGGTTGCTTGGGTAATGGCGAGCACCGGTTGAGAAAGAAAACCAGCCAGCCACCAACTTAGGATACCTGCACCCAGTAAGCCTAGTAGAACGATCTCAAAGGTTATTTTGGCGAGATCTGCAGCACTACGCTGTAGTTCCGACATGGGCTGGGGGATCATCACACCCCAGCCGAGCTTGGGCACCGTGGTGTAACCCGCCACCACAGGCTGATTTATCGCGGGTGAATCAAAAATAGTGACACCACGATGTCCCGCCAGCATCTGTGTCACCGGCTCTAGAGTGGTTAGATTTTTCATATGGTCAACCCAGTCTTGGCGGGGATGGGCGATTACTTTACCCTGATGATCGAAAATGGCGGCGTGTCCACGGATGCCGAAGGAGATACTTTGTTGTAACTCTTTAAAATAGGTCGTGCTGAGTACACCTATAGCCAGCCGCCCTTGGGATAAGGGCATCACTAGATACAGGGTTGGCTCAGCGTCATGACCCGGCAATACGCCAGTGAATACCACATCATTAATAAGAGCTGTGTTAGACAGTAATGCTGCGTGAAATTGACTTAAAAGGGATTCTGGTAAAGGTGATGAGAGTTTGTCAGCCTTATTAAGGCTGTATTCTTTGCTGATATAGCCTTCGGAGTCGCTCAGAAAGACTTTTTGTAAATGAATATGATTCAGTAATGGCGCTAAATCCAACCCTGAAATGTCGGCTGATTTGTTGGTTACAACAAATCGAAAAATAGCGGTCACATCGATGGCATAGCGTTCCAACGAGTGGGCGATACTGGTAGCGATTAGAAGGTGTTTTTCATTGGCTTTGATGATTTCCCGTTCAAGCACGGGCTTTTTTATCCAAAGCGCTAGAAAAAGCACCGGTATAATCGAGATCAAGGTAAAACCGACGAATAACCAATGGCGAAGATGCAATCGAGAAATCATCGAACCGACTCCACCAACTCCGCTATGGCCGCCGCCGCTCGCCAATTGGCATTACAGCGCAATGTTTTGTGGAGAGAAGTAAACGCGTCTGTGAGTTGTTTTTGAGCCGAGGAATCATTGAGCAGGCGCCATGCAGCCGCGCCGATATTTTCTAAGGTAGCGGCGTTTTGTATAAATTCGGGAACTAGATCTTTTTGCGCCAAGAGGTTCGGCAAAGCTACCCGAGGAATTAAAATAAGCCGGGATAAAATAAAACCCGTTAGCGGCGCCACTCGATAGGCAACCACCATGGGACGTTTAATCAACAAGGTTTCCAAGGTGGCTGTACCCGATGCCACAAGAACCACATCAGCAGCCGTTATGACATCTCGAGCCTGGCCCTTGATGATGGTTATGGGTAGATCAGGTAGGTGCTGGTGACGCCAAAGGGATAGAGACTCATAAATTGCCGGTGTCGCCGCAGGTAGCATAAATTGAAGATTAGGTTGACGCTCCTGGAGCCAATGGGCGACACGGAAAAACAGAGGGCCTAAGCGTTGCACTTCGCTTAAACGGCTGCCTGGCAACAAAGCTAATAGAGGCCCCTTAAAATCAGTTTGACCTAGCTGTTGGCGTGCTTGAAAACGATCACTATGGAGGGGTATCTCATCGGCAAGGGGATGACCCACGTAACGCACCGGTACATGATGGGCCGTATAAAAGGCGGTTTCAAAGGGTAGTAATGTCAACATCAAATCGACGGCGTGGGCGATACGGCGCACACGGCCCGGACGCCAAGCCCATAATTGCGGGCTAACATAATGAACAACGGGAATGCCTCGGCTGCGCAATCCTTGTTCCAACGGCAGGTTAAAATCGGGGGCGTCGATACCGATAAATACGCTAGGAGGATTTGCGATAAAATGTTGCAACAATGCCCGACGAATTCGGATTAAGGTAGGCAAGTGGCGCAAAACTTCCGTTAAACCCATAACAGCCAATCGTTCTAATGGAAATAAACTCTGCAACCCGGCTGCCACCATGTGCTTGCCGCCGATACCTTCAAAATGGGCTTGGGGATAATGGGTGCGCAAGCTGATAATGAGACCCGCGCCTAATTTGTCGCCGGATGGTTCACCAGCTAGCATAGCAATTTTCATGACAAAGCCTATGCAAACATCCTAGCCCATTTAGCGGACAATGCCCCGGGCAGAGCGCCCTAGAAGAAAATCCACCAGTATTCCAACACGGTCAAAAGTCGCGGCGAGTTTGCGAAGCTGCTGGATGGCTTGCGGGAGACGTAAATCGGATCGGTAGAGTATTTTATAGGCTAATCGCACAGCGCGAATTTCTTGGGGTGTAAAACCTCGTCGGCGCAACCCTTCGCTGTTAATGCCATAGGGTTTAGCACGATTTCCGGCCACGGTAACATACGGCGGTACATCTTTATGAACCCCACAGCCAAAACCGCACAAACTATGGGCACCAATCCGACAAAATTGATAGACTAAGGCAAAACCACCCAACACCGCGTCATCATCGACCCGTACATGTCCACCTAAGGTGGCGCCGTTAGCAAACACAATGCGGTTTCCCACCTGACAATCGTGCGCCACATGGACATAGGCCATCAGCCAATTATCGCTACCGATACAGGTTGTGCCCGCATCCTGGACGGTGCCTCGGTTGACGGTGCAGAATTCTCGTAGGGTATTGCGGTCGCCGATCTCTAGATAAGTCTTTTCGCCACGGTATTTTTTATCCTGAGCCGCTTCGCCCAAAGAAGTAAACTGATAAATGCGGTTATCACGGCCGATGCGGGTGGGTCCTTGAATGACCACATGAGGTCCAATCCAATTACCTTCGGCAATTTCCACCTCCGCACCGATGACAGCAAAGGGGCCAATCACTACATCTGGCGCTAAATGCGCCTTGGGATCTACAACGGCGCGTGGATCGATCACAAGTTCACGTCTCGCTTCTCAGAGTCCATGCCTATTAATCCACATCTCGTTTAGCGCACATGAGCTCGGCAGAGGCGACTACTTTTCCATCAACCGTGGCTTCGCCATGAAATTTGCCAACGTCGCGGCGTAGACGTCCCAAATCAACCTTTAATATGAGTTGATCCCCAGGTTCCACAGGCCGCTTAAAGCGTGCATTGTCAATGCCCACTAAATAATACATGGCGCGATGATCAGGGATTTCCTCGTCCGTCTTAAAGGCTAAAATACCCGTCGCCTGCGCTAAGGCTTCCAGAATAAGCACGCCAGGCATAATGGGACGCTGAGGGAAATGACCTTGAAAAAAAGGCTCATTAAAACTGACGCATTTCAAGCCAGTGAGAGAATGACCTGGCTGCACCGTTAACACCCGATCGATGAGCAAGAAAGGATAGCGGTGCGGGAGGTAGCGGAGTACTTCCGTTATAGCCATTGCATTCAAAGTTGAGCCTCTTTAAATTTGGTTCTTTTTTTCTAGCGCTATGAGCCGTCGAGCCAGGTCGTCCAATTGGCGTAACCGTGCACCAATCTTATTCCAGCGTCGATTTGTTTCTACTCTTAACCCTGACGAATAGTAACCCGCTTGAGTAAGGGATTTGGTCACTAGCGACATGCCGGAAATATGCACATGATCAGCAATTTTTAAATGTCCCGCGATACCGACGCCGCCTCCCAGCCGACAATGGCGGCCAATGGAAACGCTACCTGCAATACCCACGCAACCGGCCACCACGGTATGGGCGCCGATGTGCACGTTATGCCCCACTTGAATTTGGTTATCGAATTTTACCCCTTCTTCAATGACAGTGTCTTCTAAAGCGCCTCGGTCTATGGTGGTGTTGGCGCCAATTTCCACATCGTCACCGATTTTTAATCCCCCCAGTTGAGGGATTTTGATCCATCGCTGGCCAGTGTTGGCGAGGCCAAAGCCATCGCTGCCAAGCACGGCGCCGGGATGTGCCAACACCCGCTCGCCTAGCTGTACATCATGGCAAATAGTCACACGGGCAACCAGGTAAACTTCGCTTTTGAGTATACAACGTTGCCCTATGGTACTGTTTGGTCCAACAAAGACCCGTGGACCGATAATGGTTTCCGCTTCCACGGTGCTATGGGGTCCAATCCAGGCACTTTCCGCCACTTGCGCTGTTTCGTCCACGCTGGCTGTGGGATGAATACCCTGGGGGCGGGGACCGCTAGGTGTAAACAGTTGAGCCACTTGCGCATAGGTGACATAGGGTTGCTCAGCAAGCAACACAGGTACCGGACAAGCCGGAACATCATGCTGGGATAAAATAACAGCGCCAGCTTGCGTGGTTGACAAATAGCGCCGATAGCGGGGATTGCTAAGAAAGCTGATTTGGTTAGGTTGAGCTTGGGGCAAGGGTGCTATGTTGGTTATGACGGTATTAACATCACCCCCGTATAGGGGTGCTCCCACCTTAGCGGCTATATCACCCAGGGTTAGCACCGTCACAGACTTGCTATCCAACACGCGGCGCAATAGTTAGCGCAAAACCGTAAACGCCCCAATGGCCTATAACAGCGGTTTCGGTAATGAAAACAAAATCCTCGTACGGGTGAAGGTGAGGGTGAGCGCCCTTAAAGAAGCAGAGCATTCCTCCGCGCATACCATGGAGCGGTTGCAAGGTGGGGGTCATGGTGAAAGCTTGCCCAAAACCTTTTCTGTGATATCTACCCGTTCTCCCGCATACAGCACTGATCCCTCATTGAGAATAAGATCAAACCCTTCTTCTCTGGCTAGGCCGTTGATGACTTCCACCACCTCCTGTTGGAATTTGCTCAGTTCTTCGTTACGACGCAGATTGACGTCTTCGCGAAATTCTTCCGTGGCCCGTTGTAATTCCCGGGCCTCGGCGCGAATGTCCCGCTCTAAACTACGCCGCTGACTTTCACTCATGACAGCACCGTCGCGGGTGAGTTTCTGCTCCATATCCCGTAAGGATTTTTGTGCATCCACAAGTCCCCTCTCACGGGGCGCAAATTCCTCCTGTAGACGTTTGTTTGCCTGTTCCGCTTGAGGGGCTTCGTTCAAGATCTTGCCAATACTTACTGCACCGATCTTAAGCTCCGCGGACTGCACAGGAAAGGCGTATAAAATACCCAGTAACAACAAAATAAATGGTATACGCATACCCTTCAAAACCATACCCCCAAAGATAAAACAGTTGTGTGAATAAATCAGGACTTACGCAGCTCATTCCAGAAGACGCCCCGAGAGCACCTCCCTGTGGGCTTGATGACGGCCATCCAGGCCGTCAACACTTCTTTCACGAGCTACCCAAGTCTTTTTTTGCGTAAGTCATGTAAATAACAAACCAATCGTCTTTTGTTAAAACGGTACCCCAAAAGAGAATTGAAAAGCTTCCGTGTCATCATCGCTTTTCTTGTTCAAAGGAACACCTATGCTAATAGCAAGAGGCCCCAATGGCGATAACCAGCGACCTCCAAATCCTGCTGAAAAACGTAACCCGTCTGCCGTGACATCCTTTGTAGAACTAAATACATTACCGCCATCGATAAAGGCAAAAAGCCGTGTGGTGTTGGAATCTTCTAGAAACGGAAATGGCAAGATAACTTCTAAATTGCCGACAATTTTAACGCTGCCACCTTGTGGGTCATTGGTACTGGCATAGCGGGGTCCCAGGGTATTTGCTTCAAATCCGCGTATGGAACTGATGCCGCCCGCCAAATAATTTTCAAAAAAAGGTAGCTCATCAGTGCCTGCGTAGCCATCTCCATAACCTAACTCACCGCCTAACGACACGGTTAAAAAACGAGTAAGGTTATAAAACCCTAGATAGTCATAATCGATTTTAAAGTATTCGAGATCACTACCAGGTACGCTACCCTCAAGGGCAATCCGGTTCAAGCTACCGGCATCCGGGAAGATAGCGCGATTACGATTGTCCCGAGACCAGCCGATGTTTATTTTACCATTAGTAAAATCATCACCATTGTCCGCCAAGAAATCGAGAATCTCCGGCGGCGTGTCATCCGTGGTATTGATATCCACATTCTCAAAACCGAAACCGGTGCGTATTACGTCGAACTCGTTAATGGGAAAACCAAAGGTAACTTCCCCGCCAAAACCATCCACCACAAAATCGGCGGTATTGGCTTCTTCCGCATCCCGTTCCCGATAATACAGCCGAAACCCGCGACTGACGCCATCCAACGTATAATAAGGATCGTTAAAGGCGATGGTGTAATTGGTATTTGTTCGACTGTTATTAAAAATGAAGTTAAAGGTATTACCGGTGCCTAGAAAATTATCTTGATTAAGACTAGCGTTTAGAAGTATGCCGGATTCCTGGCCAAAACCAGCGCCAAAGATTAAATTTCCAGAGGGTCTTTCGACAATACTGTAATTGATATCTACTTGATCCACAGTACCCGGTACCGCCGGTGTTTCCACATCGACGCTTTCCAAATAACGCAATCTCTCCAGGCGCTCTTTGGAGCGGTTAATATCTTTGCTGGAAAACCAGGTGCTCTCCATCTGCCGTAATTCACGGCGCAGGACTTCATCATGGGTTTTTACATTACCTGAAAAGTTTATGCGTCGTACATAAACTCGCCTGCCGGGATCAATGATAAACGTCAAGGCAACTTGATTGTTTTCCTCGTCTAATTCTGGCACGGTATTGACGTTGGCAAAAGCATAACCTTCTTCGCCAAGGCGGTCGCTGATAAGCTGGGTCATCTCGGCCATGGTGCTGCGGGAAAACGTTTCACCCGGTTCAATGGTAATCAATTCACGCAACTCAGTCTCTGGAACAACCAAGTCGCCAGCCAGATCAATCTCTTTAACGGTGTAAGGTTCTCCTTCGGAAATATTAATTGTAATGTAAATATCTTTTTTATCAGGCGTAATAGAGACTTGGGTTGAATCCAGAGCAAATTGCAAATAGCCTCTATCTAGATAGAAAGACCGTAAGGCTTCTATATCGGCGGCGAGCTTTTGCTTTGAATATTGATCGTTTTGGGTCCAAAAAGAAAACCATCCTGTGGACGCCAATTGGAATTCATCCAGCAGCTCTGCATCGTTGAACGCTTCATTGCCTACAATATTGATCTGGCGAATGCGCGCTGCTACGCCCTCGGAAATATCCAGATCTATAGCTACTCGGTTGCGTTCTAAAGGACGTACATCGGTCTCTACCCGTACCGCATACTTGCCGCGTCCATAATACTGGCGAATAAGTTCTTGCTCTACCTTATCGAGTAAAGCCCGGTCAAACACCTCGCCCTCTTCAAGACCTATCTCTTCAAGTCCCTTAGTCAGATCTTCGCTGTTGATATCTCTATTTCCAGAGATATTGATTTCAGCAATAGCAGGGCGTTCCACCACGGTTATGATGAGATCGTTGGCGTCTCTTTGCAAACCCACATCGGTGAAAAAACCCGTTTGAAAGAGGGTGCGAATGATACTGGAATAATCTTGTGGCGCCAGGGCGGAGCCTATGCTTATGGGTAAGTAATTAAAGACGGTGCCGGCGGATATGCGTTGTAAACCCTCGACACGAATATCTTCGACGACAAAGGTGTCGTCTTGCCCATAGGCCCAAAGCGGTGAAAGCATAATAAACAATAGTAGACAGCTGCAATAGACTTTGCTCATGAAATACCTGTGCTGGATGATCCTATGCTTATCCCAAAAGCCTGGCGAGATCATTAAAGAGGGCAAGGCTCATGAGAATAACCAGGAGCATAACACCGAGACGTTGACCAAATTCTTGAGCAAAATCAGATAGCGGACTACCTTTAATAAGTTCAATGAAATAATAGAAAAGATGTCCTCCGTCTAACACCGGTATCGGCAAGAGATTTAACACACCTAAGCTAACACTGACAAGCGCCAAAAAAGATAAAAAAGGCAACCAGCCTATGCTGGCTGACTGCCCAGCGAACTGGGCAATGGTAATAGGTCCACTGATATTCTCTAAAGAGGCTTTACCGATTAACATACGCCATAACATGCGCAGGGTAAAAAGAGACATATCCCAGGTTCTCTGGACCCCTTCTAAAAAGGATTGCAAAGGTCCATAGCGGGTTACAATCTGTAATTTAGCCATCATATCGTCACGACCGCTGATGCCGATACGACCCACAGGACCTTGGGGGGTGTCTATGGCTTCCGGTGTCATTTGCAGGGTATAGTTTTTGCCATCTCGAGCCACCTGGATGTTAATGGCTTCGCCGGGGCGACCCTGTACATAGGTCAGTAATTGTTGCCAATTGTCGATGGGTGTATCGTTAATGGCGATAATCTGATCATTGGGCATTAATCCAGCCTGCTCAGCCGGGCTATTTTGCAAAACTTGGCCCACCACCGCTGGTACAGACCAGAGCGCAAAACCCAATTCGGTAAACAGTTGGGCGTCTTCCATATTCTGTTGTGCAGTACTAAAATCTAACCGGCGCACTTGGGTTTGTTCAGCAGCGGTTTGTACGCGTACATCGACAGTTTCCCGGTCCATACCGTGTTCCACCAGCGCCAATTGTACCGCTTGTAAAGTGGGGGTGGGATACTCATCCACCGCGATAATCTGATCACCTTTTTGAAAACCCGCTGTTGCCGCCATAGAGTCTGGGACAGGTTCGTCCAATAAAGGACGAATACCGGTTACACCCACCATAAACATAAGGGTGTAAGCAAGCCCAGCAAACAAAAAATTAAAAAAAGGTCCGGCGGCAACGATGGCAATACGGCTGCTTACCGGTTGGCGATTAAAGGCGCGATGGACCTCGCTGGGGGCAACGTCTCCTTCCCGTTCATCGAGCATGCGTACATAACCCCCTAAGGGAATCGCTGCAACGACATATTCTGTACCATCCCCTTTATCGCGGCGTGACCAGAGGGGACGACCAAAGCCTACCGAAAAGCGTAATACCTTGACACCAAAACGGCGCGCCACCCAGAAGTGCCCAAATTCATGCACAGTTACAAGAATGCCTAAGGTGACGATAAGCGCCAACACAGAAACCACAGAGGATAGTAAAGCATTACTCATGGGTCATCTCTTTATCAATGCGGTGATGTGCTCTTGCGCCACCTGGCGAGCTTGACTATCGCTAGCAAGAATAGCCGCCAGGGAAGTCGCTTGTTGGATCGGTGTATGTGCCAAGGTGTGCTCGATAACTGGGGCGATGTCGGTAAAGCGGATGCCTCCATCGAGAAAACCATGTACCGCTATCTCATTACCGGCATTGAGGATGGCGGGTGCTGTGCCACCTTTGCTAAGCGCCTCCGAAGCAAGCTGTAAACAAGGAAAACGAGAAAAATTTGGAGCTTGAAATGTCAATTGACCTACCTCAAAGAGGTTTAACATGGCAACGCCGGAGGTCATACGTTGGGGCCATGCCAAAGCGTGGGCAATCGGTGTACGCATATCGGGATTGCCAAGCTGAGCTAATACAGAACCATCTTTATACTCTACCATGGAATGGACGATGCTTTGTGGATGAATAATCACCTGAATCTGATCTGCCAGCGCATTAAACAGCCAATGCGCTTCAATTACCTCCAAGCCTTTGTTCATCATGGTGGCGGAGTCCACTGAAATCTTGCGACCCATGCTCCAATTGGGATGAGCACAGGCTTGCTGTGGCGTTACATGATCCAAGCGTTCTAGAGGTGTCTCCCGAAAAGGTCCTCCAGAACCCGTGAGCAACAAGCGGGTGACGCCCAGGTCGGCAAGGGTAGCTCCCCCTTGATTGGGTGGTAAGCATTGAAATAACGCATTGTGTTCGCTATCGATGGGCAACAATTGGGCGCTATATTGGCGTACTTGGTCCATAAACAAACTACCAGCCATAACCAAGGCTTCTTTATTAGCCAGTAGCACCCGTTTGCCCGCTTTGATGGCTGCCAGGGTAGGCAATAAACCTGCCGCGCCCACAATGGCCGCCATCACATAGTCCACATGAGGAAGTGACGCCACCTGGTTAAGTGCATCTTTGCCTGCGAGCACCTGCACAGAAGGCATGGTTTGCCGTAAGCGGTCGTGCAATTGTGCAGCGGCCGTTGCGTCGTTCATCACCGCGTAATGAGGGCGATAGGTAAGGCACTGCTGGTAGAGGCTCTGCACATCGCAATGAGCCGTTAGGGCAACGATTTCAAAACGCTCAGGTTGCAGCTGCAAAACCTCCAGCGTGCTGACGCCCACAGAGCCAGTAGAACCGAGAATGGTGACACCAGTCATGTTTATGTATTCACTAACCTCTAACAAAAATAAGGCTCTGTAAGCCAAAGAGGAAAATAGGCGCCGCAGCGGTTAGACTATCAACACGATCCAAAATGCCACCGTGGCCAGGCAACAAAGTGCCGCTATCTTTGATGTTGTGTTGTCGTTTAAACATACTTTCTAACAGATCGCCAACAATGGAGAAGGCAACCGTCACAAGACATAACAACGTGAATAATATCCATTCCGCAACGCCCAAGGCCATTGCGCCTCCCACAGCTGCAAGGGCTGTTGCTATAAAAGCGCCAAAGGCGCCCTCGCGGGTTTTTCCTGGACTGACTTTAGGGGCTAAAGGTCGGCGCCCCCAACGGCTACCCACAAAATAAGCGCCACTGTCGGCTATGGCAATGAGTAGCATGAGAAATAAAGCATAGGGTGGACCAAAAGAGGATGAGCCGTGTAAAAACATAAGGACCACCCAAGGTGGTATCAACGTGAACAGTCCCGCCAATGCCCAAATAATAGCGGCATTCCAGCCAGGTCGATGTATATAATGACGTAGCCAAACGAAGACATAACACCAATAACCACAAGCACATATCAAGGTAAACCAGATAAACAGATGATTATCCAATAGCCACCAAGCCAGTACGGTTAAAGTGATAACCAATAGGCAATAACCAATCTGTTTGGGCGTATCGAATAAAAACCCACTCCATTCCCACGCGCTTAGCCCAAGCACAATTAATAATACCCCGCCAAACCATAGGGTTGGCAGGGCCAAGATAAAACCAATCGTTAACGCCCCCAGCAATGCGGCAGTTATAAGACGCTGTTTAAGCACCGCCGCGACGCTCCACCTGATCACCTGTCTGCCCAAAGCGACGCTCTCGTTTAGCAAACGAAGCACAGGCCCGATCAAGATCTTCGGCCTTAAAATCGGGCCAAAGCTGATCTGAAAAATAAAGTTCCGTATAAGCCAATTGCCATAGGAGAAAATTACTGATGCGCTGTTCGCCGCCCGTACGGATAAACAAATCGGGTTCAGGAAGACCGTACAAGGACAGCCTATTGCTTAGATATTCAGTAGTTATTTCCGTTGCAGAAAGATGACCTTCCGTGACCTCTCGTATAAGTTTCTGAGTGGCTTGCGCAATATCCCAGCGGCCACCATAATTAGCGGCTATCACCAGGGTAAGACCGGTATTGTCGGCACTTAATGCTTCCGCTTGGCTCATATGCATCTGTAAGGTATCCGAAAACCCTTGGCGATCACCGATGAACTGTAAACGCACGTTGTTTTCGTGGAGACGACACACTTCGCTGCGTAAGGTTTCTAAAAAGAGGTTCATTAAAGTAGAGACTTCTGAAGGCGGGCGACGCCAATTTTCACTACTGAAGGCAAACAAAGTCAGAACTTCAATACCCCGGTCTATGCAAGCTCTGATGATTCGCCGCGCTGCTTTAGCTCCTTCCCGGTGTCCAGCGGGCCGCGGCAACAACCGCTTTTTTGCCCACCTTCCATTACCATCCATGACGATGGCAATATGTCGCGGTAAAGCCCTGTCTTCCTTAAAGGAGCGCTGGTTTTTATTGCCAGACATTTTCTTTCAACGTCATTAAGCGTCTTTGCGTTCGGCTTTTTAGATTTCCAAGAGTTCAGCTTCTTTGCCTTGCAGAATTTTTTCCACCTCGGCAATGTGTTTGTCAGTCAGTTTTTGAATCGCTTCTTCGGCTTGGCGTTCCTGATCTTCGGTAATGTCTTTTTCTTTGAGGAGGGTTTTAAAATCGCTGTTAGCTTCCCGGCGTATATTGCGTATAGCCACCCGGGCGTTCTCGCCTTCTTGACGGACAATTTTAATCATATCTCGACGTCGCTCTTCCGTAAGGGGAGGCAACGGAATGCGAATCACATTACCGGCAGTGGTGGGATTAAGTCCAAGATCAGAGGTTAAGATTGCTTTCTCAACGGTAGGCACCATTTTATTTTCCCAAGGAGTAATCACCAATGTGCGTGCATCGCCCACCGTGATTGACGCCACTTGATTTAATGGCACTTCAGTACCGTAATAATTGACCGTTACATGGTCTAGCAAACTAGCGTGGGCACGGCCTGTACGTATTTTTAACAGCTCATGTTTTAAGTTTTCAATACTTTTGACCATGCGGGAATCTGCATCTTCTTTTATTTCTTCAATCATTAGGCAACCCCGAAACCACAGTTGTACCGACGTTTTCTCCGCATACAACACGCACCAGTTCGTCATAGCGGTTAATATTAAACACCCTGAGCCGCATGCCATGTTCCCGACACATGACGATGGCCGTGGCATCCATCACGCGGAGTTTACGAAAGAGCGCTTCATCGTAGGTAAGATGGTTATAAAATTGGGCATCGGGCACTTTCATGGGATCCGCAGAATAAATACCATCCACTTTCGTGGCCTTAAGCATTACCTCAGCGTTGATCTCAATAGCGCGGAGGCTCGCTGCAGAATCGGTAGTAAAAAAAGGATTACCCGTGCCCGAGGCAAAAATCACTACCCGTCCCTTTTCTAAATGGCGCACGGCACGCCGCCGAATATAATCTTCGCATACCTCGTTGATGCGAATAGCCGACATCACACGAGCGTATGTATTACGCCGCTCCAAGGCGTCTTGCATAGCAAGGCAATTCATCACCGTAGCCAGCATACCCATGTGATCTGCGGTAACACGGTCCATGCCGGCTTCGGCTAATCCAGCGCCTCGAAACAAGTTGCCGCCGCCTATGACCATGCCAATCTCTACGCCAAGCTGATTGATTTGTCCCACCTCATTGGCAATTCGCCCAATGACTTCAGGATCAATTCCATATTCCTGGTCGCCCATAAGCGCTTCCCCGCTCAGCTTAAGCAAAATCCTTCGATACATTGGCTTTTTTGAGTCCTGCATGAAATTTATAATATCTGAAGTTTAATGAGTTGATTGTACTGCTTTCTAGGGTTAACGTCAGCTAGCTAGGCTACTCTTATACAACTCTACAGTAATAAAATACTTTAACAAACCATTAGCGCTTGATTTGTTCAAGGGCCATGGCGGTGACAAAGAAGTACCCACATTGCCAACTGGATGACTGTTTCTAGCATCACAAACCTAGTCCATTGCCAGTTAGTTACAGGTATTGGACAACCGGTTGGCAAGCTTGTCGATGATTTTGAAAGTCAGTCAACTGCCCTTCGCTTGCGCCATGACTTCTTCAACAAAGTTGTCGTCTTTTTTTTCGATACCTTCGCCCAATTCAAACCGCACAAAACTTTTTACTTTAGCGCCTTTTTTGTCCAATAAGTCTGCCACTTTTTGATCGGGATCTTTTACGAAAGGTTGACCCAATAAGGTGATCTCGCCTAAATATTTGCGCAAACGTCCTTCAACCATTTTTTCAACAATATCCACAGGTTTACCGCTGGTGGCTGCTTGCGCTGCGTAAATTTCCCGCTCTTTGTCCAGGAGTTCTTTAGGAACTTGATCGGCCCCTATACAAACGGGTTTAATGGCCGCCACATGCATGGCGATATCTTTAGCCAAGGTTTCATCGCCACCTTCGAGTTCTACGATGACGCCAATGCGATCGCCGTGGACATAGTGACTGACAACGTTGTTTTGTAGGGGCAACCGCGTGAAGCGACGTACCCCAATGTTTTCGCCGATTTTGGCAACCAATGCCCGGCGTGTTTGTTCTACGGTTTCGTCGTCGCCCAAGGGTAACGCCATGAGCGTCTCCAACGTCGCCGGATCGTGCTGCAACACCAAGTCCGCCACGGCTTTGACAAACCCTTGAAAATCCTCATGTCTGGCGACAAAGTCGGTTTCACAATTCACTTCTACCATGGCTATGGACTGGGCTGTTTGGTGTACGGTCACTAACCCTTCAGCAGCTACTCGGCTTGCCTTTTTATCCGCTTTGGCAAGTCCTGTCTTACGCATTAATTCAATGGCCGCTTCAAGATCACCGTCAGTCTCTTGTAGAGCACGTTTACATTCCATCATGCCAGAGCCAGTGCGTTCCCGCAGGGTTTTCACCAATGTCGCGCTAATTTGTGCCATAGTAATCGATACCTCCACAATTCAGTTTAATGTCCTGTTTGCCTGCAAAAAAGGCCCGCAAGCGGTGGGCGCACGGGCCTTTGCAAATGGCTAAAAACCCGCTGCCTTAACTGCTGGCGGCTGCGCTCTCGTCGCCCGGAATAGACGCTGCAGCTGCTGGTGTTGGCTCACGCACTTCCACAAACTCTTCTTCATCACCGTCTAGTTTTACCTCATCTGAACGGCCTTCCAACACCGCCGTAGCCACGTTTTCCAGATAGAGATGAATAGCGCGAATGGCATCATCGTTACCGGGAATGACATAATCGATACTTTCCGGTGAGTTGTTTGTATCCACGACGCCAACCACGGGAATACCGAGTTTTTTGGCCTCCCGCACAGCGATTTTTTCGTGTCCCACGTCGATCACAAATAGTGCGTCTGGAAGACTGGTCATGTCTTTGATGCCGCCTAGACTTCGCTCTAGTTTATCCATTTCTCGCTTAAGCATGATCACTTCTTTTTTAGCGAGTTTATCAAAACTTCCATCTTGATCCATGGCTTCAAGGTTCTTAAGGCGTTTGATGGACTGACGCACGGTTTTAAAATTCGTCAGCATGCCCCCCAGCCAGCGATAGTTTACATACGGCATACCACAGCGAATAGCGGCGTTTGCCGTGGCTTCACGGGCAGACCGTTTGGTGCCCACAAAGAGAATTTTTCCGCCCTTGGAAGCCAAACGTCCGATAAAATTAGTGGCATCAATGTAAAGAGGTAAGGTGCGTTCTAAATTGACAATGTGTATTTTACTGCGAGAGCCAAATATATAAGGCGCCATTTTTGGATTCCAATATCGAGTCTGGTGTCCAAAATGCACGCCCGCTTCTAACATCTGGCGCATTGAAACATTCGCCATTGGGATAGATCTCCTCAAACGTAAGGGTTAAACCTCCATACGTCCCATACAGTAACCCACTCAACATAGAGAGGGCACCCCACAGTATGTGACGACGTATGTGAGAATTTTAAAGTTGAATAATCATTGCTTATAAAGCGTGTGATTTATACCATGAATCATTTATCGATCACAAATGAACTTCTTGATTGCAAATGAACTCCCAATCCGAAAAGCAGTTCAATTATTGCGTAAAAATTAACGGTGCAGGGTGAGTAAAACGTGAGTATATCTATCAAGTCGCCGGAAGATATTGAAAAAATGCGTATCGCAGGTCGTCTAGCCGCTGATGTGCTCCATATGATTCGTCCCCATGTGCGCGAGGGTGTCTCCACTGAGGAGCTGGATGAGATTTGTCACAATTATATCGTCAAGGAACAAAATGCCATTCCTGCGCCTTTAAATTATCGTGGCTTTCCAAAATCTATCTGTACGTCCATTAATCATGTGGTGTGTCACGGTATTCCTGGTAAGCGGCGTCTTAAACGCGGTGATATACTGAACATCGATGTAACGGTCATCAAAGAAGGTTATCATGGCGACACCAGTAAGATGTTCCATGTGGGAGAACCTTCGATTATCGCCCAGCGGGTCTCTCGAGTCGCTTATGAATGTCTTTGCACGGGTATTGAAATGGTGAGACCGGGTCGCCATCTTGGCGATATTGGCTATACCATTCAACGCCATGCCGAAGCCAACGGCTGTTCGATTGTGCGTGAGTATTGTGGTCACGGCATTGGCCGACAATTCCACGAAGAACCGCAAGTTTTGCATTATGGAAAACCCAATGAAGGTATACAATTAGTGGAAGGTATGACCTTTACCATTGAACCTATGGTCAATGTGGGCAAACGCTATACTAAGTTGCTTCCCGATGGTTGGACAGTGGTCACTAAAGACCATAGTCTTTCGGCGCAATGGGAACACACAGTACTGGTCACAGAAAGTGGTGTCGAAGTGCTTACCCGTCAGCCGGATGATCCGCTATAGCGTCTTTTTTTAATTCCTGACACATGTAGTTGCCTTAAAATGCAGATGTTTTTTCCTACCTCGACTGCCTCATCCACAGTGTCAACAGCGACAGAGGCTTCCTTATTAGATAAAGACGCTATGGAGTCAACGTTGGCTCTGAGTGAAAATCCCATTAAAGCCTTTCGCGCTGCCCTACGGCAAATCGATGAGCAGCTGCGTGGGCAGTTCTACGAAGGTGTTCCAGCCAACGCGCTGGTTAAAAGCCGTGCGGATTGGATCGATCATTTGCTGCGCTGGGTGTGGCGGCGCTTTTTCCCCACGCTGGATAAAAATCTCGCTTTGGTCGCGGTGGGTGGTTACGGACGCGGTGAGTTACATCCGGGTTCGGATATTGATATTATGGTGTTATTACATAATGACGATATCAGCCAGTATCGAGAGAATCTGGAAGGTTTTCTGATCTTTTTGTGGGATATGGGGCTTGAGGTGGGACACAGTGTACGCAGCTTGGACGAATGTGTACGGCAAGCATCAGCTGACATCACCGTGGCCACCAGTCTTATGGAAGCCCGTTTGCTGGTTGGGCACCATGACCTGTTTATAGCTATGCGGGAACTTACCGGTCCAGATCAGATATGGCCTACCCGGCGGTTTTTTGAAGCTAAATACCAAGAGCAACAGCAACGTTACCATAAATACCATGACACGGCTTACAATCTCGAACCCGACGTCAAGGAAGGACCAGGGGGTTTGCGGGATCTACAAATGATCGGGTGGGTGGCTAAACGCCATTTTGGCGCCACTAACTTTCGTGATCTTGTGACAAAGGGCTTTCTCACCGACAACGAACATCAAGAGCTCATGGCCTGTCGGGACTATTTATGGCAAGTTAGATTTGCCCTGCATACCTTGACGGGGCGCCGGGAAGACCGACTGTTGTTCGATTATCAGCGCCAGCTGGCAAATCAGTTTGGTTACCGGGATAAGGATCACAATCTTGCCGTCGAACAATTTATGCAGCGTTATTATCGCACCATTATGGCCTTAGGTCGCTTAAATGAGATGCTTCTGCAATTGTTTAAGGAAGTGATCCTATTAGCAGATGGTTCCGGCGAACCGGTGCCTATCAACCGGCGTTTTCAAGTACGCCGAGGTTTTTTGGAAGTCACTCGATCCGATGTGTTTGAGCGTTACCCCTTTGCTTTATTGGAAGCTTTTTTGCTGTTGCAAAAGCATAGCGATCTCCACGGCATCCGCGCTTCAACTATCCGCCTGATATGTACCCATTTACACCTTATCGATGATCGCTTTCGACGCGATATCCGCGCCCAACAATTGTTTATGAAAATTCTTCGGCAATACCGCGGCGTTACTCAGCAGTTACGGCGTATGAATCAGTTTGGTGTGCTGGCTGCTTACTTGCCAGAGTTTGGCGCCATTGTAGGTCGCATGCAGTATGATTTATTCCACACTTATACGGTGGATCAGCACATTTTATTTTTGGTGCGTAATTTGCGCCGTTTTTGTTTGGCTCGCTATGCCGAAGAATTTCCCCTGTGTAGCGCTCTGATGCGACGCTTACCTAAACCGCTGCTGTTATACGTGGCTGCCCTGTATCACGACATTGCTAAGGGACGCGGTGGAGACCACTCTGAGTTAGGCGCTAAAGACGCCCGCAATTTTTGTCGTCGTCATGGCTTGAGCCGCGTGGACACAGGTATCGTCATCTGGTTAGTTAGTAATCATTTGGCCATGTCGTTGACCGCTCAAAAGAAGGACATCGATGATCCCCAAGTCATCAATGAGTTTGCCCGTTTGGTAGGGGACGAACTTCATTTGGATTATTTGTATTTGTTGACTGTCGCCGATATCCGGGCTACCAATCCTAAACTTTGGAATAGCTGGCGCGCTTCCCTGCTTTGGGAGCTTTATCAAGCCACCCGGCGCGCCTTGCGGCGCGGTTTAATTAGACCCATCGATAAAGAAGAGCGCATTCACGAAATCCAACAACAAGCCCTGGTACAACTGTCTCGACAGGGGATTGATAAAAAAAGGGTCAAGGGGATGTGGCAGGGATTTGGTGATGACTATTTTTTACGCTACGCGCCGGACGAAATCGTTTGGCACACCCGGGCAATTTTTAAGACAGGTCACCGTTTGCCACTCATTTTGGCCCGTGAAAACCCTAATCGAGGTGGTACGGAAGTGTTTGTATATACCTATGACAGTGAGGCTATCTTCGCCAAGATGGTGACGACGCTGGATCGGTTAGGATTGACGGTGCTAGATGCGCGTATCATCACCAGTAACGGTATGACCTTGGACAGTTATACGGTGGTGGAAAGCTCTGGAGAATCTATTCAAGAGCCGTTTCGCATAAAGGAGATTGTAACCACGCTGCGCCAGCAGCTGGGTATGCCAACCTTTAACTTTAACCGCTCAAGTCGCCGTCTAGCCCGGGTCCTTAAACATTTTCCTACCCCAACCCAAGTGATTTTCAGTGAAGACACGGGCAATGGTCGTACTGTGATTGAACTGATTACGGCTGACCGACCCGGGTTGCTGTCTCGCATTGGACAGGCTTTTATGGACTGTGAGGTGCATCTGCAAAACGCCAAGGTTGCCACCATTGGGGCTCGAGCAGAGGATGTTTTCTTTATTACCGATCGTAATAACCAACCGTTGCAAGATGAACGCCGCTACGCAGAATTACGGGCCGCTTTGGTGCATTATCTCGATGAAGCGGCTTAGAGAGAGAGCCGCACTTCCTAGTCTTCAACGTCAGAAATTGCTCTTTGTCATAAAACTGTAGCATTTGTTGGTTACAGTGTAGGGCGCTTTGCATCCAATGAAACTAAAAGCGACATCTTTTTTACTACCATCCCCTTCTCATGCGGAGGTTGCGCGTGTATAAAAAATATTATTCCATCGCCCTTTTGGCTTCTGCTGCTGTAACAAGCACTGCTTTTGGGCAGTCGGCTAGAGATTATATCAGCATTGTAGGTTCTTCGACGGTCTATCCCTTTGCCACCGTAGTGGCTGAACAATTTGGTAAAACCACCGATTATAAAACGCCTACCATCGAATCCACAGGTTCAGGCGGTGGCATCAAGCTATTCTGTGCCGGCGTTGGTGTCGAGCATCCAGACATCACCAATGCATCCCGTCGTATTAAAGAGTCTGAAGTGGAGATGTGCGAACAGAACGGCGTCGAGGAGATTGCAGAGGTCAAAATAGGTTTTGACGGTATCGCTGTCGCCAATTCTAACCAGGCGGATCATTATAACCTCACCCTGAAAGAGCTTTATCTTGCCCTGGCAAAAGAGGTCCCTAATCCCGACGGTAGCGAGGAACTGGTACCAAACCCTTATGAAAAATGGTCTGATATTAATTCAGAACTTCCAGATTCTGACATTGAGGTACTCGGTCCGCCACCCACCTCTGGGACCCGGGACGCCTTTGTGGAGTTAGTCATGGAGCCGGGTTGTCAGGAGTTTGAGTTTATCGCCGCTATGGAAGACAGCGACGAAGACGCTTATAAGGCGGCTTGTATGAATATGCGTGAAGATGGCGGGTATATCGATGCCGGGGAAAACGACAACCTTATCGTGCAAAAATTGCAAGCAAATCCCGATGCGTTAGGTATTTTCGGCTATAGCTTTTTAGAAGAAAATATGGACAAAGTACAGGGTTCCCACATCGGTGGCGTAGAGCCCACCTTTGATAATATTGCCGAAGGGGATTATCCCGTGTCCCGACCCTTATATTTCTATGTGAAAAAAGCCCATGTGGGTGTGATCCCTGGTATCAAAGAATACGTGGCGGAGTTTACCTCAGAAAACGCGGTGGGTCCCGATGGTTATCTGGGTGATAAAGGGCTTATTCCCCTTCCCGACGAGGAACGTGAACAAGTGCAGGCGGATGCAGAGAGTATGAAAGATATGGAACTTTCCATGAAGTGATTCTCTTTTAGAGAAATCAGCAATGGCAGATCGGCGGCCGGTTTTATACCGGGCGCCGCTTTTTTCTGGGTCGCTGAATAAGAGTCTTTAAAAGTGAGAGCTATTTAATTCATGTTCGTTTACCTAGTGATAACCTTACTGGTACTTTCCAGTATCAGTTACTATCTTGGCCGCTCCCGATCCTTAAAAGTAGCTAACGGCCATACCCGCAACCTCCATTCACTACCCAACTATTACGGCTTTTTTACGGCGTTCTGGTGCGCCATACCCGCGTTTATTATATTTGCCCTGTGGATTGCCTTTGAGCCCTTTATTATTACCCGTTTGGTGATTGCAGGTTTGCCTGAAGAGCTGCAAGCATTACCCGATGCCCGCCTGAATTTAGTGGTCAACAGCATAAAAAATCTCGCCCAAGGTAATATTTTTGCGGGCACCCCCACTGAAACTATTCAAGCGGCCGCCGATCATTACCGCGAGCTCCTCGCCATCGGTAATGCAGCGCTTTGGGTGGTTGCCATAACCGTAGCCATGGGTGGCGCCATTTATGCGCGCAATGCCATCGCCCCCAAACTGCGAGCTCGTAACCGGGTAGAGCAGGCCATCACAATATTTCTCATTATCAGCTCCACCATTGCGATCTTTACCACCCTGGGTATTGTATTGTCGGTGTTGTTTGAATCCATGCGCTTTTTTAATAAGGTGCCCATCCAGGAATTTTTGTTCGGTACCCAATGGAGCCCGCAGATTGCCATCCGTGCGGATCAAGCGGGCGCCAGTGGCGCGTTTGGGGCGATACCGTTATTCACTGGAACCTTACTTATATCGTTTATCGCCATGGTGGTGGCGGTACCCATTGGGCTTATGTCAGCGCTTTATTTGTCAGAATATGCTCATCCCAGATTTCGTTCGGTGGCCAAGCCGTTATTGGAAATCCTGGCTGGAGTACCCACGGTGGTGTATGGTTTTTTTGCCGCCCTCACCGTAGCGCCGTTGGTTCGAGATGTGGGCATGTCGTTGGGTTTGAGAGTAGCGTCAGAGAGCGCCTTGGCGGCCGGGTTAGTGATGGGTATCATGATTATTCCCTTTGTATCTTCCCTATCCGATGACGTAATCAACGCGGTGCCTCAGTCCATGCGAGATGGTTCCTATGCCTTGGGCGCTACCCATTCTGAAACCATTAAGCAAGTATTGCTGCCAGCGGCTTTGCCCGGTATTGTCGGTGGCATTTTATTGGCGGTCTCCCGTGCCATTGGCGAAACCATGATTGTGGTGATGGCGGCAGGTCTGGCGGCTAATTTAACCGCTAATCCATTGCAGGCTGTGACCACCGTTACAGTACAAATCGTCACACTGCTGACGGGAGATCAGGAATTCGAAAGCGCTAAGACACTGGCTGCCTTTGCCTTGGGACTTGTATTATTTGTGGTCACTTTAGTGTTAAATGTCATTGCGCTTCATGTGGTCAAGAAATACCGAGAACAATATGAGTAAGACGCCGATTTTACGGAAAAACGCCAAAGAGATTATTCAACAGAGTATTCGCCGTCGTCATGCGGCGGAAACCCGTTTTAAATGGTATGGCTTAATCGCTATCGTTCTGGGATTATCCTTTGTCTCATTATTGTTCATTGATATTATCAGCAAAGGTTATCCGGCATTTACCAAAACCACCGTGCGCCTCGACATTACCTTTGATGCAGAAACCCTTGATCCCACCGGTGAACGAGATCCTAGGGCCTTAGGGAGAGCCAACTACGCGGCCCTATGGCGGCAGCAATTGCGGGAGTTGTTTCCCGATGTGGAAAGACGCCGTGAACAACGCCAACTGTACAGTTTGATCAGCAGTGAAGCCAATCTGCAATTGCGCGATAGGGTATTAGAGAATCCTGATCTCATCGGTACAACACAACCGGTTCAGTTGTTAGCCGACGATCTCACCGACAGTTTTTTTAAAGGGAATATCAATCGTGAACTGCCTGAAGCTTTTCGTCCCCTCAAGGATAATCAAATCGCCTGGTTGGAAAGGCTTCAGGAAGCCGGTAAGATCGAAAGACAGTTTAACACCTGGTTTTTTACCCAAGGGGATTCACGTAATCCCGAGGTGGCGGGTATCCGTGGCGCACTCATGGGCTCACTGTTCACCTTGATTGTTACCTTGACGTTGTCCTTTCCTGTCGGGATAGCCGCCGCAGTTTACTTGGAGGAGTTTGCCCCCAAAAATCGCTGGACCGATATTATCGAAGTGAATATCAATAATCTCGCGGCGGTGCCCTCCATCGTGTTTGGCTTGTTAGGCTTGGCGGTTTTTATCAATTTTTTTGGCTTACCCCGTTCGGTTCCCCTGGTGGGTGGTCTAGTGCTCACGTTGATGACGCTACCTACCATCATCATCGCTAGTCGTGCCGCGTTAAAATCTGTGCCGCCCTCTATACGCGAAGCAGCGCTGGGGATGGGTGCTTCACGGCTACAGATGGTGACGCATCATGTATTGCCGTTGGCTATGCCGGGTATGTTAACCGGCACCATCATCGGTATGGCGCAAGCTTTGGGAGAAACCGCGCCGCTGTTGATGATTGGTATGGTGGCGTTTATCGTGGATGTGCCCAACGGTCCCCTGGAGCCCGCCACCGTCTTGCCGGTGCAGATTTTCTTGTGGGCCGATCTGCCGGAGCGCGCCTTTGTGGAGCGCACTTCCGCGGCTATTATGGTGTTACTGGGATTTTTGATCACCATGAACGCGTTGGCTGTGATTTTGCGTAGGCGATTTGAACGGCGCTGGTAGTAAACACGGACTATTATGTATATTTTTTTAATGACTAACAGATTGACAGAACTTAACGAGGCAAATCCGTGATGAATACCACCTCGGTCACCCTAGACGACCATAACGTCTCGGCGAACAATGGCATGCCAGCCGCTAAAGCTCACGCGGAGGCTCCAGTAAAAACCAGTCCGCGGGTCACTGACTACAATGATCGCCGTACCGTCGGCGAGATCGAAATATACAATCCGAAGATGGTATGTCGGCAGGTCGATGTTTTTTATGGAGAAAAACAAGCCATCAGCAACGTCAGTCTGGATATTGGCACAAATCAGGTCATTTCATTAATTGGCCCGTCTGGTTGTGGTAAGTCCACCTTTTTACGTTGTCTAAACCGCATGAATGATACGGTGGATGGTTGTCGTGTGACGGGGACCATTACCTTAGACAACGAAGATGTCTATGATAAAAATCTGGATGTGGTGCAGTTACGGGCGCGGGTCGGTATGGTATTTCAGAAGCCCAATCCCTTTCCCAAATCCATTTATGACAACGTGGCTTATGGCCCTCGTATCCATGGGCTTGTGCAAGGTAAAACCGAGCTGGATGAACTGGTTCATGGATGTCTGGAACGGGCTGGTTTGTTAGAGGAGGTCAAGGATCGTTTGGATGAGCCGGGAACCGGTTTATCGGGTGGTCAACAACAACGTCTCTGTATCGCTCGCGCTATTTCAGTCAGTCCCGAAGTGATCTTGATGGATGAACCCTGCTCGGCCTTAGACCCTATTGCAACCGCTAAGATTGAAGAACTGATGGATGAGCTGCGGGAAAACTACACCATGGTCATCGTCACGCACTCCATGCAACAGGCTGCTAGGGTTTCCCAGCGTACTGCCTATTTCCATTTGGGTGATCTGATAGAGGTGGGGGAGACAGAACAAATTTTCACGAATCCTCAGCATAAATTGACGGAGGATTATATTACCGGCCGCTTTGGTTAACGGGGATGCGTATTCATGTCAATCACCAACGACCCACACACCGTCAAAAGTTACGACCAGCAACTCGCTCATCTGCGTGGCCTGGTATTGGAAATGGGTGGCTTGGTGGAGGATCAAATCCGCAGATCCATCGCCGCCTTAGAAGATGAAGATATCACCAGTGCGCGTGAGATCATCGCCCGGGATCAGTTGGTCAATGGGTTAGAGGTCAAGACCGACGAAGAGATCGCAACCCTCATTGCCATGCGTCAACCCTTGGCGCGGGACTTACGTTTTGTCATCGCTTTATCGAAAACAGTGACGGATTTGGAGCGCATCGGTGACGAGGCGGAACGGATTGCCCGCATGGTGGTGCATATTTATGACAGCGACGCCAGTCCACCTAATAACCGCTTATTTCGCGATGTCGTCACCATGGCGCGGTTAGCCTCGAAGATGCTCCACGATGCATTGGATGCCATGGCCCGTTTAGAGGTGGAGCAGGCTATGGGGATTGCTAAGGGGGATCAAGAATTAGATCAAGAGTTTCAGTCTGGGTTACGGCGGCTCGCCACCTATATGATGGAAGACTCCCGCACCGTGGGGCATGCCATCAACGTGATCTTTATGCTCAAGAGTTTAGAGCGCATCGGGGATCATGCGAAAAACATCGCCGAATATGTTATTTATTTGGTTAAAGGCAAAGATATTCGCCACCCAGATAAAGACAACCTGGAAACCGATGTGCTTTGAGTCCCAGTGTTTTGCAATGTGATAAGATAAAAACACGACTTGGTAAGTTACCCGCAAAATGAGCAACTAGTCTTAGGACCAACCGTGTGTTAAGGGATGCCGAGCTCATCGTCTCCCCCTTTTCAAGGGGGAGGAACGGACCTCCCTAGAGTAACGTCTCATTAGCAAGTCTTTCCAAAAGCTAAACGAGATCACTTTCCGAGGCGTGTATTGTTACATACTGACCGATAGGACAGACCGCCAATGAACGAAAACACTTCTTACGTTGCAGAACTCGCCCGTAAGCTTGTCCAAAATTCCCGATTGGGTGATGAACTATCCTCTGAACAATGTGACCTGTTAGGTAAAATTATTACCGTCCGTCGCCTCACTGATGGGGAATTTCTATTGTATGAAGGTCACAAGGACAACACCCTGTATGTTTTGGTGAGAGGTAAATTAGAGGTATTACGGTCCACCGGTGGCGGTGATGCGGTTATCCTGCATATTCTAAAGGAAGGGGATATGGCGGGTGAACTGGGTTTTATCGATGGATTAGAACACAGTGCTGCATTGCGTGCCAGCGGTGAATGCGAAGTCTTCGGTATAGAGCGCAAGACATTTGAATCCCTCATTCCGCAAGATCCAGATCTCGTCTATAAAACCATGCGGGCCATTGTGCGCACAGTGCATGGCATTTTACGCCGCATGAACATCCAATATGTGGAGCTGACTAATTATATCATCAAGCAACATGGTCGTTACTAACCTGCACCACCCAACGCCCATCTATGAACAGTTCATGGGGGAAAAAATTATTTTTGTAACTCATCTTAGCGCAGTTTTCTAGCCAGTACCCCAAATATAGCCAACTTAACCCTAACCGTTTGGCCTCTGTGATTTGCCAAAGGATGGCATAGGTGCCAAGTCCTCGTGGTAACTCGTCGGGATCGAAAAAGGTATAAACCGCGGACAAACCGTTGTCCAAGCGGTCTGTAACGGCAACAGCGAGTAACCTGGATTCTAAGCGGAGTTCGCAAAGAAAGGTTTGACTCCAGGGCGCCTGAACAAAAGACAGATAGCTTTCCGCGCTGGTATCGTCCATGCCACCGTCGCGATGGCGCCATTTGACATAGCGTTCAAACAGGTGGTAATGATCTGCCTCAAAGCGAACTGGTAACCAATGAGATTGGAGTGTTTGATTCTTTTTCCAAGTCCGTCGCTGGGAGCGGTTGGGGCGGAAACAATTCACCGGAATACGCAGCGACAAACAAGCTTGACAGCCATGGCAGCGAGGGCGATAAACATGACCGCCGCTACGGCGAAAACCTAATTCCGCAAGCTGGGTATAAATACGGTTATCGATGGCTAAAGGATCGGCAACCAGGTTGCGCGCTAGCCGCGCTGGTAAATAACTACAACTGTACTCACTGGTAAGGAATAATTGCAGCGCGTTAAGCCCATTTTGATAGGCTTTCATGGCTGTTCCTCAAATGGAGATTGAACCCTGAGCCAAGGGCCTGGCATATCAGGTAAATTACAATAACATCGCAATAGGGTAAGAAAATTTCGTCGGGGTATATTTTTAGCCCCTAAGCTGATCAAATGAGACGTGTGCATTTGACAATCGATAAGTGCAAACTGGCAGCGTTCCAAGTACCTGCATAGATGAACCAGGGCCACCTTAGAAGCATCATTCATCCTGCTAAACATGGATTCGCCATAAAAAACCCGTCCAATGGCAATACCGTACAAACCTCCAACCAGATAATCTTTATGCCAGACTTCCACTGAGTGGGCATAGCCTAATCTATGTAGTTGCGTATAGGCAGCCTGGATATCGGTGGTTATCCATGTGCCTACTTGGCCCTGCCGTGGTTCGCTGCAGCTTTCCACGACGTCTGCAAAATTTTTATCCATAGTCACCGAAAACAAACCCTTTTTTAAGGTTTTTCGTAAGCTGCGAGAAATTTTAATGTGCTTAGGAAATAATACCGTGCGTGGATCTGGCGACCACCAAAGGATGGGCTGACCGTCGGAATACCAAGGGAAAATACCTTGCCGATAAGCCCGGAGCAGACGCGCAGGTGACAGGCTGCCCCCCACGGCCAGCAGACCATCGGGTTCCGTCAACGCCCGTTCTGGATTAGGAAATGGTTGTTCCTCGTTATAGGGATCAAGCCAGGGAAGACGGGTCATGATCCCTCCAAACGGTAGGGAGAGTGCTGATGAAGTTGCTCTACATAATGCTGCACAGCGGCTGTTTCGCGTTGCAAAAACTCGGCGATAACGGCGCGAAAATCCGCCTGGGCTATCCAATGGGCTGATTGAGTAAGGGTTGGAAGAAATCCGCGATAAATCTTATGTTCACCCTGAGCGCCGGGTTCAAAACGCTGTAAGTTATGCTGAATGCAATATTCTATACCTTGATAGTAGCAGGCTTCAAAATGCAGGCTATCGTATTGGGCGCGACAACCCCAATGACGACCAAATAAGGTGTGATCGCTACGAAAACTGATGGCCCCCGCCACCGGTTGAGAGCCGTCATAAGCCAATACCAGTAAAATGCGTTCGCCCATGGTGGTGGCGATTTCTTGGAAAAAGGGCAGTGTAAGGGTAGGAAACCCCCCCAGACGCTCAAAGGTATCGCAATAAAAGGTATAGAAATGATGCCATTGGGCATCGCTGACGTCATGACCGGGTATCAGCTGCAGTGATATATTACTTTCTTGTACACGGCGACGTTCTCTTTTTATATTTTTGCGTTTTTTTGCGGAAAGGGCATCGAGAAAATCACTAAAATCTCGGTAGCCTTGATTATGCCAATGAAATTGATAGCCTAATCGGGTCAAAAATCCCTGTCTTTGCAGGGCTTGCATATCTGCCTTGGCGCTGAATAACCAATGGGCCGATGAGCCAGCATGCTTATTAACCGTTTCTAGGGCCTGTTGAATAAGATTATCAGTGGTTTGTTGCGGTTCCACATGAGGGTTAACCAGTAAACGCTGGCCGGTGGCGGGCGTGAAGGGTATTGCACTAACCAACTTTGGATAATAGTTTCTACCATAGCGTTGATAAGCGTTAGCCCAGGACCAATCGAACACAAATTCGCCATAGGAATTGTCTTTTAAGTAAAGGGGTGAAGCACCTACCAGGTTGCCACCCTCATCGCGACAAATACTATGTTTCGGATACCAGCCCGTGCGAGGCCCCACGCAGTGATGACGCTCCAAGGCAACGAGAAACTCATGGCTCAAAAAGGGATTATGGTCCTCTACAAGGCTGTTCCATTGCTCACTTGGGACATCAATTAGGGATTCCAAGCACTCGGTGCGCATGGGAAAATAAATGCAGTGATTGTGATAGGGTGATTCTGTTATTAAGTTAGTTAGTATAACTAAAAGATTAAGTTTACCTTTTTTAGAAGGTTTGCGCAGTATAATCGGCATATTTTTCCTTTCAGTTTAAGGATAAGACTATTGGCTCAGGCGACTCGCTTCAAAGCAAATAAAAATAATGTTTATTTACCCTATCTCAGGCGAACTCTCTGGGAGCTAGGGTTTTTTGTGTGTGTGGGAATTGCGCTGTACTTGTCAATAGCCTTGTTTACCTTCAACCCCGATGATGGCGGCTGGACCCGTACCGGATTAGAGCAGGTGCAAAATCGTGCTGGTCAGGCGGGCGCTTGGTTCGCTGACATCGCCTTTTACTTTTGCGGTTATCTCGCTTATGGATTTCCCATTGCTTTAGCGCTCTTCGGTTGGCGGTCATTCAAATGCGGTGAACTATTGAATCTGGATGCAGAGATTGTTTTTTTTCGCCTGTTAGGTTTCGTTGTAGCCATGGGAAGCGGCTGTGGCTTGGCCGCCTTGCATTGGCGTAACGTGCCAGGCTACGGTTCCGCGGGTGGCGTTATCGGCGACATCATCGGGCCTGGTTTAATCGGTACCTTCAGTGCTTTAGGCGGTTATAGTTTTCTATTTGCCAATCTGTTCATGGGGATTTTGTTTTGCTTGGCCCTCACCCTCGCCATGGGCCGGGCTTGGCTAGAGTTGCTAGAGTTTATTGGTAAGTTAATCATCGATTTGATAAACGGCTTGCATAGATTGCTGGATTGGGTGCGCACTTGGCTTACCTCTGAACCACCCATTAAATCACCCATTGAATCTGAAAAAGGGGGTTCTAGACGTCGTGGAACCGGACGTAGGGTTGATCTAGACTGGCAGGCAGAGGCCAAGCATGACCATGAAGCGGCCTTTACGGCTCACTCATCGCAACGGTCGCGTATAGAGCCCATGGTCAAATTACCCGCTGCCCATGGGTCGTCAGTCCAGGAGCCTACGGTAATTCGTCCCGTTGGCGGTTCGTCTGCCGCTGGCGCGGTCTCTCAGAAAGCACCCCTCACCCAACCAGGAGAAGACACGCTTCCACCCGTCAAAAAGGTAGCCTCTATGCAAAAAAACGTTGAACCAGTTCCGCCATTGAGTCTATTGAGTCAACCCGTTGTAGATCAGGGCGGCTATAGTAAATCTCAACTGGAGAGTATGTCCCAGCAAGTGGAAATGCTATTGCGGGATTTTGGTATCGGTGTGCGGGTGGCGGCGGTGCAACCAGGCCCCGTAATTACCTGTTTTGAGTTAGATCTCGCGCCGGGTACAAAAGTAAGCCAAATTAGCAACCTGGCGAAAGATCTGGCGCGGGGGTTATCGGTACTGAGTGTGCGGGTGGTGGAAGTGGTGCCGGGAAAATCCGTGGTGGGTCTTGAGATTCCAAATGAAAACCGTGAAATCGTTTATTTACGAGAAATTCTCCAATCACCCGTCTACGACAAGTCCACCTCACCCATGACCTTGGCGTTGGGCAAAGACATTGGCGGTCATCCTGTGTTTGCTAATCTTGGCAAAATGCCTCATCTTTTAGTGGCGGGCACCACAGGTTCGGGCAAATCGGTGGCCATCAACGCCATGCTGTTAAGCTTGTTGTATAAAGCTACCCCCAAAGAAGTACGTCTTATCTTAGTGGATCCCAAAATGCTGGAGTTATCCATCTATGAAGATATTCCCCATCTGTTGGCGCCGGTGGTGACCGATATGGGGGAAGCCGCCAACGCACTGCGCTGGTGTGTCGCGGAGATGGAACGGCGTTATCACTTGATGGCGGCCTTAAAGGTACGCAATATTACCGGATTCAACCGCAAGGTCACTGAAGCCATAGCTGCAGGTGCGCCCATTGCCGATCCCCTGTATAAACCGGAAAATCAGTTTGATCCCACGGCCCCTGCGCCTACCTTAGAACCGTTACCCTTCATCGTCGTCGTTATCGACGAATTGGCCGATATGATGATGATTGTGGGTAAAAAAGTCGAGGAGTTGATTGCCCGGCTTGCGCAAAAAGCCCGGGCTGCCGGTATTCACCTTATTCTGGCAACCCAGCGGCCGTCTGTGGATGTTATCACGGGACTCATCAAGGCCAATATTCCCACCAGAATCGCTTTTCAGGTGTCGTCAAAGGTGGATTCCCGCACCATTCTTGACCAGATGGGCGCTGAACAATTGCTAGGTTATGGGGATATGCTCTACTTACCGCCGGGCACAGGCTTGCCAAAACGGGTGCATGGTGCCTTTGTAGATGACCATGAGGTACAAAATGTAGTTGATCATCTCCGTCAGGTGGGTGAGCCTGACTATGTGGAAGAGGTTTTGGAAGAACCGAGCGAACCGCTAGCAGGTTTTTCGAGTGGTAATGAAGGCGCAGGAGGGGATGAGAGCGATCCTTTTTATGACCAGGCGGTGCGTATTGTCACGGAATCCCGCCGCGCCTCCATCTCCTCCGTGCAACGCCGCTTAAAAATCGGTTACAATCGCGCCGCCCGTATGATTGAGGAAATGGAAGCCGCCGGTATCGTTAGTCCCCCGCAATCCAACGGTAACCGGGAAGTATTGGCGCCACCACCTGCGGAGGTGTAGTTGGTAGTACTTATGACCAGTTAGCGTGTTAAATTTATCATTAAGTAATTGTTGGCAAAATGCGTTTTTCGCAACCGTAATAAACTCTATCAAGAGAAATCTATTTGAGCTATTTTCTTAAAAAGAATGCCAATAATTTTTAAGATGGCTAGGTTGTGAAAAATAGGGGCATCATAAAATGAAAATGAGAATCCTTAAGAAAACAGTCAATATTGAACTGTGTCACGCCTTACTAAGAACCCGGCTTCGTTACGATAGTTACGAAAAATACCATTTTCGCTTGCAGTCCTTGCGCAGCGAGGCTACTGATAGAAATTATGTGGACGCCGCCTGGATAAACAAACACGGGTTTTGGATGTATTTGCGGGATCCTTGGCAATCTAATGCCTTCGGTTTATCAGAAAATATGCCCCAGGCTTGGGAAATCCAAACCATGGCGTGTAGGCTGGATTTTCATCCGGAAAAGGGTAGCAGCGGTTTTGCCCGGGATGCCTTTGGCGGGATTTTGCTAGTTCATAATGGTACCTTAACAACCCCGTCGGCAGTGGATAGTAAAGGATTTTTTTGGGAGCATTATCAAGGCCCCCGGTTGGAAGATGAGTCCCAAGACAAACCCTTTGCGGTTATCGCTCATCTGGGTGCCCTGGATGTGGCTAAACAGGTAAAAACTTTCCTCCTGGAGAACGCCCGTATTGAAGCCCGCTTTGTTGAGCATTAATACAGGCTAGTGAAGTCAGCCCAGCTCATTGCCTTTCAAGGTTCGCCAGGCGCTTACTCGGATCTAGCCTGTCGTCGTGTCTATCCCAACTTAGCCACGGCGCCTTGCGTGTCTTTCGACGATACCTTTGCCGCGGTGAAAGAGAACCGGGCCCAGTTTGCCATGATTCCCGTGGAGAATTCCGTGGCTGGCCGGGTCGCCGATATTCATCACCTGTTGCCCCGCAATGGCTTATACATCGTTGCTGAGCATTTCCAGCAGGTCAACCACCAACTGCTGGCGTTGCCGGGGGTTGCGCTGGAAGAACTAAAGGTGGTGCGCAGTCATGTTCATGCTTTATCTCAATGCCGTCGTTGTATTAAACGACTCGGTTTGCAACCTCTGGTGCATACCGATACCGCAGGCGCTGCCCAAGAACTTGCCAGCCACGGTAAGCCGTGGGAGTGTGTTATCGCCTCAGGGTTAGCCGCAGAAATTTATGGTCTTGATATTTTGCTGTCGAATATTGAAGACGCCCAACATAACACCACCCGGTTTTTAATCATGGCCCAGGCCCCGCTAGATTTGCCGGTGACCGATGCCTTAACCATCACCAGTTTTATCTTTCGGGTGCGGAATATTCCCGCTGCCTTGTATAAGGCGCTGGGTGGATTTGCCACTAATGGCGTCAATATGACTAAATTGGAGAGCTATATTGTCGATGGCAAATTTACAGCGGCGCAATTTTTTGCCGATATCGAGGGACATCCCCAGCAACGCCCTGTGCAGTTGGCCTTAGAAGAGTTGCAATTCTTTGCCGAGGAAGTAGCATTTCTCGGCACTTATCCAGCGGATTCTTACCGGCATCTGCATTATCTCTAGCGCACCTCTAGCGCACTGCTTAGGAATCCCTAAACCGCGCAGCAATGCTTTCAAAATGACTGGCCACTGCTAAAAAAGCATCCACCACATCGGGGTCGAAATGACTGCCACGCCCCTCGGAAATGGTCCTGACTGCCTGGGTATGGGAGAGGGCGTTTTTATTAACCCGTGGATTGACCAGACCATCATAGGTATCCGCTAAAGCCATCAGTCGACCTGGAATGGGAATAGCGTCTCCTTGCAGACCTTGCGGATAGCCTGTGCCGTCCCATTTCTCATGGTGGGTATAAGCAATCTCCCGGGCCAGTTTTAGAAATGGCGTGCTGCCCACATGTTGTTCAGCACGTAATAAAGCGTCGTGACCATAGCGAGGATGTTGTCTCATCTCCTCCCATTCCTCTGGGGTTAATTCCCCCTTTTTGAAAAGGATGTGATCGGCTATGGCTACCTTGCCCATATCGTGAAGTGGGGCCGATTTATAGAGCAATTCGATAGTGGTTTCGTTGAGGTAAGTGTAGAAGCGGGGGTGGTGTTGCAGTTGTCTCGCTAATGTTTCCATATAATGTTGGGTTCTAAGAATATGTTGTCCAGTAGCGTGGTCACGGGCCTCAGCTAAACAGGCCATGGCCATAATGGCAGCGTCCTGAGTGCGGGATAACTCTTCAGTACGTCCCCGTACCCGTTGTTCGAGAATGGTATTTTGGTTCTCCAACGCTCGCCGAGCTTGGCTAAGGGCAAGATGAGTTCTAACTCTAGCTTTGACAATGGGCGGGCTCATGGGTTTGATAATGTAATCAGCCGCACCCAATCCAAAACCCCGCAACTCATCGTCTACCTGACTTTTTACAGTCAAGAAAATAATCGGTATGCGTCGCGTTCGGTAATCACTTTTAAGATGTTCACAGACTTGATATCCATCCAGGCCAGGCATCAGGATATCCAATAAGATAAGATCCGGGGGTAGGTTGCCATGAACTCGCTTTAAGGCTTCCTGACCGTCTTTGGCAATGATTGTTTTATAATCGGATTTTAAAAGATCCACTAATACATCAATATAGAAATTCTCATCGTCAACGATAAGAATCCTAGGCTTTGTTTGAATCATGGGGTGTATCTTCCTTAAGCGCAATATCTAGTCCAGAAGTTAAAGTGGCAAGCTTGTTCTTCGCTCCCTCAAAATCGTAGTTTTGAACCTGGTATTCTATTTGCTGAAAAATCGGATACTGTCGCTGGTCCGCCCATTTGTCTTGAATTTGGTGTAATGCGCTCAAAGCATCAGTGTCACCCTCCGTCAGGAGTTTAGTCAACTGGGCAAACAGAGGTGCAATTTCTAGTAAGTCCATAGGTTTAGGGGTAGTGGCTGTTTGCAGATCCAAACTCGGTGATAGGGGATACTGTTCTGCCACCACTTTTAAACTATTGAATACAGGATCAAAGTTCTGTCGAAAGCCATTCAATAGTTGACTAATATCCTGGGGTTTTGCTGTTTTAATAGCTGCCTCTAAAGCTTGGGCGCTTGCTTCGAGATCATGGGCCCCTAAATTACCGGCTACCCCTTGAATGGTGTGGACTTCACGGCGGGCCGTGTCCCGGTCTGCCTGCCGTAGGCATTGCTCAAGCAGTTCCAGGGCATGGTGATGACGTTCATAAAATTCGGTTAAAAGTTTTAGTAATAACCCGGTGTTACCGCTGACACGCTTGAGGGCTTCATCCAGATCAAGGCCCGCGACTTGTTTTGGTAAAGAGGGTTCAGTCTGCGCTAAGTGAGTTTTCGGCAAGGCTATTGCCCGGTTAGTCTGAGATGGAGATTTCAGCCATTTGCGCAGTTTTTTATACAGGGCTCCCGGATCGATGGGTTTGCCAAGGTGATCATTCATACCGGCTGCCAAGCATCTTTTTCGATCATCGGCCATGGTATGGGCTGTCATGGCGATAATGGGTAGATTACAAAAGCGATCGTCTTGGCGAATCCGTGACGTTACTTGGAAACCATCCATATCCGGCATCTGAATATCCATAAGAACTAAGTCAACGGGAATAGCTTCTAGCATTTGCAGAGCCTGGTGGCCGTTGCCGGCCATGTGTACTGAAAGCCCAAAGCCCGTGAGAAGTTCTTGAGCCAACTGCTGATTGATAGGATTATCTTCCACTACCAACACATTGCCCAGCAGAGGCTGGAAATGGTTTTTGCCGGTCCCTTGGTAGGGGTTGCGCCATAAACTTCCCCCTGGTTCGACGCCCAAGGTCTGGGCAATGGTGTCAAATAAGAGTGAAGGACTCACCGGTTTAGTGAGGAAACCGCTAATGCCAGCCTGCTCTGCTTCATGCATAAGCTCTTCACGGCCAAAGGCCGTAACCATGATAAGGGTCGGTAATTTGGTGAGTTTACTTTGGTTTTTAATCTGTTTAGCGGTTTCAATACCATTCATACCTGGCATATTCCAGTCTAGCAGGACCACATCGTAGCCATGGACATTTTGCAGAGATTGCCTCTCTAGGGCCACAAACGCCTCCTGCGCCGAGCTGACTATGCTCACCTGACAAGAAAAAGATTCCAACATCTCCCGCAGCACCTGCTGGGCGCTTGGGTTATCGTCCACCACCAGCACCCGAAGATCGTGAAGATGCGTGGTATAACGTTTCCACTTGGGTTGCGTTTCCCCGTGGCGACCAAAGGGCAACTCAACACTGAATGTACTGCCTTTACCCGGTATGCTCTTGACCCTAATCTCACCGTGCATAAGCTCAACTAGCTGTTTGCAGATACTCAGTCCAAGCCCCGAGCCGCCATAGCGGCGCGATGTAGAACCGTCCAGCTGTGAGAAAGGAAGAAATAGTTTTTGCCGTTTAGCGGCGGGAATGCCAAT